>JAJYRA010000041.1 GCA_021794355.1 Thermoplasmata archaeon | reverse complement strand
TGATCTCTATGAGGTTCTCTATAACTTCTTCATAAGTTTGCCCTTTCCTTCCAAGTTTCTTTAGTTTCTCTCTTGTTTCTGTCGAAACCTGTATGGTAGTTTGGGTCATGATGCCTAAATCTTATGGTCATATATAACCATTATCTATGGTTATGCATAACATATACTACCGCTTAAACACAATTTCAACTATTCATTCTTAAAGGGTTGAAAATACTGAAAAAATGGACCGGTCGGGATTTGAACCCGAGGCCTCCTGCTTGCAAAGCAGGCGATCTACCGCTGATCTACCGGCCCTTTCCACCTTAATGCGTTTATGGATAATTTAATTTTTGATTGAATTTCCAATATCTTGAATGAACATAGGGATCTGGAACAGAATAATCGATAACAGTCTAATATGTGACATCACTATTCTGATAATGCTCCTAAAAGTTATAGAAATTCAAATTCTCAACGCATTTTCCTTGAACTCATAAAATTTCTTCAAAAACCTAATTAAGATCGTAAGTCATCATATCCAGAAATGGATATCGTTAAAATCGGTGGCAGCCTTCTTACAGATAAAACAGCATATAGAAAATTCTTCCAGAAAAAGGCTTCAACCATTATCCAGAACCTCATACATCTTGAAGATTTCATTCTTGTTCATGGCGGAGGCTCATTCGGCCATTATATAAGTGAAAGGTACGGACTTCCTGGTGAAATATCCGACGAAAGAATAAGGGCAGCATCCATTGTGAAATATGACATGACTGATCTGAATCAGAAAATTGTAAAGATGCTTAATACAAGAAACAGGCCGTCCATAGGCATTTCACCTTTCTTCCTCCATAGCCATGAGGATTTCAATTACGATATTGTGAGGAAAACAATAAAAAACAGAATAATCCCGGTTCTATATGGTGATGTATATTTCAGGGACGGATTCCTTGATATCCTTTCGGGGGACAGCATAATGGTATCCCTTGCCAGGATCTTCAAACCACGGAGGACCATATTCATGAGCGATGTGGATGGTGTCTATGATAGGGACCCGAAGAAATACAGGGATGCCACACTGATGAATACATACTCTTCGGAATCCGTTTCCTTTGGAACCATATCAAACGATGTAACAGGTGGCATGGAGTTAAAATTTAAATCCATGATCCAGTGCCGTGATATGGGCATAAAGACTTATCTCATAAACGGAAATTATCCTGAAAGAATAGACACCATTGGCACAAAAGAATTTATGGGGACTGAATTTGTATGATAGAGAACAGGAAAGAGGATCACATCAGGATAGCCGAGAATGAACAGGTCAATGCATCACACAACTTCTGGGATGATATAACCCTGATTCATAGGGCCATACCGGAGGTTGATTATGATAAAATTAAAACGGAAGTGAATTTCTACGGCCATTCCATTGATTATCCCATTCTCATATCCTCCATGACCGGAGGAACAGAACTGGCAAAAAAAATCAACGAAAATCTGGCAGGGGCTGCAGAAAAGTTCAGGATTCCCATGGGACTGGGGAGCATGAGGGCAGCTGCAGAGAAGAAAGAGCTTGCAGACACATATTCAATCATTAACAATTTCAAGATCCCCTTCAAACTTGCCAATATTGGTGCACCACAACTCATAGGACAGGATAAGGCTCCAATGGACAGGAACAAAATAGATTATCTGATGGAACTCATAGATGCAAAGTTTCTCATAATACATTTCAACTTCCTTCAGGAAATGATACAGCCGGAAGGGGACAGAAACGCCATGGGTGTGATGCAGAAGGTCAGAGAACTGTGCGCCAGTTATCCCGTAATAGCAAAGGAAACGGGAACGGGTTTTTCAAGGAAAGATATCGATCTCCTTGCAGATGCAGGTGTTAAGGCCATAGACGTTGGAGGATTGGGAGGTACAACCTTTGCAGCTATTGAATATTACAGGGCGGAGAGGCAGGGTGTCGGAGAGAAAGCCGTTGCAGGAAAGACCTTCTGGAACTGGGGAATACCATCACCCATAAGCCTGAAACTCATAGATGGAAGAGTTCCATCCATAGGTAGCGGCGGCCTGAGGAACGGCTTGGATCTGGCAAGGGCCATAGGCATGGGTGCATCCATGGGTGGATTCGCGAGAACACTGTTGAAGGATGCTGATAAATCGCAGGATCAGGTGGAAAAAAATATCAGTTCCATCATAAGGGAACTGAAAATAGCCATGTTCATGACCGGATCAGGGGATCTGAAAGAACTCGGTCATGCCGAGAAATTCATACATGGGGAATTAAAGAACTGGAGTGATTATTATGACGGAGGATTATGAGGGCCCAAGGGAAGAATTGACCGATGTCAAATGTCCCCTATGTGGGGAGAAATTATATTTTATACAGATGATGACAGAAATTGCCTATGAGAAACAGATACTCATACAGACCTATTTCTGCAAGAAATGCCTTTTTAAAAAGAATAATGTTACACAGATAGATCGTGGAGAACCTCTCAGAGAAAGCATCCTTGTAAGAGGGCAGGATGATCTAAGGATAGTCGTATACAGATCACCGGAAGCCAGGATCCTCATACCTGAAATGGGTGCCGAAGTGGAACCGGGAGATATATCGAATGGAGAAGTAACCACGGTGGAAGGTGTGGTCACAAGAATATGGGAAAGAATGGGTTCTGTGCTCTATGATTTTGAGGGTACTGAAGAGGAGGAAAGGAGTGCAAGGGAAAAACTGGAGAAGATCAGGAACTGGAACTTTTTCCCCTTTACCCTGGTGCTTGAGGATGAGAGTGGAATGAGCAGGATACAGAGCAGCAGGGCAATCATCGAGAAAATAGACATGGGTTCAGTATAGGGGGAATGAACAGAACTTTGAAAATAGAATAACCATATTTTAATAAGACAAAAAAAGATTTGCTCCCATGATAAGTGACGAAAAGATCCTCATAACGGGTGGGGCAGGATTTATTGGATCAAACATGGCAAATCTTCTTTCTGGGAGCAATTCAGTTACGGTTCTGGATGATTTTTCAGGGGGAACACTGAAAAACCTCGTTGAAAGGAGCGATAAAAACGATTTGAAAATCATGAGAGGTGACATAAGAAATAGGGATTTCTTCCAGAAACTTGATGATGATTATGATCTTGTGGTTCACCTTGCGGCCAATTCCGATGTGAGGGCAGGCAGTGAAGATACAGAGACGGATATGCAGATCAATGTTATTGGTACACACAACGTTCTTGAATTCATGAGGAAAAAGGATATCAAGCAGATCCTCTTTTCATCCTCCTCCACAGTGTATGGGGAAGCAGATATTATACCAACACCTGAAAACTATGGCCCTGAACTTCCCATTTCCCTGTATGGTGCTTCAAAGCTTGCCAATGAGGGATACCTGTGGTCCTATTACCACTATTATGGAATAAGGCCATTGATTTTCAGGTTCGCCAATGTGGTTGGAAGAAACTCCACCCACGGCGTGATCCATGATTTCGTTTTGAAACTGCAGAAGAACCATCAGGAGCTGGAAATACTTGGGGATGGATCACAGGAAAAATCATATATACACGTGGATGACTGCATAAACGCCATGCTGCATGTTTATGAGAATTCGGAAAAGGGAGATATCATCAATCTGGGAAACGACCAGAGGACAAGCGTTACAACCATTGCAAAAATGCTATGTCAGGAAATGGGGTTGAAGGATGTGAAATTCAAATACACAGGAGGAGTTGAGGGGAGAGGCTGGAAGGGAGATGTAAAGGTGGCACAGCTCTCCACGGAGAAGATCAGGAAATACGGTTACGTAAACAGGCTGAACAGTGATGAATCGGTCAGGCTGGCTGTAAAGGAAATTTACGGGCAGATGGTCCATTAACCCTCTATTACCCACGGGAATTTTCGACCGCATTCCTTAAAAATTAAACAATATCCTGTTTCCTATGACCTTTTATATTAACAATGGAACAGAGATGGGTCGAAGATTCCATTCCTTTAACTATTTAAGGAGAAATGAGTTCTGCGGGCTTTTTCATGGGTTACCTAATATGTAAGGTTGATTAATCAAATACAGATAATGCATTATTAATTTAGTGAGAAAAAATGAAAACGATTGAAACATGGTTCTTTATAGGACTGTTGGCAATTGTCCTGATATTTGGTGCTGGAATGTATTTTGTAGGTTCATCCGGTCATGTATCAACATCAACCCAGCATTCATCCAACGAGTATAACATTACTCTAGTTATCACAAACCAGAATTATATGGCCAGTGCAGGAAAGAACCAGCCAGCCTATTACGTGCTTGAAAATGGAAAGATGATGTCATCTGCCCAGATTTACCTACCCAGTAACTCTCTTGTTACAATGACAATTATCAATTACGATTTCGGACCCGGTTCAGTTTCCTCCGCCTACAGCAAGGTTACAGGAACATTGAACAACACTGAATATGTTGTGAATGATACGAACATAAACAAATCCTCAAGTGCCTCCGGCCAGTGGGTTAGCACGGTGCCTTCAGCAGATCTGGCCCATACATTCACTATACCCCAAATGAACCTTAATGTATTAATTCCTTCCGACTCCATAGTGGTAGCTTCCTTCCACACACCCAAATCTGGTGTATTTTCCTGGCAGTGTGAAGTGGACTGTGGAACAGGATCCAGTGGATGGGGCGGTGCAATGACAACACCCGGCTGGATGCAGGGTGAAGTAGTCATAGACTGAGTGAAAAAATAATTTTTTTCCACTTCATTTTTACGTAATCTTTTTTTTAAATATTCGATTTTTGCGATGATTTATTCGTATTTTCCGTGAAACTTCACGTATGCAGTTTCCCTAAAGTTTTTTTCCCTGATGACCATTTGTTACCATGAACTCCATTTATAGCAATATTTTCAGGTGGATAATCGATGGTGGAAGGGTTGCCACCCATGATTTCTGCCAGAGCGGGATGCCCGAACTTGCCCTTGATTCCGTGGGCATCGAGATTTCATATGAAGATTTCAAGAAGTGGAAAGGAATTGTGGAAAAGGATTTTACCGATCAGGTTGCAATGCTGTACAACGTGGACAGCGAACAGGTTATAACAACCGCAGGTGGGACGGAAGGTATAGCCCTTGCATCCATATATCTTCACAGGAACTCCCAATGCATAGACATTGCAGTTCCTGAATATGAACCCCTTTACAGAATGCCGGAAACTATGGGTTTCAGGACAAAACGCATTAACTCCTATGAAGAACGAACAGCAGAAAAAAATCATTCCCTGAGCACCACTTTTCCAAACAATCCTACGGGAGATATGGAAGGGGACAGAAAACTCTCATCCTATTTCGAAAATGGAAACCTGACCTATATAGATGAAACATTCAGGGAATTCCTCTTTCCGGAGAAACCATACACCTTTCTTCATTCATATCCAGATGCGCTGACCTCCGTTACCATGACCAAATTTTATGGGGCAGGACAGTGGAGGATCGGATGGATCATGGGTAGCAGGGAAAAGATGAGGGAGATCAGGGAGTATAGATTCCTTACCACGGGAAGCACAAACAAATTTTCACTGTACACGGGAATGAAGATCCTGGAAAAAAGAAAGGAGATCCAAGAAAATGTAAAAAAGGTTCTCAGTGAGAACAGGAAAAATGTTAAGGATTACATGAACAGGCTTCACTTGAAATTTACCTCTCCTGAACATACCACATTCACTTTCGTGCAGACAAACCGTGAATCTTTAAGGGTTGCCGAAAATATGCTGGATAAATATGGAATATTTGTATCCCCGGGTGAATACTTTGGTGTACCCGGGGGATACAGGCTCTGCATGACACAGGAACCGTCAAGGTTCAAATCTGATCTTGATGCCCTGGTGAAATATTATGAAGAACAGGGTGAATCAGGGCTTATTTAGGTGGAACAGGATCATCTTCACCGATCTTGGGCCGGAAACGGACATTTTTCTGTACCGCCAGATGTGTGAGTTGCTTGTACCCCAGAAGGGTTCCGTGAATAGATTCAGGATACATGGTGCAGATTCCCTGACAGATTTTTATGTGGGCAGCGATGATCTGCTTTCACTGAAATTTATGAAGAGTTTCTTTTCAAGACTCTATCCCCTGAAATACGAGGATGTTACGGAGGACATTCGGGAACCTGAACTATATTCCTTATACAGGGTAACAGGCGTGAAAGAGGATGGCCCCATCATGGTTCCATCCCTGCTCCAGAATGTTGCTTTCATCCACAATGTTGCTGAGTCTGAGGTGTTGGTGGATATCGCCCTCTACAGGCATAAGAAGGATAGAGTTGCCATAACATTTCGGGTTGGATTCAATGAAAAAAGTCCAGTTATGGAAAAAATACTCAGGAATATTCATCTGGACGTGATGAAGTTTTCAAAAAAATCAGGGATAAAAATCAAAAGAATTGGGAGGACCGGAGGTTACCATTTAATGAGGGGCATTGATCCACGATTCCTCATAAATTTTGTCAGGGTACCCGTGGATGAGGATGTGTGATTCACTCCGTATCCAGATTTTCTTCAGTGTATCTTCTTCTTGTCCCAAAGGGAGAGAAGGGTTTTCCGTTCCCCCGGTAGAATTTTGAAAAGAATTCAACGTACAGTAACCTGACCCCTTGAATACCGGATTCCACTATGGCAAGGAGCAGTGCGAACAACTGTCCTATTATGAGTAGGATAACACCGAATATTATGAGGATGGGATCATTAAGCGTGGACAGGAAGAAAGAATTGACAAGTTTTGTCAGGATGACTGAAGCCAGGAGTATTCCCATTATTCGAAGGTATGAGAGCACATGGCTGATCACTGAGGGCAGTTCTATGAGCCCTATGCCCTTTTCCGTTGCAATGATCATTATAACACCTGCGATCATGGAGCCGATATCCACGTCAGCAAAGGGATTTGTTGTTGGGCTGAGGTTTAGCTTATATATGAGTGATAAACCATATATGACGATGCCCCAGACAAAGAGAAGCCATCCCACCTTTCCTATTATCATCTTTTTATGGCTATAATAGTAATCGTTCAGTATGCCCAGTATAAAACCGAATGATACCATGATTACACCGAAGTAACCTGTCATGAGGAGTATCTTTGATGTATACACGATAGGATCAAAGTATGTAATGTGCAGCGATCCGATCTGGGTTGGCAGTATGGCAAACCCGAAGAAGCCGTTGAAGAGAATTCCAACAATAATGGCCACCACGGCTCCTGGAAGCATGGCCCTAGCAAGGATCTGCAACTGATAGGGTGAAAATATGGACGTGATAAAACCGGTCAGCTTTCTTGGGAGCGGCCTCTTCTTCCCACTGCTGTTTATTCTCCTTGTCAGCCACAGTGAAAGCAGCAGTATAATTATTCCAAACCCCCAGTCGCCAACCATTATGCCGAAGAATATGGGAAAAACTATGGCAAATATAATTGTTGGATCAATTTCCGCGTCCTGCGGCAGTGAATAAAATCTTATGAATGACTCAAAGAGCCTGAATCTTTTAGGGTTATCCTGAAGCGTTGGGCCTATTTCGTCTGTTTCAACCTTTTCAACAAAACAGAGGTTGGATGTCTTCCTTTCCACGGCACTGGATATTTTTTCGAATTTGGGTGCCGGGACCCAGCCTTCCATTACAAATATGCTCTGGGACGATGGCATCTTCATGGCTGCTTCCACCTTTTTTGCCTCAATCTCCAGTGCCTCCCTTATGCTCACGATCTGGTAATAATTCTGATCTGATATTTCCCCTATTCCGGCTTCCAGTTCTGATATTTCCCGTGTTGCCTTCTCCTTCATCTTCAGGAGCTGATCCCTCAGATCTGACGGTTTTCCCTTCATCTCCATTATGAACAGTACCTTTCCTGGCTCAGATCCAATACTCTGTGCAAACTCCTTTTCCTTTGCCTTTGGCACAGCAACAACTGTATCCGTTCCAACTTTTATGATAATATAACCATTATCTTCCGGTGCCTCATAATCGCCCCTGACAATATATGAAGAAACAACTGAATTGTTGAAACATGACATGTCAACATCAAGATCCTTCAGTGGGTTGAGGACATCCAGCCTGTTCTCAATGCTCTTGAGCTGTGTTTTAAGATCGTTGATTGATTCCACTGCAATTTTCAGGTCCCCACCAATGCGAACCGATTGAGCGGCAGTTATAATTTCCGTGAGGCTTGAGAATTTCTTCCTTCCCTGAACCTTTCTTGGTGGTAACAGGCTTTCTATACCCCTTATTTCATTGAGCAGTTCAATTATCTTGCCCCTCTGTTCTAGGTCTGTTGAGGATTTCATCCCAACCTTATAATCAGCGGTAACATCCTCAAACTGGATTGCGTTCATGTCATGAAGGAGGGTGAGAAGATCCCCTGCCTTCTCCCTGTAGGCGATGATTCGCATTCTTGTCATTGGAACAGGTTTAAAATGCATTTTTACTCACTCACATACTCGTCCATAACCTTCAGCATAGTTTCAACTATTTTCCCATCATCCATATCCAGTTTCATGAGGGAAGCTTTTTCCTTAGCCTCATTCATGGAAGCCTGCATTGACCTTTCAAACTGTGCCCTTCTTTCCCGGACGGCCAGATCATGCCTGATCTGGAGGCTGTCTTCCTTCTCCTTCAACTCCCTTGCAGCCTTTTCCCTCTCCATATCAAGCTGGTCCTTGCATTTCTGCCTGGCTTCTTCCAGCATCCTGTTTACGTATTCTTCCTTCTCCCTTATCTTCCTTATCTTGTCAATTCCTTCTGAATTCATATTTTCACCAGAGTTAGTAATACGACAACAATGATTATGACCCTGATCGGAAACATATATTTCCTAAGCGTGAACAGGATCTTCTGCTGTCTGTTCATCTCATCAATTCTAAACTGCCTGTATTGTACCCTCCTTATCTACGTCCTCCTCCTGTGATATCATCTTCTTCTTGACGAATTTGAGGGTGGTGAAGGTATCTCTTTCAAGTTCATCAAGTCTCATTCTTATATATTGAGACTGGCTCTTTAACTTTGGTATCATAACAAACTCTATGGCGTTGGATCGTCTCTTGGTTTTATCTATCTCAAGGAGTAGCCTTCTCATGGATTTTTCCTTTTCCACAACTTCCACAAGGCTCCTGAAAAGTTTTTCATAGGTGTTGATTGCATCATTGATTGATGCGGGGACAGATATTGCCCTAAATCTTTCAGTAAGAACGGCCTTTTCCATCATTATACCAAGATCGGGGATCCTCACCCCCATCACATTTCTTGCCTTGAGGGAGACTTCGGCCGTTCCGGACATGAAACCGTAGCTCTCCACCTTCATCCTTCCTTCCCTTACTTCTGCAATACCCATTTTTTCCAGGGCGTTTGCCACCTCATTTCTCAGGTTTTCCCTCATTCCCCTTAGATCCTTTGCCATTTTCAGGAATTCCATTATGAGTGCAGACCTCTTCATCTTCAACAGTTCATACCCTCTCTGAGCCAATTTTATTCTCTTCCTTATCTGGATCAATTCAATTCTTGTGGGCTTAATGTTGAGGTCTGCCATGGGATCACTTCCATTTTCCGTATTTTGTTATGAAATCCTTCTTAAGCCTCTTCATCTCGGATTCGGGCAACTCGGAGAGAAGATCATAGCTTATGTTGAGTGTGTCCTCTATGGTCCTGTCCTCGTCCAGCCTCTGTGTCACATATTTGCTTTCGAAATTATCTGCAAATTTGAGGTAGCTCTTGTCACTTGCACTGAGCGATTCCTCCCCAACTATGGCACTTAGGGACCTCAGATCCTTTCCTGTTGCATAGGCCGAGTACAGCTGATCTGCAACGCCTCTGTGATCCTCCCTTGTCCTCCCCTTTCCAATACCCTGGTTCATCAGTCTCGACAGGGAAGGTAGGACATCAACCGGTGGATATACCCCCTTTCTCTGCAATTCCCTGCTCATCACGATCTGCCCTTCCGTGATGTATCCTGTAAGATCCGGGATTGGGTTGGTAATATCGTCACCTGGCATTGTGAGTATGGGCAATTGCGTGATTGATCCGTTCTTTCCCCTTATCTTTCCTGCCCTTTCGTATATGGTACTCAGATCGGTATACATGTAACCCGGGTATCCCCTCCTTCCAGGAACTTCCTCCCTTGCAGAGGAGATTTCCCTGAGAGATTCGCAGTAATTGGTCATATCTGTGAGGATGACCAGTACGTGATATTCCCTTTCATATGCCAGGTATTCTGCAGTTGTAAGTGCAACCCTGGGCAGTATGATCCTCTCCATGGATGGATCCGACGAAAGGTTCATGAAAATGGCTGCCCTTGATAGGGCTCCAGTCTTCCTGAACTCATTCATGAAGAAGTTGGCCTCCTCACTGGTTATTCCCATTGCGCCGAATACCACGGCAAAACTCTCCCCCGTCTTCAAGGTTTTTGCCTGCCTTGCAATCTGTGCCGCAAGCACATTGTGCGGAAGACCGGAACCGGAGAATATGGGCAGTTTTTGCCCTCTTACCAGTGTATTCATTCCATCGATGGTTGAGATTCCCGTCTGTATGAATTCCGATGGTTCTTCCCTTGAGTAGGGGTTTATGGCATCCCCGACAATCTCCACATCCTCCTTTGATACAAGCTGGGGACCATTATCTATGGGCTCACCAAGACCGTTGAATATCCTGCCAAGAACTTCATCTGAAACCTTTATCCTTGCAGTCTCGCCCCGAAATCTCACGGTTGTGTTATTGCTGTCCAACCCGGAAGTTGATCCAAATACCTGAACAATGGCAAGACCGTTTCTTGTATCCAGGACTTGCCCTGACTTGATCTCTCCGTCTGGCGTTTCAATGGTCACCATCTCGTTATATCCTGCATCCTTCACTCCTCTCACGAAAATTAAGGGACCACTTATTTCGCTGATATCCTTGTAACCAACTTTTACCATTACTTTTCACCCCTTATCCTTTTAAGATCTGCATCAATACTGGATATTGCATCCTTATAGTAGGATTCAAGGTCATTCTCCCTGACCTCCTTAATTCTTGAAATTTTCTCCTTGGAGGGTATATTCTGGATTTCCTCCATTGAAAAACCGAGTTCAACAGCCTTTTCTATCTCTTCCGAATAATGCATTATGAGTTTCATCATAACTATCTGCTTCTTCAGGGAACAGTACTGATCCACATCGTCAAATGCGCTCTGCTGTAAATAATCCTCCCTTATTATCTTTGCAACGTCCAGAATAGATTTTTCCCTGTCAGGCAGGGCATCATAACCCACCAGTTGAACAACCTCCTGAAGTTCTGATTCCTTCTGGAGTATATTCATCATCCTGCTGTATATTGTTGGCCATTCCTTTGAAATGTTTTCACTGAACCACGGAAGAAGTTCGCTCTCGTAGAGAGAATAACTGTTCAACCAGTTGATGGATGGAAAATGCCTCCTGGAGGCCAGGGATGCGTCCAGGGCCCAGAATACTCTCGTTACCCTCAATGTGTTCTGGGAAACGGGTTCCGATATATCTCCCCCTGGAGGGGATACTGCACCCACAATGGTTATGGAACCGTTTCTGTCAGGGTTACCGTCTATAATGGCGTTTCCTGATCTCTCATAGAATTCCGAAAGCCTTCTACCAAGGTATGCAGGATAACCCTCTTCACCAGGCATCTCTTCCAGCCTGCCGGATATTTCTCTCAGGGCTTCTGCCCATCTTGATGTGCTGTCTGCCATGAGGGCTATACCATATCCCATATCCCTGTAGTATTCGGCTATGGAAATGCCCGTATAGATACTGGCTTCCCTAGCTGCCACAGGCATGTTTGAAGTGTTTGCAATGAGTATGGTTCTCTCCATCAGGGGTTTTCCGCTCTTTGGATCCTGGAGTTCCGGAAATGTGGTAAGTATTTCGGTCATCTCATTTCCCCTCTCTCCGCAGCCAACATAGACTACTATTTCACTGTCAGCCCACTTGGAAAGCTGGTGTTGCACAACAGTTTTTCCCGAGCCAAATGGACCGGGTACCGCAACGGTTCCCCCCTTCGCCACCGGGAAAAATGTATCTATAACTCTCTGTCCTGTTACCAGTGGAATGGATGGTGGCAATTTCGATTTTACTCCTCTTATGGTCCTGACCGGCCATTCCTGCCTCATGGTGAGCTTCCTTTCACCATTTTTGGTTGAAACATGGGCAAACACGTCAGTTACCGTGAGTTTTCCATCCGTTATCTCGGAAATCTTCCCTTCCAATCTCCTGGGAGCCATAATTTTATGCTCTATAAGGGATGTTTCCTGGACCGTACCCAGAATTTGGCCTCCCCTTATTTCATCACCCTTCTTCACTATGGGCCTGAAATCCCACTTTGCCTTGAGGTCTATGGGGTTAGCAGTGTATCCTCTTCTTATGAAATCCCCACTGCTCTCCCTTATAATGTCCAGTGGCCTCTGTATCCCGTCATATATGGATTTCAATAAACCAGGACCCAATTCCACTGAAAGTGGTTTTCCTGTAGTCTCAACCTTCTCTCCAGGCTTAATACCGCTGGTATCTTCATATACCTGGATTGTGGCTTTATTGCCATTCATCTTGATGATCTCACCGATCAGGTTCAGTTCCCCTACCCTAACCACGTCAAACATTTTTTGATTTTCAATATCCTCCGCAACCACAACTGGGCCGGATACTCTGATTATTTTTCCCAATATTTCACCTTCCTATATCTACGCCAAGAATCCTCTTGGCCATTGTTTCCAGACTTTCTTCCCTTTCAACCCCAGGCAGGGGTATGAACATTACGAGAGGCTTTAATATACTCTCATAATAATTTAGTGTTCTAGTATCCATCACCGATTTAATACTTTCTGATATGAATATTACGGAATATTTTCCAGATTTCTCCAGGGACTGAAGGGTTTTCAATGCCTCTTCGCCCGAGGCCTCGAAGGTATCCTCTATCCCGATTAACCTGAATCCGAGGGATATGGATCTTTCCCCGATTACGGCAATACGCCCTTCTTCTGCAACCTTATCGCTCATATGAATACCATCATCCTTTGAATTTTATCCTTTTGCATCCCATAGGCCTTACCTGCGAAAATAATCCTCAGGTTGTTCCTTTCATTTTCGAAACGCAGTATGGTGTTGAATATCGTTCCAATGGAATTGGATTGTAGAGAGAAACGTGGAAGTGTTCTCCTCAGCATTTCTGTCTTCATCAATATTTCTGACTCTCCAGAGGAAATGTTGCTTCTATCTTCCACGCCCTTTACCCCATAGGCAGAGAGGCATTTCGTTACTATTTCTTCACCATCGCCAGAGGAGTATATTTCTCTCAGTTTTTGCATGGGAATATTCCCAAGGTCCATGAGACCATTTTCAACCGCCTCGAAGTCCAAGTTCAATTCTCTGGCCTTGATCAGTGTTATGAGGTTCTTCATATCCACCTCGTCCTTAATGAAATACCTCATGGGCTCCTCATTGCCCAGGAAGAACCTGACGCTCTCATAGAACCTTCTGTAATATGCAATATCAAGGGAGTAAAGAAGAACGGATACATCCCTTTCCTTCCTGTACTCGTCGATATATTTCATAAGATATATGCCGTATCCGAGTTTCAGGAGATATTTGGCAATTCCATCTATGTCATTCTCGTTGATCATGAGTGAATAATCCTCTGCCGTGAGCAGATTTCCTATCATCCCTATGGGATAGTTGTTCCTGTCCACCACGAATATATCACTTCTCTTCAACTCCTTACCAAGGAACTTGGATGTTATGATGTTTTTAATACTATCAATATCCCATCGTGATATGTAGCTCTTAATGGCTTCCCTGCCATTGGCAGGTGGAGCTTCAGATACCTTCAAAACCAGTTCCATCATCCTTTTATTTGCAGCTATTTCCAGTAACTCATAGGAACTGTATAATCCTGAGAGTGATTGAATATGAACCGAATAGGGGGTGGAATCCATTATTCTTAGGGCATCTGAAAAACTTTCCGAATTTATCAGTTCTGTATATATTGATTCTTTCAGAAGATCATCATTCAACAATCGACACTTTGATGCACTCCCAAAAAAAGTTGCATCCATTAATGTGCACCCATATGCTCAAGGATTGATTCTTCTATTTCATCCCTCTTCTCACTGATGATGGAGTTAAGACTCATATTGAGGCTCCTCTTCCCATCCTCTGAGAGGGCTATAATTCCAATCATTTCAACTTCAGACTCACTGAATGCGAAATCTCCGTCCATCTTGTTTATGAGGACCCTGTCAGAGGGCGCCCCCACTACCGTGAATTTTTTTCCCATCAGGGTCCTGGCTTCCTTGAGGCATTTCTTGAGAAACTCCTCATATTTCTGGTCCTTTCTGATTTCTTCCTTAAGTAGATCAACTTTCTCCCAGAACTGGTTCAATAAAACTTTTTTTCGTTCCATCTCCACCGTTTTGGTGGCTATAAGAATCTCATCCTTTGAAGTGATGTCAATCCTCTTTATGTCCTCATCAAGCTTCCTTTCCATAGTCTGTTCAATTGCCTTTAATTTCTCCTGACTCTTTGAAACTATGGAATAAAGACCTTTTTCACAGTCAGCGGATATTCTCTGAATCTCTTCCATGCCTTTTTTTTCGAGTTCCTCAATTATATCCTCTGCTGTCATCTTATGATCACAATATGCCTTTCAAAAGAACGTAACCTAGAACCAAACCTATAATCCACAATGTTTCAGGTATGACAAAGAATATCAGCACCTGTCCAAATTTCTCAGGTTTCTCGGCAATTATGCCCATACCTGATGCCCCAATTCCCTGTTGGGCCATACCCGTTCCAATCAATCCGCCTGCAATGGCAATGGCTGCTGCGATGGCTTCCAGAGCGTATGTACTGACTACATAGCTTGAGCTTGTTGTGGTCATGGCAGTAACTACAGCACTCCATGCAAACGTTCCTACACTATAAACCATGAAAATCCTCAACCGCTTATAAAGATGTTTTATTTAAATTTAATTGGGAAACCTTTTTTAAGTGACCCTAATTATATTTGTTGAAATTGCTAATGCTTTCAAATCATGCGAATATAGGGTGATTTAATTTTTATTTTGGTATAAAAAACAGTTGTTCTTTTTTGTTCAACTATATTTAAAACAGTGTAATATTATGATGGATAGAAAACCTGCCGATAACCTGAATATCAAAAAAAAATTGATGATCTTTCCATTTCTGGAGAGGAAAGAAGATTCTTGAAGCCCTTCTGGGTTTATTAGCCGCAGGATCTTTGAATTATGTTAGGACGAAACTTTTCAGTTATGCTATCCATATAGCCAACGGAATACCAAAGATTCGTGAGGCGGGAGAGTGTTGCAAGGCTCTTCGCCAACGTTTATAGCTACTTGAACAGGGCAGAAATAAGTGAAGATTCCGAAAAAGATAGTGATGGATAACCTCATATTACTGAAAAATTGCGAAACCAATAGATCTTCTTGACGGAAATTGGGAGAAGGAATTTCATCCCGATATGTTTATTTTATGAGTTTTCCTGTGGCCATTTTCCACATGTACAGGTCAAGTATCCCTGGCTTCATTCCAAAACTTTCTGAGATCTTCTTGAACTTTCTCTCATATTTCAAGTAAAGTTTTCTGCTAAGAGGCTTGCCGCTAAGGGCAAAATTCCTGTCAAGCATTCTTATTATGTGCTTGTCCAATATGGCAAAATCAAAAACTCCCGTATTCCTCAGGAAATGGGATGCTTCCTTATACCCAATACCTCTGACATTTTCCACAAGAAATTCTCTTGAAACCCATGGGTCCGGGTGATTCAAGAGAACGGGCAATTCATGTATAACCCACCTATTTTCCGTGATAAATCTACCCCTCGTATTATAGAATCTGTAGTGTGCACCCTTCAACTTTGCCGTGAGAATTTCCCGGCTATCCTCAATGAAAGGTTTCAAGCCTAACTCCTTCTGCATTCTTATACCAAGCTCGGCTGATGTGTTGGCTGTCAGGAAACAATAGCACAGTTCAAAGAATATCTCCTCCCCTTCTTTCCTGACATAGGATTGGAATTCCTGGATCTTTTGATCAACCTCCCTTCTAAAGGGTGAATTGATCAGCTGCTCAAGAGATTCCATCCATTCTTTCTGATCATATGTTTTTTTAACTGAATCCATTTTCTGTTTCATTTTTATTTACCTGCATGAACCCTGATATTTGCTCCTTGGAATATTTAGATTGGTTATTTCCTTTCCCATGCATAAAGTTATTCAAAAACTTTTAATTTCTCATCATGGGACTGAATACCACAATCTTAATATTCATTATCTTTTATTTTACATAAGGATTAAATGCTAATTGCTATAGGTATTGTATATGATTGTTAATGTTGAACCGGAAAGTGGAAAAAATCCCGTACTTGAAATTATTAAGGAAAGCCAGAAATATCTCCGTTTAAATTACTACCTAATTGATGATCCAGATATAATGAGTGCAATCGAGGAAAGGGTGAACAATAAGGTGAACGTGAGGATTATTATAGATGGCCAACCCTATGAGGGGAGCAGCAATTCGAGCCTTGAGGCACTGAGAAAGACCGGTGCACAGGTGAATATTTCACCATCAAGATTTGATGGAACAGATGTGTTCGATCATGCCAAATATATGTACAACGAAAAAAGATATCTTATTGGTACAATGAACATGACAGACGCAGCCTTCAAGGGAAACAGAGAGTACTTTGTTGTTGGAGATGAAAGAAAGATTCACAAATCCCTTGACAGTATATTTGAGTCTGACTGGAAAGGGGAAAGGGCAGGTGATGTGGATAGGAAGAACCTCATTGTTTCACCCGATTCCGAAAACAGAATTCTCGGGATGCTGAGGGACGGAAAGAAGTTGTTAATTGAAACAGAGGAACTGGGAAATGATAAGGATATACTGGAAACCTTGCGTGGGAAAGGAAGGAAGGTAAAGATGATACTCCCATCCAGCCTTTCCGAAGAGGATATGAACAACGCCATAGATCTGATGAAAAGTGGAGCAAATATAAAGATAATGCCAGCAGATAAATTATACATGCATGCAAAGATGATTCACACAGGAAAATTTGTTTTTATAGGCTCCCAGAACTTCTCAAACACCAGCCTAATAAAAAACAGGGAAGTGGGAATCATGATCAGAAAATTCAGTCTCAAGAGGGTTTTTTCGGCAACTTTCAAGGAAGACTGGAAAAATGCCAACAACATAACAAGAAAGATGAAAAAAGAGGCAAAGACATAAATTTCTT
Source organism: Thermoplasmata archaeon (assembly GCA_021794355.1). Classification (GTDB taxonomy): domain Archaea; phylum Thermoplasmatota; class Thermoplasmata; order Thermoplasmatales; family Thermoplasmataceae; genus Cuniculiplasma. Next base: position 101,802 of record JAJYRA010000041.1, on the reverse strand, counting down.
TGCGGAACAGTAAATGTGTATTGTTGGAAAACTTCCGTAGCGATAAGGTTGCGTATATGTATATTAGCGGGTGATTTTATATCATCCATTTCATATTCTCATTGTGATGAATGACACGGACTTTGGTACATATCACCACACAACCAGGGAAGTATCGGAAAATACAAGGACATTTCTTAAGGAGGTTTTTCACGATCAAATAGTTTCCCTGATGAAAAATGATAGGGAAATAAGCGTGCTGGATGCTGGTTGTGGCATGGGGTTTCTCTCATATGTTGCCGCTATTTCCCTTCCAAATTCCAGGATTACGGGGGTTGACATATTTGATAATGAAAGTTTGCTGGGTTCGTCGAAAAATCAGGCAGATAAAAACATCAGGGAACTTGGGCTCACACAGAGGGTTTCCATTGAAAAAGATGACCTGAGAAAATTGAGATTTGAGGATGGTTCATTTGAACTTGTTTTATCCAATCTGGTCTTTCACAACCTGGGAAAAGAGAGATTCAGTGCATATTCTGAAATATTCAGGGTTATGAAAGAAGGAGGATATTTCATATTGGGTGATCTGTTCATGCATGAACAAATTGATTCAGAATTTCTTCGTAAGATGTTCAAACCAATAAAAACAATTCGTTTCAAGGATAAAATGCCGAAGCCCTATGCTATCAAAATATTTCTCAAAGTCTAATTCCCATTCAAAATGCAAAAAAATGTGGTGGGATTACTTGAAGGCAAGATATGCCTTGTGTGCCTTCTCGAATCTCCTGTTTACTGAAGACCAGTCAACATTCTTCATGAATGCATCAAGATATGGTGCTCTCTTTGCCCCATAATCCACATAATATGCATGTTCATAAACATCCAGTGCCATTACGACTATGGCATTCCATATTCCGTTTGTGTTATGAACGTCAGCACCTATGTTTCTGAGCTTTCCCGTATTCAGATCATAGACCAGAAGGGCCCATCCCCTGAATGCAGTACCCGTTGCTTTGAAATCCTCCACCCATTTCTCATAACTTCCAAAGTCTTCCTGTATTTTTTTCTTCAGATCCTCGGAGAGATTTTTTAATCCTTCTTTCTTAAGGGATTCAAAATAAATCTCGTGAAGGAGGGCTCCATCGTAGTTAAATGTCTCTTCCAACTTTAATTCCCTGAACTCGCTGTAATTCTGGTTTGCCTTTGACCTGTCGGAATTTGGTAGCTTTTCCCAGATCTCATTGAGCTTTGTAACGTATCCATTATAGTGCGTTTCAAAGTGGTACTCTATCTGCTGATCCGATATACCGTCCAATCCCTTAGGCTTAAATTGATTTTTCTTTTCCCATTTTTCTACCATTTTTTCACCGCATGATTATTGATTACTGGTTTAAAAATTGTATCGATAATGTTTAAATAATTGTTTATTAAGAGTTATTATTGATAGTAGGGATCTGACATTTTGTTTATTGAATCTTCCTTTTATTCTATCCCAGGATAAGATTTCTCAGGGAAGCACTGCCTTTTTGTTGACTGCTTGATCTCTGGGCTGAATGATCATGTTTTTTCATGAAGTGGTGATATTCACGTAGGGAATTCAAATACAGGGAATGAATTGTAATTCATGAATATATTATTACTTGGAGGGGGCGGCTTTGGCTTCAGCCATGCAAAAAGTTACATGAAGCAGGGTTATGAATTTTCAGTATTTTCCAGGAATGAGGCTGTTTTAAGGAAATACGAAGAAGAATTTGGTGTGAAGAAAACCTTTTCGGATATTCACCAGGCCCTGGAATCGTCCTGTGAAATGGTGGATATGGCGTTGCCTCATACACTGCATAGAGAACTGGCTGTGAAAGCAATGAAGGAGGGCAGGCATGTTCTCCTTGAAAAACCAATTTCCACAACCCTTGCAGATGCGGATGAAATGATTAATGTTTCAGAAGAAACAGGTACAAAATTCATGGTGGCTGAACAATTCTTCTTTGATTCATCCCTGAGAAGCGCCACTAAATTGGTGAAAGAAGGCAAAATTGGAAAGGTTAACACCATAATTGTAAGGAACCAGAGATTTTTCAACGAACCTGGATGGAGAAATAATGAGAAGTTGATGGGGGGAGGGGCTCTCATTGATGGAGGAATCCATTTCATTGAGGCTTTGCTGGACCTTGGTGGAGAATATAAACAAATTCACTCAAGTGTATATAAGGGAAGCGCATCCATAGAGGGGGAAGATAATACTGCAGCTCTATTTTCCTTCAATTCAGGTGCTACCGGGTTGTTTTTTTATTCGTGGAGTTATAAAGATCCTCCTCATGTTCCTTCCTACGAGATTGTTGGAATGAAGGGCAGCATTGTAGAATCAACTGAAAAGAGATATCCATCTGAGGGAAAAGAGTTACCAACAGTGTGCTTTGGAAAGCCCGTTCTCAATGGGGTTATACAGGAAATAGAAGAAAAAGATGTTATTGATATGGAAATATCCGGATTCATAGGGGCAATTGAAAAGAATGAAAAAGTGCCCTATCCACCGGAACTTGCCAGAAGAAACCTGGAAGCCGTATTAGAGATATATAGCAAAACCTGATCATTCAGGCTTCAACTGTTATCACGTTGGAAGATAGAATTTGATCCTGATCATGCCAAATTCGTAATGCAATTCTCCTATCCCATTCTTGTACCATTGGGAACCTGCTTCTCAGGCACTGCAAGTACAGGTCTTATTCCATCACTTGACCCTATATCCATGATCATTCCCTCTGAGGTTTCTCCAGCCATATTTCTCGGTTTCAGGTTTATGAGGAAAAGACATTGTTTTCCCTCTATTTCCTTTATGTTATCCCGATCATTCTTCATTGCCGAAAGTATATTTCTTCTGTGATCACCAAAGTTCACTGTTAGCCTTATCAATTTCCTTGAATTTTCAACCTCCTCAACTTTCTCAACGAGTCCAACCCTGATGTCAAGTTTCTCCAGATCATCCAGTGAAACCAGGGGTTTCATTTCAGGCTGCTTAAAGTCGTTCTTGCCTTCGTCCATAGATTTGGATGTTATTTTTATCTTTAAACCTTATGTATCCTTGATGTGAACTCATCATTCCCCTAATGAACGGAGTGCATGACTTTGCTGGATGTGAAGACCAGGTGGGCCTTCTATGAAAATGCATATGAGAGCCTGGTGTTTTCACCATTGCATACGGTCAGAGGGATATGCTCCCTGCCTTTTCATCTTCCCTTCCTTTCGCCTTTAAAACGAAATAAAGTACGGAGAGGATTGCCAGGATTGCAGGAATGAGTACAAGGAAAGCATTCCTGTAACCCAGCATATAGATTATTTCTCCGGATACGAAAGGCATGGCAGTTCCTATGAGCATCATGATGGAAAAAAAGTAACTGTTTGCCATGTTCCTTCTATCCTCAGGAAAGCTTCTGGTAATGGACATTACGGATAGAGGGTATGTAAGACCATGGGGTACACCAAGGATCAGGAACGCCAGAACGAACATGAAATAATTACCTGCTGTTCCAAGAACGAGCAGGCCCAGAGCAGAAAGAAATACCGCAGAAAACATAAGCCGTGGAAGTTTTTCCGGAACCCTTATGGTAAAAACAAACCTGGATATGAATGATGTTAGAAAGAACATGCTGAAGGTTAAATTCACAATGGAAAAGCTTTCATTGAAATCCTTTATACCATACAACCCTCCGTAAGTGGTAAGAAAGGCAAAGGGGATATTATATGCCAGAATGTTTAAAAGTGCCGTTTGAAACCCCCTGTCCTTCAGCACTGCAAAGTCGAAGCCTTTCTTCATCACTCCCATTTCTGCCGGAAATTTGATGAAGAATGAGTCCACGAGGGCTACCAGTGGAAGGATGGAGAAGACCAGAAAGGATTGCTGCAATGTTACATAATACAGGATTTCACTCTCCAGATAGGGACCAAGAATAAGGGATAAACTTAGTGAGAGGGTATAAATTGAGAGAATTCTTTCCCTCTGCTTCCTCTCCCTGAATAGTGATGCGGATGTTATTATGTTGGGCATCACTGAACCCAGGGTAAAGGATGCAACCGGAAGGATAATCCATATGGTTGAGGGTGTTGAAATATAGAACATTGGAAAAATTATGGCATAAATCAGGGATGAAATGATGAATACCTTTCTCCTGTTTCTTGACTGCAACCTTGCATTTATGAAGGTGCTCATCACGAATGTGGTAAAGGAAGCAATGGATACAAGAATCCCGATGGTCACGTTGGAGAATAGGAATAGGTATCCTGCAAGGAGCGGGATTGAAGTTGTGTACATATTGTTACTAGCCCTGACCGCAAAGGTCATTGACAGTATGATGATAATGATGGAGACTATGGACTTTCCGTCCACTTTTGTTGTTTCCCAAGAACCTTCAGGCATTAATTATTGCCTCTTTCAACTGGGAATAGTTTTCAGGTTTCTCCAGTATTGTGGTTGTTTTTAGCATTGTTCCGGTGATAAACTCTAGTGGGAATTTATTTGGGAGTTTTTCCTGAACTATTTTTGCGGTTTCAGCGGGGCTTTCCTTAAATTTCTTCAATCCTTCATTATAAGCCGCCCTGAACTCTGAATACAGATCACTGCCCATTGTTGCACCGCAACTACCGGGGACATATATACCGGATTTCCCTGCTCTTTCCTCAAGAGTGATTCCCTTCAATCCAGCAAATGATAGAACTACTGCTGAATCTGCTTTTTTTTCCTTCATAAGGGTCCTGATTTCATCCATGCTGTCGCTGTAAATAAGTTCCGTGGGGAGACCATCTTTTTTTATTATAACTCTTGAAAGTAAATCACTGGCTCCTCCCTTTCTCAGGATGACCGTTTTCCTTGCAAAATCAGGTGTTACTATGGAGAGACCACTCAACAATACCATATCAATTGGCAAACCCCTCTTTATCAAGGATATGGTGGAGTCCATAACTATGTCTGCATTTCCTTCCTTTCCAAAATTAATCTCAAAATTGTTGTTTCCGGAGGCAATAAGTGGGAAACATACTGGTCCCGGTGCAGTCAATACTTTTATTACCATATGTCCCTATGTCAAATAAGAATAAATAACTTATTCATAAACTCCTGTCTATGGTCAGGAGGATGTCATCAATAATCCCCCTGGCAAGGTGAAGTGGCTGATAATGGGATCTCATGAATTCATTTCCCCTATCCGTAATCCTGTAAATCAATGTGTTTTTACCCTTTGTATTGATCACCTTTTCATTCTGAATATACCCCTTCATGAAAAGGCTTTTAAGCAAAACATAAACGGTTCCTTTGGGCAGTACCACCCCTAACTTTTCAGATATGTTCTTGTTCAGTTCATAACCACACTTTGGAGAAATGCATATCTCCCTCAGGAGATAGAGGCTCAATAACCCCCTGAGTATTTTTTCATCGGTTACGTTCATGATGATCTCCTCTTATCATAGGTAAACAATTTACTTAAACCTTTCAACTATGTATTTGGTGGAAAGCCTCAATAAACTTTCTGTATTGAAGATCTGAAAGAATGGACGTAAAGTTTCACCGCTTTTAAATCCGGAAAGGAACCCCTCTGAAAAGTTTTGATCTCCTAATGAGAATCTTGGTGATTTTGCAACCTTCCAGATATTCCATGGATCGTTCAGTCATCCTTGTAAAGTGTATCCTCATCCTCACCACCGGAAAGGAAGAGCGACATACCGGAGTATACGTCTTCCATTCCAGACATATTCTTGGATGATACGGGGATCATCTGGCTGCTCAATCCGCTTTCACTGAAGGAGTTCATTACATTATAGAAAAAGTCCTTCCTCATTTCTGCTTTTTCAGAAAGGAAGCTGTCCATCAGGTTATCCACGGACTGATCCCAGCTGTTTATTGCATCCATCTGTTCCTTTTCTATGAGATCCGACTTGTTCATTATGTACATTGTCGGCTTGAAAAACCTTGCCATTACGGACGCATACATCAGCTTCTGCGAAATGTATCCGGAAGGTATGGCAGATATGACAGAATCTCCCACGAAAGCCAGCATGGATTTCTTTCCGCCCAGTGAATCCACTATGATTGGGCTTGATGTCCTGAGGGAAAACAGTTCAATCTGACCCGGTGTGTCGAATATCACGTAATAATCCGTGAGTTCATCCAGTAATGACTTGATCCTGTCCACGTTCTCTATGATCAGATCCGATGCAACAATCTGGGCCCCATTGGGCCCGAGGTTAAACTCACTCATTATGTCATTTATGGAAATCCATTCCCTGATATCAATATCACTTTCATAGGGTATGAATTCGGAACCAGGATCAAGGTTGACAATGGCTGCATCCATGTTGTTTATGGTCAACCATTCCTTGTATGCCCCGCAAAAACTGGATTTTCCTGTGCCTGCTGGTCCTGCCACAAAGAGTGCACCTTTCATTCTGCAATCTTCTCCTCAAGTTCTTCAAAATCATCCAGAGGACCTCCAACCCTTATCTCCTCCCTGTGAATTTCTTCCGTCTTGTTGAATGACGTGTCTATGGACCTGAATATATTTTCTATCCTATAAATCTGCGCTTCCGGCAGCTTGAAATTTCTCATCAATTTTCTTGTTTCTTCCATGTATTTCACTATTCCTCCCTTGTGTATGGTAAGGATCAAGTTATTATTTCCGCATTTTTGGCATTTTCCAGACAGGGGAATTCTGCGGTATTTTGTGCTACACTTTGTGCATCTCATTTCCTGCGAGAAAAATCCCCTGTAATTTCCAAACATATCCGGTAAAAAGTGTGAATTTATGAGCCTGGATGCCACGTCATCCTGATCAACCGCCCTTATTATGACAGCAAGATTCAGTTGCTTGTCTATCTTTTCCGACATGGTTTCAAGAGTTTTATAAGAGGAAAGAAGAACCCCTGAGTTCAGGTCTGCCGTGCTGAACTGAAATCCTATCCCCCTTGCTGAATTATTCTCTTCTACAATGAATTTCACAGGTTTCATCAATTTTTCAATCTCCGATGGCTTTACATTTTTCATTGTTGCTTCATAGAACTCCTCAGGATATTCTGAAAGGGTGTCCAGATTCAGGGCTTCCTTATCCACTTCGTCAGGTTTCAGGAGGAGTGTCATCACAAGAGGAGCATCCATTAATCCGCCGGTTGTTGACGGAAGAAATTCCCTGGAAAAATTAAGCAGTCCATCCATCAATAACATAACGGAATCTTCATCCCCATCACAGTTCCTTCTTTTTGCAGCGTGATAAAAGGGATGGGCATATCCACCATTCACCCTAGAAAACCCCACTATTCTTCCTGCAATTCCTCCGGAGGTGTGGGGAGCCAGCCCTATTATGATGTGGCCTACAAGATCAGATTCGTCCCTGCAGTTGTAAAACCTTTCCATTCCGTAATATTTTTCCAGGAGATCGTCCACGTACCTCGATACTCCAAGAAGATATCTGGCACAGTCCATTGGTATTATGATGTCCTGGGTGAACAGTTCATTCATTCCGGGTTCATATCCTATCTCCCTGGCCTTCTGCTCAGGCAGGAAAATTTCCCCGGTCTTGAAATGTGTAATTGGAACATCACTCATATCGTACCTGCAGGTTCCATCCCTGTTGACGGAAACATCATTCAGAGATCTCAATATTCCCTTTTCCAACGGTTCCGCATATTTCCCCCTGGACATGACCTTTTTCTCCCCCTTTAATTCCTTGATTTCACTGGGGTTGAGTTTCAACCTGGAAAGGGCGGAGGTCCATATTTTTCCAATATCCACGCCTATCCTCTCATAATTTCGGGTATCCTTCATTTTTCCTCCACATTCAGAGCATAGGACCTCAGGCCCCCGATGCCCACACTTTTCGCAGACCCTTACGTCCACCTCAACCGTGTATTTGGTGTTCCCGGATCTTACGGCATCCAGTATGGATCTCCTGGTGGACCCCATATCCCCGATTGGAAAGAGTGAGTGTACCTTGGGCTTCATCTTTCTTTCTCCCGCCTTTTCAGGCCTTCCAAGCCTTGCACCGATTCGTATCAACGCTCTGGGTCGTATTTCCACGCCAGCCATTTCGCTTATATATTTCATAGGATCAGATGTCTCTGATTTTCCCTGTTCTCCCATGATATTCATGAGGATGTTTCTGTCCATCAATCTAATGATTGACCCTTCCGCCTTGAATTCCACCCCCAGTCTTTTCAGGATATCCCCTATCTTCTCGTTATTTTCCAGTACGGGATATTTACCGGATTCAACTGAATGCCTGACGGCAGAACCAAGTTCGTCTATTTCCCCTATGGTCAGATCATGCCAGAACAGGTTGAAATCCGGATGAAGGGGTACGCCGTACTTTCTACTCACAGATATGGCTTCTTCCACCGTTTTCACTGTCATGAGATCCTTGGGGACTTCCCTGTCCATGGCTATCTTGCGCCACCATTCCACCACGAAGGGTGACTGCTCAAGAACGTGGTTGTTTTCAAGGAAATCTCCGTAGGAAATTAATATTTCACCCAGATCTGTTATTTCCTTTATATGGCCCTTAACTTCCCTTGCGAGCTTCTCATCGTTTACCCTGATGTGCCTCCCATCATCCAGCAATACCATGGTACCTTCTATCTCATCGCATGGCGTGATTGCAGCTGCCTTCCCGGGAAGCTCCACCTTCAACTGGCTACCGGTGGCGATAAAATCATCCACCACGATCATTGTTGCAGGATTAATGGATGCAGCGGCAAGCCCTGATAATCTTGATCTCCCATACCTGAGCCTGAGGCCGCCCGGCCTGTTTGGATAACCAAAAACTGGCCTTCCTGCCACCAGATCACTGAGGAATTTAACCGCTTTCCTGTCAACCACGGCATCTTCATCATTCTTGCCCGTATTCTCCAGGAAGTCCCAGTCCCTTATTTTCAACTTTGTTGTGTGCTTGAGCACCTTTTTTGTTTTCTGCAAAAGTCCTTCGCACAGAACAAGACACATTCCACCCCTTATCTTATTTGTCCTGAATCTTTCCATATCTCTGTGCCCGGATATCTCCTCATCCTCACTCCCCTCCCCGTCTATACATACCGGGCAGTTTTTCAACACATTCTTGATTTCCTCGTCATCCGGAAGATACTGGAGGTGCTTTACCCTATTATAGCTCTGGATCTCTTCTATGTACCTTTCTATTTCTTCATCTGTAATGATAAATTTTCCAATGTTCAGTTGCCTCCTCACTATATCGGCAATGAGTACGCTCAGTGCCTGTGCGGTGCCTCCTGCTCCCCTGATTGGACCGGCATAGACAACGGATACGTAATCGGAACCATCAAAATTTCTTCCCACGGTAACCTTTGAAATTCCTTCAAGTGGAGCAACCAGGATACCCTCTGTAAGAATTGCCAGGCCTACCCTTACGGCCATGTCCACGGCCTTCTCCTTGCCCTGGGATGAGTATTTTTCTGATATCCTTCTGGCCATTTCCAGGGCCACTTCCTCCCTGCTCATGGTCAGGGAAAGATCTCTTATCTCCTGGCTGATATCCCTTAAATTCAAGAGCTCTCCTATCCTGTCTGCCATATCGTTGGCAAGAGGGATTTCTATCCTGTCAGTAACATCCATCCCCTTTGATCTGGCCGCTTCAGCTATAACATAACATTCCCTGACCTTTTCCCTTATGAGGGTATGGTATTCTTCCTCATTGATGGCAGGCATAACCTATCATGCCCTTTGTTCCATTTTTACTTTTTCATTCTTAAAATCCATTGCCATTTTAACAAGGTGAAGATGAAGTGGTGATGGCCTGAGCGGTCTCGACTTGAATTCTGCATGGAACTGGGACGCTATGAAGTTTCTCCTGCCCTTGATCTCAAGTATTTCCATCCTTATGCCCTGTTCATCCTTTCCTGAAAATATCAGGCCATGATCTTCAAGCAGGTCAATATAAGATGGGTTTACCTCATATCTGTGCCTGTGCCTTTCCATTATCTCCTTCTCCCCGTACAGATCAAATGCCAGTGTGTTCGCCTTCACGAGAACTTTCTTTGCTCCCAATCTCATGGTTCCACCCATATCCTTAACACCCACCTGTTCGGGTAAAATATCAATAACAGGATTTTTTGTTTCGCCTGAAAATTCGGTGCTGTTCGCATCCTCAAGGCCGGCAACATTTCTTGCATACTCTATGACAGCTACCTGGAATCCCAGGCATATTCCCAGATAGGGTGTCCCTGTTTCCCTCGCGTATCTGGCTGTCATTATTTTTCCTTCCACACCCCTGTATCCGAAGCCTGGGGTGACAAGAATTCCGTCCAGATCGTGAAGTACTGAGATATTTTCCTTCACGGTATCGGAATCCAGCCACTTTATGTTCACTCCAATACCTGTATTGCCCGTGGCGTGATTGAAAGCTTCCCTGTGGCTAATGTATGCATCATGAAGTTCCGTATACTTTCCTATGATCCCTATTTTTATGAAACTCTTAGGATTAAGGAGGTTTTCCTTATAGGTTTCCCAATTATCCCTGAATGCAGTGGTCTGGAGATTCAGCTGGGATTTTATTATATCTATTACAGATTGTTTTTCTATAACCTCTGGAACCTGATATGCATTTTCAACTTCATATACACTTATGACTGCCTCTTCGGCAACATCCGTAAATAGGGAGATCCTCTTCTTCACATCCCTGGAAAGTGGGTTTCTTGACCTGCACAGTATGAGATCCGGCTGTATACCAATCTCCTTCAGTGCCCTTACACTGTGCTGTGTCGGTTTTGTCTTCTGTTCCTCCTCCCTGCCTATTTCTGGCACAAGTGTGACGTGGGCAAAAAATACCTGCCCCTTTTCTTCCCTTCTTAACTGTCTCATGGCCTCGAGGAATGGCATGGATTCTATATCTCCCACTGTGCCGCCCACCTCAATAACAACCACATCCAGATCCTCTGCAGTTGCAACCTTTCTTATTCGCCTCTTTATTTCATTGGTTATGTGTGGTATTATCTGTACCGTGCTTCCAAGGTATTCTCCCCTTCTCTCCCTTTCTATAACTTCCTTGTAAACCTTTCCCGTTGTTATATTATTATTTCCTGTAAGACTCCTGTCTAGATATCTCTCATAATTGCCAAGATCCAGGTCAACTTCACTTCCATCATCCAGTACGAATACCTCTCCATGCTGATATGGATTCATGGTTCCCGCATCATAATTGAGATAAGGATCGATCTTAAGGGCTGTAACCTTCACGCCACTGTTAGTCAGGATGTGGCATAAACTGGAGGCGATTGTGCCCTTTCCTATTCCGGAAAGAACGCCCCCGGTGATAACAATATATTTCATTTTTTATGAATGTTTGACGCTTATTAAAATTGTTGTATGTTCTATGGTAAATCACTTTGTTTTGTTATGAGTGAAATTTATCCTCATTTCTCGGGTAGAGTATTTTTGAAATGCGGAAAGACCTTCTCATATTTGGTTTATGATCAATAAGAAGTGGGTGGATTAGAAAATGTCTTATTTATCCATGCACTAACTCTAATAATATGAGTAGACTTTTAGATAACGACGAATATGAAAGATGGATTTCCAGTTCCAAAAGAACGTTAGAATCTGCCATTAATGATAGAGATTCTCATTTTCATAATTGGTCATGTTTCAAAGCTCAGCAATCCGCAGAATACGCCATAAAAGCATATATGAAAGGTGTCGGGAGAGACTCGTTTGGGCACTCCGTTTCCGGTTTACTGAAAAAAGCTGATTTTCCAGATGAAGTGGTTAACAAATCAAAAACAATCGACAAATTCTATATCCCAACCAGATACACGGATGCTTGGTCGGAAGGAACTCCTGATGAATATTATACCGAGGAGGATTGCAATACTGCCATTGATTGCTGCAAATTCATTATAGTTGAGGTTGAAAAAAAGTGGAAATCGTTGAGCAAAGAAAGTTAGAAAGGGAAACAAAGATTAGGTTTGCCATTGAATATTCCAAGACTTTGGATTTCAAATCCACTGTGATACTGATAGGTTCCTACGCGAGAGGAGATTTCAATCTTTGGAGTGATGTCGATCTTTTGATTATCGGTGATTTCACGGGGAACCCAGTAAGGAGATTAGAAAAAATAGATTTCCCGGCGGGATATGAATTGATCTTACTCACGCCAGAAGAAATCTCTATTATGAAAGAGAAGAAAAATAAATTTCTGAGTGATTCTTTTGCGGAAGGAGTAGTTTTAAGGGATGACTTTCAGTATTTTTCATAAGCAGATTCTGGGTTCATTATAGAATGCGCTTTCAGTGTTGACTGCCTCAGTTGGTCTGAGGTTTTTGTTGATGTCTGCGAGAAGTAACTATTGACTGATCGAAATTGGTGATGAATCAGAAGGGTTCCACTTTTATATACTCTTTTTGGAAAGGTGAATTCCTGCTTTCAAACGCTAAATCCGTATTTTGTTCATTAGTATTGAACAAAAGTGATCATTGTTATTGAAAAGATTTAAGTAATTGCTACGATATTTGCCTCCATGATCCTGAAGGAGTCTCTAAGAAAAGTTGTAAAGGAACAGCGAAGGGATCTTGAATCATCTGAACAGGGCATAATAAGAGAGGTGATTCCAGGTATTGAGGTAGATATTCCATTTGCGCATATTATTTCTGGAATTCGGAGGTCTGGAAAGAGCACCCTGCTTCGGCAGTTACTTTCTAAAATGCCCAATTACTATTACCTAAATTTTGAAGATACAAGATTGCAGCCGTTTGAAACATCAGATTTTGAAAAGCTTGTTGAAATCTTTGCGGAAGAATTTGGCGAATCAAAATTCTATCTTTTCGATGAAATCCAGAATATCCAGAACTGGGAAATATTCGTCAGATCAGGACTTGACAAGAATAAACGATTTCTCATAACAGGGTCCAATGCCTCAATGCTGAGCAGTGAATTGGGAACCAGGTTGACGGGAAGGCACCTCAACACTGAACTTTTCCCATTCTCCTATAAGGAGGTGCTTTCAATAAAGAATGAAACACCGGGCACTGAGTCGTTCAAAAACTACCTCACAGATGGTGGTTTTCCAGAATATGTAAAATATGGTAAGTCAGAAATCCTGAGGGAGTTATTAAATGATATAATTCAGAGGGACATAGTTGCGAGATACAAAATAAGCAGCTCAAAGATACTGTTTGAAATGGCCATTTACCTACTTACCAATTCTGGGAAAGAATTCACATACAGTGCCCTTAAGAAAACCTTTGGACTGGGGTCTGTCAATACGGCAATATCATTTGTTTCATACCTCGAGGAGAGTTACCTGTTATTCTCAATAAAAAAGTTTGATTTTTCCCTCAAGAAACAACTTGTTAATCCAAAGAAGATATATTCAATAGACAATGGCCTCTCACAGGCAAACTCTGCATCCCTGTCTTCTGATCTGGGACGCCTGCTTGAGAACGCTGTATTCATACAGTTGAGAAGAAAACACAAAGACATTTTCTATTTCAGGGTGACCGGGGAATGCGACTTCGTTGTGAAGGAAAAAAACAGAATAATAATGGCGGTTCAGGTAACTTACTCTCTTTCTGACGACAATAGGAATAGAGAGCTTAACGGGCTCATGGAGGCGGTTGAATATTTCAAACTGTCAGAAGGCCTGCTACTAACATTTGATCAGGAGGACTATTTCAGGATCCGAAACAAAACAATCAAGGTTAAACCTGTATGGAAATGGGCAATGGAAGCTTCAACAGCTTAGGATCTTATGGAAAGTTCCTCTCCTCTCAGAATTATCTTCCCGAAATCGGAATCCATGGTGCCCCAGAGAGATAACCGACCCTGTCTTCCACAGGATGCCCGTCTTTATCAGTGCCTGCTTGAACCTTTCCCTGTGGATTGATCTTAATTCTATGCATAAATGTGATATTCTTGAAGTCAACTGTTCGGCACTCTTCCTGCTCAAAAGTTTCTGAATAACAACTGAGTCGCCTGATACCAGATAAATTGAGCCGGGAATTTTATTCAACATGTTCCGTCTCTTCCAGCTTCTCGGGATCCCTAACAGGTTTGATCTTTCCATATCTGCTGTACCAGTCCGGGTGTTAATTGCAATGTTTGATGGGGTGCTATACTTTGAATATATCCACCTTCGAATGAAATGGCAGCACTTAAGAAAGCGAAGAATTGTGGAACCATTCCTCAATGGGTCTGTTTATGATCAGGATTCTAGTTCCTGGTGTTTTTGAAATTATGCCCTTGAATAACAAATCTTTGAAGATAACGTAACCAAGGGAACCACCGAGGTGAAACTGTCTCTCAGATACATCGACGCATCCATATGCGAACACCCTGCCGTATTTCCTTATGATAGGTATTTCAATACCAAGGTCCTGAAGACAGCTAATTCCCATATCGGTAAGCCTGAAAGTTGGTTTTTCCATATTCTCTGGCATAATCCATGACCTTTTTAGAAGCTCTTCAAGAAGCCATACACCCTCTTTTCCAGCTAAATGATCGTAACAGCATCTCGCATTTGAGAAGTCTGGTTTATATTGTAATCCTTTACGATTTTTATCAACGGAAGTATCCCTATTTCTCATTCCTGAAAGATTTTCTATCCATGAAGATAATGTCTCCAGACGTTCAGGTATTATGGAGTATACAATTTCTTTTCCCATCCTCATGGAATCAACAATACCAGCTGACTGAAGACGCGAAAGATGACCGGAAACCTTGGGCTGTGCTATTCCAGTCATGCTGACGATTTCAGTGACATTACTAGGCTTTACACATAGTAGTTCAACTATATGCGCCCTTTCAGGATGAGAGATAGCTTTGGAAATGACACTTATTTGTTCAAATGAAATGTTTTTCATGAGTTTTTCAGAACCTGGCTACACATATTAAGTTTTCCTGATATATGGTAGACTTAATAATTTAGAGAACAATTGAGAACAATGGAAGGAAAAAATATTGAAAATAAATTGCAGTTTAGTGTGAATGATATAGAACATATCAGGTCAACTTTTGTTGACAGAAAAACACTTGTTGAGAAGACTGGAACTACAGACGAAAAATTGCAAAAATGGTACGACAATGGTGATTTTCCGGAACCAACCTATAGTACAGATGACGGGAAAGAATGGTACCCGCCATACCTGGTGATTTTGATTGGGAAGGGACTTAATAACGAATCAAGCCCAAGAGAGGAATTCCTGAAAGACGCTGAAAAGGTACTAAATAAACCTGCCTATGTTTACAGGTTTGGAAATGTAGAGGTTACTGGTTCACATGAGGATGACGCACAAAAAATGTGGAAGGATTTCAAATCCGGACTTTATGGAGCATGCCTGAAAAAACCGGAACCCGAAAGCATATTGGAGAAAGGGGAATTGATAAAGACGATTAAAGAACTGATCTCAAATTCGGATCCAACAAGTACAGAGTGGCGTTCAACATTACGAGAAAAAGTCAATAGCCTGGACACTATTGAAGCACAATTTACCGATTACGATAGAATCAGGTTTGGAGGCACTGTATCCAGAGACATTTTCATTACAAATGTTAAGAAACAATTCAGTGAAGTATTTTCAGAATGAAATAGATGTAAAGTTGGCATATCACCTCAAAACTTTTCGTAAATGAGAGCGAGCAGAGTTGATTTAATACCCTACTACGAATGGTCAAAACAGGCCGGGATTTGTGGCATAGAGAGATATTCAACAGAAAATATACTCTAAATCACCAAAACGATTCAAATTCTTGAAGATTTAGGCGGGTAATTCTAAAAACCATGTTTAGTTATGAAATATCCTTTTCAGAAATGACTTTTTTTCTCCGGGAAGGTTGGTGTCTCCAATCCACCTGTCGAACTCAGATACTGAGTGAATTATAATGGTCTTTCCCTTTCTCTCTTTTCGGATCTGTTCTGGAAGCAGACCTTCGTAAGACATCACTTCATCATTTTCCATTTCATCCTTGAAATTTATCCTTATTCCACTTTCAGAAGTTACCTTTTCAGCTTTCCCAAGATATGTCAGAAGTCTCCTCCATTCATATCTTCCAGCATCAAATTTTTCCTCAAAGGGAATTGTCGGGAAATACGTTGGAATATCTTTTCCGGCATAATTGTAAAGGTCCCGGAATACTTCTCTGGCAATCTGAAGATCATCATCCCCTGGGATTATGTTACCTTTACTTAACTTGCTGAGAAACAGGTTTGAAAACCATGGAAACACATCATTTTCCTCTCCAAGGATCATGTTCAGTTCGGCCTTCTTCTCACTGGATGGCCTGAAGTATACCGGGAGAGTTATGAACTTGGTTCTGGTCTTGGCCCAGTCCTTTCTTATGGGTCTGTTTGTGGAGAAAATAAGTTGAGGCACTGGATTATTTTTTGACCACTCCTTTTCCCAGTATGTTTTTACAAGTTCCTCAAACTTACTATCAGATATTGACTTTATGTCATCAAAAATTAGTGGAAAAACAGTTCCAGTATTTTTTATGGCATTTATAACTCCTGACTTGAAGTCCTTTATGCCCAGTGGTTCAAGGTTCTTACCGGTAAGTAACTTCATGCAATATCTCAACAGTGTTGTTTTCCCATTGAATGACTGACCATAAACTATAAGGAATCTTGGGCCTCTTCTTTCAAGAAGACCAAATTTCTCCATTCTCAACTTCATTAGCTCATGAAAAAAAGGAGAAGAGAAGAGATATAAAATGACCTCATACATCCCCGTTTTTTGCATAGCAAGTTCTTCATCATTGGAGGAATCCCTTGATATTTCACAGGCCTCTATATATTTTTCAATACTTTCAATACCTCTTCTCACAGTCGATCTCTCGGGAGGTAATACTTTTGACCTCACCCATATTTCATTTCCGACAAAAAGTGAAATCTCGGAGAGATCCTGCTTCAGAAACATCTTAGGGTAAGGGACCTCTTTGCTAATTATATTCACAAGTTCCTTCCTTTTGACAAGGATTTTGTCATCCTCCTCGCCTAAGAGTGACTCCCCAAGGAATGTTTTCAGTTTTGTCTTCTGCTTTTGTGTTTTAGGGACAGAAATTGTGACAATTTCCTGTTCATTGCCGGAAGCAACCGCTGACATTATTTGTACCATTGGATTTTCTGAATCCTCCTTTCCCGGAGTTAATCCTTCCAACCAGTAGCTGATTATTTGATTCCTGTTTTCAGAGTCTCCTGAAGCTAAAAAGTCCAGCAGGTCATCGAAAAGAGGCTTTGAAATGAGAGAATATTGACCATACACTTTGTTAAAATTTGCAAGAAGCCCATCATTTTCCTGTAAATCAAAGACCATAACAAGATCCTGGCTTTTTGATTCCTGAAGATTCCTGCTCCCAATTATTACCCGGAAATTCTTTCCTTTTTCAAGGATGTACAGTTTGGTGTGTATTCTCACAGATGGAACATAAATTTTCAGTTTCTCATTTTGTATATATTCCAGTAATTTCTCTGTGTGGGCTACGTTAAGCTTATCTTTCATATCGCTGAAATTTTCACCAATGATTATCTCAAGGTTTTCATAGTTCAGTTTGTTGAAAAAATCCATAACGTACCGGGAATCTGCCACGTATGTTACTGCCTTGAGATTACAGTAGCCATTAAACAGGTCAGAGAATCCCTTTGCTGATTTGATCTCCACAATTCTTGGTTCCGCTACCATGTTTAACCATACCACTGAACAGGATATATTATTTTGTCTGTTTAATTCCATGGGTAGAGTGTTTCCTATGCTATACTAACCGTAATAACTATTGCCGCATAGTTTAACTTTCCATTGTCCAATATTTAAGTTGTAGTATGCAAAATCTTACAGAAATTGCATGAATTCTGGCAACGCAAACATGACAGCTTTTCTCTTTATTCGGTTTGGTTCATTTCCTCTGCATGAAATTCCATGGAAAAGCTTACTTCTCTCGTTAATGATCATAATATGCCCTTGAATTGAGCAGTAAGGGTCTTCTCCTCAGGGGGAAGACACGGCTATTCAACTCCGGTTATATCTTCAAAGCTCCGTTTCCCATTACGTTCATTGCATTGGCGGTAGTGCGATTCCGTGTCTGATCGACCTGATCCCACTTATAATATTCACCCAGTCGCTCTCCTTCCCCAGTGTGGTAAGGGAACTTTGATCGGGTGATCTTCTGGCAATCTACAAATAACTCTCATTCATGAAAAGTGCAATCTCGGAAGGTACTCCGGACAGCGTAAAACCAACGTAAGCACTATGAGACGAGCTGAATATAGAAAGTGATATGCCATCCTTCAATGCGAAACTTATTGGCTATAATACTGGAGATGAAAATAGCGTTTTTCATGATTTTGGTTTAGAATTATCCATCATAAACATACCAATCACTTTGTGAACAATATTTAAGCAAAAAGATGATTGCCATGGATAATTAATTAAGTGTGAGAGGAAGATTTTAAAACAGCAACACACCTCCACTACAGTAATTTACAGCTTTAACTTTGGGCCTACTGAAATATCGCATGCACCACTCTATAATCAAATTTAGGAAAACATGATTTGAATTACAATATTTCTTCGATCCTGTTTGGGTATAGGACAAACAACCAGAGAGGTATTATGCGTATTTTCATTCCACTCCTCTCGATTATTCTGTATTCGTCTCTTGAAATAATCATTCCATAAGAGAGGCCGAGTTTCTTGAATAGGGAGATGATCCTGTCTGGTTCATACGCACCGTATTTCACCTCAATTGGTATGAACTTCCCATCGTGAGTTGTTAAGAAGTCAATTTCTTCTTTTCCTTCACGATAGTAATTATTTGGGGAAACTGCTTGTAATACTGCGTTTTCAGCCACTTTTCCGAGATTATCGTACGTTAAACCATGGACTGCAAATTGGAATGAGCTGTTTGTAAAATATACCTTTTTCATCTTTCTTGAGGAAGCCAAAAAACCAGGTCGCATATTTTTGACAGTCTTAATCACAAGTGAGTATTCCAGGTAGAAAATGTAATTTATGATGGTTTGCTTTGACCTCCCCAGTTTTTTCGAGAGTGAGTCGTAATTCAGTATAAATCCTGGATCTGAAGCTGTCATTTCAACAAGTTTCTTCAGGAGGTCTGTATCCCTGATGCCAAATTCCTCAGGTAGGTCAATAAGAACTATCCTGTCCAGAACAATACTCCTGATATATGATAGAATTTTTTCCTGCTTTTCCTCGTTTACCAGTTCTGGAAATCCTCCCTTGACGATATAATCCATTAAAAGTGGTTTGATGCTGTTCTCCTGTATTCGCCAGTTCTCCAGTTTGGGGTGGATTCCCTTGAATTCAAGGAATTCAACAAAACTCAGAGGGCCAATATAAAATGAATAAAGCCTACCGGCTAGTGTCTCGCCAGACCTCTTCTTAATATTCAAGGATGCCGAACCTGAAATTATGAATTTCACATTGGGGTAAAGATCATAGTAGATCTTTATCCTGTTCTCCCAGTCCTTTGATTTCTGAACCTCATCCAGTATCAGAAAGACCCTTTGACGATCCTTAATTTGAGACATGATAATTCCTGTTTCGTATGCCTGAATGAGGCTATCGATAGTGCTTTCACCATCGTCAAAGGAAAAATACAGTATATCTTTTGGGTCAATGCCTTGAGAAAGTAACTCATCTATTATCTGGTACAGAAGAGTGGTCTTTCCAACGCGCCTCATTCCATAAAGGAGGAGGATCTGTCGGTTATCCATGTATTCCAGAATTGATTTAAACGGAGGTCTTCGATAGGACATCAGTAGTTCTTTCCTGGGATGACCTGTTTCCCACCAGTCATTGTACCTCGTTATTGTGGTAAATTCCATATTAGTCTAATGCAAGTTACTAATATAAGTATTATTCTACTAGTATAGTTTACTAATATCAGTGCATTGCCTGAACTTGTATCTGGGTTTGCACCAACGTGAAATGTCGAATTGATATTCCAGGATCTTGCATTCTTCCCCCATACGAATGCATCTGACAACACTGAATACAGATTCAGAGCAAAGAGATACAGGGTTATTTATAGGAGATTCTGTAGTTTATACAGCAAACAGAAAGGTTATCAGAGAATGGGGTCCGGAAGAAATCTATGGGAACCCTGAACGTGAAGGTCTGGCAGATTCCTTGGTTACAATGTCTGGCCATTAATAAGCAAAAATTGCAGCCGGGCCTGAGGATATTGAGATTTCCGAGGATGGCAATATATCCGGAACCCTGCCTGGATATGGTTATGAGGGCAAAGGATGTCGAATCAATGTTGAACTGGAAAATCAAGAAAAAATGAGATACATTCAAGAGAATTACCTCAAGACGTTACCAACGGGGTAGGGAAGCAAATCAAACTCAGATTGAATGTTCCATGGGAGAAATTAACCGCCCGGAAAATAACATCCTAAATGGCTGTGTGTATATACGAGACGAACTGGAATGTTCTCTGCAGTGGAATCTTTCCGGATATCACCTGGCATTTGCCTCAGCCATTCTCTCGCCTAGCTTTCTTAAGGAACATGAATGCGTCAAGTTTATCACTTTAATAGGATTTCACTACGAGGGTGCCTTTGCATAACAGAATCTGAAAACTTTGCATCATACACAATTTTAACTATCCTTAAGAAAGTTGATAAGGGTTATGCTGAATTTATTTTCAGGAGATCCTCGGAATTGATGCGTCCGAAAACTCAAGTATTCTCTAACGAGAATGACCCGAATTATGTCCGAAGAAGCCTCGCCGATGAAGATAACTTGCAAAATCGTTTGAACTCGCTCAGCAAGGGGGCGCAGCAATTCTACGCTTCAGTTTACGCACTGGGGAGATCTTTCATTGTGGACAGGGAGATGTTAAAAAGGAAGAATAAGGTATTAAAACCGGAGGTTTTGGAATGCATGGATAAACTGGTTATTTTCGGGATTCCAAACTCGGAGGAACCCGAAATTCTGATCATACCTGTTGACTTTGCCATGGCAGGAACCAAAATGCAGGAAAGCGCCTATGATGTGACAATGGTGAATCCACTGAAAAAATACCCGAAAGCCATCATAGAAAAGATAGCTAAATATTATAGAGTGGATATTGCAATGCCAAGACCATTGGTCTCCGCAGAAACATACAGCAGGATCTTGGTGAAACTTCCGGAAACAATCGCAAATCTAAACAGCAATGAAAAGAAGATCATGGATTACCTGATGGCCGATGATGGCATCTCTGATTTTAATGATTTATTGGATAAATTCCATTTGAGAAAATCTTATTCCCATTACTATTCAATCTCCATTAACGAGTTATTTTCCTCAAGATTCTATTCCAACGGAGAATCGCTTATATCATTAATGTCCAAGGGATTGATTTACTACTTCACGCAAAATAACTATTATGGCACAGAATTAGTATTCATTCCCGACGAAATTGCAAAGATTCTCTGGTGGGAACAAACCCAGAAAGAGAAGTCTGTAAAACTCAACATGACGAAAGGAACCGGGAGTTTACAGCTTGTTTTGAAAAACTATGGTTTTGACTTTGCTGCACATTTCAAGGAATTTTTCACTGTCTTATACTATCTTGAAAGCAGATCAAAACGTCGTCCCTTAGAAACAATACAGAAGTTTCTTGGAATGCCAGCCAAGGATCTGAAGTTAATCATGGAATATGCCAGGGACGAAGACTGGATAAAAGGAGGGGTTACTAACGTAACAATAATGAAAGAAGCCCTGGTTTTTTTGGAAGACAAGAATTTTCCCACAAACCTGAAACGGCATGTATTTGGAAGGCACATGTTCTCAGCGTGGGAGAAGGAGGATACATCTTTCTATCTTGACAATTTAAGATTATTAATCCTCCAATCCCTTTACAACATGGAAGAACCGGCAAAAATCTCTGATATCATAGAGGAAATAAAATCCAGTGAAAAATATTTCATTTTCATAAGAAAAACATCAGTATGGCTGACCAAAGTAGATTCAAGCAGTCATTACTCGAATTCATTGAGTTATATTAAGAAAAATATGGAAAGCAAGATGTCAGAATGGTTTTTTGAACTGTATGAGTTTCTTAGAATTTATGGTCTGATAAAACTGTCAACACCTGATCTGGCTTTAGAAACATACATTTTTCCAGAGCCTGAATTTAAGACTATTTATGAAAAATTAGGGAAGTTTGATTCCCGGATAGCAGTGAAGGATAATCCACAACCGTTGAAAGTATTGCCAAACAATGAGGTGCTCATTGGCATAGATGCAGATTTCAACGATTTAAAAATGCTTGCCGATTTTTCGGAACTGGTCAGTGCCGATTTAATATGCACATTCACAATAACTAAATCTTCCCTTTCTTCCTATATGAATAGATCGGGGGAACTCAGCAAGGTATTGCCTTTTCTTGAAAAGAAGAGTTCGGTTCCAATTCCAAACACCCTGGAACGCTTGATAAAGGACATGGAGGAGAAAGGAAAAGAGATCACTATGACAAAATGCCAGGCGATCCTGCAGGTAAAAGACAAAATGATCATTGATAACATCATGGGAATAAAGTCCATATCTGAAATGATCGAGAAGCGCGTTTCACCGGAGATACTGGTGATAAAGACTGGAGTCAGCCTTTACGCCTTTGTTTCTGAGTTAAGAAAAAAAGGGTATATCATTCCTATCGTGGTTGAAAAAGAGAAAAAAGTAGCAAATTCATACGGATTGTGAATGTGTTTAGCAAAACTAATCATTTTCTGCGTTCACATTTACGTCTCTCAGCAGTTCTCCATGATCCATAATATCATATGCGTAACCCCTTTCGGTGAGGAACATCTGCCTTCTCATAGAAAAATCCTGATCGAGCGTGTCTCTTGTAACGATTGAATAGAAATTAGCTGAAACACCCGATGATTTTGGTCGAAGCAGCCTTCCCAGGCGCTGTGCCTCCTCCTGTCTCGATCCAAATGTTCCGGACACCTGTATTGCAACGTTTGCATCAGGAAGATCAATTGCATAGTTTGCGACCTTTGATACAACAAGGATCTTTATGGATCCTGTCCTGAATTCGGAATAGATCTTCTCCCTGAGGGAATTCTTCATCTTTCCGGTTATGACCGGTGCTTTGAGTTCAGAAGCTATGATATCCAATTGTTCAAGATAATCACCAATAATGAGAACGGAATCATCTCCGGAGAGGCGTGAGAGAATGGATTTCACAGCTTCCAGTTTCATAGGATTATCGGCTGCTATGCGGTATTTAAGCCTCGGAGGGGCAACAGCATATTGCATCTTATAATCATCATTGGGAAATTTTACCCGCACTTCATGGCAGAAGGCTGTTGCTATCCATCCCTGCCTCTCCAGATCCTTCCATGGTGCATCGTATTTTTTGGGGCCTATCAGTGAGAATGCATCCTCTTCCTTTCCATCTTCCCTGATCAGGGTTGCTGTGAGCCCAAGCCTCTTCTTGGCCTGAATCTCCGTGGTTATCCTGAATACGGGTGCAGGAAGGAGGTGTACCTCATCATAGATTATGATGCCCCAGTTTCTTGCACGGAATATTTCAAGATGAGGATAGTTTCCCAGATTAAATGTCTCCTCACCTTCGGCACTGGGATTCTCACGTACTTCTGAATTCGCTTCCAGATTAGAATCCGCGGATTTCCGCCTTGGTGAATATGTGAGTGTCTGGTATGTCGTTACCGTAACGGGGAGTATTTCCTTATTATCACCTGTGTATTCGCCAATCGTTCCCGGTGCCAGGCTTGTCTTGTCAATAAGTTCTGATATCCACTGCCTTACTGCCACAGTTCCGGTGGTAATTATGAGTGTGTTTTCCCTTATTTTATTCATCACCAACATTCCAACAACAGTTTTTCCCGAACCGCTTGGAAGGACTATTATGCCACTCTTGTTTCCGTGCACAAATGCTTCCACAGCCTCCTTTTGGTATGGCCTTATAGTAAGATCCTTGCCTTTAAGCGTCGTGGTTCTGACATCAAAATCTATGGGGTCTCCCTGAAGGTATCCGACCCTATCATCAACAGGATATCCTATCTTTATGAGCGCCTGCTTCAGCCTGCCTCTGTAAATTGATCTCAGTTCGAGGCTTGTTGCAGATAATCTTTCTGTTATATACTGTGAAACAGATTTTCTGCTCATTAATTCCTGAATTACGGTAGTATCTTCAGAAACAAGGAATATGGAATCCGGAATCTTCTCTATGTGTTCAGAATTCTCGTCGTATTGCGTGTTTCTTACAAGCTTGATCTTCCCATACCTTGAGTACCAGTCGTGGATATTTGCTTCTACATTCAATGGAATATTGTATTTAGAATACTCGGAAAGAGCTCCAAGTATTTCATCAAGTGAGATCTTTGATGAAGCTGCGTTCCATATTGCAAGTGGCGTGATCTTGTAGGTGTGCACATGCTCCGGGGACTTCACCAATTCAGAAAATCTGAGTAGTCTATCCCTGCATGAGTGGTCTGGGTCTTTATCGACTTCGAGAAAAATAGTGCCATCTCCCTGAACAATCAAAGGCTTTTGGTCAGAAAACATTTCCTTCCTCCGTGCAATAAAGCATATCCGATAATATCATGATCAAATAAAGGTTTTTCATTTCTCTATGGCGGAAATAGATGGTTGATTTTCCTACAACCTTCTGTCACATTACTCAAATTATGCAATAGATAGCCTTTATCGTTCATTTCATTATTGTATGCATTCTCAGCCAATGAATTACTGATCTTTGTTGCTATTGCTTTATCAACCAGATTCAGAGTATTCTTTCCCACTTTTGCTCTTGTGTTTTCTTATAGTTGTTAGTATAGCTGGTAATTTCGTCATACATTTTGTTTGCTTCTGAATCCAGTATTTTCTGTAAGAAATGAGACAAAATATAATTATAGTGTCAACAGTATATAACCGCCATTGCTGAAATGACAAACTTAATACTTAGTTTGGTTATTCGATGTGTGAACTGGTGGGGATCACTATGATAAGCACAAAATATAAAGCAACTCTTACCTTGGCTTTCCAGCCGAAGTACCCAACATACACTCCTGAAACATTCAAAAGGACCATGGATAAGAAAGGGTTTCTTTTAAGTCAAGGACAAGCTAGAACGCCAATGGGTCAATCCATTCCCTTGGAAGCATTCTCAAAAGGAGATATAATTGTGATTCAACTACAAAACCCGGCAGTTCAGGGTGCAGTTCCACAGGTTGTGTTCCAGATCCTAAATAATTTTTCACTTAAGATAGCTTATGACGAAACTGTAAAAGAATTGCTGAGCGAATTGAAATTAGTTGACAGTGCTGTAGCAGGTATTGATATCAGAATTCTCGTTTATGTTCCAGCTTTACAAGATTCTTTGAAATCATTGTCTTCCATCTTAAAAAGTGGAATGCTTTCAAAATTGAACAAAAAATTCCCCAAAAAAAATCTTTCAGTTACCTCATTGCGCTTAGGTTCAGCGTTTCCTATGGGTCAAGAGGGTCTTGAAATAATCATAGAACCATCTGCTTCTAATCCAAATGCTGAGTTTTTCATAAACTTGCATATGAACACAAGTTCCCTGGAGACTTTCATGGAGTTTATTAACATATACGAAAAGGATTTAATTATCAATATGATAGGTACATTGCTTGGAGATGATATTAATGCCATTCATTGAAACGGAGTGGGTAAGTGAACCACTTAATGAACTGATAAGAAGACTTAATGAAGAAATAAATTTTGATCTATATTTCCCGGATAGAGAGGCTTTAGAGATTCCTAACAGAGACTATACGGAGAATTCCCGAGTGGAGCTAATTATTGGATTATTCCTAAAAACGCCCAGAGAGACTTCGCCTTTCTCTGGATTCAGGAATTCTTTAAGGAGGATAGATAGTGATCTGTGGAACAAGATCCCCCAAGATTTGAGTGAACGGGTTGATGAGTACTTGAACCAAAATGAAACATGAATGCCATATTCGTCGATTCGTCATATTTTATAGCCTTAGTGAGTGAATGTGACAATTGGCATAATGCGGCAGTTGAGATAGAAGCTTATATTTCGGACATTAAATCTCTTAAACTGGTAACTTCTTACGCTGTGCTGTCCGAAGTGTTAGCATCTTTTTCTCGGAGGTTTGATTTTAGACAGGCAGTATCAGAAGGCATTGAACAAATTCGCCGTGAAGAAAGATTCGTGATTTATGAACTGACAGAGGAAGTATTCTCAAATGCACTTTCATTGTATCACGCAAGAGCTGATAAACGTTACAGTTTGGTAGATTGTATGTCAATGAACATTATGAAAGAACTCGGACTGGAAAATGTCCTATCCTATGATGGTGATTTCAATCAAGAGGGTCTTAATCAAATCAAAAATAAGTCGGATTTTTTAATTTGAATGGTGTTTAAGAAAACAGATTTATAGAACTGAATTTTCACAAATTATATTTTATAGGGAAATCCCATTGGGTAAGGTGGAAGAGTTTTCCAATTATACTCCCATTCTGAAGTGGGCAGGAGGTAAAAGGCAATTGATGCCAGAGTTATTGAAGAGCGTTCCCGAACATTTCAACACATACTTTGAACCCTTTGTTGGAGGTGCTGCTCTTTTGTTCTCACTTTACTCTCAACGGAGGTTGCGAAAGGCCATCATATCCGATGTGAATGAAGATTTATACAAATTATACAGTGTTATAAAGAAGGATCCACACGGATTGGCCAGGGAAATGGAAAGAATGGCTTTCCAGAACAATTCTGAGGATTATTACAGGGCAAGGGATCGATTTAATTCAACCTCTGACATCATGGAAAAATCTGCGCTCCTGATCTATCTGAACAGACACTGCTTCAATGGCCTTTATCGAGTTAATTCAAGAAACCAGTTCAATGTCCCCTTTGGAAGGTATTCCAATCCCGAGATACCCTCAGAGTCTGTCATAATGGATCTTTCAGTGGTGTTCAAATCCTGCACAATCCTGAACTCTGATTTTGAGGAGAC
Source organism: Thermoplasmata archaeon (assembly GCA_021794355.1). GTDB lineage: Archaea > Thermoplasmatota > Thermoplasmata > Thermoplasmatales > Thermoplasmataceae > Cuniculiplasma. The sequence goes on along the minus strand of JAJYRA010000041.1, from coordinate 74,867 downwards.
AGTAATGGATGCAACAGAGGGAGATTTTGTATATTTTGATCCTCCTTATATACCCCTGAGCAGAACGGCCAGTTTCACGGACTACACATCCAAAGGTTTTTCCATGAAAGATCAGGAAAGGCTCCTCAAAACATTCCAGAAACTTAATGATAAGGGGGTCATGGTCATGGAGAGCAATTCTGATACGCCAATCATAAAAGAAATGTATTCCCAATTCTTCATGAGGACAGTCAGTGCGAGGAGAAGCATAAACTCCAAGGGAATGAAAAGAAAAGGCGGAACAGAAGTGATCATAACAAATTACGAAGTCCCTGACAAAAGCAATATATGAATGAAGAAAAGAATTTGAGAAATCTTTAATTAAACTTTCCCAATACAAGATGGATGGAACAGGTTCCAAGAATCTTCTGGCAGAGAATGATTGATGAAACGGTAAGAGAAAAGAGCATCAGGCTCAGTAAGGATCGTTATACAGGTGGAGTGCCAAGACCCAGGGATTCTGGATTATTTAGAAGATCTGTGGGTGAGCTTAAGGGACAGGTTGCAGACTGGAGGGCTACCGTTCCCGGAACAGATCATTGTGTCCATGCGGTGGAATACAGGGACAGATATGAATTGCACCTGGACTTATATGACCCGAGAAAAAAGCCCCTGGAACACCTTCTCTATGATTCCCCAAAATATGCAGCCATTGTGGCTACAGGTGCGGCTGCGACCATGGCCATTGTGAGATCTTTCCTGCGTAAAAAGTAATCTTATGAGATAATTAATAAAAAGTGCCATAAAATAGTTCTTAAAAATTAAAGCATCTGCTGATTTTCCAGTTCCTTGAAGATATCTTCATACTTCTTTTCAAGACCGTCCTCCTCGATGGTCATTTTGGCGAATTGTAATATCTTGTTTCTTCTGAATACCCACTGGTTTACTCTCCAAACCTTTCCCTTGCTCAGAGTTACCTCCTCCGCCTGTGTTTTAAGAACTCCGTTTTCTTCAAGGTCATAAAAGGCGTCCCTTTCTGGTGGTGAGAGAACATTGTCAAGAACATAGTCTTCATATCCAAAAAAGTCCAGTACAAAGTCGCATAGATCAAGGACGTCCCCCCTGGTCAATCCCTTGGTTCCGTAAACGTTTTGAAGGGCACTTATCAGCGTTTCTCGTCTCAGGACAACCATAGAAATCATGTGAGTATTACAACTTCTTAATTAAATTTCCTATGTTCAGGAAAAAACTTATATTATATCACTGGAGAAAGGTAATTCTGCGGGATTTCAAATCAATTTAATGCAAATAAAATGATCTCCTTGTTGCCATTCCATGACATGGATATGCCATTATTCTCCTTCCGGATCCTCCTCGTCCTCATTCTCCCTACCCCTCATGCTGGATGTCCTGAATTCCCTGCCATTTATTACTTTCTTAATGGTTCCATATTCCATTTCCCTTAGATCCTTTCTCCTGATTTTTCCCGATATGGTTTTCACCGGATCAAGACTGCCTACAAATTCAATTATTCTCGGGTGTTTGTATGGCGCCGTGCTTTTTCCCGCAAAATCACTGAGGCGATCTGCATTTTCCTGGTTCTGTTCATATCCCTTTTTCAGTACAACAAAAGCTTTTACAATGGCACCCCTCACAGGATCAGGAGATGCTACAACTGCACTTTCAGCAACCATACCTGATTCCATCAATGCGCTTTCCACTTCAAAGGGTCCTATCCTGTAACCGGAACTCTTAATGACATCATCATTTCTACCCACATACCAGAAATATCCATCATCATCCATATAGGCCCTATCACCTGTAAAATATCTTCCATGCTTGAACACTTCCATATTTTTTTCCTCATCCATCAGGTAACCAACCATGAGTGGTATGGGTCTTTTTGGGGAGGTTTCAATGGTTATATTTCCCTCTACTCCCGGTGGCAGAACCTTTCCTTGGTCGTCACATACTGAAATATTGAAAAACGGGGAGGGAGTGCCCATGGACCCTTCCTTGACCTTATTACCTGGAAAATTTCCAATCTGCAAAACAGTTTCTGTCTGCCCGTAGCCATCCCTTATGGTTACTCCCGTTGCGTCACGAAATCTTTCTATTATCTCCCTGTTCAAGGGTTCGCCCGCGCTGGCCGCCCTTTTCAGGTTCTTCCAGTCATATTTTTTCAGGTCCTGTAGAATGAACATTCTCCATACAGTTGGGGAAGCACAGATTGAATTTACATTCAAGTCCGAGATGGTGAAAAGGTGATCCTCAGCATTGAATGGCCCCTCATAATGAAATGCAACGGTTGCTGCCCCAACATTCCATGGTGCAAATATACTGCTCCATGCGTGCTTTGCCCAACCGGGAGAGCTGATGTTCCAGTGTATGCTCCCCTCCTGGATTCCGATCCACATTGCAGTGCTATAATGTCCGATAGCGTAGCTGGAATGGGTATGGAGAACCATTTTTGGGTTCCCTGCGGTACCGCTTGTGAAATATATTATGGCAGGGTCATCGGATCTGGTTTCGGGAAAATTCAACGGTTTTGTAAATTTCAATAATTCTTTCTCATCCATGCAATCCCAACCTTCCAGATCGGTTGATCCAAAGCCTATGGCCCTGACTTTCATCCTTCCATAAAGATCTGAATTCAATTTACCAGCATTCTGGCCGTCTGTTATTATTCCACAGGCCCCGGATTTCTCGATTCTGTATCTCAGATCTTTTTCGGTCATTACGGTTGCAGTGGGAATCACCACGGCGCCAATCTTGGTCAGGGCAACAAAGGAAATCCATAAAAATGGAACGTTTCCCATCATCAAAATGACCCTGTCACCCTTCTTTATCTCCTTCGTTTCCAGATAACCTGCCATCCGTGTGGAAAGATCCGAGATTTCACCAAAAGTGTAAACTGAAGTCCTTCCTTCGTGCCTGAATATTAAAGCCTTCCCGTCTTCCTTTTCTTTTCCAAGATAATCAATCCAGTCCAACCCCCAATTAAAATTTTCAGGAACCTCAAAATTTTTTAAATCTATTTCTGGATACATATGAAAAAGTGTTTTCATAATAATGCATGATCTTCTTTCCGTATATAGTATTTGAAACTCCAAATGTCCATTGAAATATAAATCTGTATTAACCTTCCCTGTGATTAATTCAGAAGTATTCTTGAACGGAATTCCGTTAAATATCATTCACTCTTAAATGATCTTTTTTAGAACCAGAAGTTTTTGCCTTTGCCTTTATAGCGGATTCCTACTGAAATAGTATGGAGTTGAGCCATAATTCCTGTAAGTCTTTTTTATTGATTTTTACAAATACTGAAAATTATATGACCCGAATTCAGGTTCATCGTGTCCTCCTCTCCCGGTTCAACTGAAAATAAATGACTGTAAAGTCACGGGAATCAGGAATTATCTTTGTGTTTACCAAAATTTTCACAAAAATATCTTCTTCAATAAATTTGCATAATTATTGTAAACCTTTAACCCCAGATCTGTTATTGTAAGCATCGATCTAGGCCCGCCGACACCGAATGCGCAATATGTCCTGATCAACCCTCTCTCCTCAAGCTTTGAGATGTGGTTGCTGAGGCTACCTTTTCCGGAGAATGTCAGTTTAGAAAGCTCAGTAAAACTCAGTCTCTTGTTGTGTACAAGCGAGATTATTATTACCATTCTTATGGAGGATTTCAGGAGGGGTTCTTGAAGCTGTTCGGACAGCTCTGAAATAATGCTGTTTATTTGTTCATCATGATCAGGTGCCATTTTCCTTGAATTCCTTTCATCACTATCTCGACCGTCCTCAGGCTTGAGCATTTATTCCCTCCAGGTGTTTTTTGCTTTTTAGGATCGCATATGCTGCACTGAAATACCATCCAATAATTGCGGGGAGCCATGCCAGTGAAAAGGATATCTGGTTATGAAACAGGGGAATTGTGGCGAAGGAGAGTATAATGCTACCAATATAGGATGAAACAGACACAATTCCTTCAGGGGGAATACGCTTGAATGTGGATTTCAGGTTATGGAGCAGATAATAAGACATTAGTATAAGAAAGCCATAAAATATCAGGGTTGTTAGTATGTTGTTCAACCCTTTGAAAGAAATCACTATTATTGTAATTACAAACAATATGCATAGGAGATAATTGATTAACCACTCCATTGAAGGGTTGCCTTTGTTTCCTTCAAGAATTGACCTGAAACCTATCATTTCCCCGGCATTGGAAAATACGATTGTCGTGGATCTAATTGCAAATATTAAGATTATAATATATAGGGAAAGAAATACGTATGGGGAATAATTTGAAGGAAATACTGAAAAAATCAGGAATGGGAGAAAAACGAAGAGGAGTATGGCTGTGGCCCATGTTGCATAATACGAACCATATGCCTTCCTGAATACGTAAAAATCAAATGAGATTGCGTTCCTTGCTATTCCCGCCAGTTCATCGATCTCACTATGCGAAAGCCTATCACTCATACCTGCCTGCCCTCTTCTATGGATTTCGGTTTAATTTTCCTTATTAGCATAAAAGACAATATGGATAAAAGAATTATCCATAAAACAAGCATGATCACCTGAACTACCAGGTTGATTTGACCGCCGTTCTGTAATGAACCTGATAAATTAACTGGAATTTCCCTTCCATAATAGCTCCATATGAGAAGATCTGAAATATCTGTGAAAGGACTTCCGTATACTATGAAAGGTGGAAGGCTGGTGTTTATCTGGGTAAAACCAAATAAATAGGTGAGTATCATAGGTATGAATGACGCAAATGAAACATTCCTCAACCCAAGGTAATTATTCACGATAACTATGATAATTGAGGCAAGAAGAAACATGAAGGCTCCCGATGCAAACCCTATGATTATGGACATATACGGGAAGGTCGGCGTAAGCAGGAAGCCGCTCCTATAGCTGAATAGCAGAAAGGTGAAGAGGAGCATGAACCCGGAAAGCATTCCACCGATTATTGAAGTACTTATTGCAAAGCTGGAGATATACCTGGAAGGTTTTAAGGTGGTGAACCTGAATCCATAAGCAAGGGAAGAGTTTCCATAGTAAATGGAGTAGGCTACACTTGTAGCCATGGTGCTGGTAGAAATTAAGCCAAGCAATCCAAACCATATAGATGCATCATACTGGAAATATATCTTCTGGTCAGGAAAATTGGTTCCGAAGACAAATGCTCCCATGAATATCCAGAACAGCATGAAGAAGAGCCCCCAACCCCATATATTCTTGTTCTTAAGCATGGATTTAAGGAAATACGTGCTTATCATCAAGTCACCTCATTCAAAAGGGAATTAAAATTCCTTGCCGCAGATATGGACACCTCTCCTTCGCCTCTTGTAATGGAAAACGTGCCATAGCTTGTTTCCATCACGGATAGATTATTGGGCGAAATGCCTCTGTTGATGAAGAGATTCCTGACATCATTCGCCTCAAATTTCCCAAATAACTTTCCCTCCAGCATAAAGTAAAGGGACCAGCCCTTGAGCTTGCCAAGAATATCGAATTCATGCGTATTAAGAAGAATTTCCGATTCATAATCAACCAGCATGTTTGTCAGCTTTATTCGTCTCATCTGGTCTATATTTTCAAAAGGTTCGTCAAGAAGGATCATCTTGGATCCGGTTGCTATGCATAAAAGATTGCATACAAGCTTCTGCTGCCCGGTGCTCAATTCATAAAGCATCTTATCCAACGTGTCTTCAAGTTCAAAATTCGCCATCATTTTCATTACCACATCAGCATCGATTCCCTTGATTTCCGAATAAAGTTTTATGGTGTCGCTGGTTGACATCCTCATAAGCCTGTAAACATCTGAAAGATTTGTTGAGACCCTTAACTCATTGGTTATATTCTTTATATCCTTACCAAAGAGGAGAATGTTGCCAGATTCAACGGGAGCCAGTCCCACAATCGCCTTTATAAGTGTGGTTTTCCCGCATCCGTTGGGACCTACAATAGCAACCTTCCCCCTTTCAATGGATAAATTGGCGCCATCAACGGCCTTTCTCTTATTTTTCCCGTATCTAACACTGATACCGTTTATTTCAAGCATTATGCCTTATGAATTTTCTTGATATATATACCCAACAAAGTTCAAGAATTGTACCTTCAAAATTATGATAGGATTCATGCAAGGATGAATTGTAAATAAAAGATTCCTGTAAAAAATTGTGATTTATGCCACTTCTATGTCGATTTTAAGTCAAGAATGCAATGACTTTCGGTGAGAATACCCTCCGATAACCACCGATCCATAATTTCAACCCTCCAGCAGAAAGCCCCTGTGTCAGATGAAAGGATGTCACCTTAAGGGAAGTATTCTTTATATATTGAAAAGATAATACTTCAGGAGTTGATGTTAAAGAGTATCCGTTTGGCAATACTATTTTTCACGGTGTCCCTGTTAATCATAGCATCAGGTATGTTTTCAATGGAGAATGTGGGTTTTCCAGGTAATGTACCTGTGGTGAAGGGTGTAGATAATACCCAGATAAGGGCAAATTATTCTCTGCCAAATATTTACGTTAATGCAAGCGAAACACTTCATTCAAACCTGACCGGAAACAATATAACAATTGAATCGGGAGTTGTCTTGACAACAGATGGCTGGAATATCTTTGCAAACAATATGTTTGAAAATCTGGGGAAAATCATAACTGGTACGACTCCTCCCAAGAATTATACCCGGTCATATGGAGGATCTGGAGGAGGCGCTCAGAGCCAGGCAGAAAATGCTGGCCAGTCTGCAGGCTTTTCCACCATTGCACCGGGTGGAATGGGGTCCAGCAGTAATTCCCAGAACGGGGGGAACGGAGCAACTCCTCAACTGCCCTCAAATGTAAACGATTCAGTGATGTTTAAAACATGGTATTCCGGCGACCTATCCAATTTCTTATCTGGTGCAGGTGCGGAACAACTTCCCAGCCTTTCCTATTCCGGAGGTGCCTATGGTCTGGCCATAGTGGCAGGGAAAATTTTCCCTGGGCAGATAGATGCCATGGGAGCCAATGGAAGTGGAACGGGAAGTGGTCTTGGGCTTATAGGTGGTGGAGGTGGGGGTGTCATACTTATTGCATACGGGAGTGGTGGACTGAATACCCACGATCAGTGCAATGTTTCAGGAGGTCACGGCGTTTCCGGCATTAATGGACAGGCGTACAGTGGGAATGGTGGTATGGGACAGATAATTCAATTTAACATATCCCGGGGAAACTTCACAATTCCACACCTTTACGGTTTGATAGTTTTTTCAGGTTTGCCCACAAAACCCCTCAAATGGAGTAATATTTCTGTTTACCTTGCAGGTATTGCCACAGTGGCATTGATTCCTGTCTACTACTGGAAAAGAAGAGATTAGGGATCGTTTACCAACTCTCTTATTTTATCTATTATGGTGGGATCTTCAAGCCCTGTTACATCACCTGGATCATTTCCCGTATAGGCTGCCTTTACAACCCTTCTCATTATCTTCCCATTTCTTGTTTTCGGGAGATCCTCAACACATATTATTTTCTCGGGACTGAAGGATTTGCCCTGTGACTTTTCAATTTCAAGCCTTATTTTACTGCGTACCTCTTCAGTGTCTTCGCCCCTGTAAAAAATAATTATGGCTTCTCCCTTCTTTTCGTGTGGTACGCCTATGGCTGCTGACTCCACAACACCAGGAACCCTGTCTGCAGAATCTTCCACTTCTCCGGGTCCAATCCTCTTTCCTGAGGTCTTGATTATGTCGTCTGCCCTTCCATAAAGAAAGAAATATCCATCCCTGTCCTGCATGGCCCAGTCCCCCTGGGACCAGTAACCGGGAAATTGCGACCAGTAGGAACTCATGTACCGTTCCTCATTCTTCCATATACCACGGGTCATGGAGGGAAGGTGATCCCTTGAAACGAGGTATCCAATCTTGTTGAAAATTTCCTTTCCTGAAGGATCAAGAACAGTAACTCCCATACCTAAGCCCTTGAACAAGCATTTTGGTTTCAGGGGTGTGACAGGTGTGGACGCAAGAAAACAACCAATTATATCCGTCCCCCCTGAAACGTTGCATATGGGAATTTTTCCTCTTCCCCAGGTGTGAAAAACATAATTCCATGAGTCTTCATCCCATGGTTCCCCCGTGGAACCAAAGGCCTTCAATCCAGAGAATGGCCTCTTTATATTTTTGTATTTCATGGTTCTGGCAAATGTGGGGGATAGTCCCAGTATGGTGATCCCATGCTTTTCCACAAGATCCCACACTTTCTCGTTTGATGGAAAATCTACGGCACCGGGATAGAGAAAAAGAGTGCCTCCCAGTGCATTGGCCCCCAGTATTTCCCATGGTCCCATCATCCATCCCAGATCCGTAATCCAGAAAATGGTATCCTCCTCCTTAAAATTCATATAATATTTCACTTCTTTCACCATATTGATGAAAGACCCACCATGGACGTGAACTGTACCCTTTGGTTTTCCAGTGGTTCCCGATGTGTAAAGCATTATGGCTGCATCCTCAGATCCTGTTTTCTCACTTTCAATATAGGTTCCCTTTTTTAAGAGTTCATAAAAATCCAATCCTTCTGTTTCCATCCTGTCCAGTATGACCAGGGTGGTATCATTCATTCCCTCCACGTTTTTGGCCATATGGATCTGCCTTCCCTTCCTTGAGTAGGATTCAACCGTGAAGATGTAATTTATTCCTGCATCCCTGACCCTAGTTTCAACTGCTTCCCTGCCATACCCCGAAAACATGGGAACTGCGATGGCACCTATTCTCATAATGGCGTATAATGAAAAAATTGCCTCAGGAACCATGGGCATGAAAATACCGACCCTGTCACCCTTCTTTATGCCAAGTTCTCTCATGGAACCGGCAAGTTTTCCCGTGAAATTATCCAGTTCTGAGTAGGTGATTATTCTCAGTACCCCATCTTCATATACACATTTAATAGCCGGCTTGTTGCTCTTCTTATATCTTTCCACGCAGTTAAATGTAACGTTTATTTCGCCATCCACAAACCACCCTGAAAACTCCTTTCCGCGGGAACTGTCCCTGACCCTGGAATAGGGCTTCGAAAACCATATGCCTGTGTGTTTTACAACATAATCATAAAATTGATCCATATGGTGATCCGAGAATTCATAAAGCTCATTTATACTGCTTAAACCTATGAACTCCCTCAATAAATTGATGTTACTATTTTTCATCGTTTCCTGATCTGGGTGGAATACTACCTGGCTTCCTGTATCCATGACAAAATAAATAAAAACCCTTTATTTTAAACTATGCGACTCTTAATAGGAACTCACATATTTTTTTGTGGTGTTTCTAGGTGTGCGTACATATATGGGATTTTTTTAAGAAACCTTTTTTAGGAATACGGAGAAGCCTGAACTGCTGTTTTTTCAGGTTTTGGGTTTGCCCAGGAACATCTTTCAACAACATGGATTAATTCGTATCTTCCCAATATTTCTATACAATAATGATATGGGAGGGGGTTGAATGGAAGCATCTATGAAAGGGAGCTGGTTGGAATCCTATCAGGAAATATGAAAATTATCTCAAGAGTGTCCAAAAACCTGGATTTTCTTGCAAGGGAGTCCTATGAACACCTCTCCAAATACCCTTTTTTCGTAACACGTGCCGCAGGATCGAAGGGTGCAGATTTGATTGCAGTCCGCTTTGATATGTCCATGATCATTGAGGTTAAGAGTTCCCAGAACCCAATCCTTGCATTCTCATCTTCTTCAGGAAAGAACCAGGATCAGGCGGTGAGGCTTGCTGAAAGGTGCATGAAATCAGGGCTGTTCCTTATCTATGCATTCAGGCTGAAAAATGCTGATGGAGATCCATGGAGACTTTTCAAGGTTCCAGGTGAACCAATGGGCCGGTATAGAAGCCTTTACAATATACTTCCCCAGATAGAAATGACAAAAAATGAAAATTTTGTGATGAAGTGGGAACAGGGTTCTCCACTGAACAACATGCTAAAATATTTAATGGAAAGCAGTTCAAAGTGACTGCTTGATTGCCTTTTCGAAGACTTCCATTCCCTCATCTATCTGTTCGTCTGTTATGATCAGGGGTGGAATTAATCTTATGGCGCTTTCACCGGTCCCAAGAAGGATTATACCATTCTGGAAACCCTTGTATTCCACGTCATTCCTGAATTTAACTGCAGGTTCCTTGGTCCTTCTGTCCTTTACGAAATCCACTGCCTGCATCAGGCCTATTCCCCTGACATCTCCGATTACATCATATTTATCCTTGAGCTCTTCAAGCCTTTTTCCGAGATGCTTGCCCCTCTTTGCTGCATTTTCCACCGCACCTTCCTTTTTTATGGCCTCAATGGTAGCCTTGCATGATACTGATGCCAGCAGGTTTCCACCGTAGGTATTGGAGTGGAGGCCAAGTTCAGGGAAATCAACCTTTGAGTCCACAACCACTGCTCCCATGGGGAGTCCGTTGGCTATGGCCTTGGCAAGTGTCATTATCTGCGGCTCAACGCCGAAATGCTCAGATGCGAAGAACTTCCCGGTTCTACCGAAACCGGCCTGCACCTCGTCCATGATCACGAGCATATTGTTTTCATCGGCCAGTTTTCTCAGTTTCCTGTGGAAATCCATGGGTGGGACTATATAGCCACCTTCTCCCTGTATGGGTTCCACCACAAATCCTGCAACATTTTCCGGTGGCATATACATCTTGAGGGTGTATTTTTCAATGAAGTCCATAACAGCATTGGTGAGGTCCTCCGGGTGTTCGTAACCATCTATTCCGAAAATGTTTCTATAGGGGTTTGGAAATGGCACATGTTCTACCCCTGGCATTGAGGGGAAGAGATATTTCTTCTGTATTCCCTTGGAGGCGGTCATTGAAAGGGAACCCTGGCTCCTTCCATGGAATGCTCCTATAAAGGATATGAATTCCTGCTTCCTTGTGGCCACCTTAGCGAATTTAATGGCAGCTTCAACACTCTCCGTTCCACTGTTTGTAAAAAACACCTTCTTGCTGAACTTCCCCGGTGTTACGTCTATAAGTGCCTTAGCTGCATCTACCTGCTCCTTGTAGTAGAAGTCAGTACCGGCAAAATGCCATAGTTTCCATAACTGTTCCTGAACCTTTTCCGTAATGTACGGATGGATATGCCCCATATTATTGACTCCAATACCTGCTGCAAAGTCTATATAGACGTTATCATCCACGTCCTCAACATACACGCCCTTTCCCCTTCGAGCCGTTATGGGCAGGGATTTTGAACTTGTGGCAAGATATTTTTCATCTTCTTCAACTATTTTCTTTGCGTTAGGTCCCGGTGGTGTAACTCTTATTTTCACTTTCATTTCGAAATCCTTTTCATTGGTTTGCATAATTTCACCTCCCTGACTATCTCAACTGAAAATATATAGCTTATTGAATGAAAAACGAAACAATTTTACGAAATTCGTAACATACTTACATCTTTTTACATGACGATTTCAGTTATAACTTTCCATCAAAGGATCACATCCATGTTAAGGATTCTCCTCTCAATATTTATCCTGAAAGTGATCCTGTTGAGGATCTCGAGGGTCAAAAAATGCTAAAAATGTAAGGAAATCCTTATTTCATTCAATGCACTACATAAAAATTTTTATATTTATTAATCATAGTCCGGAAGTGGACGAGGAAGAAGAAAAACTTCTTGTAGAATTTTATAGGGATGAGATTACAGACAGGGAATTTTACAAAAAGTTAGCAGAAAGATCCAAGAAAAAACCCCTTAAGGATAAGCTGGAATATCTGGCTGGAATGGAGGATTCCCACTCCAATTTCTGGCTGGAGAGGCTGAAAGCATCGAATAGGAAATATGATAACATGAAACCAAAGAGTGTAAAGATCTTCTTTCTTATGATTCTCACAGCCCTTATAGGAAACAACCTTACCATTAACCTGCTGGAAAGAGGTGAGGTTGAAAGCATAAGGAAGTACAGAAATTTCCTGAATAGAATCAATGACGAAAAGGAAAGCATGGCTCTTAAGGAGATAATTGAGGATGAGATTGGGCACGAAAATATATTCAATGAAATGGGGCCGAACAGAGAAGCCTATCTGGACAGAATCCAAGCATTCATCTACGGAATGAGTGATGGCCTTGTGGAAGTTCTTGCTGCCATAGCCGGCCTCACCGCCATAATAAGCAACAATTTTATAATCGCCATGAGTGGACTTGTGGTGGGGGTCGGAGGGACCATAAGTATGACCCTGGGATCCTATCTGTCAAAATCCTCGGAAATTGAATACAGGATCAGAAACATAAGGCGAGAGAGCCTGCTCAACGATCAATCGGAAAAGACTACAGCCAAGAAGATAAAAAAAGAGGAGGACAGGACCATGGTTTCCGCAAAAACCACCGGACTTTCCTACATTGCCGGTGCAGCTTTTCCCATAATACCCTTTCTTTTTCCTCTTGGAATAATTTCCTTACTAATTTCAGTCGCGCTTGTGGCCATTGTTCAGGCGATCAGTAACTCCATAATTGCAATCGCCCTCAATATTTCAATTCTGAAATCATCGGGAAGGGCAGCAGTTCTTTCCCTTCTTGCAGCTGCCATAACCTACGGGATAGGTTTTATCTTTCACACCTATTTCCATATCTACATTGGATGATTGCCTACCTGTACCTTTCACTTTTTCTTATGGTCTCCCTGCGCTGTACGTTAAAGGAATACCCAAGGAAAACAAGCCCAAGGATCAACATGGTTATTCCACCATATAATCCAGCTTCCAGATAGAATGAAGTCTGCCCAATGTGTATCCTTATTTGGGAAGAATTATTTCCATCATTTTTTACATGAAATATCCACTTTCCCGTAATAGGTGCAACCATGGACTTAGAAATTCCAGAGGATGTGAAGTTGGATTCAAGTACTTTCACCCCTGATGGTTCGGTGAGCCATGCAGTGAAGCGATTGGATTGATTTGTCTTTATCGAGACCGTGTAAGTGATAAGGAGCCCACTGGTGACATTTATGGGGGTACTGTTCTCATTCTGGGCGGCCACATCCCTGTTCTCAAATGAAGACATGGAGGAATAGATTCCAATGGAGGAATAGCCCAGCAATAGGACAGAAACTACCGTTAATACCAACCCTATTTTTATGGCTCTCTCTGGTATCAGGTACATCTCAAACCTCCACCTAACATGTTCTTCAATGTATTTTAATTTGTGTTGACCTTTTTTCCAGTTAATCCTTAACTGATCACTTTTACGTGATGTGTAAAGATCTGTCTGCAAGTTTGCCGCAAGTTTATTTGCTTCCCTGGCATTTCGCTTATTATCTCTCGATTTTACATTCTATAGATCTTGGTCCTTGAAAGTATAAGAGGGACATCCCGGACGCTGTATTTGTCATAGATCATGTTCAGGATCTGGAATTGCAGTTGAAGCGATATAAGATTATGAGACATATTAGCGAAAAGCGTGAAGTGGGTTGATCGATAAATAGCATCAAAACGTATGTCACCTCAACTGTTACACATCATCTGGGCTTCCCGATTATGGACTCTGTCCACTTTTTGATCGTTCGTATGGACGCCGTTAATGGTGCATAATATACACCAGTAGTTTTATACCATTTTTTCTGGAAGGCATTACATATAAAACTCAGGGTTACTGCGTACATGGATATTGAGGGAACTGCAGAATCAAATGAGCCTAATAGGATTTTGACACCCTTATCCTCCATCATTCTACTCTACCGAAATATTGAAATATGATTAATATTTAACTATTATTAGATGTTAAAGAATAGAAACAGGAAGATAATGTTATTTTCAGTTCTTATAGTCCTTATAGTTGCGGTTCCAATTTCTTTCCTTGAATTCTTTCCGTCAAGAGAACCTGCAATTTCAGTGAGGGATGGTAAAGCATTCCATGCATGCCATGGCAACTTCTACAATCAAACTTTGCCTCTGTGGATCCACAATGTGACGGCATCAGCATCAATTGGAGAGAAAGGATACCCAAATTCATCATTATCCTTAACCGCTTGGGGATTTGAGAAATACTGTGGGGGTGGGATAATAATGTTCTTTATTCTTATCAATTTGACAGGAAGCTTGCCTTCTAATCTTCATCCATCCGGTCTGATGTTGACGCAGAACCTGAGCTCTCCAGGATTTGATTGCTCGCCATTCACTAGTTTTCGTTACTTCCCTAGAACTGCGATGATGACAAATACATCCTATAGCAAAACGGCACCAACACGTCCATGTTTTTTCGGGAATTCTTCATGGAGTGCCGAATATAACATAGAGAATCATGCAAAAACCAATCCCGGCTCACTTTTCAACTTTTCTGTGAAGAGTTCCCTTAGGGATTCAGGAATTATTAGAGGTTCTTTACCTTTCCCTCATCCAGGAGACACGTACTATACGACCATAGGTGCTGAAATTCTTGGTCTCTCCAAACCCGTATCTGTACAGGTAGAATTTGCGTTTAAGGATGTGGTGTAATCATGAGCGGAGCGTTTCAAAAAAAAGCAGTGATTGGATTGATGATCCTATCTGTTGCAACCATGGGTTTACATCTCCCTTCAGCAAATGTTACTTTTTGACCAGGCGTGACCCCACAGTATAATCTAGTTGGTTATAACGGAAATGATACCATCTACATGACTACGGGAATTGGTAATGCCTACACAGATTCACCACATTTTTCCAATCTGTCCTCAAACGGATATGCAAATAGTTCTTGTTTACATAGTTATCGTCCCCATTATGTCCTAAATTCTGTTGGAATAGCAACCGGTTCAAATTATTCCTACAAAGGCGAAGAAGCTCATCCTTTTTCTGAGTCTTGCAACGGATTAGGGTTGTCAGTGTATATCCCTGTTGCAGTCTCTGGTCTATCCTTTGTCCCGAATGAAGTACCCCCACTTCATCCACAATGTCCCAGAGGGAACAATTCTGTTTGGGGTGTTAAGATATATTCCTCTTTCACAGGGATACCTTCCTGCGGAGATAAAACACATTTGACTATATGCAGACCCTATGATAGTGGTCTGAATATAAGCGGTGAAACCGGGCAACAGATCGAGATAAACGGTGATGCAGTGCTGATGACAATGGGAGGAATAGCGCTTTCAAGTTCAGCTGTTCTTTTCCCTCCGGTTGCGGGGGTTGTGCTTGCCTCAGCCGGAGCGGGTGTCTCCTTAGTTTCTGGTCTCTCCCAAATGGTAAGCTACGTAAACACTAATACGAGCTTGGGAGGCTTGGAGTATCCGGAGGTTTCCACAAACACACTCTTATGGAACCAGATGTTCGTGGACAATGGAATCTGGAAGAAGGATCCTGCCAGCGCTTATGGGTGCGGAAACTTTAGCAATGCATTTTCTGCCCAGGAGCTCCTGACTATGAAAATTCCTCATTCTGCGTTCTCATCCTCGGGCTGTCTTCACCTTGAAGCACAAAATGTGGTTTCTTGCACCCCTAATTATTATGAAGGCACGGGAAGTGGTAGACCCGGTGCCACGGCCAATCTTTCGATACCAATTGTTCCGGCATACACCATCCATGGTGAGGTAAAAGGTCCCAATGGTGGATTGGCAAACCAGAAGGTCCTCATCAAGATGAGATTCAACAAACCAGAGGCAACCGATTATGTGGCTTATGTGGTCAATACAAACTCTGCAGGTGACTACAAGTTCTTTGCAAAGCCCGGGTGCCAATATAATGTGAGTCTCTGTTCAGACCCGGGATATAGTTATAGCTGTTTTCCATCAGCAAACAATTTCACCTCTTCCGCAAACCGTGTTTTCAAGGTCAATCCCGTAGAATTCCATGAAACTCAACTTCCACCGGGACAGTTATGGTCCGTGGACCTTAACGGTGATACTGTCTCAACCACATCATCATCCATCACATTCGGTGTTACAAATGGAACTTATTCATACACCATCAAAATGCCCTCTTCATCCGGACTGAAATATACACCTTCAAACCCATCAGGATCCGTAACTGTCAGTGGATCTGATGTACCACCTGTTTCTGTTAGGTTCATCAGGTTCATCTTGGCACCCATAGCATTCCATGAATCGGGACTGAATGGGAACACATGGTCCGTGACTCTTGACGGTGCCACCAGTTCCACTTCAGGATCGGATATTTCATTTTCTGAACTCATCAACAATACGTATTCATACACCATTGGTGTACCATCGGGATATTCTGTAAGTCCATCCAGCGGGAGTGTGTCTCTGGGAACAACATCCGTTTCTGTGATTATATCTTTCACACCCACTGCCTTTTATACGGTTACCTTTGGTGAATCTGGCCTGCCTTCGGGTGCATCATGGAAAGTATACTTAGGTGGGATGTCCCAGTCATCCACAGGTACATCAATCACATTCACTTCCGTGGCCGGTGGAACATACAGCTTTTCAATTCCACAGGTGGGTATATACCACAAATCAAGCGGAGACACATACAATTACAGGGCATCCCCTTCATATGGAACAATTAATGTTAATGGTGCAGGCAAGACCATATCTACAGGGTTCTCCCTTGTATCCGTAACCACGCCTCCTGGTGGGGGACACGGCAATTTATGCGTCAATTCCACGACTGAGATCCTCATGGCCAATGGCACATACATGCAGGCACAGTACATTCTTCCCCATGATACTGTGATTGGTTACAACATAACAACCCATTCCTACGGGATCGAGGAGGTGAAGGACATGTACATAAGTCATCATTCAAGACAGTATACAATCAATGGTATATTGCAGGTTTCGGCATATGAACCCGTACTCACAAGCAACGGGTATGTTAAGGCTGCCAATCTCACCACACATGATCGTATCTATAATGTGTTCACTGGCAAATACATGAAAGTGCACAGCATAACCATAAGTTCAGGCAACTTCACCATGTATGACTTCCGCATGCCTCCGGATTACAATTTCATTGCATGGATGTATGTTGTATATGACATAACCATAAGGCCATGATACACAGTGATACTGGATCTGGAGAAGTGGTAATGTGACAATGCACTGCTACGAGAACGCAATACCTGATCCTAGTTTCACCATTCCACGACTGCTGGTAGATGTAATATGTATCCGGATCTTTATGCTCCATTAAAATGCCCTGGAATGCTGAGTGCGTGAAAATGTTAAAGAAAAAATAAGGACGGGGCATTACACAGAAAATTATGAGTTAAAGGTTAATTTATTGTTTAATGGGTATTATTCCAATGGACTCCCCCTCCTGGAACTGGATGTTATCTTCTCTCAAGGTTTCCCTGATTACCCTGCATTCAAAGTCGTTTAGGTTTAAATTTGAAGTTACAATAAAACCAGCGTATGGTTCCTTTCTGGATTTTAACCTGCTCCTTTCTCCCCTCACTGAAGAAAGTATTTCTATTACCTTCTGGAACCTCTCCGATTCTGTCTTGTAGATTTCACCCTTCTCTGGCCATCTCTCCCTGTGGATGGATTCCTTGTGACCGAGCATTTCATAGCATTCATCCGTAATGAATGGAGTGATTGGAGCGTATAGTTTCAGGATCTTGAGGGAGACTTCCCTTGCCACATAGGCGATTTCATTCTTTTCCTCCTCTGTTCCTCTGGCTGCAAAGGATTTTATGATCTCCAGGTAATTATCGCAGAATATTGACCAGAAAAAGCTATCCACCTCCATTCTTGCCTTTGCGTAGTCGTTATGGAAGAATGCTTCAGTTGATTTTTCAATGGTTTCATTTAACTCCTGGATTATCCATCTGTTGAATGGTAACACAATGGGAGTTTTCTCCATAACGGGAAATGAGGATATCAGGTTTATTGCGTTGTAGAGTTTAATTGTTGTTCTTCTTCCCCTGGTGAGCTCCTGATCCTTCAGGGATATATCATCCCATGTTGCTGATGAGGTTCCCCACAGTCTAACACCATCTGCACCATATTTTTCCACCAGTTCCATTGGATAAACAACATTTCCCTTGCTCTTGCTCATCTTCTGCCCCTTTGAGTCAAAAACATTTCCGCTGATTATTATGTTCTTCCAGGGTATTTTGTCAAAGTGAACGAGATATCTGTAAATGGTTGTAAATGCCCATGTTGTAATGATATCATGACCCTGGAATCTGGAACTCATGGGTATCCCATCTTTCTCAATCGGGGAGTTTTCAAGGGATATGGTGGGTGATGTGGATGATGTGAACCAGGTATCCAGTACATCAGTTTCAGGTTCTGTATCCGTGGACGAACATTTTAAGCATGTTCTTCCCCTGTCGAACCTGGGATCTACCGGTAATTCTTCCCTATCAGGAAGTAGCATCTCCCCGCAGTTCTTACAGTACCATACCGGTATTGGAACACCCATTATTCTCTGTCTTGATATGCACCAGTCCCATTTTAGGCCCATTACCCAGTTCTCGTATCTTGTACGCATGAATTCCGGTGTCCATTTAATCTTTCGTCCCTGATCAATAAGCTTCTCCTTCATGTCCAAGTACCTGAGATACCATTGCTTGCTAACTCCAATTTCTATGGGTGTCCCACACCTTTCATGGGTATTTACATTGTGCCTTATCTTTTCAACTGCCTGAATTAATCCTGCTTCCTTCAGAAGGGCCTTGACCTTTTTTCTTCCCTCTTCAACCTTCATGCCATTGAGGGGACCGTCATCCCTGATGAAACCTCTTTCATCCAGTAGTTTTATGATCCTCAGGGAATGGTCCTTCCAGATGTCATAATCCGTCTGGTCCCCGAATGTACACACCATCTCCGCCCCCGTTCCCTTATCAAGCAGTACCCGTTCGTCCGTGATGAGTTCCACTGTGTGACCATATAAGGGCACAACAAACTTCTTTCCCCTGAACTCCTCAGCCCGTGGATCCTTGGGGTTTACCGCAATGGCCACGCAGGCCCCGATCATTTCAGGCCTGGTGGTGGCAATCTCAATGATTCCTCCTTCTCCCGACTTAAAAATTATGTGGACAAAATCAGTTTCCCTTTCACTGTCTTCCATTTCTATCTGTGAAATGGCGGTCCTGCATGTGGGACAACTAATGGTCATGCCTTCGTTCCTATATGCTATTCCTTTCTTCAGGAGATCAAGGAAGAACCCCTGTGATATCTTCCGGGATTTCGTGGAATAGGTGATATAGGAATTCTTGAAATTTTGTGAAAGCCCAAGTTTCATCAGGGAGTTTTTCATGTTTTCAATGGCCTCTCCGGAAATCCTCTCGCACATTTCTATGGCTTCCTTAACAGGAATGTTGTTGAGACTTAGCTTCATTGTTTTTTCAACAAATCTCTCCGTTGCCAGGCCATTGTTATCAAATCCGGATGGGTAGAATACGTAATAACCGTTCATTCGCATGAATCTGGCGGAAATATCCTGATGGGGATAGGAAAAGGCATGTCCTACGTGAAGTTCTCCAGATACGGTGGGTGGTGGCGTATCAATGGAATATATCTTTCCCTCCTTTACGGCTTCTGTGTTCAGGGAGGCCAGATCAAGGCTTTCCCATTTTTTTAATATTTTATTCTCCATTGCTGGAATGTCAAAATCCATTGGCTTGTTATCTCAAAAGTTTTTAAAACACTTTCCATATTAGGTATGGTGTGAAAATGAGTGGAGAATCAAATTTAATTATGGAAATTTCCAAGAGTAACTTAAACATACAGAGACAACTGAGGGAAATTAAAGAGGAAACTTTTCTTGATAATATTGCGATGATCGTGGACTATTTCCTTCAAAATCTGGAACAGATGGACATATTTCTTAATGAGAAAAAAGTTTTCAGAAAAATTGAAGCCGTCCCTGATATAAGAATTTCCGGCCATAGGAAAATCGAAAAACCAGATCCGGAGAGTATTCAGAGTGTTCTTCAATTCATCTCCAGCACCCTGATGAGAGAGCATGAAATTGTAATTGGAACCATCAGAAAAAGTGGGTTGGAGCAGGAGTACCTGGAGAATTATGCGGAAAACATAGAGATTCTCAGGAAGAAAGCGGAAAATCTCTATCACGATCTTGTGGAGAGATAAAAATGGAGTATGCCCCTGTATTCTTTGCTACAACAGCCGATGATGCAAGTTACACCATATATAATTATTTTAAGGTAAACGGACCGGATTTAGGACCCTATGTATTGAGCGATAAACGATTGCCTCTTCTGGAATTCCCGGAGAAACTCGTGGAGGAAGATGATAGGGTCCTCATATTCCTGAGCAGGCACTCATCAAAGGCCAAGATTAACTCCATTACGGTACATCCCGTGGGAAATTTTAGCACCAATGATCTTGGCGGGAAAGCAAAAACGATTTCAAGAAGTGCACCTGAAATACAGACGGCAATTCTCCGAAAGATGAATGAAGTTTATTCAGGAGATCTATATCATATAACCTTTGAGGCCACACATCATGGACCTGAAAGTGGGAGAAGAATAATATTTGCCGAAATAGGAACTGAGGCTGAAAGCTGGAATGATCCGGAAGCGTTGAATACACTTTTTATGGGGATAAGGGATGCAAAACCGGAGAATTTCCCCAATTTTGTTGGAGCCGGTGGTGGCCATTACGCACCAAAATTTTCCTCCTATGTACTGACTGAAAATGTAAACGTTGGCCATATAATATCAAAGTTCAGAATGGACGAAATCACTGAAACAGAGGTAAAAATGGCTGTGGAAAAAACTGAAGGGTGCAGGGGTTTCATCGTGGACAAAAAGGGGATTAAATCTGCAGGTTTGGCAATGGTCAGAAATGTTGCCGATCAGCTTGGTTTAGAAATAATCATTTTATAATTAATAAAATATACTTAAATCAAATTATAAAATTAATCTTAATCCAGAATTTTTCAGGGTTTTTGGGAATTGCACTTCCAGTGAGCTGATATCTGTTTTTGCCCTATTTTACTGAACAAATGATGTATTCAATTTATTCAATGTATAAATAATAATTACATTATAATTAATATATAATAAATAGATATAGATGTTTATAAACTTCGTTAAATTGGGATTCCCCATCATATACATTAATGGAAAAATAATTTAGGAATATTTAAATATAAAATACCTATTGTTATAAGACCGATGGGTCGGTGTAATAAATAATGCAACAAATTACAGAGGAAGAGAAGCCCCCTGGATTGACGCCTCTTTTTAGGGCCAGGAATATAGAGAGAGCCCTAAAAATGAATAGAGTTTTTTTTAAGTTTGAGGGTGCCAGTATCACAGGAACACAGAAGGATAGAATTTCCAGCCTCCATGTCAGAAGGGCCATTGAATTGGGCTATGATACCATAGCAGTTGCAACCTGTGGAAATTACGGTGCGTCTGTGTCCTATTTCGCATCTGCATACAGGATCAATTCTGTTGTTGCTACCCCTTCATTTTATACAAATGCAAGGAGTGATGAGATATACGGCAATGGAGCTAAAATAATCCAGAAAAATATGAAATATGAGGACCTTGTTGAATACATGAAGGATAAGTCCAGGGATGAGAACTGGTATGACTGCAGTCCCGGTTCCGTAAACTCAATCATTGATTTGCTTGGATACGAAAGCATTGCAAATGAGATAGTGCAGCAGTTGGGGCATGCACCTGCATATGTGGCGGCACCCGTTGGAAACGGAACAACACTGGCAGGTATATACAGTGGATTCATGAAACTGTACCTGAAGGGTATTACAAGTTCAGTTCCAAGATTTATAGCAGCCAGCACTTCTCTGGGAAATCCTGTTGTTTATTCATGGAAACATGGCTTCAGGAAAATACAGGAGCTGGAACCTTCAGTTATTGTGGAGACAGAAACAAATGAGCCTCTTGTTTCATTCAGGGCCATGGATGGACAGAAAGCCCTTAATGCAATTTACGATAGCAGGGGTGTGGCCATAGGAGTTAACGATCCTGAAATGATTAAATTTTCAAAGATGATAGAGAACCAGCAGTCAATCGAGGTTTTACCTGCTTCTGCCTCAGCCCTATCGGCAGCATACAAAAACCTTTCAAACAGGAATTACGGTGGAGAGGTAGTTGTGGTACTTACAGGAAGAGGACACTGATGCCCAGTGCAGTAATACTTGCAGAGGGATTTCTTGGCTCCACCTATGGAAAGACCGCCAATGGTCTCTGCAGGTTCTCCAAAAGGTATGATATTCTTGGGGTAATAGACAGCACGCACCTTGGTTTCTCCATAGAGGAACTTGTTCCAGGGGCAAAACCGGACATCAGGATAATCTCATCCATCGGTGAAGCTCTGGATATGGGTGCTGATACCCTGATTGTGGGTGTGGCAACGGATGGTGGATACCTTCCGGAATATTTTAGACCATTTGTTTCCAGAGCCATAAGGGAGAAGATGACAGTTGTAAGTGGACTACACCAATTTATATCCGGTGACCCTGAATTTTCCAAGCTCAGTGAACAATACGGCACTGAAATCATAGATGTGAGGAAGATGTTCATGATGAGGAGGGACTTCTTCACCGGAAAGATATGGGACGTAAAGTCAAAGAAGATTGCCGTCCTGGGTACAGATAGTGCCATAGGAAAGAGAACTACGGCAGTATACCTGAATGAAGAAATTAAGAAACGTGGGAAGAGTTCGACCATGATCGGCACGGGACAGACCGCATGGATGCAGGGATTTCCCTATACGGTGGTCATAGATTCCATGATTAATGATTTCGTGGCCGGTGGAATTGAAAGTGTTATAGTTGAGGCATGGGAAAAGGAAGCCCCTGATTATATGTTCCTGGAAGGGCAGGGATCAGTTCTTCATCCCGCTTATCCAGGAAGTTTTGAAATAATCGCAGCCGGGAAACCGGAAGCCATCATTTTGCAGCATGCCCCAAGGAGGGTTGATTATGATGGCTTTCCCGGAATAAAGATTCCACCCCTTGACAAATTTATCAGGATACTGGAAGAACTGTCAGATAAGAAGGTAATAGGAATTGCAATAAACAGGGAGGGTCTAACGCAGGAGGAAATAGATGAAGCGGGAAAAGATCTGGAGAAGAAATATGGTCTGCCTGCCTTCGACCCCCTGAAACAATCTGGAAGAATGGCTGAAATTATTCTTTCAGAGGTGTAACTCCTTGGATTTTCTTCAGAGAATAAGGTGCTTTGACAGGATAGTCGTTAGCATAATTTCCGTTTCCAGGAATAGGGCTAAAATAGGATTGAATATAAACAACGACACACATTCCTTTGTCCTGGAGTATAAATATGATCACGATGTGGATCTGAATTCAAATCTTGCAGGTCTCATGGGGGCCACTGCAGTCATCAACTATGCCCTCTTTACAGGTGAGATGGTATTCAACTTTCCAACGTCCCCTGCAGATCGTAAAATGATCAGGGAAATGGTTGAAATAAACAACGTAGAGGTTTTTGTCAACAGGCTATGCAGGATAAGGTACAATTTCTTCAAGAAGGAGTACCTTCCCACAGATCAGGAGATAACGGAGTCCAATGCCAGGGGTGATACCAGACTTACCTTTAGGGAAGATTTTCAAGACCATTATGAGAAAGCTGCAGGTGGAAGGGCGGCCGTAATGCTTTCTGGGGGAAAAGAAAGCCTCCTGACCTTTGGAATCATGAAAGAAATAGACCAGAAAACCATACCCTATTTCTTCAATGAGTCAGGAGGACACTGGAAAGCTGCAAAACACTCCCATGATGTGTTGAGCAGGGAGGGTGAAAGTGCCAGGGTCTGGTCTAACATTGACCGTTTTTACAATTTCATGAACCACCTGATGCCCGTGCTTGATCCCGTTGTTTCCTTTTCATGGGCAGATGATTACCCCGTCCAACTTTTCCTTTTTCCGGTCTATATTTTTGCAGTTCTCCCCTCTGCATCCTCCCTTTCCATAGGACACATCCTGATGGGAAATGAACTGGATGATCCTGCGGAGGAGCCTCCTTACAGGGGAATAAAGCACTATTATGGCGTCTACGATCAGAGTTCGGATTTTCAGGGAAGATTTTCCGAATATTTGATGGAAAAGGGTTTTGGAATCACTCTCTGGTCCGCACTATACAATATATACGGTTCTGTTGTCGAGGATATTCTTGTTAAAAGGTATCCCTCGCTTTATAAACTCCAGAGATCATGCCACTCCTGCAGGTATGTGGAAGGGGATGTTTACCCATGCGGGAAATGTTCCAAGTGCCTTGGTGTTCGATTATTCATAGCCTATGCCAAGGGAAACCCGGAGGAAATTCATTACCCTGGCAGTGAAAAACTGGCAGAAGAAACCAGAAAGGAAAGGATGAAACTTGATCCGGACGAACTTCAATTCCTCCTTGACGGTCTTGAAAGTGGACAATACCATGAAGGTACGCAGGTAACAGGTATTCATATTCTACCCAATGAAAAGGAACCCATGGAAAAGATTCCGGCTTCTTACAGGAACAGTATCATGAAAATTATTTCATATTACACTACGGGTGTCTGGAAACTGGAAAACGGCCACTGGATCATGGTGAAAAAATGATATCAAATTCCCTGTAGACTTCCTCAATATCTGACATATTATTACAGTTTGAATAGGATTTGAGAAGCTCCCCGTTGATCTCCAGAAAGGTGTGTCCCCAGTTGAATTTAGACATGACCCTCTCAGCCTGTTCGGAAAAACCGGTGATATAAAGGGCAGATGCCAGGGCTTCAACAGATGAAAGTGTGTTGAACTTTCCAAAATTTACAGGATTTCCTGCCATGAGAACCGGCAATTTCCTTTCCACTCCCCTTCTGTAATTGGCCAGGAGATCGTTCAGTTTCCAGGAACCTTCAATGATGCATATTCCCTTTCTTGCCACTGTTGACCTATCTGAAGGGAGTATGATTTTTTCCGCATCATACCTGATCACCATATACCCCGACATTTTTTCCTTCTGTATGGGGTTAGCAAGACTGAATTTATGCAATTTTTTCATTGTGGACTTGGATGGATCATCCTGGTGCAGATACACATATCCAACCCTTACTTCATTTTCCAGCCTTTCACCCCCCTGAAGTGTCATGATCTTATAACATTAAAGTGTGGCCCTTTATTCCTCCCATTTCGTTGAAAAATTATGCCACCTCTTCATATTTTGGAGCATCCGTATTTCCACTCAACCTAACGGCCATTGTCTTCATATCGTGAACCAGAATGACAGTGTAGTTTTCATTTATTGCTTTTTTTATGAGCTCTTTCTTGTTTTTCAATGATTTTAATGGTTCTGAATCTATGGCTGTGATCCTTGTGGGTTTAAGATGAAATGTTGAGGGAATCAGATCCCCAGGAAACATGAGTTTGATATTCCCTTTTTTGAATAGAATTGCCTGGTGCCCTGTGGTATGGCCTCCCGTGTGCATGATGGTGAATGGTCCAATGTCCTGGTCCCAGAATATGGGCCTCAGTCCACTTATATCCAGGCTTTTGTCACCATAGGTATAACTGGAAAGTGCCAGTTCATTAGGGAATTTAAAATTCTCCACTTCCCTGTGATCCGCATAGCTAATACTGGATGAAAGATCCTTAAATGAATGACCCATGTGATCAAAGTGCAGATGGGTGTGGAAAATACTGTGTATTTTTGATATTTTTCTTTTTTCCATATAATTTTTCAGATTGTTGTTGGGTTTTGCCTCGAACCATTTCTCCAAATATTCCCCCGGAGATGGCCCTATTCCACTGTCAATCATATAGAATGTTCCGTCATCTTCTATTATGGAAATATTTGCATTTAATAAAATTCTATAATTTTCATTTACCTTAAATTCCCTGCTCCACACATTCCTGGGAGTCATTCCAAAAATAGCACCTGGATCAAGGGAAAAAGTTCCGTCTGAGATAATATCAAAACTTAACATTTCGGATGCCATGGATAAGGATATTCTCTGAAGATTAATTGTTTTGCATGTGTTACGTCTTTCATCGACCCTCTGCTCTTCAAGTTTGTTACAGATTCGTTTGCTTCTCCGGCATTTCGCTCAAGATTTCTCCTTTTTCATTCCATGAACATTTATCCTTGAAGGCATAAGCAGAACACCCCATACGCTGTATTAGTCATCGATCATTTTCAGAATTTTGAAGTGCAAGCATAGCGATAGAAAGATTATGGAATATATGAATAAAGGGGTGAAGCCGTTCGATCTCAAAAAAGGTATCAAGATACGTCCATCTCAACCAATACATATCACCTTGATTTCTCGATTATGAATTCTATCCACCTTTTTGATATCGCATATGAATGTGATTAATGGTACACAGTATATACCAGTGTTTTAACACCATTTTTTCCAGAAGGTACCGCACCTTAAACACAGGATTACTGCATACATGGATATTAAAGAGAACTGCAGAATCGATAGAACCTAATAGGATTTTGACACCCTATCCTACATCATTCTACTCTACCGAAATATTGAAATATGATTAATATTTGACTATTATTGGATGTTAAAGAATAGAAACAGGAAAATAATGTTATTTTCAATTCTTATAGCCCTTATAGTTGCAGTTCCAATTTCTTTCCTTGAATTCCTTCCGTCAAGAGAACCCGCAATTTCAGTAAGTGATGGAAAAACATTCTATGCATGCGATGCCAACTTCTACAATCAAACTTTGCCTCTGTGGATCCACAATGTTACGGCATCAGCATCAATTGGAGAGAAAGGATACCCAAATTCATCATTATCCTTAACCGCCCGGGGATATGAACAGTATCTTGGTAATGCGGGGCAAACACCAATGTTCCACATTCTTATCAACGTGACAGGGAGCCTGCCTTCCAATCTTCACCCTTCCAGTCTAATGTTGACGCAAAACCTGAGTTCTCCCGGATTTAATTGCTTGCGACCATTTTGTTTTTTTTACCGTGCTAAACATGCCATCATGACAAATACATCATATAGCAAAAAATATAGCAATACGAACCCGCCATGTGCTGGTTTATTCGGGGATTCTTCATGGAACTTCCAATTCAACATAGAGAATCATGCAAAAGCCAATCCCGGCTCACTTTTCAACTTTTCTGTGAGTAGTGGTCATTTCGCTTCGATGATCTGCGGTTACTTATATTTCCCCCACCCAGGAGACACGTACTATACGACCATAGGTGCTGAGATTCTTGGTCTCTCCAAACCCGTATCTGTACAGGTTGAATTTGCTTTTAAGGATGTGGCGTAACCATAGGGTGGGACGAATAATACCATAACAACAAGTTATGGAAACTTCACGGTTTATGGCATCCAGATGGTTTCAGGTGTGTATAAGAAAGAATCGGTTATGCGATAATGCCCTACTGCGAGATAGTTATCTGATCTTGGTTAAAATTTCTGATATGGATACGATATTACACATAAAATGATGAGTTGAAGTTTAAGTTGTGTTTTTTTATGAAAAAGGAGAACTTGGAAATATTCCTGTTTAAGGGATTAGAACACTGGGATTTTGCCTTCAACAAACCCCTGAGTCAGTTCGAATATATGCTCCAGCTCATAATCTGCTATGGCTTCAATGTTCTTCTTATGCTTGGATGGATCGACACTGTCTCCATAAATTACCTGTAAGCTGGCAACATGGGGATTATCTATACTTCTTCCTATTTGAGATACGATCCTCACTAGAACTTCTGTTATATCCCCTCCTTCTTCCCTGACAACGTGGTCAGCAATCTTGTTTGAAAGAACATTGTACAGCTTTCCCACGTGAGTGACGGGGTTTTTACCAGCTGCAGCCTCCATACTCATGGGCCTGTAAGGAGTGATTATCCCGTTAACCCTGTTTCCCCTTCCAACAGATCCATCATCACCATTCTCCTGAGATAGCCCGGTTACAGTGAGATAATGGCTTGTAATCTTGTCGCCGTCCTTGTCTGCCGTGTTTATGTATATTTTAACATCTTCACTGGAGATCTTGCTTGCGTTGTCCTCTACAAGCTGCTGGAACTGTTCCTTAATGGAGAAGTATTCATCACTGTCCTTAACATACTTGTCTACATAGGCAGCTGCCACCGTGAGATTTATGGTTTTATCCTGCCTGTATCCCATGACTTTTATATCATATCCAATGGCTGGAAGTTTCTTTTTCAATTGACCATTAATGAAGTTCTCCGTTCCTTTTACGAGCCTTTCCGTGTCCGTGAAGGGTGCAAAACCAACACCAAAGGAGGTATCGTTGGCCCTGTGCTTTTTAGTATCATAAACATCTCTCAGATCCACCGATCCATGACCAATTCTTGAATCGATCATTATATCGCCATCCATATCCAGATGCTTAAAATTGCTTTCCAGATAGTTCTTGGCAGCCTTAATTGCCACTGATTTTACTGGAATTCTTTCTCCATCCACAGTGGTTGTAGCCCTTCCACTCAGCAATATATAGACAGGATCCAGGACAGCTCCTCCGCCGAATTTGGGTGCAGACTGCCCACCCACAAGTTCTACCTGATCTGTGTTGTGATGAAGAATTTCGCCAAAGTGCTTAATGTAATATTTGCTCAATTCTCTGCTCACTGACTCTGCTATACCATCAGAAACGCTATCTGGATGGCCAATTCCTTTCCTTTCTACAAGTTCTACGTCTCTAAGATGTGTTGGAACCTGGTTGATTGTCTCAACTGAAATATTTCTTGCCATTTGTTTACCTAAACGCCTAAGATTTCTTTTTTATAAAATCTTTTGTCAATTTTAAAAATAAATTACACATACATATTATCAATTACCCTGAGTAATTTTTTACAGTCTTCACCTTTTATTTTCCACTTCCGGTGTCATCGGATCTATGAAGATTGAAAACAAGAAACCGTGATTGATTAATCAGAATACTGATTTTCCAAAACTGGTCAGATGATCGTTAATTTCAATCGCTTTGAAAGAGCCTTATTTTATGATGAAATACCTGATTTTGTGGATTGAGCATCCTTAGGATCCATAGCTGGAATTCCAGGAAAGAGTGTGACAGGCACGATCCATACGAGAACAAAAAAAGGAGAGGTATTGGATCTGTCCATTTTAAATAAAGATGGGAAAATCGTACTACCCATAAACCTGGAAATGACTTAACTTGTGTAGAATGCCTCTTCCTTTAAATGTGAGCATGGAACCTAAAAATAATCCTATTAATACGATAGATTCAACGAAAAACATCCCAGAAATAGAATTGGCCCATAACATTATCATTCATTTTCTTAGCACAGGATTTTTTTGGTAATTAATTTCTACTATTGCTTATGATAAGAAAGGCATTGAACAAGAATATGCAATGAACAAAGATCAATTTATTAGGTTATTGGAAATTGTCTCTGCGATGGCATCCATAGAAATAAAAGGGGTCACAAAGAGATTTGGGAGTAAAATTGCGATACATAATGCCGACCTTGAAATAGGTGATAAAGAGATTTTCAGCATAATAGGACCAAGTGGATCTGGAAAGACTTCATTATTGAGGATTATAGCAGGCTTGGAAACTCCCACCTCAGGTCGTGTTTACTTCAATGGGAGGGATGTAACGGATCTTAAGCCAAGTGACAGAAATATAGGGATGGTGTTTCAGGATTATGCACTGTGGCCGCATCTAGATGTGTATCACAATATTTCACTTGTACTCAAGGGGAAAGAAGAGGAGGAAAGGGTCTCCTCCATACTTAACAGGGTCGGACTCTCACACAAGATGAAATCAAGAATATCAGATCTTTCCGGTGGAGAGATGCAGAGGGTCGCTCTGGCACGGGCACTTGTCATGAATCCGGATATACTCCTCATGGATGAGCCTCTCAGCAACCTGGATACAAAAATAAAGAGGGACCTGATAGTGGAAACCCTGAGAGTGATACGCGACATTGGAATTACCACAGTGTTTGTTACACATGCACAGGAAGAGGCCTACGAAATGGCAGATCGGCTTGCAGTAATGAATCATGGTCTCATTGAGCAGGTGGGCATTCCGGAGGAGGTCTACACAAATCCTGCGAGCCTGTTTGTAGCGGACTTCATGTCAGAGAGTGTTGTGTTGCAGATATCTGTTCAATCCAGAGAGGATGGGATGGTTAGGATGAGTGGAGAAGGGGAACCACTTGAAATACCTGAGGAGTTGGTGCCTATGGAATTTGAGCGAGGCAAGATAGTCATAAGGATGGATGAGCTGGAGCTAACAAATGCCATTTCTCCTCCATGTTTGCCTGCAACTGTCTTAGATTACAGATTTAACACAGGAGTTTACGACCTGCTCCTCACCATTCCGGATGGCAGGATCATAAGGAAGAGGGTGCAAAGAAAGGTAGGCAATGTTGGAGATAAGGTCTTTCTCCGTCTTGTGCCAGACAGTTTTTTCATATTCAAGGATGATGTGGCAGTTTCAGAGCCTGCATTTCCATGACCCCGTTCAACAAAATATTAGGATTTCACATTGAACTCTTTGTCCTCAACCTGTAGAGCAGATAGGAGAGGGGCATTGTTATTGCAAGAACCGCCAGAGAAAGAGCTGCTCCCTGCCCAAGTTCCCCCGTTATTATGAAGCTATACGACGCTAAAGTGAGAGTTGTCCAGTTTACTGGTGCGAGAAATACCGTCGAGGCGTAATCAATGGACGATCTTACGAATACAAGAAGAAATCCCTCAAGTAGACCGGGGATCACCAAGGGTAAGATGATTCTGGCAAAGCCGTTCCTGTTTTTTGGAACCATGAGTCTTGCAGAATGCACTATGCTTTCAGATACAGATTCTACAGAAATCCTTACCGAATTGGATGCGTAACCCAGTCTTGCAAAAATGTATCCAAAGAGCAGTACCAATGGTATAGAATTTATGAGAAAACCAGTTTGTCGGTTACTGAAGAGGGAAAGATAACTTATTCCAATGATGGTGTTGGAGAGACTGAATACAGTCAGTACGAGAAAGTTCAACAGGACCGGAGCACCAACAGATCCTGTCCTGTTCCCGTATGATATGATCAGGGAGATCAGTACGGCCGCAACGGCCGCTGCAGAGCTAATGATCACTGTGGATATGGGGGAGAAAGGATACAATGAGATGGCTGAACTGAAATAATTGGTAGTAAAGCCCTGTGGAAGAGGCGTGCCTGCCCACTTTTTTCCGAATGCATATCCCACAAGTATGAATATTTCCCCGAGGAAGATAAATGATACCAGAAGTGAATATGCGGCAAGGCCGTACCTGACCACAGGATTTCCGTTTCTCCTTACCCTGAACCCTTTTCCACTCACCGTTCTTGGTATCCTTCTGGAAAAGAATGTATAGATGATTACAGCTACAATGTTGATTCCAAATATCAATGTTAGGTCTGCAGAAGCCACGGACCAGTTGAAAAATGATAGCAATTCAGAATAGGCAAGGGGTGCAAGAACCGGGAACGATGGGGGAGCGAGAAGAAGTGGAACCGAAAGGGATCCGGTAGTCAGGAGGAAGACAACCATGAATCCAGACATTATTCCTGGCGAAAGCAGAGGCATGGTTATCTTAAAAAATGTCCTGAAAGTCCCAAGACCGTTTACCCGTGCTGCTTCTATCAACCTGTAATCCAGCCTCTCCAGGGAAAGTGTAGAATAGAGTACCTGGAATGGCACTGATGAAATGGACATTGCCAAGAGAACACCGAGCACGGAATGCACATGGAAACCCGTTCGATATATACTTCCCGTGAACACTATCATCACCAGGGACACTATGAATCCTGGAAGCCCCAGACCCATCATCTGGGTAGTTCTGATGAACCTCTTCAGAGGCATGTTTGACCACGACAGGCCGTAGGATATGGGGAGAGCAATAATCAGGGATAGGGCAGAAGTTCCCACTCCCAGTTCAAGAGTATCATAGAATGCCTTCATAGTATAACTATTGGAAAAAACAAAGAAATAGGAGGAGGCTGTGAGGATTAGGGGACCACCAAACAATCCTCCATGGGATGAATCAAAAGATGTAAGGACGAGTGTAATAACTGGTCCGATAGTAAAAAATGCTAAAAATAGAGATAGCAAAATTGTTATTGCTATCTTCCTAAACCTTGCCCTCATCAAGCATCGTACGTCTGGAACAGGTTATCGATTTGAGTGGCATGAGTAGATGTAAAGGACTGGCTATATGGGAATGCCACGGGAATTATGCTATTCAGAGAGAAAGACCCTGCAGGTATGGGCACACCAGTTATGACCGGGGGTTTGTGCAGTATTATTCCAATGTCGGTCTGACCCTGCTTGGAGAGTATCCAGTTCACGAAAGCTTCAGCATTGCTCTGGTGAGGGGCTCCATTGATCAGTGCCATCGCCGATGCACCGAGAACCGCGGTGGACAGGAGATCTGGCTTAAGCGTATATCCATTCAGTTGGTCATAGAGAGTTGGCATGTATGACCAGTCAATTGTGATTGCTCCACCTCCCTGTCCAAGTACAACTTCAGCGTTTTCGTCGTCAGATGGTGTTTGTGCAACGCTATTGTTGAAGAGTCCGCGCATATATGATGTGAACATCTGTGTTCCCGTAGTATTTCCATAGTGGTCAATATAGTACTGTTCAACCATGGAGTAGAATGCTATGCCCGTTGTGGTAGACGTTGTTGGATTTTCCAGCACTAACTTTCCCTTGTACTCAGGACTGGTGAGCTGAGTGAAATTCGTTGGATCGGACGAGTTCGCAAGAAGCTTATAGTTTATGGATAGCCCAAGGACCGCATAGCTGTATGGGAACCATGTCCAATTTCCAGATCTCCACAACACATGATTGCCTATATATTCACTCTGGTTGGCAATTGCAGGAGGCTTGTAACTCTGAAGTATTCCCTGATTCTTTACACTTATGTAGGCTGATGGGGCTCCTCCAAAGAGTACATCCGCCTGTGGGCTTCCCTTGGATGAAATGAGCTTGCCCTGCAGCGTACCCATAGCTCCGTACTGAACAACTACCTTTATTCCTGTTGCATTTTGGAAATCGTTGAACAGGGGTTGAACAAGTGACGGGGAGTAGTCTGCGTAAATTACTACCACTTTCTGTTTTGAATGCGTTCCGTAGTACTCGTATACACCTATGCCGCTTGCGACAATAATGACCGCCAGCACTACGCTCAGCAATATTTTCATTTTTCCTTCCATTTTAATCACTGGTGGCGGTTCATCCAGAAGTCCATATTTACCTGTTTCCCAATATAATTAGTAGGTTCTATACTTCTATATTGGTATAATTAGAATGTAAAAGATAACTTTAAGAAACCCTAATTTTGGGTTGTTTCCGAGTTGCTTTGCGTTCCCTTCCCATATTATTTTCCCTTCTGGAAGTGAGGTTGTGGGTGTCTATATGTTTGTAACAGAGAGTGGGGAACTACTCATGAGACCCATGATTGAAATAGCCAGAAAGCTCCATCTTCATATTCCTGACATTTCTAAAAATTGGTGAAATACTAAAGTATGTCCACAAACTTCTTTCCTTCTGTTTTATAGGCTAAAATCTTAATGTGGTGATCGGCTTTCAGAAGCCCCCTTTTGACTCTCATAACCCCACTTTCATTAACGGCTTTATTCTGCTTTATGATTTCAAGTAGGTTATTAGAATATTTTTCCGGCACAAAGAAACAGAGCCTTAACCAAGCTTCTTTGTGTTTTTTCCCTATCCTTCCACCATAGGTTTCCAGAACTTTCTTCGTGCTTTCAATGGCCCCATTAAACTTTTCCACTGTGACCCCTTGTTCGATGAACTCTCCTACCACATAGGGTAGGCCGTCCACGTCAAATCCCACAAGTCTCAATTCTCCTGTGCCTGGTAAGGTGTGCCTTGTTCTCAGAGCAGCAATTTCTTTCATTTTATAGGTTAACCAGTTGGCGCATCTCAGTTCAAAATACTTTTCATCCCTATCATCCAACTGCTCCACAAAGACCTCATGAAGGTATTTTAGAAGTTTATCACTCATTTCGTCATAAAAATTTACCCCTGCTGACTTTGGGAGATCTTCCTTCAGGTTTTTACATACTGCTTCAACCACTATTCTGTGAACTCTTTCTTTTTGAAGATCCACAATATACTCATGTCTTGGAAAGCCTTTTTCCCCCTTTTCTCCTTTTTTTTCCTTGTGGTTTTCATTCCGTTTATCCGATGCTTTTTGTTCCTTCTTAATCCATTCCTGAATTGTTTCCTTACTGTTATTTTCCAGTATATATTTTACGAGGTCTGTTTTTTTATATGCTCTCGGTATCGATTTAATTCCACTTTTTTTGGCAAGTTCCCTCAGTTCAGAAAAGCTTAAATTACTCAGGTACTGTTCCACTTCCATACTTTCTCATAGCGGGTTAGATTATAAATTTTTCATCAAGTAAGATTCTCAAAAGAGAATGTGAGGGGATGTAATTTTTTCTTATTGATCACATATCTTTTTCCACATTTCTGGTCGCTCTGACCATATTCAATAACTTCTCGTATCCAATTTCCCTAGATCTGGTTCTCAGGCCGCAATCCGGGTTGATTCTTACAAGAGAAGGATCTTCTAGGATCCCAAGGGCATAATTTATCCTGTTTTCTATTAGTTCCTGGGATTCCACCGTATCTATGTGCACATCTGTCACCCCAAGTCCGATAAATCTCTTTTCCTTGAGTGTATCGTTTACGGTTTTGAAATATTTCAGGTCATCGTATCCTTCCCTTTCCTCTTTCCTTACTATGAGTGAATCCCTGTTGGCATATTCCAAGTTGTATCCATGGAACCCCATGTCTGGAACCACGTCGTAAAGGATCCTGTAATCCTTGCTATAACAAACATGCAACGTAAATTCAATATCCCTGAATTTCTCCATTGACCTGTTCATTGATTCAACGACTATGTCCATTTCAGAGGGGTGAGTTGTTGTTGCCGGTTCATCGATTTGAATCTGCAACTGTTCCCTTCTTCCAGATTTTTTCCATGTTTTCTGTAAATCCTCGATCTCCTGGTGAATCAGATCGGCAAATTTCATGGCAAGTTCCCTCCTGCTCCTGTAATGTTCGTTGAAAGACCAATCCATCATGGTATAGGCCCCTGTGATTGGTACCTTTATGCTCTTATTTGTATCCTTCATTACATGTTCCAGCTCTTCCCTGTGGAAGGATTCCTTTCTCTCCGGCACCCCAATTACGCTTCCTTTCTTGTAATATCTATTGTCAAAGGATCTCACAAGGCCATAAAACTCAATGTTTGTAACACGTTTTGCCAGATGTTCATACATTTCCCACCTGAACATCTCCCCTCCAACGCCTATATTATCCAGTCCTGCTCTGTCAAATACCTCCAGTGTTTCCACTGTGGCTTTCTGGGATAGATCTACATATTCTTGTGTACCTTCAATGGAATGAAATTTTTTGCTCAGGTATTCTGGCTTCCTGAAACTCCCTATTTCCTGTGTTATCAATTTTGCTGCCATTCAGTTCATCTCCTTCAAAATTTTTACCTTTCTGTCCGCAATGGTTCTTGGAAGGAAGTCCATATAATCCCTGTGTGTAACAATCAGGTTTTTAATGCCAGTGGCGTTTTCTATTGTTAACAATTCCTTTTTCAATTCTTCCACAGTTTCAATCCTGGTATTGTGGGAATCTAACATCTGAAGACCGGGTTTTATGGAATTGTTCTGGGCCAGATCAAGATATTTTTTATCCGGTACAATAATTGATTCAAATTTGAATGAAAGATTCTCGAAACTACCCTCTTTCACACTTTCGTTCAAAACAAGGAACAGTTGCCGGGATGAACTTAACTCTTTATATATTTCCATATTCTGGTAAGTGGCCTTCGGTGAGAAGATTACAATTTGCCCGGAATTGAATTGTCCTGCTATTCTGTCATATATCTTTAACAGTTTTAGGGAGAACTCCTTTTCTCCCACTTCCGGGCTCACACTAGACATGGAATACATTGAACTGGGCTCAGGGAAGATTGGGAGTACTCCTCTATGATCATTCTGAAACATCGGAAAAGGCGGATTATCTTCAAATTCCAGTGGTTCCAGTACGTCCAACTTTAACTCACCCAAACGTGTTATCTCTGGCTCCCTGTAAAACGTATTAGTTTCGAGGTATCTCCTAAGAGGACCCAAGGAAATACCATCCACTGAGAGAGAAATGGACCTGAAAACGTCATACCAGTTGAATAAAGGATCTGTCACAAAGTTTATTCCTTTCGTCATCTGGTAAAAGTTGGACTTCTCTTCCCTTATGATATCCTTTATCTTTTCAGTTGTTTCAACTCCCCTTTCCAGCCTGCCATATTCCAATCTCAATCTATCGCTTCTTGGGTAAATTCCATATATAAGTGTTTCAATTCTCATTTAATCTCCCATTTTCTTTTGCAATTTTATTATTTCCTATTATTAGAAGAACTCACCTTCATTTTTTTTCTATGGAATGTTCTCCATAGGTTTAACGATTGATGGCCAGATCATGGGAAATACTGGATTGCACAATTTTACTCATGGACCGTTCATATTAAATTCTTCTTTTATAAAATATTATTAAAAGTAATAATTCATAAAAATTTATGTTGAAAAATAACTATGATGAAGCTCGCATTCCGCGAGTTTCTTGAGTGTAATTTTCAGGCATTGGACTTGAAGAGAAGATCACTGAGGCTAGAAATTACTTGATTGGCAACATCTATGCCACACACCAGGATTATTTCAAGATCGAAACGATAAATCTTTTCAATGGATATTTGCTGCATCATCAGATATTCCACAACAAACAGGGTAATACCGGGTGCCTTTTTTGCATCTTCAGGAAGGGTGATTCTGATGCAGGCCAATTTTCCATCCGGATCGTTCCTTACCAGATACCGGAATCTATCCGCAGCCTTATAAACGAGAAATATGTCGTTATTAGAGGGATCTACGGTATTTCCCTCCCTTTCAGAAAACCTAAATTCCACGTTTAGGTTAGATCTTTTGAGATAGTTTATCTGGTAGTCTTCCTGCAGATTGGGCGTAATGGATGTTATGTATTTCACAAGAGTGTTCAGCTTTACCTCCTTTCCGGTCATTGATTCCACCTGTTTTTTTATCTTCCTAGCCAGGCTTGTGTAATTCACTATTCCGCTTTTCACCATCAAAGAATACATGGGGTTATTTTCTATGATGAGATCGGTAGCACTGCTTACCCCTTTCATATATCATCATGTAAAAGGAAAATAAAATCATATGCATGATTTAGTTTGATATTTCCACTTATTCAGATAAATTAACCCCTTTTTGTGAGATGAGATCAGACCTTTAACTTCTCTATTAAGGTGCTTGCCTCGGTTCTTGTTATCTCCTCAAGTGTCTTTTTTCCAGCAGACTTTAGAAAATCCTCAACTATCTTTTGATCTCTCTCTGTTTTCTGGAGGTTCCTGATAAAATTTACCTGTTTTGGAGTGGCCTGGAAGTCTGTCTGCCTTGCACTTTTATCCTGGTCTCCCTTTTTATCCATCAATCCATCAATGAGCATCGATGCTTCCTTGATATCCAGATCATCCACGGACTTTTTATCATATCTTTCAAGGAATTGTTTTGTGAAAGATATTCTCTCCTCAGAATCCTGGAGTTTAGATATGAAGGATTTTTGTTTTGGTGTTGGACCACCCGTTCCACCTGCCCTACCACCGTTTTCCACCTTTATCTTTGTAAGCTCGTCTATTAATCTGGATGCTTCCTGCACCGTAAGCTCTGATATATCCCCTTTTCCCATGGTTTTAAGATACTTTTCCGATGCTTCCAGACGCTCTGCAGACTCTTCCACTAATTTGTTTAAAAAGTTTTTTTGGCTTCTTGTTAATTCTCCACTCACTTCTTTCATCTCCCTTACTGTCCATATTGTTATTACCATAAATAATCTCTTTTTTACCAATGTTTAAAATTAGCAAACTTTTTCTTAAATTTTTATGGTATGGATAAAATTTATGCAAGCCTCTCCAAAAGCTTCTGATTTATCCTCAGTCTTTCCATGCCTTTGCTAATGCCTCTTTCAATCTTCGGATTTTTCATGTTTTCCAGAAGTTTTTCTATTTCGTCCACATGGTTGAGACCGACCAGGGGTGTCAGGGCAAATATAAGATTAGAAGCCATGCCAGATCCACTGAAGATATCCATGAGCTTTGAAGTCATTTTACTGAGTTTTGTCATTGCAAGTTCACGATTTTCAATGTATGATCCAAAGGATGTGAAATAGGAGGCCACATCCTGTTTCTTTATTTTTCCCCGTTCTATGAGATCGAACATGGATGAAAATGCCTCTTCCCCTGGAATGTGCCCGGTAGCCACCATTAGTTTTACCCTATCTTCATCGCTCTTAAGCGTGAACAGCTTTTCCTGGATTTTCCTAATATCCTGGGTCTCCTTTGCATATGCAATTGCTATTGAATCCCTTATGTCAGGGTTTTCTGATTCTATGGCCTGGAATTTTGAAGCCAGCTCATGGGTCCTATTTTTATCAACCTCCACCAATCTCCTGAGGATAGTACCGTAAAGAATGGAATCGTTTACATCCAGGGTTTTCTTTTCTTCCAGCCTCCTTGCCTGTTCCCCATGGAATTTTAAATAAACTTCATCCAGATCATTCCTTGGACCTAAAATGTTCCTGAGTTCAGCCATGTCGTTGGATACTTGCGTGACAACGTTTAGCTCTTCAGAATCTGAGAATTGAGTTACCGTATCGAGATAGGTTGAGAGCGTTGTTTTTCCAGATACAACGAATGCGTATAAATCAGACATTATACCTATGAGGTCTGCATACTGCAATTTAGTAACGTTACTCTTCAGATTGGAATAAAATTCATCCGGATATAACACCCTGTAAAACCCTGTTTCCTCCACGTTTAACTTTATGAATCCTTCCCTTTCAATCTTTAATTCCCTGCCTTCCATAAGGGAACTTTCTATCCCTTTCTCCCTCAAGATAGTGAGGGGTACAGGCCAGATTTCCGGACCATCTTTCCCATCGAGGTAGAATCTTGATTGCGTAATTTTCATCTTATCCTTATCAAAGGTCACCTTCAACAATGGATAGCCTTCTCTTTTTACCCATGATTCCATTATTTTGTCCACGGGTTTCCCTGACTGTTTTGCTATACTCCTCCATAGATCTGCACCCTCTGCGTTGGAATAGGAAAACTTTTGAAGATATTCATGCAACCCCTTCCTGAAATCTTCTTTACCGACGTATGACTCAATCATTCTCAATATCATGCCACCCTTTCCGTAGCTTATCTGATCAAAAATCTGTTCTATCTCTTCTGGTTCCTTTACGTTTGCCTCAATTGGGTGGGTACTCAAAAGTGAGTCATCGGTAAATGCCCCTCTCCCCCTTGTGAGAAGCATATCCCCTGTCACCTTCCATTCGGGGTAGTAATTTTCCACGACCTTATACATCATGAAAGTTGCAAAACTCTCATTCAACCACAGATCGTTCCACCATTTCATGGTTACAAGGTTTCCGAACCATTGGTGAGCTATTTCATGGGCAATTACTGCTGCAACCCTCTTCCTGGTTGCTCCACCCGTGCTCCTATTTACCAGAATGGCAACCTCCCTGAAAGTGATTGCCCCCCAGTTTTCCATTGCCCCTGCTGCAAACTCAGGTACAGATATGAGATGCATCTTTGGAAGTACATACTTTATTCCAAAATAATTGTTGAAAAATTCCAGGGACTGGGCAGCCATAATCAGTGGAAAATCGGTTGTGTCCAGATTTCCCTTAAGACCGGAAAGATACAATTTTACATCTTCAAAGTTACTTTCCTTCGTTTCAAATTTCCCAATGCCTATATATACCAGGTATGTTGACATTTTTGGAGTTCTCTGAAACTTAACGGTTTTTGTTTTACCGCTTTTCACGACTTCTTTTTCAGGCATGTTTGAAATGACGTCCAGATCAGAGTCCGTATTGATTTCAATGTCGAATGTTGCCTTTAATGATGGGTTGTCAAAGCATGGAAACGCCCTCCTTGCTCCTATTGATTCAAATTGTGTGGTTGCCATTTCTGATCCATCTGAGGCTCGGGCAAGGTATAACCCAGTTAGTGCTTCATTTAGCTTTGATGTAAATTCCAGTTCAATCAATCCACTTCCTTTCAGATCTGAATCTATTATTTTTTCATCATCCCTTCTTCCATCCAGGAGATTTACGTTTTTTCCGTTCAACGTGATCCTTTGAATGTTCTGTTCTGAAGTGTTGATTACTAAATTTTTTTCGATCCCCTCAATCTGGATCTTCTCCTTTCCGGTATATGTCTTTTCATTGTGATTATAGTCCAATTTAATCCAATAGTTCAAAACTTCCATATGGTCCCTATGGGATTTATGTGTAAAACTTTGTTGATAATTGCCCACAATATAAATAGTGGAATTTTAATTTTTACGGTATCGGCCTAAGAAAAAAATCTCATTTTTGTAGCCAAGAATTACCGCCATAGTACTAAAAAAGATTTAAGAGCATCTTAGGCATTGTATAAGCATGGCAAAAGATGTTATTTGCAACATGAAAGTGAAAGAGGATTCCCAATTTAAAAGCGAATTCCAGGGGAAGAAATTTTACTTCTGCAGTGAGCACTGCAAGGCAGAATTTGACAAAAACCCTCTGAAGAACAGCAAATAAGTGGGTGTAAATGCCCACTGGTCCTCTCTGTGGAGTGTTTACCCCCTTCCTTGACTTGTCCATATATTCATTCTCCTCAATGTTTACGGAGCTTACTATGGGAACGAGTTCTTCCTCAGTGGCGATGATTTCCATTCTTCTCGGAGGGAACATCATGGCGGAATTGGGAGAATAACGAAAGGATAAAGCAGTTTATAATTGCCGGGATGAAGAAATGGTTTGTGTTGAATATGAATAAAAATGTTAAGCGCCTCGAATTTTACATTGTTTCTTTGTTCCTGTCATTCCTGATCACTGTTATCGCAACGACAATATTTGCAACCGTTATGTTTATCGGAGAATCTGTGAACCGGCTCTATCTCTACCTGTTCATTGGAATTGTGGTGGTAAATGTGGGAATCTCATTGCTATCTGCCATCGGCATCATTAGAATGTCATCTCCACTACTTGAGGAACGAAAAAAGATCGTCTTTGTTCATTACAAAGCAGTTGACGGACATATGCCTGCGATCCCTGAAACACTTTTCACATCTGCAAATTTCCCGGAAAATGAACTGGAAATAATCAGCCTTTTGAAAGAACATGGAAATAAGATGCTTCAGAGTGCAATGGCATCTTCGTTGAAGATTTCAAAGGCTTCGGTTTCAAGGGCACTGGATTCCCTCGAGAGAAAGGGAGTAATTGTTAAGATGAGGAAAGGGGTAACAAATGAGATAATCCTTGCTTCATGAAACATGTTTCAGGCAGGCATTAATAACTTTTCCAGCATATATGATAAACATGGAAAAGAAGATTGAAAGCATGATGTGGATCCTCATCGGTCTGGTCGTACTCGTAGCAGCCATAGCCATAATCATGGCTGCGATTGGCAGGTTCTCTTATAATGGCACATATGGAACATTCGGAATGATGGGCGGATTTTATGGAATGGTCGTGATAATGCCGATAATAGGTGCGATATCTGTAATATTTGTACTGGTATTTATTTACTTTTTCCTCGATATGATTCGAGGGACAGACACAAATCACTATAATCATGAATCCGACAGTGCGGAGAGCATAGCAAAGGAAAGATTTGCAAGAGGAGAAATAACAGAGGAGGAATATTCTAAAATTGTTTCAACATTAAGGAAATGATTTTCAGGCTTTACGCCTAAAGGGCACTTTTTGATCAACTTTAATCGTAACTTTCACCTTTTGAATGCTATGCCCTCTTCTCTGGGACTTGCAACTGAAGTTAACAAACAAATCGTTGGGTCTTCAAGATATGAACAGGCTCAGTTCAGCAATGAATTGTTGACATTCTTCTAAAAGCAAATATTTATTTTGTCTGATTAAATTAGTGATCATGGGATTAGGAAAAAGAGACCTTACAAGGAAAAAGAAGAGTATAGAGTCAAAGATTGGGGAACTTGAAGCGAAAGCAAAAAAGAACCCCATGGGCAAGGACATCCAGAATGAGATAAATGACTTGAAAAAGAAACTCGACAAGTGAACCCTGGCATTCGCATTGTGGTGAGTGGAAGTGTGGTTTGCTCACTGTTAGAGTTTATCTCATGAGTGGGAAACAGCTAAATCTGCGATGAACTGATTTTGGACCTTCTGGAACTTTGATGGAAACGAGACATTATTTTTTATATTGAGGAAAGCCTCAGCTCTTTCTGAAGTCAAATCTTTGAATATAACACTGTCTTCAGGGTTGTTCTGCGAAACCGGTCAATAAAACTACACTGATTTGCTCCTTATTTTT
Organism: Thermoplasmata archaeon; assembly: GCA_021794355.1. Classification (GTDB taxonomy): domain Archaea; phylum Thermoplasmatota; class Thermoplasmata; order Thermoplasmatales; family Thermoplasmataceae; genus Cuniculiplasma. Next base: position 32,552 of record JAJYRA010000041.1, on the reverse strand, counting down.
ATGTTTTTATGCAGAGGGAGGGATTTGAACCCTCGTATCCCTACGGAACCAGACCCTCAATCTGGCGCCTTTGACCAATCTCGACAACCTCTGCCCACGGTTTTACTGGAATGTTGTAAAGCTTATTTAATTTTTCATTGTTTCCCGTGATTTTTCCAAAATTATAAGGGGTTCTCCTGCGTAAACAGTGTCATCAGATGGCCGGAGTCTATAGTCATCATTCTGTTTAATTGCTATGATCTTCCTGTTTTCTGTTTCAATTGCCCTATAGATCTCCTTGAAGGTCTTGCCTTTTAAGTTTTCTTCTCTTTTTTCTATTATATCCATCCTTTCCGGTGTGGACATGAGACTGGACATGAAATCCCATGATCCCGGGTTTCTTATTAATTTGACTATGGCCGATGAGCTCATTTCCCCCCTCACAATTATTTCATCTGCTCCAGATTCTATGGCATGCTCCTGACTGGTTTTATTGAGTAATTCAATAATTGTGTTAATTTCCGGGTTCAGCTTCTTTGCGGTCATGACGATAAGGATTGATTCCGCGTCGATGGCCAGGGAATCGTCGGCTCCATACTTCTCGTTCGGGAATATTATGACCGTGTGGCTGTTTTCAATCCCTGCCTTTTTCATGTCGTTATAATCCAGTGGATTTCCTTTCACAAACTCCATGTTTTCTCTTTCCCTCTGGGGAGGCTCCTGTCCAAGAACTATAAGAGGAATCTTTTCCTCTGAAATTGATTTTATTATATCAGCCTGCTTTTCAGAATAATTGCAAATAATAATGTGGTCTTTCATTTTTGTTCTCATCTCTCCAAATCTTTTCATAAGCTTAGCATCTATTAATTCTGCTCCTATGGATACCAGTAGCAAACTGAAACTGCCAACACCTATTATCATAATAAAAATAGCGTTGAGTTTTCCTGCAAAGCCAACGATTGTGACATCTCCATAACCAACTGTAGTTACGGTTTGCATGGTCCACCAGAGTGATTCAAATATGGAATGTATCCCTGATCCTGGTATGGGATTTTCAATTATATATTCCGAAATTACACTGTATATCAAGACAACCATTGATATTATTATTGTTTTGCCTATATTGTGTTTCAGGGCTTTTTTTATCTGTGTAATAAATGTTTGAAGATCCACCAAGGAAGGTTAATTTTATATTTAGATTATAATTTTTCCTTTTTTCACTATGGCGATTATATACAGTTGGCACTATAATTTTATTTTGTATCATTTCTCACGGATAATATTGGATTCAGTAGCAATCAAAACATGTTACGTAACTATCAGTTATGCTGACAACTGCGAGAAAACATAAGAGCAAAAGTGGGAAAGAATACTCCGAATCCGGTAGATAAAGCAATAGAAACAAAGATCTGTAATTCATTGGCTGAGAATACACACGATAATGATATGAGGGATAAAACATATCTATTGCATAATTTGAGTAGTGCAATTAGAAGGTTATAGTAAAAACAACCATCTATTTCCGCCATAGTTTTTTCAATTGACTAGAACCCCTGGCAACAATCCAGGAACACGATGTGACCGCATACAGGGCATGCCTGCTGGTGCCTGTATTCTATGCAATACTCACAGCTGCAGCGATCATCCTCAAAGCAGTCTGAACACATTTTATCAATATATTATAAGGGGATAAAAAGTTTTTAAGGATCAATATATGAACTGTTGTGTTATCTATTGATCCAGCAATTTTTCTGGCAGCCATGGGTATTATATTATTGGAAATGTCTGAGGCTTCAGCCATATCAATGTCCCTATCGGTGGATGCTAAAAGCAGCATTCCCCTTTTAGCCGCATCTCTTGGTGTGGTTACGGTGCTCATACCAACGGCATTCATAGGTAGTGCCATATCCCTGTTGCCCCTTATTTATGTAAGATTGGTTTCTGCAACACTTTTGCTTTTTTTTGCTCAGAAGCTGGCCAGGAGCGCAAAAAGATCCATGAAGTTTCAACACCTGAAGAATTTTCCAAAATCACACAAGGAAGAGCCAAAGGATTCCGGGGTTTCACTGACCGCATATACTGCCGGGGTCATAGAGGCTTTCGAAGCTGCAATTGTTCTTGTGGGCCTGTATCCGGAAAACTATACCTCCACAGTAATTGGTATACTTGTAGGAGTTGTTCTTGTTATTCTATTTTCGATCCTTTTGAGATCACAGATAAGAAAGGTGAAGCAGGCCATAATGAAAGTTGTTGTTTCCTCCCTCCTGTTTTCCTTTGCTGCGTTCTGGTACATCGAGACAATCAGGGAAATAGACGAGATTTTTATAATTCCCATTTTCATACTGTTTTTCCTCCTCGTATATTATTTCTCAACCATGGGTCTTAAGGAACTTGATACTGAAATAACTGAGACCTAGGAACCAAAAAATATCAATATTACAACGACTGCAATAACGGATATAAGGGATAGAAAGGTTGCGATCCTTGTCTTTCCTGCAAATATGGCGAGGAAAGTTCCAAGAATTCCAACAATTATTATGGGAGAGGCAATGGCGGCTGTTATCCCACGTTGATAACCAAATTTGGGAATTTGGGATAGAAAAGTATATGCAAGATAGGTAACCAGACCTCCTATGAAGAGAGTGGTGATGGAGAAAACGATTAAGGGGGAAGCTTTTTTCTTTAACTCCTGCTTGACTTTGTTTGACTCCTCGATTCTATCCTGTTCTGTTACTTCCCTTATTTCTTCTATGTACCTCCATGGAATGAATGTCTTGTTTTCCCTGTAAACCACCGTGATTCCCATTTCATCATAACCAATAAGTGTGCAGACTGTGCGGGTCATGTTTCCGTCGTAAACCACCGTTACGTTGCTGTTTAAGAATGAATCGATTGCCAATGCAGATAAATGAGCATTTAGATAATAAGATTTTCTTTAAACCTACGTTATGTTTATTTTACCTTTGGTTTTTTAAGGTGTTTTTTCGTATCCATTTGATGGATGTGGCAATTATCTGATCGAAATTTTCTTCATAATACAATTTCTTTTTAACATCATCAGCCTTATCATCCAGAAGCGACTCTAAAAAAATTACGAATTTTTCAACATCCAAATTGTTGCTGTAATCACTTACCTCAGTGAGGAAATGGTTTTTTCTGGAAAGACCTACAAGTATTTCATTGATGATAGGTAGTGAATTGTGTATAACTTCAGAATATCCCAGAAGCTTCCTGGATATTACCTCCTCCTTGATTTCCTGAAATCCCACTATTTATCGCACTTCCCATCTGGGCACGCAGGATCAAAGGTTGCTTCCAATTTGAGGTATTTTGTATCAAACTTGCTTTTATCTTTCCCTTCAGTTGTGAGCTTTTCGATCATGGCGATCTTCTCCTTTGACTCTTCCCTTGCCTTTTCCTCTTTTTTATTTGTTGTTCCGGAGTATAGAACCTGTTCAGATTTGCTCCTGTCCCTGTATACGGTTATTCCCTTGCAGTGAAGGTCCTTTGCCAGTCTGTAGGCCTTTCCAATGTCCTCCGGTGTTGCATCGTTTGGTAGGTTGATTGTTTTGGATACCCCAGAATCGCAGTATTTCTGGAATGTTGCCTGCATGAGAACATGCCACTCCGGATCTATTTCATGAGCAGTTATGAATAGCCTCTTTATATCCTCAGGAAGATCTATGTTTGATAGATTTCCGGTGGTTGCAACCTCCTGCATCAGTTTATTGGAATATATATTCCTCTTTTTTGTGATCTCTTCAAACAGTGGGTTTACCTCTATGAGTTCCTGACCGTTAAGAACATGTCTCATGAATGCTATGGCGAATAGGGGTTCGATGGATGATGAGCATCCCGCTATAATTGATATTGTTCCGGTTGGTGCTATGGTGGTGGTTGTTGAATTTCTCATCATTATGTTGTCTCTTTCGTAATCAGAACCGTACCATCCTGGAAACACTCCCCTTTCCATGGCCAAGTTCTGTGATTCCTTGTGTGATTCCGTGTCAATGAAACTCATTACATTTTCTGCAAGTTTTAATGCTTCTTCGCTGTCATAGGGCACTCCAAGCATTATTAACATATCCGCAAATCCCATTACTCCAAGACCAATTTTCCTTGTTTTCCTTGTCATCTCCTTTATCTGCTCAACGGGGAACTTGTTTGCATCGACCACGTTGTCCAGGAACCTTACGGACATATGAACGACTTCCCTCAGGGAATCCCAGTCTATGCTGTTATCTTCCTTTACAAATTTAGCAAGGTTGATGGATCCAAGGTTGCATGATTCATAGGGCATTAAGGGCTGTTCTCCACATGGGTTTGTGGCCTCTATTTCTGCTATATTCTTTACAGGGTTGGCCCTGTTAATCTCGTCCAGGAAAATCAACCCTGGATCGGCGGTCTTCCATGCATGGGTGATGATTGAATCCCACATGGTTCTTGCCTTAATTCTTGAAACCATCTTTCCATTGTGCGGGTTTTTCAGATCGATATAACCATCATTATCCAACTTCTCAAAAAATTCATCCTCCATGCCCACGGAGATGTTGAAATTTTTCAAGATGGTATTTTCAGAATCCTTACTGGTTATAAACTCCATTATATCTGGATGATCATATCTGAGGATTCCCATGTTTGCACCTCTTCTCTTTCCACCCTGCTTTATGACCTCTGTTGTTGTATCGAATATCTTCATGAAAGATACCGGTCCGGAGGCTACACCCTTCGTGGAACCAACTATGTCATCCTTATTTCTGAGCCTTGAAAAGGAAAATCCCGTGCCCCCTCCTGATTTATGGATTTCTGCTGTCTGCTTCACAGCTTCAAAAATGTCTTCAATACTGTCACTCACCGGAAGAACAAAACATGCAGAAAGCTGGCCAAGCCTTGCGCCGGCATTCATCATTGTGGGTGAATTTGGTACGTATTGTAGTTTTTTCATGATTTGATGGAAGTTTTCCACCGTTTCTTCAGCGGTTGTTGGTTTGGTGTATATAAAATCCATGAACTGCCCAAAGGTTCCCTTAACGGTACCTTCAGCAGCCAGTTCATTAAAAGCCCTTTCCAGAACTTCAATCTGTGTGTTGGAAAGATTGGAAACTTTTTTACCCTTTTCTTTCAGTATCCCTTTTTTCTGGAAAGATGCATAATCATAGAGAGCATCGATTATACCAACGTGATTGGCTACCCTCCTGAACATCTGATCCGGTGTTTCTATTATTTTTCCCTCTTCATCCTTCAATAAATACCTGGCTTCCAAAACTTTAACAGCATTCAGGGTTAACTTAAGATCATCCTTTACGCCAAGTCTTTCCTTTTCTTCCCTTATGAATCTTCTTTTCTCCCTGTATAATATATATGATTTCGCAACATCATTGAACTTTCTTCCATCGATTTGTGTTTCCATGAGTATGGATTCCACTGTATCCTGAATATTTTCCACCGTGGGAATCTCTTTTTTAGATCCAAGTTCCTTAACAACTTTTTCAGCGAGAATTTCCGCATCATGCATATTTCCGAATTTTAAGGAAAGCATTGCCTTGTAGATAGCTCTTGATATTTTAGTCTGGTCAAAATCTTCTATTTTGCCATCTCTCTTCTTGATTGACTTAATCATATAATTGCATGTGTTAGTAGTATTAATAATATTTCGTATCAAATTAAGTAACAATCCAGATCATATTTAGGGAAATGGTAAAATTATTGATATTAGAAACAATACCTTACATATGCCCATAGTTGATAAACAGTTAAGAATGAAGCTTCAGGGAGAGCTGGCTTATATTAATGAAAGATTGGATCAGATAAGGCAGAACAGGGATACTCAGGGGTATTATAATTATGAAATTGATATGTGGAAAAAGAAGAAGGAAGAAATAATAAACCAATTATATTGATAGGGGGAGGGGGGTATATTTCAAGTGGAACTTAAGGAACTATACGGGGCTTTGAAACTTTTCCACTGAATTTTTTATTTCTGATCTCAACAAGTATTTCTGTTTCCTGTTTCGAGTATTTTTTTTCCATATAACCAAGGGCTATTCCTTTCCTTAATATAGGGGAGATACTACCACTGGTTACAATACCAATTTCTCCTCCATCATTATTGTAGATTTTATTACCATGTCTTGGAAATGTATTGTTAAGATCCATTATTATACCCCTGAATATGAATTCAGGATTTGTTTTTGTTAGAAGAATATCTTTACCAATAAATTCATGATTTAAATTAACTATGAATGAAATGGATGATTCATATGGATTTCTATCTGAATTAAAATCCTGGCCGGAAAGAAGCATTCCCTTTTCCATTCTTAAAGTATCCCTTGAACCAAGTCCGCATGGTCCTGCTTCAATTTCATCCAAAAAAGAAATGAATTTTTTCCATGTTTCAACCGTATCTTTATTCTTAAGTATTATCTCGCAGCCCTTTTCTCCAGTATAACCAGTACCTGAAATTATCATTCCATCTTTCTCGTAAAATTTAAGGAATTCTGGAAATTCAAATCCTAATTTAGATAATATATCTTCAGAAGCTTTTCCCTGGATCGCAATACATGAAAGGTCATTGGATGAATTTATCACTTCTGTTACCGGTTTTTTATTTTTGATTATATGTTCCAGTATTATTTCAGTTGTTGAAGCATTGGGAACACATAGGAATTTGCCCTCACTGAATTTATATATTATTGTATCATCAATCATATTGCCATTTTCATTCAAGAAAGCACTATATATACAATCACCATCTTTCATTTTAGAGATATCTGTGGGAAGCAGGTTCATCAACGTATCTTCCGCACCAACTCCAGTGATGAAAATATCTCCCATATGTGAAACGTCAAAAATTCCACACTTTCCCCTCACGTATAAATGCTCCTTGATTATGGATTCATAATATAATGGCATATCCCATCCATGAAAATCAACCATGGTAGCTTTCATTTTAATATGTTCTTCATAAAGTACCGTTCTCATTTCACCCTCACACTCCCTGCATGCATTCCAGTGGAAACACCCCCCTCTCCCCCTATCATTCTTATGAAATACTCATGAATCTTCGTATCCTCAGTCAGTTCCGGGTGGAATGTCAGTCCCAGGACATTTTTATCCCTCACCATTATGGCCTTACCGGAGTAGGAAGCCATAACTTTTCCTTGATTTACTGATTTTATTACTGGTGCCCTTATGAAAACTGCCAGGAATCTACCTATTCCGTCTATTTCAACCTCATTCATAAAAGAATCGCCCTGCCTTCCGTATCCATTCCTTTGAATATCAACGTCCAGGAGACCCATTCCAACAACTCTTGGATCATTGGTACTTGAAGATGCAATAATCAAGCCCGCACAAGTTCCCATGAGTGGCGTTCCATTTCGCACACGCTCAATTATATTATCATATATTCCGTATTCCAGTATTAATTTGTAAATTGTTGTACTCTCTCCACCCGGTATTATTATGGCGGAAACCTCTGATAAATGTTCTTTATTCCTTATTCTTACAGGCTCAATATTATTATATTTTTCTCCCAGCTTCTTCAGTATATTGATATGTTCCTCAACATCACCCTGAAAACCTATGACTCCAATCTTCACATATCTTCATATTAAAGGAGTTAAAAACCATTCTTAATTATTAAATGTGAAATGGAATTACCCAAATGAAAATGGGAACAACCAAAATTATTTAAAATCACTTAAATAATTCGATATATTCATATGGATCTGCCTTTCCATAGCAGTATTTAACCTCATTGAATCTGGATTTCATTGTTTTTACTTCATCCTTCGCTCTTTCCTCACTTATCCTGTTCTGAATAATTTTCATCATGAGATCAGCCAGCTCCTTCACATCATTCCTGCTAAAGCCAATTCTTGTTATTTCCTGTGTTCCTATCCTTATTCCACTTGGATCCTGAGGATTCTTGTTATGATCTACAGGTATGAGATTCTTGTTCAATATGATATTGCATCTTTCAAGCTTCTCCGCCACCTCCTTTCCTCCGCCGAATTTTCTTACATCAGCCACCAGAGTGTGAGATCTTGTAAAACCATTTTTTTCAGCAAGTACTCCCATACCCAGGGAATACAATTCTTCAGCAAGAGTTCTTGCATTGTTTATGATTTCCTGTGCATAGGCTTCACCGTAATCCAGCATTTCCGCCATGGTCACTCCAAGGGCTGCCATAGTGTTAAGGTGATGGTTGCTCAGGACACCAGGGAACACACCCTTCTGAACCTTTTTCCACGTTTTTTCATCCGTATTTCCCACAATTATGCCGTGTTGAGGTCCTGGAAGAGTTTTGTGGGTGGATCCTGATATTACATCCGCCCCCTCCCTCAGGGGGTCCTGAAATTTCTTACCTGCAATAAGTCCAATCACATGGGCAGCATCGTACCATACCTTGCAGCCAACCTCCTGAAATGTATCCTTCAATTCCTTTATTGGTGCAGGGAAAAGAAAAACAGACTGTCCAAACAGGCATAGGTTAGGTTTTGTCTCCAGAATTGTTTTTCTTGCACCGTCCACGTCTATGGTCATGGTGTCCTCATCATAGGGGTAATTTACGATATCAAGTCCCCTGAATCCCAGGGCTCCAAATCTGGCCGCACTTATGTGCCCTCCTCCAGACAGGTCCGGGGCGCATATTCTTTCCATGGGTTTTGTCAATCCAAATATAACACCCATATTTGCATTTGTTCCTGAAACGGGTCTCGGATCAACCTGTGGTGCATTAAATAGTTTTTTTCCAAGTTCTATTACCTTATCTTCCATCTGATCAACGAAGAAATTTCCCTGATAATATCTCTGATGGGGGAGACCTTCAGCATATCTGTGACCAAAATCTGTGAGGAGCATTTCCATAGCCAGGGGACTCATTACATTTTCTGAAGCTATGAGAGGAATGCTCTCCCCAAACAATTTGTTGTGTTGCTTTGCCAATTCCCTTATTTCAAGTGCATCCTTTAAAAATTTTTCCATAATCTTTGATGACTGGCATATATTTTAACATTTAGAAGTGGAAAGGGAAAATAAATTTCTGCTTCATAGAAATGGCATTAATTATGCATAAACATTTACCATGATCAAGTAGCCGAGCACCAAGAGAAGGACACATCCTCAATTAATACCTGGCAAAATGTTAGGAATAGTGAGGAATGGAGTAAAAAACAACTGGAATGATAAATAAGGTCATGATTTCGTGCAGCCTGTAACCTCACAAGACCAGTTAGAGATGAGACTAACCTATGAAAGAACCTGAAATCATAGTAGCAAATCGGACGCATTGGTTGAGTAATCGCCAGTGTGAAAGCTCCGAGGATAAAGCATCTGCCAGCGCAAGCTGGGGCTGTACAGAGATGCGAGCAAGCAACCAGGCCGTAATAATGACGAACGAATTCTGCAGCGCCGAAATTTGCACCACAAGAATACGGTTCAAGTGGATTGGTGAGTGTGATGAGCCAGTTAGTTCGTGGCGAAATCAGCATTTCCAGACAAGATGGGTGTATGCATCTGGAAAACACTCCGGCGTAAAGGAAACAGCATGGTTGCAAGGTCTTGTGAGCAAAGCAGGGAAGGACCTTGGACATAGAAGGTCGATGAGATTGCATGCCCTGGATATGGGTATATTCTCAACTAATTGTTCAACAGCCATCATCTTCTCCTCCCCTGTTGAATTTTTTTTAAAGCATCGTTTGCTATGGCAAGATCTGCAATTGTTGCCTTGAGATCCTCCACTTGTTTCTGGTATGGATTCTTCCTTGCCTTTCCCTCAAGGCCTGATCTGTTGAGAGTGATTCGAAAATGATGTTGTACTTCTCCTCCACAGTATATGTCCTTGTTGTCATGATCACATTACCTCCGGAACGTTCAAAAACATTACTGTTGATCCAATGCTCTCACGGGGACAGTGCAGGAGATTCAAAAACCCCTCCCTCCTTGACCTCCCTCCCCACTTATATATTAGTACAAATATACAAACCGATACTATATTGTGCCATTCTGTAGTGGGGCAGACCAGCAGAGACGTCGAAATTAAACATAAGGGCAGACGAATTTCATGGAGAGAGAAATTATACAATCAGTCCTGCGTTAATTGTTTAGATTGTTCAATCACAATGCCTTACGCATAATTAGACCACTTTTAAGACCATTTTGATAACCAATTTATCAAATCTTCCAACGGAATAGCGGGAGCAGTCGAAAGATCTATGCGGTAATGCGTTTGAGACACTCCTGCTGGCTCTGCCATGTTGAAATGAGGTGCATCTCTGGCCCAAAATAGCGCTAGTGACCTCTCTGCCTCTGTTTCATCGAAGAATGGCCCTAGTTCATCATTATTTTCCATTCCAGATACTCTCTCAGCTTTGGCAAGTTTAATCACATGTTCTTCCTCAGAAATAGATTCCTTTGCTGAGTCGATAAGTTTTCTCAAACTCAGTCCCGTGTCTTCCTTTCTAAGAAGGATAGAGGCTAAACCAATCTCCTCCCCTTCATATGGGTATACTTGGCGATGAGAAAATTGATGAATTCTTTCATCGCTTACTGCAGTCTTAACTTCAAGCCTTAAGTTTGAGGCAGAAAAGTCAAACTTTCTGGTCGGTTCGCTATGCCAAAATGGAAACCAGAATTTGAACCCCCTGATCCTGCTCATAAAGAATAATTCCCCCCAAAGTCCCTGTCGTTCTGCTCCTAGGTCTTTGGCTGGAGGAATAGAAAAAAGCCTAGAGACAGAGAGAAAGAAGGAAGTGAGGTCAGCCCTTTTTATATAATTCTCCGTAGGATCATTCAATAGGCCATCAATAAGGGATATAAACGTCCGCCTGTCAACCTCTTCATCCGACTCACAGATAAGTGAATCAAAAGTTTTCGTTCGAGGAGAAGAGTCGGGTAGTGATATTTTGTAATCTCTGCCAATGCCTAAAGTGACACGAGATGTCTTCATGCTAGGCCCATTGAATCTCTCACCTTTAGACTCAACAAAGAGACACGGCTGCCCTGTAGAACTGACTCCAATGTATACACCACTGAATCTGGGGACAGAAACTACCTTAAAGGCATGCTCAAACTCACTGCCTTTAAGCCCATTATACAGTTCAGTTATTGTCACTTGTTTTTCCTCTTACCACAAAGTCAAGGTTGAATCTTGGGTCGTCAGGCGGCACATAAAGCCCAAATGAAGTGGTGACTACACTTCTCGGATCACTTTCTTGTTCTCTAGGTGCAATTATGTGAACCTGAAACTGCACCTTATCGCCGTGAATATACTGATCACCATAGTAATTGTTACTTCGGCCTGCGAATGGATTTACCCTTCCGTCACGTTTAGTTCTGTCCTCAATTTCCCCATTTCGCATGAGCAATACCTCCATAGAGTTCAGTACACCATTGAGTAACAATCGAGTGAGATACTCCTTATAATAGGAGTTGTCCCAGTCGGAATTTTCTGTATTCACATTTTCAAGAAGTTCAGAAATAATTACCTCGGTTGAACAGTTTTCTATTGTGGTATGATTAATTGTTTCAAACAACTTGGGTACACCTTGATAACGTGAGAAAAAATCTTTTACGTATTTGACGTTTTTCTCAGCTATTGCCGGATCTTCAACTAGTTTCCGCTGTGCTTCCCACCCTGATCCACGAAACCTCTTGTAGTTCGCAATATTTTGCCTAGTTGGATTTATGTACATCCCCGGATCTAGCCGGAACATCCTAGGCCATTCCCTGACAGGGATTCCCTGACTCATGTTTCGGGATAGGGCTTCCCAGAAGTCATCTTCGTGGCGTAGCAATTCCCTATAATTACTCTTCAGTTCCTCTGTGAGAAAGATTCTACAAGTGTCAAGGTACCTCATCTTGTAACCAAACCAGCGAGCCCTTTGCTCTAGGGTATCAGCATTCGTTTCTTTCATTGCTCGCCTTGTTATGTATGTAACAGCTAAGCCCTTTATAGTTAGACCCCTTCCCAACATATTCCCCCCTACGAAAATATTGTTAAGCAGCCTGATTGGGGTGCTCATAGGGTCTCGGCCAGTTTGAAGGCTATTGACCATCCAAACTTCTACTTGCCATATCTCGTCTGAAAGGTTATTTTTCAAACTTTCCCAACTTGGGATGTCCTGAACTGATCGAACTAGGTCGTCATATGCAGATTCGAAAATTCTGAGAAGGGCTTGTCTCTCTGGATCTGTTTCTTGGTAACCTAATTTTGTTTTCCAGGATAAGATTAGTTGTTTAACAGATTCAAATGCTCGACTATGCTCTACTCTCAAACTACTGTTGTGAATAAGCATAGAGTGCCAGTCTCTGTCTCCCCTCATGTGTCGTATCGTTGCCCCCACTATGAAAACTGCAATACTATTGGACAAGGAGGCAGTTATTGTTTCACTTCCTTTATTTGCATCATCTACAGGGACTTGACGTACGAACTCTTCTATCCTCTCGCCAAAGAATACGGATCCTCCACAATATCCACTCCCTGGGTAGATCAGAGTTCCAAAGTCTGGAGACAATGCATCTATCCCGTCTATTAGAAGAAGTCCCTGTGGAGTAGCTGTATATGCAACATAAGAGTGACTCTTGAAAGTATTTCTTAGCGACAATATACTTCTGTAGACTGCGGATTGCTTTCCTTTCTTAAACTGAGTATTGAGGGAGGACTCATCCCCCTCGTCATCAATAATTAGCACGGGTCGGATATTTAAGCTTGGCTGAGCAAAGATGTCTTTGACTTCTAAAATCCGATTCTGTCGCTTTAGGACCACAACTAGTGCGTGTCTCTTGGTGTGAAGCACGCTTTCAATTACTTCAGAATCCGCCTTAGTAGGATTCTTAAATTGGGTGATCGAAGGCCTATTGCCCACAAGATCAGAACTAAGTCTTACAAAAGTCTGGTCAAGAAGTAGGTTCTTTGTTCCCGCCAGAACAATTACAACACTATATCCGTTGTCATAGGCAAGTGCAGCAAGCGTGGAATAAGAGAGAGTTTTTCCACTTTGAACCTTCCCAATAGCAAGTTCTGTTGATGTTCCATTAGCAGCCTCGGGTCTGGGGCATCTACCAAGAATATCGGCTGCAGTTCTTACAACCGAGTCCCAATCCTCATCACTCACATCGGAGGAATATCTGCTTCCAAGGTGAGCCAATTCTTCCCCATCTATATTTACAGTCCAGGGATGATTTCCAGATCCGTCGGCTGGGTCCATCCCAATATGATGATTACAATCCATCACTTCTCACCAGTTCAGATGCCTTTCTTAGAACAGTGTTCATTCTTGTCCTAACTTCCCCGGGCGAGACCTTTCCATCCGGCGCTGACGACCATGCAAGTTTTTCAGCGAGGGCTAGTGCAACTACAAACTTCTGAAGAACTTGTAGGCTTACGCCATTTTCGAGAAACTCTGAAAAGAACGAATTCGCCATATTAAGAAAAATATTGATTAAATTGTCTTGTGGGAAATCTACCGTCATCCAAGGAGCATCACTGATTAAGTTCTGCCAGTGAAGCCTGAATACCCAACAACTGGTCCCAAAGTTGAGAGAGAATACTACTGGTCCATTGCTTACCTCCTCCAGTTTTTTTGCGTCCTCTTCGTTTTGTGTCAATGTTTTTTGTGGCGTTGGAATCTCAATCTCTTCCTTAATTGCTTCTTCGAATTTTTTCTTAGAGAAGACCTTTATTATTGACTCTGAGCCATGGTCCATTTCCCCTTGGCTGACATTCATCGTCCTCTCCCTGTGGCCCTCAGCCTTATTCATATAATCCTGGCACGTCCTCCTCAATTCATCAATAAATGACTCTTCAAGTTCTCCTGACCAGTCGAATGCATCCTTTGCTTGAGTGACAGGCCATTCATTCATATTGAGTTCCCCAACAAGTCTTTGGGACCTAAACGTGTTGCCCTGCCCAAAAACCTCTACTGGCTTGTACCCTTCACCTGGTCCTCCGATGATGACTCTCCCCCTTCTAAGCAGGGCAAATCCAGCATCACGCTGGCTTCCTGGAATCATTATGCCAACCCATCCTCTTACTTCAAGAGGCTTCCCTGTCACAGGGTCAGAAGCCTCAAAAGAAATGTGTTTTTTCCATTCAGTTTCTTTTCCTCCCCCATGGTTTTCTCTCAGGATTACGGGGGTCGTGAATGATACCGGGGTTCCATCCCAAAGTATTTCTATCTCTCCAGACCTCAGATCAGTTCTATAAAGACTTCCAAGTTGGTCCTTTATTCTCCCAATGGTTCTCCCCTTTAAGGGTTTATACAGTTGCTCAATCTTGATTTCTGTGAAATGAACTCCCTCGTCAGTAAAGTGACTGTCTACCCCAACCTCCTCAGTCTTATTCTCAACTAGATCTGGTACGTGAACTGTTACTTGAAGTTCTCTTCCGGAGCCAAGTCTGGAAGTCTTTATTACCCACTTTCTCCCAAACCAGCAGGCAGCGGTCTTGAGCCCCATTCCGAACTCACACCTGCCATTTGGATTTGGGGGAGGCTTGTTAAGCGCAACTGCTCTCCTGAGTTCTTCGATCTCCATCCCGTGGGCATTGTCATAGATTCGAAGGGTGTTTGTCTCAGGATCATAGTTAATCTCAACTATGAGTTTTCTCTCCTTTCCCTCTCTTTCCCATGCCCTTAGCAAGTCCTCCTTGTGGTCATAGTAATTCTGAGTTGAGTTATCCACAAATTCTGCAATTGCATACCATGGTCTGTAACTCAGCCTCTGGTAGGTTGCATAAACTCCCGAATCAGGCCTCACGTTTATGGTTTGATCCATCTCATCACTTGTATCACTTACCAATTAATTCACCTCTATATATACATATTCTCTCCTTTGAATCCCTCGTGAAAATCCTCCACGGACAAAGATATTACTTCATCATTCTCTTTGTTGGCTCTTCCAACAAGAGCCAGCGCTACCCTACGTGCCACTACAACATTTACAGCATTTCCCAGTGACGAATAGGCCCTAGTCAAAGACTCTGGTAGAAACTTCAAGTCATCCATGCTCTGAAGTCGTTTGCATTCGGATGGGGTTATGTAGCGGTTCTCCCACATTATAATGGGTACCTGACTCATGTTCATTGCTACAAGAGCTGGTGAGGTGCTAGATCTTTTAACTCTAATCCCAGATGGCCTAACCTGTATCACGTAATTTCTAAGGTTTCTGCATTCCTGCATTGGGTCCTTCTCATGGCAATTCCATTCAAATTTCTGAAAACTTGGACGAAATGCTTCTATTTTTTTTGACCACGCCAAAAGAAGGTGCTTGTGTTTGGAGAAAAATTCCCTGCTGTTGTCTATATATTTCACCTTCCAATTTGGAAAGCTAGATAGTCCTGACCTAGCATATGGCGGGAGCATCTTTATCATCTCCTCTTTGTTTGAGGCAAATTTCAAGTCTCTGCCAAATGATCCTTTGTACTCTCTCAATTCTTCCTCAGGCAGAGAGGCTGGAGGAGTGTCTTTGTACGGGTAATTTGCCCCAAATTCCATTCCCCATAGAGGTAAGGGTATGTGCTCATTCTTAGGAATAAGATTTAGAAACTCTTGCCACGTTTCAATCTTCTCCATTAGTTCGGATGTAACAGGCCTAAAGTCTGGTGGGTCAGTATATAATGCGGATCGGAGGTTGATTATCTTCGGTCTTCTTCCAAGTCGTAACTTCTTGGAAATGTCTCCTAGAGGGTTGATACTGGCTATTATGTATACTCTGTATCTCACTTGGGGAATTCCATACTGATGTGGAGAAATCTCTTTTATATCTACATTGTAACCTTCTTCCTCAAGGCTAGACTTTATTATTTCCCAACTTCTTCCATTTCCTTGCTTTTTGAGATTTGGAACATTTTCCAGTATTAGGAACTGAGGCCTGTGGACTTTTACCACCTTCAGTATCTGGAGGTATAGATCACCAAGCATTGGATGAGCTAGACCTTCTTGGGACCCTGCCTTTGAAAAAGGCTGACAAGGGAATCCTGCACAAAGTATGTCATGCTCTGGTATATCCTTTGGGTCTATTTGGCGTATATCGCCTGAGCAACTTATTCCAAAGTTCTTCTCATATAACTTTCTCAATTCATCATTAATTTCAGAGGCAAAAACGCATTTATGACCAAGGTCGTCTAAAGCTAGATGAAATCCACCCAGTCCTGCAAAGAGATCTACATATCTCACAATACACTGACATAGCGGTCATTTATAAACTTATGCCACGTAACTATGGCGGTTATATGCAGTTGACACTATAATTATGATTTGTATCATTTCTTACGAAAAATACCGGACTTAGAAGCAATCAAAATGTATTATGTAATCACCAGTTACGCTAACAACTGTAAGAAACCATAAGAGCAAAAGTGGGAAAGAATACTCTGAATCTGATAGATAAACCAATAGAAACAAAGATCAGTAATTCATTGGCTGAGAATACATACAATAACGAAATGAGGGATAAAGCCTATTTATTGCATAATTTGAGTAATGTGATTATAGGGTTGTAGCAAAATCAACCATCAATTTTTGTATCATTTCTTGAGGAAAACACGGTGTTCTGAGACGTTTATTAGTGTAGTACCCATATGGGTACTACAGGAAAGATACTTGTCAAGATTAAGGTAACATTAGCAATGTTTCGGAACATGGTCAATTCAAAATACTGGAAACCGGTCAAGAAACAAGGAATGACAAAGAACAAGATCTTAAAACTGGGAGATAAAGCAACGGATATGAGAGTCAATGATTCATTGTCTGATAACGCATACAATGATGAACTGATGGATAAAGCCTATGTATTGCGAAATTCCATCGCCATGTGATGGTATATGTCAAAAAATCCACCGGACAATTTCCGCCATAGTCATATACATAAGATTTATATATATATGTTATATACATTAATACCATGGCAAACAAATACAGGCAGATGCTTATGGACGAGAAAGCATACGCAGAACTGAATTCCGCAAAGGAGATGCTTTCTTCGCTTTCCGGACGGAAGATGAGTTACAAAGACGTGGTCAACGAGTTTGTTGGACGGAGGATGCGCTTCCTGCGGATGAAGAAGGAGTTGCGCAATTATATAAACCATTTTGTAAGTGCTGTGGCAGCGGATATGCACGTGCAGGGCGTAATGCTTTTCGGCTCTGTGGCAAAGGGAAGTTTCTCGAAGTACAGCGACACAGATCTTCTTATCGTAGTAGATGGCAGAGCAATCTCGAATTTCGAAAAGGTCGAAGGAATAATAAAAGCTCAAGAAGAGCATAGGAAACCGCTGGTTGATGAGGGACTCAATCTGCGCATAAGCCCACTGCTGCTGAGTTCAGACGATCTGAACAGTTTTAGACCTATATACATAGACTTCCTTGAAGATGGGGTTATACTGTTTGAACGTAACAGCGTGCTTACGGATTTTCTGAACAGCATAAGGGCGGATGTGGATTACGAAAAGCGCATAATCAACAATAATGTGGTGGTAAAGTGGAATATAAAGGAATAGCTTCAGATGCGATTGGAAGCGCAAAGAGATGGCTTGCTTCAGCGGAGCTCAATGCCAGCCATAGCAATTATGATTCGGCGCTCTACAGCCTCGAAATGTCTGTAGAGATATCAATGAAAGCGGTTCTAATGCGTATAGGCATAGATGTACCCAAGACCCATGCAATAGGTGATATTTTCGCTTTCAGCGTCAAAAGCGACAACCGCATACCTAAGGACTTTAAGGGGCACATCGAGGAGAGTGTGGATGTGTTCAACGCTCTACTAGGGCTTCGAGCTGCCAGCGGATATATTTTTGAGACCAAGACAACGATGGAAGAGCTTAAGGCAAAATACGAATACTACAAAAAGGATGCAACTACTGTGGTAGAACTCTGCGCAAGGGCAGTCCAAAGCGCATGAGCTTGCGGAACACCGCCACAATGCAGTATATTAATATCTGTACACTTTAGACAGGAGTGCTCCTTGTTATGTATATCATAAGTAATCATTTTTGTTTACTTTCTCTACCTAAAGCGTAATTAGTCAGTGAATTGTGATAGACGGGCTATCCCGGTTTTGGATTCTTTCTTTGTGTCATGGCAGCAGTGGGTATCCTTTGATGAAATTATCCTTCCTGAGCTTTGAGGTGTAGTATTGCGAGAATATGATGTCACACATCCTCGCGCCGTTATGTGATCGGAAACCGTCCGATACCTTCCGGTAGATCACGAATGGTCTCAATGCCCTCTGGAATTTCCTGATTCCTTGGTGTTTTGGCGGGGAGTTTAATCATTCTATTAATATAATGCATTCATTATATAAGGATCTTTCGGTTCAGAACACACAACGGCTGAACATAACGTTCACAAAAGACTAACCAATTACCAATAATAAAAAGACTTATCACTCCTATGGGCTATACCTCCATGACCGCTGTGATGATTTCAGCCTTGACTGAATTATGATGAATGACAGGCAGACTGAGCGGTTTTATGTGAAAAATAAAAAATTTTTCATCACACAAAATATGTTTATCTCACCCTTTCCAGTGAGAATGATCCAAGATCAAAGGTCTCTCCACGGTTATAAACCTCAACCCATTCCCTTGTCCTTGCATTGGACAGGCCCACCACCTTCACGTATTGCTTTGAATTCACAATCTTAAATTCTATGGTCCCATCCATTATGTAGCTGATGGTCTCAAACACCTTCTGGTCAAAAAGGCCATCCTCAAGCATATATAGAGCTGAACAGTTATTTGCCTTCCTCTTCTGGGTAAACTGCTGTGTAAATTTCATGAAAACCTTTTCATCAAACTGTGGAACAAAGGCGGTCAGGGAAATGAACACCAACCTGTAATACGGGTAGCTTTTAAGAATATCCTGTTCTATGATTTCAACCGATTTAAGAATAAGACTCAGGTTTGTAATACTGTCTATTACCACCGCCTTTTTTGATGTACTCTGGGATTGAATAGACTTTGAGTAGACATCAACGAACCTTATCATCCCCTCATCCTCGAAGCCTTCAACAACGTCAGGATCCACATTGAGTGATCTTGATATTTCGTACTTTATCTGATTTATATCCTTGTCAGCGGTAAGTATTACCACAGGAATGTTTTCCTTCAATGAATTGGCCATGAAATTTGAGGCCAATAGATCCTTGGAAGTGAATGGGGCACCAAAGAGCACAATGTTTGATGGAAGGGGCAAACCCCCAAGAAGCAATTCGTCTATTTTAGTAACTCCAGTGGACAATTTCCTGTTAGTTCTGTGGGGGACAGGTTCCCTGGAGGATGCAATAATTTTTTTTGCCTCTTCTATGCGAACCTGGGGGATCTGTGCGGATTCAACCTTAATAAGTCCCTGAAGCATGATTTCAATTTCCCTCTTTTTTTCCTCTGCAGCTTTTATTGTTTTTTCAAGGCTATCCTTTAACTGCTGGAGCTCATTAATCTTTGTGGCAATTTCACTGCTTTCCATCGGTTCCCTCCCCTACATATGTACCTGATACCACCCAAGGTGGCGAATCCGGATCAAAGGGTTCCATTCCATCAACCATGTGATCTTTCAGGGACTTTTCATCCATTTCAATTCCAAGTCCTGGTTTTCCGGATAGGTGGAAGTGTCCATTCTCGATTTTGTATCCACTTTTCAACAGTTTCTTCTTCCAGTTGGGCCAGGATTCCTCGAAGCTCTCCTGGATGAGGAAATTGTTTATGGTCGTGTCCAGATTCAGGGTTGCGGCGGTTTGAACGGGTCCAAAGGCGTTGTGGTAAGCTACAGGAACTCCCCAGGAATCGGCCACAGTTGCTATTTTGAAAGATTCCAGAATGCCCCTAGAATTTGTAACATCTGGCTGTATGATATCCACCTTTCCCTCCACGATGTTGCGCATGAAGTCCCTTGCATTGAGAACCCTTTCTCCCAGGGCTACGGGTGTGCTCAGGCCACTCCTCAATTCAGGAAGCCTCATCTCCAACTCGGGATGCAGTGGTTCTTCAAAAAACAGGCAGTCATAGGGATCCAGGATCTGGGTTGCTTTCCTGGCAGCTTCCATGGAAAACCTACCGTGATATTCAATGAGTAGATCCATCGAATCCCCGAAGGACTCCCTCAGGTTTGACACTATGTTTTCTGCGGATTCCAGACCCTTTTTATTTATGGTATCATAATTGTTTCCGAAGGGATCGAACTTGATCGCATCAAACCCCTTTTTCTTTATTTCCTTAGCCTTATCCACAAAATCATCTGCAGTGACGCAATCTGAATACCATCCGTTGCTGTATGCCCTGATGCTGTCCCTCACCTTGCCTCCCAACAGATTGTAAACTGGTTCCTTGCAACTCTTTCCAATTATATCCCAGCAGGCCATTTCAACTGCACTGAGAGCAGAAGTGGCCTCCATTGACCTGGAAAGATAAAAGGAGTGTTTGTAAAATTCCATGGTATTTTTGTAAACTTCATTGACATTCTTATTCAAGAAGACACGTTTAACTTCCTCTGCACTCTCCTTTACTGGGAGTGTCATCAGGGTGGTCGGCGCCTCTCCATATCCCACGAAACCATCGCTTGTAGTTACCTTCACAATAATCATCGTGGAACTCCAGGGGGATGATTTCTCGGAAGTTTTTTCGCTGATGTTGTATATTTCTATCTCTTTTATCTTTCCTGCCATGGATCGTCATATTTCAATCTATTTTTAAATCTTTGCTTAAATAAGGAATGAAAATAAAAATTATTATATATCATAAAAATACATTGGGATACCTATTGGCAGACACGTTAATAATTTCGGAAAAAGCAGATGCTGGGCGAAGAATTGCCTACTTTTTGTCGGATGGAAAGTCCAAGCAGAAGAAATCGAAAGGCCTCAGTTACATAGAATATGAAAGTGATGTGGGTGGCTTTTACCTTGTTCCCCTGAGCGGGCACATAGTGGAAATTGATTTTCCAAAAACGCTTAAGGACTGGAGACTGGACAACTTGAAGGAACTGGTTTCCTCCAGGGTAATTCATAATACCAAAAACAAGACTGCATATGAAAGTCTCAGATCACTCTCTTCAGACGTGAAGAGAGTTGTCATAGCCACCGACTACGATCGTGAGGGGGAATTAATTGGAACCGAAGCCCTGGATATTGTAATGAAAGGGAAAAGCTTCAAGGGTGAGGTTAAAAGGGCTAAGTTCAGTGCTTTAACGGGACGGGAAATCAAGGATGCATTTTCAAATTTCATAGAGGTTGATTACAATCTTTCGGACTCCGCCGCAGCGAGGGAGGAAATTGATCTATACTGGGGTGCTGCACTCACCAGATTCTTTTCACTCGTAACAAACAGGCTTGGTAAAAATTTTCTTTCCATTGGAAGGGTCCAGACCCCCACCCTGGGACTCATAGTGAAAAGGGAAAGGGAAATTGAGCATTTCGTTCCTGAAAAATTCTGGGAAGTGAAGGTTGATTTCATTAAGGATGGCATTTTTACCGGTATATACGAAGAGGGAAGATTAAAGGAACAGGGGAAGGCAAAGGGCATTCTGGAGAAAATACTGGGAAAGGATGGAAGGGTTGAAAACTTTGAAAAATCAATGGAAAGGATTTACAAGCCAGCCCCCTTCAACACAACAGAATTCATGAGGGAAGCATCAAGAATTGGTGTTATGCCCTCAAGAGCCATGAAAATTGCAGAATCACTTTATGTCAGGGGTTATATAAGTTACCCGAGGACAGATAACACGGTTTATCAGAGGAGCATCAACCTCAAGTCCATTGTGGAAAAGTTGAAAAACAGCCCTCTCAAAAAGGAAGCAGAAATGGTTCTGGAACAGGAAAAGATCATTCCTTCAAGAGGAAGAAAGGAGGCCACGGATCACCCACCCATATATCCCACTGAAGTTCCAAAAATGGAAAGCCTGAGAGCAGATGAAGCCAAGATATATGAACTCATAGCCAGGAGGTTTCTTGCCACCCTGTACAGGGAAGGAACGAGGGAGGTAAAATCTGCCGGCATATCCATAGAAAATTACATTTTTAAAACAAACGGTTCCAGGGTTGTGGACCCGGGGTGGCTATCCATATACATTTATAGAAAATTCAAGGACACATTCCATCCGGATCTTGAAAAGGGTGAGAACGTAAAAGCAGAGAACTGGAGAATAGAGGAGGGTGAAACAAAACCCCCATCCAGGTATGATATGGCCTCACTCATAAAGGAGATGGAAAATCTTAACCTGGGTACAAAGAGCACCAGGCACGATATACTGGAAAAATTACAGAGTAGGGGTTTCATAGAAGGAAATCCCGTAAGGCCAACTGCCCTGGGTACGTCATTGATAGATGGGGTGATGTCCGTGGATTCTAAAATCGCCGAGGCCGATATGACCGCTGAACTGGAATCCTTCATGAATAATATAGCCACGGGGGAAAGAACAAAGGAGGAGGTTGTAAATGCGTCAAGGCAGATGCTCACAAACGTTCTTGATGAACTTGAAAAAAACCAGACCTCCATATCATCCATCATAAGGGGTGCCCTTGAAACGGGAACGGATGTTGGCATATGCAATCTGGATGGCACCAGGATCCAGGCCATAAAGATCAGGGATAGCATAAGGTTCAAGTGTGAGAGGGAAAATTGCGCTGACTTTTACCACAAAATCAGGGGGCTCATAAAGCCATCAGAGGAAAATTGTTCCGTATGTGGAAGGCCGGTTGTCACCGTAATTAGAAGGGGCCAGAGTCCTGAAAAGCTCTGTATAGATCCCCAGTGCAGCTTCAACACCGGGAGGAAGGATGTTGGGCTGTGCCCGGTAGACGGTGGCCACCTGATTATAAGGCAATCCCGTTATGGAAAGAGGTTTCTCGGATGTTCCAATTTCCCAAAATGCAGGCAAACTTATGCACTTCCACAAAAAGGGGAGATCAAAATTACTGGCAAGACCTGCGAATACTGCCATGCGCCAATTCTGGGTGTAACCATTGGGACCAGTAGCAGGGAGATCTGCCCAAACCTTTCTTGCGAAAGTAATAAAAGGGAAAAAAAGGATACACAGGAAGTGGAAAAGAAGAAAAGATCAAAATCCGTAAAGAGCACTTCAAAAGCAAGGAAAAAGCCCGCGGGGACAAAAAAGAGCACAAAGAGAGTAAAAGATGCAGAGTAGAAAGATAGCCACTGAGGCTGGTACAGCCATACTTTTTCTCATAGCATCCCTCATAGGTCTTGTAATGGCTCTGGAACTGGAGAGTGTTGCGCCAACCAATCCGAGCCAGAACACATCTGCAGGGTTTGGATACGTATTATATTTCATTGTGGCAGTAATCCTGATGTCTGCAGTGATACTGTATGTTTCGAAGAAAAAGAAAACCGGAATACTGAAGGTTATCTTCGTACTTTCAATGGTTTTCGTAATTTATATCGTTTCAAGCCTCCTTTATGCCCTCCTTCCAATCAATTACCCAGAATACTATTTCCTCAGTTTTGGAACACCCGTATTATTTCTATATCTCCTTCTCTTCAGGCAGAACTGGATCATTATAAATATTGCCGGAGTCCTCACTTCTGCAGGTCTGGCTGCCATATGGGGAGTGGATCTGGGGCTTTACGCTGCCATAGTACTCATGATAGTTTTTGCAGTCTACGATTACATAGCCGTTTACAAGACAAAACATATGCTGGACATTGCCCGTGCCACCACATCTTCCAATATGCCGCTCTTCTTCATAGTTCCGGAAAACTTGAATTTTGATATGAAAGACACCGATATAGACGCGCCAAGGGAGGAGGGAAGGGAAAGGGGGGCCATCATGATAGGGTTTGGAGATATTGCAATCCCAAACGTCATGGTTTTATCCTCTTACCTTTACGGCGGAACAACAACATTTTTCATTTTGCCACTTCTGGGTGGAATAGTCGCAATGTTTGCCCTGTTCAGCTTCATAAAGAGACCGGCTCCCGGGTTGCCCTTCCTGAATACGGGGGTTCTACTGGGATTCGTTATAGCACTGCTTATCAGAACATTCTGAATGTTAGAAATCGGTTCAACATAAGCATCCGATTATTAAAAATTATAAAATCATGGGAAAAAGGAGTCTAACCCTTTTTCTGGTTCAGCTTAATCATGGCATCTATTATACTCAGGGCTCTTTCCATCTGCGGATCTTTCCCTTTGTACCAGTCATCCGGTGCAATCTCAACCTCCTCTGTGGGATCAGTTCCATAATTTTCCACTCCAAAGCCCACATCCTTGAAGTTCAATCCAAATCTGGGTTGAGTTACAACGGTCCCATCGGCAAGCCTTCTCTCCGGACTGATTCCTATGACTCCTCCCCATGTCCTGGTTCCCACCAGTGGCCCGAGGCTTAACAGCTTGAAGGAATGGCTGAATATATCTCCATCGGATCCTGCATTTTCGTTCGTGATGGCGACCATGGGACCTTCAATGGAATAGGATGGATATGGGGAATCCTGGCCCAGTCTTGGATGAGTAAGGGCGATCCTCTCCCTCAAGAGCTTCTCCAGAACCAGCTGGGAAACATTTCCTCCACCATTAAATCTCACGTCAACTATGAGTCCAAACTTCTTGAACTCTCTTGTATAGAGCCTGTAAAACTCCGCAAGGCCATCAAGCATCATATTTGGTATGTGAACATATCCAACTTTTCCATCTGTTTTTTCGTGGACAAGCTTCCTGTTTCCTTCCACCCAGTCTCTGTACCTCAAGTACCTGTCATCGGGGATTGTTTCAATGTAGTTGGAATAGGCCTTTCCTGAGCTGGTTTTTACATCCAGCCTGATGAGATCAGAGCCAAGATTCATGAGGTGCTGTTCAATGGGTTTTACCTCAGGATCTACAGGTTCTCCGTTCAACGAAACAAGTTCGTCCCCCTCCTGGAAACCACCTAGGAGAAGGGGACTCTTTTCATTCTCGTTGGATAGGTCCCCATGATAGATCTTTTTTATAACGTATCTGCCATTCTTCACATCAAGGTCTGCACCCAGATGTCCTATGGGAATGGGATCGGACGAAAGGAAGTCTCCACCCGTTTCGTAGGAGTGGGAAGTCCTGAACTCCCCCTGCATTTCCCTCATAATCTCGGAGAGTTCGAATCTTGTGGTTATTTTATCAATCAGCGGTGAGTATCTCCTGTAAATTTCCATGGAGTTTTTCCTTGCAAAGTCCTCTTTCCAAAAATAATTGGCAGCAAGAATCCATGTTTCGTTGAACATCTGTTTCCATTCGGAGGGTAAATCCACATGTACTTTCATTTTTTTAAGGTGAATTTCCGTTTCATCCTCAAATCCAGTGATAACATCCTTTCCCTTTCTGGACTGTAATCTGGATAGCTTGTTCTTTTCTCTTCTTACCACCAGAGTGCTATTATCCCCTGAAATTCTGTAATCCATCACGCCCTTTCCAATCTCCTTCACTTTTTTAGTGCTGAAATCGAAAAATGAAAGTGAACCAGACCTCTGCATACCACTGGCCGCAATTTTAAGCAATCCTTCAGGTGTGTATGAAATAAACAGGAGACCTCCATTTACGGCCTTAAGGGAATTATAGTTACCTGAATTTATGGGTAGAGGCTCCGGAACCATAAGACTTTCCTCCCTTTTCTCGTTTATCAACATTGTATCCGGGAGCTGCTTTACTGGAGAGAAATGTTTTCCTCCAAGTCTTATAAAATATGGCCTCGCCATCAGGGGAAAGGAATAATTGAACGTGGCCCTGTCTTCCACAGGATCGAAGGTTCTGTCAGAAAGATAGTAAAGGAAAGAATCGGAGGGATCGAAGGTGGGAGAATAATCATTTGCCGTGGGTTCTGTCATCTCCATTTTCTTGCCCGTTTCCAAATCTGCTGTTTTTATTATGGAACCATCCCTCTGGCCGAATCCTCCGGTCATATAGGGGTAGGTATAGGCAAGCATCCTGGAATCATTTCTCCACGTCACATCCCTTATCTTCCCAGCTTCACTCTTATCCACAAGTTCTGTCTTCATTGTTTCCAGATCAACCCGGTAGAGTTCGAACAGGATATTCGTGATCGCAATGGACTTTCCGTCTGGAGAAGGAACTATGTTATCAATGAGCCCAAGATTTTCCTTCAACGGGGAATATGATGAGAGATCGGGAAGGGAAGATAAACAGAGAAACTCGCCGTCAAGATCCTGTCTCACATAGGCAACTCTCCTTTCATCCACAAATCTGACCAATCTCACCCTTCCCTCTGATCGGATTCTGATCTGGGGATACAGCTCCTTCGAGGTAACATATCCTTTTCCACGGACAACAAAGCCGTAAGAATCACCCACACTGTTTATGGAATACTCCTCAAGATATTTTGAGGCCTCAGGAAACTTTGGTTTTGGAATTGTTACACCGGATTCCATATTTATTTCCAACTTTTCCGTTTTCTTCGAAACAGGATCATATGTATATACATCTCCGCCCATGGAATACATCAATAGCTTCCCATTGGAAGAGAGATGCCTGGGATAATGAACCTTGAAGTTAGAATGCCTTTTGTTCTTCTCTCCCTGGATATCCACAGAATATATCTGCCCAAAGCCTTCGTGATCCGATACAAAATATATCATATCTCCAACCATGCATGGGTTTGATGCGTGCCCCTCAAGATCAACGATTTTTTTGAACTTTTTTCCAATCCTCCCGGACCATATCACCCCTTTGGTACCGCCCTTATACCCTTTCCAGTGAGGCATATCGCAGGTGTATCTTCCAATAATTACATCATCCCCGTGGTAAATAATGTGGGCAGCAGGTCCAAGGTTCAATGGCGAAAGGGAAAGTGTTTTTAAATTCAGTTCATAAAGAAAGGTAAGGGCTCCAAAGGCCGAAAAAGCATCCGTTGAAATTATGGGGGAATTACCCTTCCATCCCGCCAGGTCTGTAAACATTCTTCTTGGGACACTTTTTCCATTTAGACGGGTGATTCTCCTGACCTCACAGGTTTTCCTGTCATAAAGAAAAAGGTCTGCTACGGAAGCATCCTTCCCCCTCATTGACCTGAATATTATCTTTTTGCCATCCGGAGAAAATCTTGCGTTATTTATCACACCCTCACTGGATACTATAACCCCTGCATTTCCAGTTTTCAGGTCCCCAAGCCATATCTTATCATTGGAGACAAAAAGAAACTCATCCTTGTTTATGTCCGGCGAATGCTTATAAAAGTTCATTCACCCAGATTCGCATTATCTTATTTAGGCATTTTTCAGGAATACCGTTAATATTTATACCATGAGGTGGAAAAAAGAGCAAAAAACATTGGTGCACAAACTTATGATTCAATCAGTTTTTAAAAGATGTACAATGAATCCTGGAGAGCCGATTCTCAGTAAGAATTACAATTCGCTTCACAATATTGCAAAACATGAATAGCACGTTTTTATCTCTGTTTACAATCATCTGAGCAAGGAAGCTCCGATCTTTATGGAGGAGATGAATTGGGAAACGATTATATTGTTTCAAGAGACGGGAAAACAGAGGCAAGTCCATTGGATAAGTCCTGAAAGATGGCATGATAGCGATTTCTTTCATGAAATCCTCTGTAAGAGGTTGGGAACGTCTTTCCCATTCTTTTTCGGTAATGCCGAATTCTCCATGAGAAAAATATTACATAGAACCATGGTGTTGCGATCCAGGAAGCAGGACAAGAGAATATTTAGGGTTACAAAGCATGGGTGCTAGTGAGAATATGCAGGACAATCTCGGATTAAGAGAATTCATGAATCGGGTGCAGGATAGGCTGAAGACATACTCCTTGGAATCCTTGACTAATATTCTACTGGATTGGGCTGTGAAGACGCCACCAGCGAAGAGAGAAGAATTCTTGAATAAGCTATCTCCTCCAATCACAGAGGAAATTGGATGGAAATCAGACACCGAATTTCTGGAGGAAATAAAAGCCTTCGGAAAACGAGTTGAAGATGGAAGTTACGGTGAAGCACAGGAGGAAGATGATGACTTCTACGACGAAGAACAGGCAGATGAAAGCTGGGCATCCGAGGTTGATGATTTCATGCAAGAAGCCCATGATTGCATGACCGAGGGCAAATATGATCTTGCACGTGATGCGTATGCGATGCTGTTCAGGATTCTGGAAAGTGGGGAGGAATCCTTACATCTGCCAGGCAGTTACGATCCATTGGGGATGCTGGAAAGCGACATAAACGAGTCTCGTTCAAGCTACCTTCTTTCCATCTACTTTTCGTCTCCGGAAAGGGAACTGCCGGCAAATATGCTGGATGGTATGCAGTACTTCAGTAGGTATGTAGGGGAGGGCCTAAATATCAGGTCCGTTGTAAATGCAGGATTGGAGCCTCTCCCTGCCTATGGTGAGTTCCTGAAATCGTGGATCGATCTGCTCAGCGTTAAAAAAGAGGGATGGGCCCGCTATCTTCTCCGTGAAGCTGTTGTCCTGTCCGCTGGAATGTCGGGGATTATGAACTTGGCCAGAAGAGACGGAAAGAACCATCCCAGCGCGTATATTGAATGGATAAAGATGCTGGAGAAAGAAGAAGATTTTTCAGGGATGGAAAAGGCAGCCATGGAAGGGCTCGAGAACGTACCAAAAGATTATGTGCTGAGAGCCACGATTGGAGAATATCTTGCAATTGCTGCCGAGCATCTCGGAAACAGGGTTAGGCAGCTTTACGCTTTCCATGAAGCATTCTATTCAGATCCATCGCTGGATCATCTACTCTCATTGCTACGGGTTACGGAAGGTGTCGACAGTTATCAGAATGAGATCAGCACCTCCATGTCTAGAGTACGTTCATTGATAAGCCAGCGTGCTAACAACGACTTTCGTTTTTTGGTCGACGACAGAG
Organism: Thermoplasmata archaeon; assembly: GCA_021794355.1. GTDB lineage: Archaea > Thermoplasmatota > Thermoplasmata > Thermoplasmatales > Thermoplasmataceae > Cuniculiplasma. The sequence continues at coordinate 3,746 of JAJYRA010000041.1, read as the reverse complement.
AAAGCAAAAAATCCTCCGCTCAAGGGATTTTGCTGGTGGAGACCCTTTTATTGGGCGGTCGCCACAAGGAGGTCCATGACATTGTTATTGACGAGAAATCATTGGGTTGGAGCTATGGCACGAACCCAAAGGGATTAGTTCTGACCTTCTTTCTCAAACTGCTTTCGAAGGAAGGAGGCGGTAAACCCGTGCCAAACGTCAAGTTGGTATGGAAGGACCTGATTGACGATATCACTGGATTCCCATTTCAAAACAAAGATCGAATAAGTCTCTCAGAGAGATTTAGCAATGCAATGGAAGATGTCATCCAGTCGGTAAATCTCACAGGCGAAGAGAAGGCGGAATATATCAGGTGGTGTGTTGAGGAAACAGGAAAGAGAGTGGATGCCATAGTCGGGGAAAAACATAGAAATAGCTATAATAAAGCTGCAGCGTTGTTAGTCGCCACCGCCGAGATGCTTGAAATCCAGAAAGACAGAAAGACTGGGGAAGATTTAGTTGACGAATATCGCAATAAGTATCACAGGCATTCTGCTTTCCAATCGGAGCTCAGAAACTCCACTTTCGGTCATTCTTGGACGCGATAAGAACTACTCCTCGTACTTGTCTGAATTGCGCAGGCTTATATTGCAAGATTTTATAGAAGTACGATAGCTCTCTTCCTCGGTGGCTTCTTGCAGCCGGTGAATATTACAATATATGACCATGACATATAATAAGAAAGATAAAACCGGAATCTGTGTCTTATGTTGATTTTTAAGGTGCAACGTATTCCAGGAAGCTTAAGAAGAAAATAGTTCTTAATAAAATAGTAGAGGAACAGCGCGAAGGGAAACTACGATAGAATCGAGTAAAGTCATGTCTTAAGCATTCTTATAAGGTTCTCCAGAACAAAGTTCTTCACAGGTTCCACGGGTTGAAGATCTTTAACAAAAGCCCTTAATTCCTTATCCCAGTTGAGTTGTGCAGTTGAAATTCCCTTTTGTATATGAATTTCAGAATAGACAATGTTGTTCAACCTTAATTTTATGTTGACAATATCAAGTGACGTTGTCACGCCCTTTCTAAGGAGAAAGTTAATATCATAAAGATCCCGTGCCTTTTTCCGGTGAATCAACGATCTTATTTTTTCAGCAAGAATTTCGGAAAGGTCCATTGACAAGACTGGAAAGGATGGTAGATCATCATAATGCGAGTAAAAAGGAACAATGGATGGTTTAATTATTGGCCTTTCTCTACTGCTAAAGTCAAGGATGATCCTGCACCTACTCTCGTTTGTGCCCGAATACAGCGGACCCGTAATTAGAATTTTCTCACTCAGATTTTCGCCGAACGCGTTATGAGTGGTAATCTTGGAGTCATATCCGTAGTTTTTGAGAAAAGATGTTATTTTTGATCTAAATCTTGCATCAGGCACCCCATCAAAATCAAGATCCTCCGAAAATCTATCCAGAGAATAGAGTTTGTAGAGGCATGTCCCGCCCTTGAATACTAATCCATTCTCATTGTTCCTAAAGATTGCCAGCATTAAAAGTTCCTGAAAATAATCTTTCTCCATCTGACCCAGATTTGTCAATCCCCTTACCTTACCGATCTCTCTCAATCTTTTAACATCAATCATTCTTTATTCTCCATGCATTTTTGTTCACGGGAAAGTTGATCCGCGTATAGTTTCTGTCTCCCGAAATGAATTTTCTAATTTTATTGGTGTTCAACCCTTCCTTATCCATGAGGTACCCTATGATCCTCGCATTCTTTTTTCCGCATTTTATGCTGTATTCTTCCAGTCGATTCCCGTTAAGTTTGGGTAACATCTCACTCAGATCTTCAAATGGTACAAGTTTGTAAACCACTGAATCAAGCACTGCTTTTTCTCTAGTAGCCATGAATATCTCGGAATCGAAATATTTCACTTTAGTGAAACCAAAGAGAAACGGCGATCTGATGATCTCTATCCCATTGATTCTAAATTTTTTGTAAGACATAACGGTGATGGTCTCCGGTATCTGAGTGGTTAGCCCATAGTATTGAAGGGCATTCCACGATGATATGTATGAGGGGTAAAATATGTGGGTACAGTAAGCAAACGGATCCGATAGCGCAGTATAAATACCGTAAGAGAGTTTCTTCAAGAAGCCTCTCCTGACCAAACGCTGCAAGAATATGCTAGCATACCCCTTCGAAGAAAACATGGGGTACACTTCGGAAAGTGTGAACGAAGGCAAGTTACCTACCTTTTCTAGAAATGATTCTTTATTCATTCTTATGATGACCTATACATTTAATCAAATATGATAAACTTTGCCCAATTGGATAAGAACAAGTCATAGCATCAAAATAGTCTTAGTTTTCACTGATATTTATTGATCACTTTCTCAGTGGGATAGTTTTTCCGGAGCAGCATTCTCCTCATCATTCATGGAGCGTGTGGAAGAGCGTAGGGAAGAACTTCTCTCTCCTGTGGTTGGAAAGGGTGGAAATGCCATAAACGTTGTGAGGCATAACGGAATCGAAGAGATAGGGCACAGATGGCCAAGAATGCTTATTTTCACGAGAACAGGGAGATCACAGGCATCGAAGGAGATTGGGATGTAAGGGGCATTCACCGCCATTCTTTCAAACGCTGAGAATGATCATTACATCAAGAAAATTCTTTCAAACATTGATTTCCTGCAGGAGTTCACGTCCATTACTAAAGAGGAAATGAATAGGGCAAGAAAACTCATAAGGCCAAATCCACGCGTTCCAGTCATACGGAAGGACAAGGAAAGGAAACCAGTTCTTGACGCTCTTGGAAAGATCCTCGAAACACACGTATTTTACTGGAGAAGAAGTTGGAGGGGTGGATTGAAGCGATCAAGATCTAAGACTATTTTGATACTATATATGAAATCCCCCTTCGCAAGATAGGGGATGAATTCTTTTGAATGGAAAATGATCTAACCTTTTACGGGTATCCTTTTGATCTCCGTTATGCCATCAAAATCTGTATCATCCGTTATTATCTCCAAGATATTTCTCTCTATGGCACATGACAAATGGATTGAATCTCGCGGCTTTAAATGATACCTTTCCCGGATAACCTGGCTCCTTCTGATTATTTCATCATCCACGGGCACAAATCTGAGGAACGGAAAATTGATGAACTTTTTTCCAATCTCTATGGCATCCGTTTTTCCAAGCACCCTTTCAGTCACATATGAAACCTCGTCCCAGGTTAGGGTTGAGGTGTACGCCTGAATCTCCTTGTTTTCAATTCTTGCGAGGATATCCCTGGCTTTTTCTGCTTCTTCGATTTCACTATAGAGAACAGGGTACAGGAAAACGTTAGAGTCTATGTAATATGTTCCCTTCATACTGTTCCTCTGCTATTTTCTTGATATCTGTTTTTTTCTTAAGCTTCCTGGAATACGTTGCACTATAAAAATCAACATACGACACAGATTCTGGTTTTATCTTTCTGATTATCACTGAATCATCAATAACATCCACAATTACTTCAGAATATTCCTTTATTCCAATTTTTTCCCTTATCTCCTTGGGAATTACAACCTGACCCTTTGGTCCAACTGTAGTTTTCTTTTCCATGATATAGTAATATGTATAACAGATATTTATACTATTTTTTAAGATGTAACAGGTCAGTCTAAAGTGCACGGATCTTTAGAAGCAGCGTACAATGAACCGAAAGATCTTTATATAATGAATACATTATATTAATAGAATGATTAAACTTATTGCAGAAA
>JAJYRA010000005.1 GCA_021794355.1 Thermoplasmata archaeon | reverse complement strand
CCCATCTCTCTACTGTTCTGGGATCTTCTCCAAGTATATCTCCTGTATTGTAGCAACTCATCCCTTCACTGACAAGCAGAAGACCGTGCAGCCGGTGATCATACCTTGATTCATCCGAACGGAATATCTCATTTCGAATTGCTTCAGACTGCTCCTTAGCGTTGACTATTTCGAGTTTTTTCATGGTTGTATAATAGTTTTGAGTATTTAAACACATACGGTATTAGTTATTGCGTTATATATAATATACTTCTATCAACATCCTTGTCTATTAGGAAAACAAAAAAAATCTACCGATTTGTCGCGACAAGAAAATAAGTCTTCATTCCTTAAGACTTGAAAAATTTATTTTAATAGATAAGCATGTGCATGTATGGTAAATCTTGATGATGCCACCATAGCAAGGCTTGAGCACGGAGGGCATAAATTTGAAATCCTTGTGGATCCTAATTCCGTGGAGAAAATAAAGGAGGGAAAACTCGACTTAGAAAACGATCTGGCTTCTGAGGACATTTTCAAGGACGCCAAAAAGGGGGAGAAAGCAGGTGAAGAGGCCATCAGGGAGGTTTTCAAGACAGATGATATTGAAAAAATTGTGATGGAAATCATAAAAAAGGGGCAGATTCAGTTAACCACGGACCAGAAGCATAAGATGGTTGAGAATAAGAGGAAAATAATTATAAACACAATTTCCAGAGAAAGCATAAACCCTCAGACTAATGCCCCCAATCCTCCTGCAAGGATCGAAGCTGCAATGGAGGAGGCAAAAATACACATAGATCCCTTTAAGTCAGTCAATGAACAGATAAACACGATTCTGAAGGAATTGAAACCCATAATTCCCATCAGGATGGAAAAGGTTAAACTTGCCATTAAACTGAAAGGGGAGGCCTATGGAAGAATGTATGGAGACATAAGCAAGGAGGGAACCATACTGAAAGAGGAATGGGGAAAGGATGGCAATTGGATGTGCGTGGTTGAAGTACCGGCGGGAATGTACGGTGATATAATCTCTGCACTGGGGAGAAAGGGGAAAGATGATGTGGAGATAAAAAAGATCCAGTGAGGGAACTTTCTATTTTATTTTGGATCAAATTGACGAAATAATATATAAGAAGTTTTGATTGCCACTCATAAGAGAACTTAAGAATATGTTAAAGAATATGGGTAATATACGGGAAAGAATCGTGAATAAAGGACGTGATAGATACGAGAGAAATTAAAGAAATAGTGTTTCCTGGGGATGATATTGATCCAGGAAATTTAAAGGCAAGAAATGGAATGCATAGGGATTCAGAGGGAAAATATACGTCGCAATTTTTTGGCGTACTTCAGAGGGGGGAGGAATACATTGACGTGGTACCCTTTAACGGAAGCTATTTTCCAAGGAGAGGCGACAAGGTCATAGGAAAGGTTATGGACGTTGGTCCGTCCATGTGGACGGTGGATATAAAATCCCCATATATGACAATGTTGCATATGAACGATACGCCGTGGAGAACCATATCCGGGGATATAAAGAAATTTTTGACTTCTGGAGATTATGTGTATGCTAAGGTAATGAATGTGAATGAGGTAAAGGAAAGCTGGATTACCCTGAAGGAGCCTGGACTGGGCCTGCGAAAATTGGAAGGAGGTCACATAATGGCCATTCCAGCGCCAAAGGTACCGAGAATGATCGGTAAAAATGGTTCCATGGTAAATATGGTGAAGGACGCCACATTCACGAGAATAGTAATTGGGCAGAACGGTCTTATCTGGATCGATGGAACACCGGAAAATGTTATTGTGGCTTCAGAAGCAGTGGCTCTCATAGAGAGTGAGGCCCATGCAACCGGATTGACAGATAGGATTACGGAATTTTTAAAGAGCAAAAAAGGTGAAATAAATGGGAACACCCAGTGATAAGAAACTTATAAATGAAAATGGAGTCAGGCTTGACGGAAGGGGAGATGAGGAGATTAGACCCATAAGAATCACAACAAACGTTCTGGAAAGAGCAGATGGAAGTGCATTCATGGAATGGGGAGGAAACAAGATAATGGTTGCTGTTTATGGTCCAAGGGAGGCATATCCAAAGCACACTCAGGATATTGAAAAAAGTGTTATTAAGGCCAGGTATAATATGGCTGCCTTTTCGGTGGATGAGAGAAAGAGGCCCGGACCTGACAGAAGATCAACAGAAATATCAAAGGTTATATCTGAAGCACTCAGTGCTGCAGTTCTTGTTGAACAGTTTCCAAGAACACAAATTGACGTATTTATTGAAGTGATACAGGCTGATGCAGGCACAAGAATTGCAAGCTTAACGGCAGCATCTGTTGCACTGGCATCTGCCGGTATTCCCATGAGAGATATGGTGGTCGGTTGTTCTGCAGGCAAGGTTGAGGACAGGATAGTTCTGGATCTTTCCAAGGACGAGGATAACTTTGGCCAGGCCGATCTCCCCATGGCGGTGCTTTCCAAGAGTAAGAAGGTCGTTCTCGTACAGATGGATGGAGATCTATCCAAGGAAGAGTTTGGTAAGGCAACCGGAATGGTGCTTCAGGCAACGGATAGGATAGCAGAAATACAGAGAAAAGCGCTTTCGGAGAAGTACAATATAGAAAATCTATCTGAAAGTAATACGGGAGGTGAATAAATGCCTAAGGATGCAAGGGGAGTATTATCAGAAATCAAGAAAGGTTACATAAGTAAGAGACTTAAGGAAGGCCTCAGGGGAGATCAGAGAAAATTGAGCGAATTCAGGACCATAAGGATTGAGCCAAACTTTATTCCAAGAGCTCAGGGTTCAGCATTTGTGCATCTTGGAAAAACCAAGGTTCTCGTGGGAATTAAGGTCGAATCGGGAGAGCCATTTCCGGACACCCCAAATCAGGGCGTTCTGACAACCAACGTTGAAATGCTTCCAATGGCTTTTCCAACCTTTGAACCGGGTCCGCCAAATGAGGATTCCATTGAAATAGCAAGGGTCGTGGACAGGGGAATCAGGGAAAGTAAAATGATAGACCTGGAGAAATTATGCATTGAGCCGGGAAAGAAGGTTATGATAGTCTTTGTGGATATTGACGTCCTGGATTACGATGGAAATCTGATCGACGCATGCACCATGGGAGTCGTTACCGCGCTTCATACAGCTTCATATAAAGTGGATGAATCCTCACCAGAAACCAAGCTTCCAGTGAGATCAATGCCCGTATCCGTTACCATGGTTAAGATTGGAGACGAACTGGTATGCGATCCCGATTTGGAGGAAGAACAGATGTCTGATACACGCCTAACCGTAACATTCACGGAGGATGGACATGTCAGGGCAATGCAGAAAGGTGGTGTAGGTTACCTTTCCATGGATCAGGTTAAAAAGGGTATTGACATGTCGGAAGAGGCAGGAAATAAAATTAGGGAATACATTAAGCAGGTGATTTAAGAATGTCAAAAAGAACTTTAAAAGTCGGGCCAGCAGGGCGTTTCGGTCCAAGATATGGTGTCACCGTAAGAAAGGTGTGGAGTGAAATATACAAGCAGAAGAAAGCAAGGTATGAATGCCCTAAATGCAAGCAGATGAAGGTTGTAAGAGTGGCTTCGGGTATCTGGAATTGCAGGCACTGTGGATATAAATTTGCAGGAGGCTCCTACAACCCTGAATTCTCCCAGAGAGTAAAAGAGGAAATGGTGGACCGTGCAGTATAAATGCATCAGATGTGGAAGGATCCTGGAAAAATCCCTTGGAACAAATGAAATAGAGTGTGAATGTGGTTCCAGGGTTTTTCTGAAGGAAAGACCAAACGTAGAGAAAGAAGTTAACTCTCGATGAGTCAGTAAAATGCATAAGTTCCAGGAATTATCTGGTGAAAAGCTTTGCATTAGATGTCTGGGAAGAGTGTTCGCATCGGTGGGGCACACTTTTACAAACGACCAGAGGGGTTCTAACTTAATTTTTGCCTCTCAATGCATAGGGGAGGAGATATTTCCCACAGTGGAATCTGAGTGCGTCCTTTGCGAAGGAATTTTTTTAAAAATACCGGAATATGCAAATGAAATATCACAAAGGCTGGAGAATTATGAATATAAGACAATACTGATAGGTTCCTCATTCCCCATGGAAGTACTGGAAAAGGAGCGTTTAATCCAAGAAAAATATGGTTCCATGGGGGAGCCAATTAAAAAGGAATTCAGCAGGGAACTGGGTAAATACTTTGTAAATGCCTATGGGAAGGAGTTCAACAGAACAGATCCGGATATAATGGTAAAGGTCAATGTGGAATTCATGTCCATTGAACTGCAGATAAAATCCATACTCATATATGGTACCTATAATAAACTCATTCGGGGAATCCCTCAGACCAGGTGGATCAAATATTCGGAGAAAACAGACACAGTGGAATCCCTGATCGGAGAACCGCTTAAGGAAATGGGTAGGGGAAAGGACTTTGTGCTTCATGGTGCTGGCAGGGAGGATGTGGATGTTAAAATGCTTGGAAATGGCAGAGAGTTTGTCATTGAGCTTACCGATCCAAGAACAAGATCCATAAATCTGGATCAATTGGAACAGATCATAAATAATGCAGGCAGGGGAGTAAATGTCTCGAACCTGAGATTCTCCACCAGGGAGGAAATCAGAAAAATAAAGAATGAAAAGTATTTCAAGGTTTACCGTGCGGTTCTGGAAACGGATGGAAAAATGGAATGCAATAAACTGAAGGAAATCTGTGGGGAATTTAACGGGAAAGTTATTTATCAAAGAACACCATTACGAGTTAGCAGTTCCAGATCCGATCTCATAAGGGAAAGAACAGTGGTGAGTATGCGCGCTGAATGTGCTGAGAATGGAGAGAAAGTACTGACCATTGAAGCAGAGGCAGGAACATACATTAAGGAGCTCATAAGTGGAGATGATGGCCGAACCAGACCAAGTCTTTCAGAAAGGATGGGTGAAGATATAAGGATCTCGGAATTGGATGTAATAGAGATCAAAAGGTGAAAATATGGTAAGAATGTCGCACGGACCAAGATCCGGGTCAAGGATGACCATGACAAAAAGATTGAAAGACAGGGGAATGCCCAGAGTAAACTCTTTTATGAGGAAGTTTGAGGTTGGAGAATACGTGGCAGTGAATATAGATCCATCCATCCACAAGGGTATGCCTTTCCATAATTTTCAGGGATTTACAGGTATTATAGAAGGAATGCAGGGGAGATGCTACCTTCTTGGAATTAAGGTGGGTGGAGTAAAGAAAACCATTATTGCGGATCCTGTACATCTGAGAAAAATTAAGGTGTAGGGATGAAAATAAAGTATATCACAACTTCAGAAGCAAGGGAAATCCTTCAGGATGTGAAGGAAGATACTCCCCTTGAAGCAAAAGAGTTTGAATATGTCAGACAATTTTCAAGACTCAGCAGGAAAGATGCTCTCAAGGCAGTTTCAAGAGTCTCGGAGATCTCTGGTTTTTCCGATGAAGTATGTGTTAAGATTGTAGACTTAATGCCCTCAAACTTGGAGCAGATGATAGCCATTTTGAATTCATATAAACTAACTCCTAAAGATGAAGTTTTAAGTAGTATAATTGATTATTTAAAAGAGCTATTGTGATACTATGGAAGAATATGCCTTTATTTTGGATATACTAATGCAGGGTAGATCAACCGATCATTCTTACAGCAGAACTCCCCTCGTTTTTGGACTGGGAGAGACGGAGTTCAAACTTTTAGAAATGATTCCTAAGGATGGTGCAATCATAACTGTAGGTGATAAGGTCTATATCGGAAAGGATATCCAGAAGAGGGACAAAATAATGACTGTGAAGAGAAGAATAGGTTACGAAGAGCTTTCATCCTCTGCTGTAACAGAGCTTCCGTATATATTGGAAAATATAATTAAGGAAAATGAGAAAAAATACGTAGATTTCTTCAACAAAGCTGAATCCATAAATTCAAGGATGCATACGCTGGAGTTGCTCCCCGGCCTGGGGAACAAGACCATGTGGGCAATCATTGACGAAAGAAAAAAGAAGCCCTTTGATTCCTTCAAGGATCTAACGGAAAGAGTTAAAACAATTCATCATCCTGAGAAGATGATAGCAGTAAGGATATCACAGGAAATTGACGGAAAGAATGAAAAATACAGGATTTTTGTAAGGCAATGAATCTCTACAGCGAAAAATATGGGCAGGTCCTCCTGAAGGACAAAAATATTGCCAGAATTGAGGTCGCAAGCCTAGACGACGGACAGAGCGTTCTGGAAATAGGCCCCGGGGATGGCGTCCTGACACAGTTGCTTCTTGAGAGATTTCCAAGGGTGGTGGTAGTTGAAACGGATCACAGATTTGTTGATATCTTGAAAGTTAAGTTCTTTGATTATATTCAGGCGGGACATCTGGAAATAATACATGGGGATTTCCTAGATCTGGAGAAGACAGATTATGAACAGATCATTGGAAATGTGCCCTACCACATTTCTTCAAAAATCATCCAGAAACTGGCAAATATGAATTTCAATAAGGCAATCCTCATGTTTCAGAGTGAATTTGCAACCACCTTAATGGCCAGGCCTTCCACAAAGGAGTACACGAGAATGACCATTTTTGCCTACCTTCATTTTAATATAGAATTAATTAAATTAGTTTCAAGGAGAAGTTTTTTTCCAGTTCCTGGAGTAGACAGTGCCATAATATCCCTGAAAAGTCACGATAATTTTTCTGGCATTAACCAAAATCTGGCCGAAGAAAGGTTGAGGGAAATGTTCTCACAGAAGAGAAAAAAGCTAAAAAATATTATTGAGAACTGTCCTTTGGAGTTCCAGGATAGTCGTATTGATCAGCTTCCTCCGGAATCCATAGTAAATCTCCTAAAGGCCTAGGCAGTTCTATTGAAACAATTTCTCAAATGAATCTTGAATTCCAGAAACTGTTCATGAAAAATCTCATTCATAAATAATTGTTTGAGAGAATTCTTCCGTAGCGACATGAAACCTGAAAATGTAGAAAAATAAAAATCCTTATGGTCTGCTTATGCAAAATCAGGGCCCTTTGACGTGATATGAAACAAGCCTTAACTAAAAAATTGTGAGATAGATCCTTAATCAAAAGCGCATCCGCACTGTATGGCTTCTATCTCTGTTTCGTGTCTTGTTCCACATTGCTGGCATTCATAGGGTCCAAACCCAACTTCCAAACTTCTCATAATTCATAGTAATTTTTTATGCATTTAAACTTTGTTATGGCTAACTTCGTCGTTTGCCATTGGCCTAATGCATCTGTGGTCTAGAAAATTTATAAGTTTTATGGGAAAAAATAGGTTTATTTTCCACTGTTATCGTCAGGGTTTCCTAAGTTATTTTTCTGTTGTTGTATTTTTGCAAATTCAGATATACCGAAATTGCTAACTCCAGCAGTGAGTGTGTTTGCCGGGATCATCATGAGAGTACCCTTTCCTTCAAGTCCAATTTCGTAAAGGATGTTCATCCATCTTAATTGGAGAGCCTGAGGGTTTTCTACGTACATCTTTGATGCTTCCACCATCTTGCTGGCCGCCTCAACCTCTGCAAGGGCCAGAGTCACCCTTGATCTCCTCTCCCTCTCTGCAGAAGCCTGTCTTGACATTGCCTCCTGCAACGATTGAGGTACAACAACATCCCTTATTTCGACAGATGACACCTTTACACCCCAGTGTTCCGTCTTCTCATCTATAATGGCTCTTGCCCCCTCTCCAACTTTTTCCCTTTCCGACAATATTTCATCGAAGGAGTACTTACCGATAACTTCCCTCAGTGTTGTCTGAGCAGATAAACTTGTGGCATTGGCAAAATTCTCAATATTAAGGACAGATTTCTGAGGATCTATGACCTGGTAGTACATGATGGAATCACAGTTAACCGGAACATTGTCGTTTGTGAATGTTGAGTCGGTTTTAAAGGCAACAGCCTGAATCCTCAAGCTTATGATCACCGGTATCTTACTTATGAATGGAGTTACATAAATTATACCCGGTCCCTTAATTCCAGAAAACCTTCCCAGAGTCAATACTGGAGCTCTCTCCCATTCCCTGAGAATATGCAATCCTGAGAGGATTATCAGCACTATAACAATTACTATAAATATCAAAAAATACTCTACGGCGCTCATTAGGATATATATGTCTTTCATACTAAATAATTGTTTCTAAATTATTTTAAAATCCAACTGAATTCGGTCTATGATAGGAAAGGAGTTGTTTCAATGAGAATTATTTTAGTCCATTATGTTATGGTGAATTGGATTTATGACAGCGGATGAAGTGAGGGATATTATTAAAAAAGGCAATTTTATTCACTTTGCCATCAACTCAGACGAGAAGCATTTCAGGGCCTCCTTCAGCAAGATGGAATATATCATGGCCTACGAATATTTGAACGAATTGAATAAAAAGCTCTCAATAAGTTCCTTCAGCATAATCGTTCCTGAAAACATTTACCGGGGAAATGACAGGACATTTTCAAAGTTCATAAACGGTAGGAAACAACTGTTCAGGGATCAGCCACTTACTGAAATGGAAAAAATATTCATGAATCAGTTTAAGGACTTCATGGATCCTCATAAACCTGAGTTCACATCGGCAAGAATGTCCCTATGGGAAAGGTTTTTGGAATCGGAGCATTCAGTAAAAGTGGCTACAAAGAACATATTGATAACTGGATTTGATACTGATAATGAGATTTTTATAAACGCCCTGAATGCCGCTGATATGGGGTTTGTTCCCATTGTGCTTTCAGACTGCGTTTCAGGGCCATCAGAGAGAAACCATTTCAACGCCCTGGAGTTTATGAGCAGATTCACATACATTATTGATAGCAGGGACTTGATGTCCATTATGGGTGATGTTTAAATGGAGAAAGTACCAATAATAATTATAGGAGGAATTCCGGGTGTTGGAAAAACCAGTATATCGGGTTATCTGGCAAGACAGCTGAATATCAACATAGTTCTATCCGGCGATTATATACGGGAGATAATACGACCATTTTTCCCGGAAGATCACGTAATAAATTTCTCAGTTTATGAAACATGGAAAAAATACGGGGAGAACAACGAAGAAAACGTGATAAATGGGTTTTTGAACCAGGGAGAGATCATAAATAAGGCAACAAATGCCACGGTAAAAAGGGCAATTTCAAATGGTGAGCCCATAATAATAGAAACCCTCTATTTCATACCGGACCAGCTTAAAGATATACTAAAAGAAACTGTACCCCTATATATCTATATATCAGATTATGAAACTCATGTAAAGAGATTGAACGAAAGGGAAAAATTCACGCATTCTGGATCACCCGGCATAAGATTATCATCAAACCTTCCAAACTACCGTAAGGTAATGGATGAATCCATCAGACAGTGCTATTCCTACGGAATAAAAATCTTCAACAATCTTGAATACGATGAAACCAGAGATAAAATTCTATCCTTTGTTAAGGAGACCCTACATTATGATATTGAGTAACTCTATTTAGGGTTATATACCTTCATAGTTATCACACATAATTCTGTGGATGAAAAAGAATTCCGTGAAAAACTTCTTCATATAAAGCTTCCATAATAATCTGGAACGCTATCACTTCTTCTTCTACAGGAATATGGATGTGAATGAAGAGAATGTCAGAGAATTTGCTGAGATATATCATAAAAGATGGAGCATAGAAAACGGATACCAGGAGAAGGCTGGTACAAAGGAGAAAACACACTCACCTGAGATGGGTGTGAGATATTTCTTCTTCTTTCTGTCTGCCTGCTGTACAACCTGCGAGTTCTTGTTAGTTTTATCAGGCTTGGATCAGGATATGCATGGATAACACTGATGGATTTCCTCATACCTATGAGCGGGGGAAGATGGAGGATAATCATGAACGATTATGGATGATCATAAAATAAAAGAGGATTTCTAACAACCTTAAAAATGGAATCTTTCAATTCATTGACTCTTGATGGAAAAGGCGCATCCGTCTGTGTTGGAGGGAAACCTATCAAGTTAGGGTTCTCCAGGATACTGGGGTTTTTAGAAATCGTCATTATTCTCCACACGAATTCTGAAGTGTCCATCCCAGTATTCTGGGTACAGATGCTTGTCATAAATACGAAAGAATGCCCTAACCACTGCCACACTACATTCAATGGAACTTTATCCATTATGACCTTAACAGCGAACATTTGCCGGGATCCTCGTTGATCTAATACGGACGAATCTGGCATACATGCAGTTGGTTTAAGACGTGACAAAACATCAATTCGCAATCCATCTCCTCACTGAATGTTGAAATTTATAGCTCAGATGATCGCTCGAAGGGTATAGGGGAGATTGCCACAAATCTATTTGTGATTTGCCCTGTTCCGCTTCTTTGGCTCTTTTTTCCTGTCATATATGTCAGGTGTAAAATACTCACCATATTCCCTCTCAAACCAATCATCCACACTCATACTGCTCTTGTTTCCAAGGAGCACATCACTAATTTTCCATGATGGTATCATGATATCCATAACCTCCAGCGGAAGAAATCCATCATCAGGTTTCTTTTTAATAATTCTCCCTATGGCAATCTGGCATGCAAGGTGATCCGTATATTCCGGCGGGAAGATATCTCTAACCTTTTTCAGGCGATCTATTGATCTCTCATCCTGCTGTCGAACAAATGCCTCCAGAACATAAAAGAAATCCAGATTCTTAAACTTCCAGTCCATTTCCGAAGGATCAAATTCTTCTTTTGGCATTTCGTTGATATACTCATCCATAACGCTATTCATGAACTCAAGCGACTCATCACATCGCACTTTTCCTATAGAGAGGAAAATATTATTCGCTGACAATACGTTTTTACCAGTGGTATCCACTTTGAGCTTTTTATTGAACATCTTTATGAGTTGGGGTAAAACAGGAACATTAATTCCGTGAAGAGCGCCAGAAATATCATCAATTAAATCTTTATCACTTATCAAGGGCATCAATATTTCCCCAGCTGTTGAAGGATCAATTTCTGCTATAATCCATGGCACATACGTTCTTGCTACATCCTTTTTGTCGTGCAGCATCTTTAGAATGGGTTCCATCGACCTTTTCCCAAGAATGCAAATTACACTTTGCAATTGACGGGTTCTCTCTTCATTCCTTTCGTAAGGTGATAAACTTTGTCTAAACTCCCTTATGATCGCTTCCAGAGACTCATCCCCCGCTGGTGCTTGAGACTTACCGTTGCCTTTCTTCTTATTATTCTCCTCGTTAGATTTTTTCATTTAAGTGCCATCTCCATTTCATTACCTGAACTTCCTCAATATTACATCGATTCAGTACTATTATACAGACCCCGATCTTTCATTGATGAACTTTGCCACGATTCCCCTAAGTTCTATGGGAATCAACGCAACTTTATTCAGTCTACCTTTGTCCGCCATTTTCCCCACAATCAGGAAGCCATAAAGCCTTAGAATGCCTATGTCAGACTTGGGAGGATCTTCGTTCCAAAATAGCCGCAATTCGGAAGAAAATTGCTTACTTAGTTTCCCAAATTTCGATATCCCTCCATCGCCCAGTACAATCGAGAGAATCTGTTTCTGGGCATCGCCAAATTTATTCTTGAGTATGTCTTCTGCGCGACCTGATACGAGCCGTGAAATAACTTCCCTTATCTTCTCTCGCTTGTTTGTGACACGTTTTATGTCGATGCCAATAGCTTTGCACATTCCATCCACCCAAAATGATGGATATTTATTCATTGCCGATTGAAGGGTAGTTTGATTCTTCAATAAGATGGATTCGAATCTTTTTACCTGCCCTTTCTCATAACCTTCGAGCAGTAAATCTGGATTGAACATCATGAACGGAGATTTTCGCATTTCAGACGCACTCCTTAAATCGGTTATGATACCATCAAGGACATAATACCTGTTATTAAGGTAGGGATGTATCTTGGCATAAATGACATTATCATTCGCAAACAGTCTCCTTGATTCGTTTGAATCTCCAGTTCTTGAAATTGCTAAATACTCTGTGGATGAATCCTTGTGCTCTAAAATGACCAACGGAAAATGCGAGGAATTTCTTACGATGAAAACACCACGGATTGTCTCCTTGTTAAGCAATAGTCGTTGCGCCTGTGGATAATCAGTGTCATCAAAAAACTTGGAAACGAATTCGTCAACAACGGTCTTACCCGTACCTGGAAGAATCTTCTCATAAATAAACCAAGTGTAAACCTGCTTATAAAAAAGAGTGTCCGGAAGATCTAAATAATCGGGGCATTCACCTGCAGAGTTCATGCATTCTTCGTCATAATTTTCCTTTGCATATTCATAAAGCTTCTGAATGTTCTCACTATCCTCTTGCAGCATTGACATTATGCCCGGTAACAATGCTAGGTCATCTTCAGTCACTGTTATCTTGTCCTGTCTTCCCTGATCACCTATCTCAATCTTTTAGTTAATATATTCCATAATATCAATTGTTCGATCGCTCAGCACTTGAAATATATGGTATCTAAATCCGATTAGGCACCATCTACCTCATTTATAATGGGCATTGGTGAGGGTTTCTATTATTCCGAGGTATAGAATGTGAGGGTAAACGGAAAGGCTGTGCAGAAGCGCATCATTTAGGTCGGAAAGGACAGGAAGAATCCAGATCGCAATCCTTTTGAAAGGGTACAGTTTGGATATGTCGCCACCAGACTGATGCAGGATGATCTCTCACCAAACGAACTTCTGAACATAATAGAGAAGAAGGGCAATCGTGTGAACAGGGAAATCCTTGAAAAAATTGGTCTTTAATACGTTTTTAAAAAAAACTCCTTTTCCCTTAGACTGTACAGGAAAAGATCATCCCGGAATCAAAAAGATGCAAAAAATGAAGGAAAAGACTAAAGGGATACAACACACATGCCAGAACCATCAGGGCACTATTGGGTCCATCGGATCTCAGGGTTTATATAAGGGGCTGCAAAAAGAATCATGGGGAGGCAAACAGGATAGTTGTCAATACATTGGTTGGCAGTTCAGATTTCGATCTCAGTGTAACTATTGCTATGGGAATAACGCGATAACTCATGGGCTACCCAGATATCCGAGATCCAATTCTGATGGAATCCCATTGGATTAGGATACCCAGCGGAGAGATATTGTCAACGTCTCTTGAATTCCTTCTCCGTTTCTACTGCTTACATGGGAAGTACAATAAAACATTGGAAACTGAAAGCGTATATACTTTTCATTTAGACGGCACGATGGATGGCCTGCCCCACTATAGAATGGCACAATATAGTATCGGTTTGTATATTTGTACTAATATATAAGTGGGGAGGGAGGTCAAGGAGGGAGGGGTTTTTGAATCTCCTGCACTGTTCCCGTGAAAATATTGGATTAACAGTAATGTTTTTGAATGTTACGGAGGTAATGTGATCATGACAACAAAGACATATACCGTGGAGGAGAAGTACAATATCATATTCGAATCACTCTCAACAAATCAACCCATAACGGAGATATGTCGTAAATATGGGATATCTCCATCCACATACCAGATATGGAAGGAACAGTTCCTCACTGGTGCAAGATCAGGCCTTGAGGGAAAGGCAAGGAAGAATCCCTATGTTAAACAGGTTGAGAACCTTAAGGCAACAATTGCAGATCTTGCCATAGCAAACGATGCTTTAAAAAAAATTCAACAGGGGAGGAAAAGATGATGGCTGTTGAACAATTAGTTGAGAATATACCCATATCCAGGGCATGCAATCTCATCGGTATTCCAAGGAGGACATACTACAACAGGAAACGTTTCAGAAAACGTACAATCAATACACGCATAACCAATGAAGTTGTGATCAGGATAGGGGAGATATGTTCTGAAAGGATCACCTACGGTTACAGAAGAATATGGGCAATGCTACGTAATGAGGGTATATACCTGAATCAAAAGACTGTCCTTTCAATCATGAAGAAAGAGAATCTTTCCCTTGAACCACACAGGCACCTTAACAGGAAGGGATGGAAGAAACTGATCCATCCATCCGGTCCTGATCAGCTCTGGGAAACGGATCTCACATACATTCCAACAATAAACGATGGAATGACATACCTGTTCAACGTGAAGGATTGTTTCACAAAGGAATGGATTGGATATTACTATTCCAGGACATGCAACAGGAAGGATGCACTCAAATCCATTGAGAATTCTCTTTTGA
>JAJYRA010000045.1 GCA_021794355.1 Thermoplasmata archaeon | reverse complement strand
CTGGCAAATGAATATATTCAGAGGGGATTGGGAATAAGTGTCATTGCAAGCATTCTTCACATACCAAGGTGCAACTTCTACCGGAATGATGGATCAAATGAAAGATCATTGTTGAAGAGAGGAAGGCGCAATTCCCTTTTCACAATTAAAAGGGATGGCAATGAAACAATCATGGTGGATAACAGCATTGTGGTGGATGAAATGGAGAAACTTCTATCAAAAGAGTTCGTATGCTACGGATACAAGAAAACTGCTAAACAGCTCAATAGAAACGGATATGAGATCAACAGGAAGAAGGTCAGGAGACTCATGTCTGAGAACAACCTCCTCAACCATTCATACAATAGGAGAAGGCCGGTAACAAGAGTTGTGCAATCTGACCCGCTCCCTTTATTACTTGGACAGTTATAAGAGAGATAATATACTGTTAAGTAGATATAAGGAGAAGTCCAGAGGGGGTTTCACAAACCTCCTGCGCACTCTTAAGGAAAATGGTGATACATATGTCTGAGAAATTCAGTGTTGAACAGAAGGAACAGATTGTCATTGAATCATTCACTGCAACAAACGTTGCAGAGCTGTGCAGAAGGCATGGTTTATCTGTGGCACAGTTCCACAGATGGAAGGAACGTTTCCTCAGTGGAGGAAGGAAAGGTTTGGGTGAATCATCAAAGGGAAATGAATACCAGAAGGAGATTGACGATCTGAAGAGACTTATTGGAGATCAGGCACTTGCCACAGACGCATTAAAAAAAAATCGACAGGTGAGGAGATGATGATGGCTGTTAACGAACTCAAGGAAACGATATCCATTGCAAGGATATCCAGGGCAATGGAAATCCCAAGATCCACCATATATTACAGGCATGTGAAACATTCAGGAGACAGGAAACCAAGGATTCCAGAAAATGTTGAAACGAAAATAAAGAAGATTGCAGAGGAGAGGACAACCTATGGTTATCGGAGAATATGGGCAATGCTTCGAAATTCCGGAACAAGCGTTAATATAAAAACAGTTAGAAGGAGCCTGAGGAGGAACAATCTTGCACTGCCCTATGCAAAGCACAGAACACACACAAGATCAAGGGATCTGACAAAACCTGATGATATCAACAGATTGTGGGAAACGGATATCCATTACGTTTCATCTGCAAGGGACGGAATGACATATCTAATGTCAGTAAAGGACTGTTTCTCAAAGAGATGGATATCATATGAGTATTCGAGAACATGCACAGCAGCAGATGCAATAAAGGCAGTGGAAAAGGCATTTGCCATCAGGTTCAAGGAAACAGTTCCACAGGATCTTGTACTCAGGACAGACAATGGTCCACAGTATGTGTCTAGGGAGTTCAACAACACCCTGAAAATACTTGGAATAAAACATGAATACATAAAGAACCACACACCTGAGGACAATGGTGACATAGAATCCTTCCACAACTCACTGAAAACAGATTACATCTGGGTAACGGATATAGAAACGTTTGAGGACGGCAAGAAACTCATTGAATACGCATTCAATGACTATAACACAGTGAGGCCACATTCATCCATTGGGTATCTATCACCGGAGGAATTCGAGAGGAGATGTGCTGCAGACGACAATTACAGGAAGAAATTCCTGGAAGACAGGAAAAACAAGGAGGAAAGAAGAATGAAGAATAGAATTGAGAAGAAAAGGAGGTTGAGGGAAAATGTCTCATAGGATGACAGAATATCTGTCCAAGATTAAGGGGCTCAGATCACTATCCATTGTTGAGGTTACCTATCCTGATCAGGTGTGGGAATTCGACATAAAGTATGTCTGGATACATAGAGAATCAAGAAACACGTACCTGCTTGCAATGATTGACTGTTACACTAGGGAAGTTGTTGGTTATTATCTGGGATACCACTGCACTGGTAAGAATATGATTGTAGTTTCAATCAGAATTATTTTAAGTAGTAAGATCGGTATAGTTTCTTTATATACTCACCATTCGGATTTTGGAATATATTAATACTCTTATAAAAATAATCAGATTTCTTCAATCACCACAACAGTCTCATATGGAATATAGAATTTTTTCCCTCATAAGAGATAAGGATCCCATTCTTCTGTTCTTCTAAAAGAGTTCCGATATAGTAAAGGTCATCATGAATGTTCACTTAACCTGTTTGCCTAACCAATCATTCAGATCCTTCTTTCCTTTCTTAAACTGCATTTTTCCACTTTCTTTATATATTATTTTTATTCACCCTCAATTTAAAAACGATTAGACGCATTTCCTCTTATCCTAATGATATTATATATCCACCTTATCCTCTTTGAACCTACCTTATGATATGCCTTTTTCTCCATATCTTTTGTCTTCTTTATCTCCCCATTGAAATGGATCCCTATTAATAATTTTTGACAATGTCAATGAAGAGTAAAATTTTTAAACTCCTAGAAATCCTCTTTATCATGCATCATAATAACCGGGGGACAAGTTTAATAGTTATCTCATACAACGGAATCTATCCCCCATTCAGTACGACTGACGTTTTCAACTATCATAAAATTGAGTCGATATTACATTTGAAATGGGATCGATCACTTATATTACAAGGTCAGGAAAACTCGGTCGATAAATATCCGCCATTCATGGACGGAAAAGTAATTTCACCAACAAGTAAAATTAGAGGAAGATTCCTAAAGCATTTTGTTTATTTTTTTTTCTGTTTATCTGCGATTTTGAAACTTAGGAGGTATTTTGGTATAATATACTTCATGGATTCTGAATTTTTGCCAATTGCCTTGTTTGGTAAGACTTTCTTAAATTATAGGATAATTGGTGATGTGGATACATATGCAATAACCTATAACAGAGGAGAAATAATGAGTTATGGGGCGTATGATTTTACAAAAAGGCTATTTGAACCATTTATGGCTTCCTGTGACATAATTATAGTCATAAATGAACGGGACAGAGACATCCTGATAAATAAGGGTTTCGACGTTAATAAGATGCTAATTATGCCGCCATCTAGAGAAGTGCCTAATGTTGATCCCAAAAGAGTGTCTGAAATAAGAAAGCAATTTTTTTCCAAATTATCGGAAGAAGATTTTCAGCTCGATGAAAAAGCACTAATAATCGCATTCCACGGATCAGCAACTGCTCAACATAACAAAAAAACCATTGATAATATTGTCGCCAATGTTATGCCAAAAGTACTTGAGAGAAACAAAAGATGCTTATTTCTTATCATTGGTGGTGGGTATGAATTTGATTCTGCTTTAAAGAATGAGTACAGGAAGAACATATATTTCACAGGATTTTTAAGTGAAGGAGAGATGAAAGATCTTCTCTCAATATCCGATCTGTATATTGCTCCAATGACTATGGGGGCAAAAGGAGGTACAAAGACCAAAATTATAGAAGCGGCTATGTACGGTCTTCCGATTATAACTACTCCTGAGGTGGGGGAGCAATATTTTAGAAATTCTTGTCCCTTCCTCATTAGTAGTATGGAGAATTTTTCAAAAACGGTAATTGATGTTACACAACATAAGGAAAAATTAAAAGAACTTGGAAATTTGACTCTTAAATATATTATTGAGAATTATTCCTCAAAAAACTATGAGAAATTTCGGGAAAGAATTGCATCATTATTAAACCTCGAACTCTAGCGCTTACATTATTAAATCACCGACATTTATACACAGCTCTTTCATGTCATGTTATACCAAGGAAAGCTGAGTCTATAATATTGCCGGACAAAGAGAGAGAAGCACTGGAAAAGCTCAGTAGAGGACAGAAGACAGAGAAAAGACTTGTGTTCAGATCTTACTTTACTCTTGCATGTTCATCCGGAAAGATGATCAGGGAAATCGCATCTGAACTTCACACAAGGCCCAATACAGTCATACAGTGGAGGGAACGATATCTGAGGAACGGTTTGAAGGGACTTTACGATGAACAGAGAACAGGAAAACCAAAGAAATATCCGGAAGATCTAAAAATCCAGATAGTGAAACTCATAGAGACCGATCCTCCACCGGGTCACGCCACATGGAACGCCCGACTCATAGCTGAGAAGCTTAACGTATCTGACGATACCATATGGAATATACTCAGGGATGAGGGCATCCAGTTGCAGAGACATCGATCATGGTGTGTATCCACGGATCCGGAATTCACCTCGAAATCTGTGGATGAGAAACTGGGAATACAGGGCATAGAAAGACCAACAGGTTACGTGCAGACCAGAAGTACTTCGTCAAATGTCCTAAAAGAATGTCAAGGATCAGGAGGTCAAGGAGATACATGTGATCCCGGATAACTACTGCACACACAATAGATGCGATGAATGGTTGTCAGAACATACCAATGTCAGATTTCATTACACGCCAACTTCGGCAGGTTGGTTAAACATGGTGGAGATATTCTTCTCCATACTTTCAAGGGAAACACTGAAGGGTGCATGTTTCAGAAGTACCCATGCACTTTCAGAAGCCATAATGACATTTGTAAATGAACATAACAGTAAAGCAAAACCGTTCATATGGAAGAAAAGGGAAGTTAAGGGTTCGCAACTGAGAAATACTATTGGGCTCGTAGTCAATTAAGCAGTAGTCACCTGCCATGTTGATAACTCCGTTGCCTGTTCCAAGGAAAGAATTTAATTATGAGCTACGGATAGTCTACCATGGAAACATCAAAAGTTCTAGTGACTGGCGGCCTTGGCTTAATCGGCAGTGAAATTGTAAAAATAGCTCTTTCCAATGGAGATGAAGTAACCTGCACCGATGATCTCTCCTTGACGCAGGTGATAAGTGAGGAACAACTTCTAAAAACACTTCCTCAAGATGTTAATTTTATTAAAATTGGTACCGATTCAAGTAAATTCGCCGACGCGTTGAGTGCGAAAAAGTTCGATAAGATATTCAATTTTGGGTCTTATTCAACTGATAGATATTTTGAAATTGACCCTATCGATGCTGTAAATAAAACTATCAATGGAATGATCAACGTAGTCAAGTTATATGATACGAGCGGAGCTCACAGTTTGATCTACCCATCCTCGGGTACAGTATACGGAAATTCTCCACCGCCACAAATAGAAAATCAAAAACTTCAACCCCAAACCCTATATTCAATTACCAAGATATTTTTGGAGCAGTATTCTAGTATTTTGCATAGAAACATAACTGGGGTCAGAATATTTACTGGCTTTGGTCCACGTGAAGTGCTGAAAGGAACATATTCAAGCGTTGTGACACTGTTTACGATGGCTGCTTTGAAAGGAGTCCCCGTAGAAATATACGGTGACGGAGAGCAAAAACGTGACTTTGTTTCCTCAGATGACATAGCTAAAGTTATTTATCGCCTATCAAAATCTCAACCAGTTGTACCCATTGTAAACCTAGGTTCAGGTAAATCTTACTCCTTTAATGATTTGATAAAAATTATCGAACAGGAAACGGGACTCACAATAAATTCCAAGTATGTGGAAAGCAAAACTAGATTTGTTTCAGAGACTAGGGCTGATACTGAATTATTGAAGGTCTCATGTGGATTTTTGCCCCGCTCCCTCAAGGATGCTTTCCCAACTTATCTTGAAGGTCTCAAAGAACTTATATCTTCCTATAAATTGGGGAGTAGGCATTAATGACAAGGTTCTCTGTGGTTATCCCAAATAGAGGACGGGAAGATTTACTTTATAAGGCAATTGAAAGTGTTCTTCAACAGTCCTTTTCCGATTACGAAATAGTTATCGTGGACGACTCCATAGATACCATCCACAGAAAAATAGTGGATAAAATGAGGCCATATTCAAATATCAGAGTGATAAAAGGTCCGTCGAGTGGATCCGCAAACGCTCGACTGGTTGGCATAAAGGAGAGTGAGGGCGAAATCATAGCCTTGTTAGATTCAGATGACAGATGGCATCCCAATAAACTCCTATTACATTCAAATTGCCATGAGAAACTTTCTGATGTTGATGTCTGTTTTGATCAACTTATTGAAGAAAAGGATGGTAAATCTAAAAAAATCCTTCTTCCTTTTGATAGAGAATTTATTTCCGGACAATATGAAAGAGTTGACAAAGTCATCATGTTTAGAAAACTTGTTCAAGAAAATTTTATTCATATGTCTTGCGGATCATTTAAGAATAATGGGAAAACAGTGGAACTCTTTCCAATTAATGAGCCACAAGATTACTTGTTCTGGTTAAGAATAAGTACCAGAAGCGATTTTGGGCTAGTCTCCTCATATGAAACAGTGAAACTTATACATACAGATAGTAGAGGAAACCGACGCAAGATACTTTTGGAAGAAAATCTTTTAATTCAAAAAGAGAAGTTAAAGGTAGTCCTCAAGAATAGATTGTTATCGACTAAAGAAAAAACCAAGTATTTCCTTTACGCGATCCTTTCTATGTTAGCTCTGCATATAATATTGCCTTTCTGGATTAAGAAGAGGATTATAAGAAAGAATAAACTTTTATTATTTAGAATGTTAGAATGATTGGAAATATCTGGTTCATCGCACTATCTCAATTTCATATAAATTTTCCGGGACAATTCGGCATTCAGAAGCCGGATCAGAGTTAAAGCAGTTATTCTGTATTTCAAGGCATTGGAATACTCGTTTCCAATGCTCAGAAGTTCTATTAAACGCTTGAGTATCGTAGTTCTTGGGACTTCTTCGAATATGTTTGCTATCAGTACATACTCCAACTTATACAGAATAAGCCAGTTTCTGACATAAGAATTGAGATCATCCTGGGTATTTAACTGTACAATAAAATTCAAGAACAAATTGTATGTATGAACCTCTTTTTCAATCTCTTTGACCTTATTTTCAAAATTAATTGATCCAGAGACATTAAGGCTGTGTACCCTATAACCTGTGAGTTTACGGCCGTCTATAATCAGTCTTGCACCTAAAAGAGTTGTAGCCCAGAAGAAGAAGCCATCTTGGCAGCTTGTAATCTGTTTAAGTAACGACAGATATTCCAAATATGATTCCCGCCTCAGAGAAATACAACTCAGATTGAAATCACCATTAAAATCTATGGCGGCTTTAATGGATTTCATGTTGGTTCTAACATCCACAACCAATTTACTATCAAAAGACTGTTGGGATTTTCTTTCAATGAGCCTTGCATAATTTATTCGTTCCAGGTTTGTGTTCAGGTATTCCGGTGCATTATGATAATAGCATAATTCGTGATTCTCTGCAAAGATCTCTATCACTGACCTCAGCTTCCCAGGTTTGAAAATATCGTCATCGTCCAGAAAGGCAATCAAATCGGACCTTGAGGCTTTTACCCCAGCATAAAGAAATTCTCCAATTGTGCCATCCATAACAATGCTCGAAATTTTTATCCGCTTACTGATAAGATTCGAATCAAGTTCAAAATTTGAGACCACAATAATCTCAAGTACCGAAGGATCCACATCCTGGGTCACAACACTCTCAATGGCTTGCTTAAGAAACTCCTTCCTATTATAAGCGGTAATAATTACAGAAACTTTAGGACTGGACAATATTACATCCCCGCGGGCATTCTTATATTGGTTAGGTCCCCTAATTGGAGACAATATAGTCTTATAAGATTTCAAGCTTTTTGTTTCTCTTCCATACATTTTTCATTCCTCGGCGTGCCCCAGACCCACGTTAATTCATCTCCTAATATATATTTAACCCTATAGTACAACTTTGTCTCACTATTTAAGGTGGTAGACCGCTAACTTTCTATCAATATTTCGCAGTGTTTCGCCCAATTATGATCTTTAACGAACCTTCTTAATTCATCTTGAAGTGCCTGATAAGCTTCTTGGTTGTCATGTTCATGAATAAATTTGACAATCCGATTTGTATCGCTTGTGTCATCTACAACTAAACCACACTTATATGATTCTAAATAATTCGATATTCCCAGCTCTTTATTTACAATGACGGGCACTCCTATTTCAATAGCCTCCAATGTTCCCATTCCCATACCAAATTCCCCCCTTCCGAACCTCACATAGAATTTAGAATTTGAGATAAGATCATTTTTCTCAGTTTCCGGTAGATTTTGAAGAAAATGTATTTTTTTGCTTACCCCCGCTTCCTTGATTTTGTTGTAATATGAAGTTTTGTATGTTTCGGATGTCCAGTTTCCAATCATTAGGATAGTATAACCTTCAAGTTTCTGGAATAGATCTATATACAAATCAGGAGCTTTTATCTCACTCCAAAAACTCACAAGTGCGATCGTGTTGTCCTTCATGCTATATTTCCTGAAAGGTAATTCACGAAGCCCCATTAGATTGGGAACAACTTTTAGATTATATTTCTTATAGAAAGATTCAGCACTTTCAGCAACTTTAATTGTAACAGCGAGTACCTTTTTCGCATTCAGAAGCACTTTTTTTTGATAGTTCAGAGCAAGTCTAACCAGTATTCGTTTGAAGCCACCTACCCATGGAATATCATTTACCCTCTCGTGTAGAATAACTTCATATTCCGTTCCATATTTCTTTTTTGTATAATACCCGGCAAGACCTGCCCACTGATCCTGGCATATAATTAGATCAAAACTGTCTTTCACTATTGAGGGAAACATGCGAATTAGATTATAGTCTACCCGACCTTCACCCTTACGATTTTCCATAAATATGCCAGTGATAAAATCATAAAACCAAACAAAAGGCGATCTGTTTTCCGCTGTTATAATCCGGTATTTGAGACCCTTTAGCAGGTCACTATACACGTCGCCACTTTCTGATTTACGTAGAAATATTAATTCCACATCATGACCCATTTCGGACAAAGCTCGAGTCTCTTCAATGGCAAATTTCTGAGTTCCCGCCGACCATAAAATTCTAACTAGAATCGCTATTTTCATTTCTTTTTCCTCCTTCGCAGGATATATCTATTAACCAATACTGTAGCAGCAACCAATATAGGTGAAGTATATACTATTATTCCAGAATAAAACGTATTATTAGTAAGCTTGATGTTGACAGTTGCCCTAGAATTGTTCAATAAAAGTAAGCCTGAAAAATATCCCCACACGGGCACTTCTATGGAGGTCGCGTTGCTCGTCGATGCCGAAAACCCTGAAGGGTAATGAGTAGGGAGTATCAATAGTGTTGGGGAATGTATATTATTGACAGAAATTGAGTTTATTTCATTATTACTATCAAAAATACCTGTGATATTTGCATAATCAACGGAATAGTTTAGAGTCATCCTTTCACCAGTCGAAACCTTATTCTTAGTTGCTAAAATAGTATTGATTGTTGATTCAGCCGAGGTCAAAATGGAATCTGGGAGTGTAGCGATTAAATTAACTGACTGTACTCCGTATAAATTTATAAATTCCATGGAACTCACCTTTCCAGACGCATTGAGCGTGACCCATTTATAATATGATCCGTTGGGGCTGAATGTGTTCAACATATATGTATCATTGCCAAGAACTATTTTAAGGGGTCCACCCATAGCCGAGAATAACAGATTTATTCCTACCGAATCTCCTCTAGTTATCTCATTCCCCAATGGAACACTGAGGCTTGAACCTGCTAAAACGTCCTCAGCATAACCGACACTTGGTCCATATCCAATGTTTATTGGCAGCAAAAATGGATTTATATTCTCACTGTAATACGCTCCCTGGGGGGAATTGCTTGAAAAGGTTTGAAACCAGCCATTCCGTGGGGGATCAACAGCATAGGCAGACGGTTCAGTTATCTTCACACCTTTGTGAAGCACAAGATATGAAAAAAGTAAATCCTGAACATCATAATTTCTCCCGAAAACTATAAATAAAGAACTATTTAAAGCATCTGTCAATGCGGACCCACTCGTAAAAGGACTGTCATAAAATACTGGGACAAATTTGGGCGAATTCTCATTCAGGGTAAAGGCGCTAACGTTTACGGCCATAGAAATGTTTTGCGTGGGTTCATTGTAGTTGAACATACTCAGGTATTCCCTTGGAAATAAATTATGGCTTGAAAGAGTGTACCATTTTCCTCCTATTTCTATGTATAGATAGTAAACACTGGAAATTTTTTTTTCAATAATAGTGAAATTTAAGCTTAAATTTCTTCCGACCTTTGTGAATTCTAGCGGTATGTTCCACACCGACGAATTCGTCCACGCGCTATCAATTGTCCATCCAGTGGAATTTTGCTGGAAACCTGAATTAGAGGAAAAAGTGCTTGAAAACTGTTGGTTTCCATAATTAACGCCAATTCCGGTGAAATTATTTCCAACTCCATATCCTCCCCTAGCTGAAGAATTTGAATCAATGCCAAAGTTAAAACCGCCAATGTTTGGAGTAACATTATTGTTACTTATTGATGTGTTGAAGGAAAATGACAGATAATCTCCAGCGTTCAAAAGACTAATGTCATACGCTTGGATTGCGGTGACATTCATTCCATAAGGAATGGATTCTATCTTAAGTTTTTCCGAACTATTCGGAATGATGTTCGCGGCCATGTCTGAGATTAAACTCGTGTAAGAAGATACAGATCCCACAACAAAAATCGGAGATCCAGAAACTACGTTTGAACCGTTAAAATTATTCATAGCGTATTCATTTCCCAAGGGTGTAGCGTTATTAATATACTGTGAATGCGAGGAGTTCCCCAGTAAAATTGTCGAAGCAGGAAATGACTTATCAATTTGATTAAGAAATGGTGAATTCTCAGAGTTCACAACCGCTTGGTTAAACGAAAATTTATTTGCGGTGGGTTCCATTTCGTAGCTTGGGGGATAAACGTAACTATTGCCAAAATAAGTTGAGTTCTGGAAAAGAAGGTACTGGTTGTAGTCACGTGCCTCGGAGCTTTTAACGTAATTCCATGAAGGAGAATTGTTGAGTGAAATGGTGGTCGAAGAACCGATTTGAAAGAATATAATTAGTATAATAATTATTATACCTATTTGATAAGACTTAGAGAGGCACCTCAATTGTTTAAGTAATTTTCCAGCACCATTTTTAAGCTTATACGGGTTTTCATGATTTTCTGCAAAATGAATTGTGATCACTGAAAATAAAAGGTACCAATACAAAATAAGGATCAAAGCGTTCCCAGCAAAAACTGTAAGAATAATGCCAAAGTGATTATATCTCAAAATATGATCTTTTACTAGATTCTCGACAAGATAGGAAACCAGTGAATAACCGTTAATTGTAAAATTCAATACTTCAACTATCATTAAACTTATGAAAATATTTTTGAGCTTCCCATGTAAGTTGTCCTTTGTGAAAAACAGGGTTATAGCTATTAATAGAAGAATCAATACGGCAGCGGGCAATAGAAGTCTAGAGAAATAAATAGAATTCAACCCTGAGATAGAATATAATGTGTTTGAAGTTTCTGGTGAAAACATGCTACTTACATAAAAAATTAAATTAGTTACATGGAATGTGCTTATAGAACTAAAAGTCGTTCCGGAACCTTTAGATGCTGTTATGAGTCCTGTTATTGATGGATAAGTCAAAGCTAATATCAAAAGTTCTGAAAAGGCAATGTAAAAAAACATAGCTTTTTTGTGCCCATAAATAGCAAGAGGAAGACCTATGAATAAATATAGGGCCAGATAAAAAGCCAGAATCAAGGGTAAAAGTTCAACACCATATACTAAGAAGAAAGAAGCTGCAAGTAGATATGTAATAATTTTTACTTTACTTCCCCCATTTATTAATATAGCAATAGAGAAAAAGAGAGAGAAATTCATAAAAGCAAGGTAGCTTACACCGAAAATAGGATAGAGAAAGACAAATAATGGATTAAATGTAAGGAGAAGGGAAAGAATAGTAGTATATAAAAAATCATATCGGTTAGTCGTGCTGCAATCTCTTCCTTTACTATATAATAGCTTTGTTAAGAGATATGAACCATTGAGTAGTAGAAAGAGAGATACAATTTTTTGAAAAAATAATGCGGAATAAGCGTGTAATCTCAAATAGAAATCAATATATCCCCAAATGGCTAAATATGTGGTGGGGAATCCAACAGAATACGTCTTATAGAATGCAACTTCTAGCGGGGAACTGGAAAATAAATCGAAAAGCATTTTATTGTAATAGATAATAGAAACAACTAAAAAAATAAACTCTGTTAAATAAATTGCTTTTCGCTCGGGCTTTATAATTGGAAACAGTGTTGTCCTATAAGATTTCATGTTTTTTGACGCTCGTTCTTCCATTTTTTATTCGTCTCCCATTGTTGTGATGCATCTTATTGTAGTATGCAGCCTTTAATTGTTGTAGAAATCAACAAATCTATAGTTTATTGATTTCTTATTATCTAAATCCCCAAATTCAAACTTCCTTATAAGTATTTGTATAGCTTCGTTACCCGAATCCACACAACTCTTTTCTCAATATTTTATCCATCTCAACAAACATGCTCTTTCCTTTCAGGTTCCATGTTGCAAGCAGTGATGAGATATACTTGATCTGAGTCCCTTAACATTGGACAAATTTCAATGAGATATATTAAAGTCAGTGAATTATTATTTCCTCATTCAGATTCTACATATAACTGATTGGAAAGGGGTAATAACTGATCAGTGAACCCATAAATTTGAAGAATAATGGAAGGCACATCAGAATATTTTAATGGTTAAATTGAATGCTAAGTTGCAGGTATAATAGCCCTTCTGAGTGCAGCATTACAGAAAACAGATCAGATCACAAGGAGTGTCCAAGTTTAAAGGGAGCGCATCAATACTGATAATTCTGTGATCCGTTTTCTGATCTGAATGTTCCTATGATCTTCCTTATGACAACATGCTCCCTTATGGCTTGTTCCGCAAGATTGTTTGTAGGTTCCATGCCCGGATATAAGAGACAGGTGAACCAATTGCCAAGACCATTTCGGATGTATTCTACAGGTTTGTGCAATTTACCATATGAATCATAACGCTTTACAAGATCTTCCATTTTCTTGCCGTACTTTTCCTTCATTAATCTGCGATCATCCATGTCTTCTGATTTCAGTGATTCTTTCAATTCTTTGAACATGGAATGTATCTCTTCAGAGAGTTCTTTTCCCTTTTCTGAAGACTTGAAGGCATCCACTTCCCTGATGAGATGTGCCCAGCATCTCTGTATAATGGTTAGATAGGAATATACCCTCCATCCATCCACTATTGCAGGACCATGAAAATCTTCTCCCATGGTTTCCTTTACCACATCTCTTCCCCTGGAATCAACTATTACAATAAGAACATCATTCTCTGCTGATCTGAAAGCCCAGAGCCAGTATTTCTTTCCGTTGACATGAAAACCAGTTTCATCGATATGTACCCATTTTGATCTCCTGATCCGTTCCTGTATGGCAGTATATTCTGATCTGCAGGCATCTCCCACCCTGAGCAATGCGTCGTTGATTCCCTTCACACTCAGATTGAGATCATTGTTTGCAAGGAGGAATTCCTGCACTTTCCTTATGACTCCTCTGAGATTGTATTTCAGCATTGTTATGTAATTCAGGAGGTAGATGCCCATGTCTCCTGACTGTGGGCAATCAATATGTTTTGCCTTCACCTCAATACCGCAGTTATTGCACTTATACACATCAAGATCATATTCCGTTACCTTTATCTTCTGAGGTGGTGGTATGTCAAAGATCTTTTTCTTCTCCGTCCGGATTGGTGATCCAAGATCATTTCTGCATTTTGGGCACTTATCTGTCTGCACATGGATGATCTCATCCGGTTCTCCATGTATGCGTGTTGCACCTTTGTGCCCTTTTGGAGCACCCCTCTTCCCCTCTGGATTGATAGGTTTCGGCTTGAAACGCTGCAGTGCCGGTGGCGTGTGGGGATTCTCATACATCAGCAAACGCCGTTTCAAATCCTCATTCTCCTTGGAAAGGACTGCATTCGTTTCATTCAGTTTCGAGTTCTCAGCAATAAGGAGTTCGATTGTACGCTCCATCTCAAGGATATAGTTGTCTGAATCCTTTTCCACTGGAAATACCATGAAGCAATATTATTTCCTCATGAAAATACTTTTCGGTTAGGTATTACAGCGGATGGGCTATTGATGTTCATAAAAATATGCAAGATCGAAGCTATACAAATACGAAAAATAAAGAACAGTTTAATCATAATCGTGTTGCATTCGCTCAGGTATTTCTAGCGGGTAATTATGACTCGTTATTAGCAAAATTAAAAGTTGGAGACATCATAATAGATGCCGGAGCGAACATAGGGATGTTTACTATTAGGGCAGCTAGAATTGTAGGCAAAAAGGGTTGCGTAATTGCCATTGAACCGCAGCACGAGAATATAGAATTTCTCAAAAAAAATATAAGAATGTAGGGTAAAAGTCTGGATTACTCCAGACCCTTCCACTTCGAACCGTGCTTGACCTTTTCGGTCACACGGCTCTCCTTGTGACTTCACGCAACGGCGC
>JAJYRA010000004.1 GCA_021794355.1 Thermoplasmata archaeon | reverse complement strand
GAGAACAGTTTTCCTCTTCACATCTTTGTTCAGTATTTTATAAACATCCTCTTCGTTATAATTGTACATTTTGTTTGGCATTACTGTATAGTGTATTCTCCCGTCCTTAGCGTAAACATGAAGTGTTCTTCTGGATATCTGTAGTAAATTCAAAACCTCTTTGGCTTTCATTGTTAATAACCTATCACATTCTATATTGTAAGATTAACAGTTTTATGAACTATATAACATAACACCTGAAGGTCCTTTTTCAGGCATTTGATATTCTACAAAAACCAGCCAGCTATTGTCTTTATGCTCTGCAGTAATTATTTTAAAATCATCCACATCCAAGAGGATCTTTAATTGTGGTTTGAGTTTATCTTTTACCTCTGTTAACGAAAGAACCATAGAACACAATAAGAAATTATTATATTACTTTTTCTTTGATAGGACATTGTCACATTTGTGTTGATAATTTGAAAATGGAAAATACTCTGGAACAGTTCCTTGGAGCAAAAACCGTACTATTTCCCAGTTCAAACGAATGCTCATAAAGTTTGTGAGATCCGCAAGGAGTGAAAAATCAACCAAAAGTTGGCAATGCCTTTGATAGTAATTGGTCACTCTTTAGTGTATGATACTTGTCACCATAGTTTTGCATCCTCGCTCCCTTTCAAGCTCATCAATCTTTTTGTCTTTCTACTTTCCTGCCCTATTAAGTGCATCAATACTCTTCTTGATCCCCTGGCATTTCTGCAAGAAGTCTAATCATTCTACAAATGTAACGTATTCATTATATATGGATCCTTCGCCTTGCTACAAGCTATTTCTAAACACCCTGAGCACTTTAGACTGACCAGTTACGGTAAGTTATAGTATTCTTCCAAGATAGGGGCTTGATGGATACCCATTCGAATCCGGCATACTGCTCCAATGAATTATATACTCTATTGAGCAGAATGATGAGTGACAGTCAATTCAGGGAAGATGTAGATAGAAAAATGAATCAAATATGCAGTATGATAGAGAATGGTTACCAGATTGAAAAAATAGGAAAGAGTATTAAAATACCAACGGTTGAGTTGCCTATTTTATTCGACCTTGCCAAATCGAGAATTAAGGTTAGGAACAAATACGAAAAATATGATCGGGTATTCCTGGATAGCTATTCCGCCTCATATTCAACACCGCAGAATGTTGCCGTTTATAGATCCTTTAAATTGAAAGGAAGAAAAATATTGGATATAGGGTGTGGAGCAGGCATGCAATCAATTTTTCTTTCTATGAATTCTGCAGTGACCGGTATTGATATGAGTAGAGACAGAATATTAATGGCGAAACTCAACAATATTGCACTGTCAGGAAAAGCAAATTTTACATGGGCAGACGGCTTGAATCTAAATATTAAGAAGGGCGATTATGACACAATCTATTGTGATCCCCTTCGTGCAGCTGGATCCCAGGAAAGAAAACTGGAAGAGCTTCAGCCTGATCCTGTCTTAATTGTGGAAAAATACGGAAATTATGTGAAAGATTTCGTTTTCGATCTTCCTCCATTTCTGGACAAAGCTAAACTGGATAAACTTCCCGGTACCCTGGAATATCTATCAGTAAACGGCCAGTTGGCCAGATTAACTCTATATTACGGGGAGAATAAGGAAAGAAAATTTGAAGCTGTCATGCCTGATAAGGATCAATTCTTCTCAGGAAATAAATTTGAAGAACCCATGATCTCTGATAAAATAATGAAATTTTTATTCATACCTGATCCTGCACTCTTTTATTCCGATCTTCACAGTAATTACTGTAATAAACTGGGCCTGAGACTAATTACAGAAGAAAAAAGAAAGGCCATTTACAGCGGGGAATTTATTCCTGATGACTTTATGGGTGAGGTATTTAAGGTTAATACAACCTGTCAGGAGGAAAAACTACATGATTATTTGAGAAGGGAATCTATCGGGAAAATAATTCTCCGATATAGTTCGCATATGTATTATGAAGAGAAACGTGGGATTGAAAAGGATCTTTCCGGTAATAAAACAGCTCATCTGTTTAAGATTGGTGACGATATAGTAATCTGCGAAAAATTGTTAAATCAATCAGCGTAGAAAGATATGAAAAATAATTAATATGTTATGGTGCAATTGACCCCTATGTCCTGGGGAAAAAAGATAATTGTTATAACTGTGGCAGTGGCTCTCCTATTATTATTGGCCCCGAATTTCTCAGGATCCCAAGGACAATCAGAAAACCACTCAATAATGTCCCTAACGACGGAAAAGAATTATGTTGTTTTTGATGCAAAGGGCTTGCCTGCAGGTATCAATTACACCGTTCACATTGGAAAATCAAGCTATAAATCTGTAGGGTATTATCTCAATATAACTCTCCCAGATGGAAATTATAATTATTCCATATCCCTTCCTTATAAATATACTTCAAACATAAGTTCAGGACAGATTCACCTAAGGAATTCAGATAAGGTTATAGACTTCTCTGTGAGTTACAGGAGTTACAATTTCAATGAGATTGTATTCATATCCATCATAATAAGCCTAATCTCAATTCTTGTGGCCGTTGCATTTTATCTGAAATACGGCAGGCTATAACACCAATTTTCATTGCCAAAGAATAAATAGAGTAGTGAGATATGCGATCAGATTGGGATGAGAACTTATTTAACCGTAACCTTCTCCAGTGAAGGAGCAAAACCATCAGAAATAATAAACAGGTTGAGATCCCTCGGTTTCAAGCCGGTAATGGGAGATCACGATATGGTTTATGAATGGGCAAATAGCGCAACCGAAGAGGATTCACTCTGGTTTGCAGACAAGATTCAGGCAACTCTTGAAGGGTTTAAGGTTCAGTTTCATATCGAAACTCTCAGTGACTGAGCCTAAATCGTCTTATACAACCACAATTAAGGCATGTAACCAAGAGAGTGCCATTTTTACTTCGTATTCTTGCATTATTCCTATAAGGTTTCCTGCATTGCTTACAGTAGGACCTCTTTATGTATTGGGGCAGTGTGATATCAAATCTTATGGCAATTCTCTCCATTTGCTCAATGGCCAGACTTGGATCAACGGGTGAATCCGATTGGGAGAGATCGTGGAGATATTTTATTCTCCGCATTGCCGTTTTCATTGTCGCATTTTTGTCAGGTCTCAATAGACACGTATAAATTTAAAGTTAATATGCTTACGTGAATGATACGACTCCTCATATTGGACATAGACGGAACAATCACGCAGAAAGATCAGAGTATCCTGCCAGAAACCCTTATGGTATTGAGAAAGGTATCCAGAATAAATGAGGGGTTGAAAATCTGTCTTGCAAGTGGAAATGTGCTTCCAGTTATGTTTGGTATAAGAAACATTCTCGGAGTAGGAAATTCCCTGGCTGGAGAAAACGGGGGAATATTGCTTCATGAAAATAACATAGAAACATACTTTGAAAAATCAAAAACTGTGTCTGCTTACAGGGAAATAGAGAAGGATCTTGGGGCAAGAGAATTCATAACAAACAGATGGAGGGAAACTTCCGTGAGCTTCATTCTTGACGGAAAACATGACTACTCTTCCTATGAAAAAAAGTTTGATGTTGTGATACAGGATAGCGGTTTTGCAAAACATATCATGAATCGCGGCCAGAATAAGGGGTTCATAGCAAATAAAATCATGGGGCTATATAGTATCCCGATTGAAGAAACCATGGCATGCGGGGACGGGGATAATGACATAGACCTTTTCAGGGCCGTTGGGACAAGTGGGACCGCCGGCAACGGAAGTAAAGACCTGAAGGAAGTTGCAGAATATATATCATCGGAAGATTATGGCTCTGGATTGATTGATATCATGAAACATTTTGGTCTTTTGTAGGAAATATGAAATTTCCGTTGCATTCCTCAATTATTTCCCCTGATGATATGACGCATTCCCCCCTGATAAAAACATCCCGTGGGAAGAGAACATCAAAGCCATTGAAAGGTGAAATGGGTAATTTAGAATGAAGTCTTTCCTCGTTCAATCTGGTCATATCGGAAAATCTTATGGATACAAAATCTGCAAAGTACCCTTTCTCTATCTTCCCCTTATTTAGATTGAAGATTTCTGAGGGTTTTTCTGCTCCCACACTTATCAGGGTTTGAAGTGGTAAAATCTTCTTCTGAACAAGGGCAAGCATGAGTGGGATTCTTGTCTCGACCCCAATGATACCGGATTTGCCAAACTGTACATTTTCCTTATCCCTTTCAGTATGTGGCGCATGATCAGAGGAGAGAAGCTGAAACTTTCCATCAAGAAAGCCCTGTCTTGTTTCATCCATAATATTCCTTTCTCTCAGGGGTGGATTGACCTTACCGTAAGCACCAAGATGCATACCGTCATGAAGAAGTATATGATGTGGTGTGACCTCTCCGTTGAATTTGCCTTCAAGTCCATTCAGATTATTGATATCGCTCACGTGGGCTGCAATCTTGTTTTTTGTCTTAAGGGATGCAATGGTCTCAAAAGCCTCTCTCTCGCATTGTGATGGCCTTGACATGTTGTGATCATGAAGAGTATTTATTGATCCGTTTTCATGTTTTTTCAGGCATTCCAGCGCCTCTCCATGGAAAACAACCGGTCTCTCGTATTCCTGTAAATAACTGTCAGAATTGTAATCTCCGGAATAGGTGGAACTGTTTGTACTCTCACCCATGAAAATCTTGACTCCCACACTTTCCCTGGATATGATATCCCTATTTGTCCCGTCATAGAGTGAATATAATCCATAATCAACGAAAGAACGCCTGCGAATAGCTCCTTTCTTTCTGTCAAACTGTTCATAATCCTTCACCGGGATTATATTATTGGGCATATCAAGGACCGTGGTGGTACCTCCGAAAGCAGCAGACATACTGCCTGTGAAGAAATCTTCCTTTTCCGTTTCCCCAGGATCCCTGAAATGAACGTGGGTATCTGTAAAACCCGGTAGGATCGGGCCCTCAATTTTTATGGAAGGTTTCATATTCTGGAATTTTTCAACCTTCGTAATAATCCCGTCACCTGTGGTTACATATAAATCCTGGAACGAACCTTCAAAATAGAATTTTCCACTGTATACAATCTCAGTCATCACACCCCCCTCCTTTCTCCATAAATGATCTTGTGTAATTGAAGCATAACCCTTACGTTTAATTTTTCCCTCAAAACCCTCTCAACCAGCCATGCAGGATCTTTTCCCCATGCGGGTTGAATGATCACACCGCATTTTATCGTATTCTCCTTGAGGAATCTTATCGCGTAAATAAAATCTGTTTCATCCTGGATTACAAACTTTATGTAATCCTCGTTTCTCAGGAGAAGGAGATTTCTTTTTTTCAGACTCTTCTGCTCAC
This sequence comes from Thermoplasmata archaeon, assembly GCA_021794355.1. Lineage (GTDB taxonomy): Archaea > Thermoplasmatota > Thermoplasmata > Thermoplasmatales > Thermoplasmataceae > Cuniculiplasma. The sequence continues at coordinate 47,019 of JAJYRA010000004.1, read as the reverse complement.
CGGAGGATGGGGTCTTCACATCCATATCTATCAATGAACCGGGAACGGAAACAAATTTATCAATATCCAGAGAGCCCCCAGTTTCAATGAGCACTTTCTTTCCTTTCTCCGTCAGGGATTTTACAAATTCATAGGAATCCTTTTGCAATAGTGGTTCCCCTCCAGTAAGGCAGATCCAGTTCTCCCAGGTACTGGAACATTCCTCTATGAGATCAACTACGGATTCTTCAATGCCTCCCTTAAATGAATACGTTGTATCACACCAACTGCACCGCAGATTGCAGAGATTGGTCCTGATAAAATACATGGGTAAACCTGTAAGTGTACCTTCACCCTGTATACTGTGAAATTTTTCAGTTATTAACATCCTTACCTCAAATCTGAACCCTTCTTCCAGAAGAGAGAAGTTTCGTGGTTCCAAACTCAGTCATTTCCCCCAATTCTTCAATACTAAAGGTAGGCCCATCAACGCAAACCTGATATCCATTTATGGAGCAGGAATCGCAGATGCCTATACCACATTTCATACTTCTTTCAAGGGAAAATTCCGCTCTTACCTTGTGCCCCCTTATCCTTTCATATACTGCCTTGAGCATCTTTTCAGGTCCACAAACATATATACAGGAATAATCTTCCACATTAACCTGATCCAATCCCATGAGTACTAAGCCTTTCAAACCCCGAATACCATCCTCTGTTACCTCTATCCGTTTTTCCTTTTCAAATTCTTCAGAAAAAAGTAATTCATCAGAGGTTCTGGAAGCAATAATTCCCGTCGCCCTGGGACCTATAAGTGTTCTAAGAGAAGCCATGCCAGACCCTCCACCAATGAGGAGGATATCCCCTTCTGGTTCAGAAAAGGGTCTTCCATAGGGTCCCCTCAAGTGGATAAAATCTCCCTCCTTCAGTCTAATCAATTTCCTGGTGCTGTCCCCATAGGCCTTTACCGTGATACATTTCAAATCACCAATGCTGGAAATTGACATTGGCACTTCTCCGAAACCAGGTACCCATACCATCACGAATTGACCGGGTTTTACTTTTCTGTCCCAACGGAAATACAGGGAAGAAACGGTGGGTGTATTTACCTCTTTTCTTTCAATTTTTAAATGATTTATCATCTAATGGCCACCCCCACCAATTGACTTAATCTTTCTATACTATTATTATTCATATAAACTTCCAGATCCTCAGTTATTTTTTTAAATACGCCTCTCCCTGATTTGATGACTGCAGTTCCAATCTGGAATGAAGATGCACCTGCCATTATATATTCCAATGCATCTGTGTAATTTGAAATACCTCCAACACCTATGATATCAACATTCAACTCCTTCTTCACCTCATAAACACATCTCAACCCAACTGGTTTTATGGCCTCTCCCGACATCCCACCATAAGCATTACTCAATACTGGCATTCTGGTCTCTGCATCTATGGCCATGGCTCTTACAGTATTTATTAAAACCAGTGCATCAGATTCCACAGCCGCTTCTGCTATATCAAGAATGGACGAAACGTTTGGGCTCAGTTTACTCCATACTGGGATTTTTAAGGACCCCTTAAGGGTTTTCACTATGTCCCTTACAAGAACCGGATCACTTCCAACTTCCGATCCGAATCCCCTGACATGGGGGCATGATAAATTCAACTCAACTGCTGAAACACCAAAATCTTCCATACTTGTTCCAAGTCTTAGAAAATCATCAACACCTGATGCAAATATGCTTCCAATAATCGGTTTCCTGCCGTTGGATGCAATTTTGATCTCTTCCCCATAATTCTCAATACCCGGGTTCGGAAGACCCATGGCATTTATGAGGTATGAATTTCCCTCCACCACAACTGGTGGATAATATCCATTTCTTTCATCAACACCAATGGATTTTGTAACAACTGCTCCTGCACCTTCCTCCAGTACCCTCTTCATGGTGTAACCATTTTCATCAAGTATTCCTGAGGCGAGAATTGCAGGATTTTCCAGATTTATTCCTCCTACTCGAACAGCCAGTGAGACCATAATTTTCCTTGCATCATCCCAAATCATTATTTTATTGTTTCACTTATTAAACGGGCTTTTAGAGATGCGGGAAGTTTCAGCAATCCATTCTCAATTCCTGGGGGAAGTTTTCCAGGGGAATCACGTTAGGACCCCGACTCATAAATGGTCCATAATAGAAAAACACTCCAGGAATATCATAAATCTTGCAAGAAAGATACATATTACCAGTAAGCTGATGAAACATCTGAGCAGTTTCTTTATTGGAGCATCTCATAACGAGTTCATCCGTTGATTCAATAAATTTCTTTATGGTCTTTTCATCAAGGGTTTCATTTATTACAACTCTTGATGCCCCGGATATGATAATATCCATGAGATCATTTTCCTTATAGGGATATGCCATAAGGGTAAATTCTATATATTTGGATAATTCATTGTATAGTTTGAAATTAAAATGATAATGTACAATAGCATCCATATCTACAACAAAAGCTTCATCATACGGTACCTTAGCGAGTTCATCAAAATCTTCAAAGCCTAAAATCTTTCCTCTGTTAATAATAAGGCATTGCATACCTCCGTAGAAGGAAGGATAACTAAACACTTTCTATTTTTAATGACTTGTTTGTTATGAAAGATGAAACATCATTTATGAGCATGAAACCAAGACCACCCTCTTGATTGTAACAATTTCATCGTTTAGATAAATATGATTTCGGCTGTTCCCTAAAATATGAATATATAAGAGGTATGCTTATTACCGCAGAAAATGAAAACCCAAGTGTCAAATACAGTTCCTTCAAAAGTGAGGATTTATTGATGGTAACTTTTAAAAGAAATGCCCCCCTGAACGTTTTAATTCCAATTGTTCCACTAAGGTTTCTCAATGTTATGGCTCTATTTCCCATTAGGGTTGTAGAATTGTGGTTTATACAAATCTGATAATTATGACTATTGTTTGTCAAGACAGTTAAACTAATGGTTTCGTCAGTTTTTATTGTATAATAACGACAGGAATTTTGAACCTGGTAGTGGGTTGATGAGTTGTATGCGAGACCATGTAATCCAAAGGAAAGAGAAATTAATAGGAGAATAATTAGAAAAATTTTTCTCACAGGACATCCCTCCTGTTGTTTAACTTAATTGAAATTATGAGTAAGAACCATACTACAACAATGTATCTAAGACTCCACAATAAAAGGCCGCTGATTTGACTCACCATGTTGACGCTTGTCATTGAAAGAGGTGAAAGGGCAAAAAAAGGCATTCCATTTGTTGTATCAGTTAGAAACAATCTGAAAGTGAATAAAGGAAATATATAAACTACGAGGATTGTCAAGGTGGCTATGTAACTATTTTTAAACACAACATCAATTAAAAAGGTTAGTGCGACGTAAAACAAAATGAATGCAGTCTCCATAAGGAATAAACCCTTGGAAAGCAATATGCCAGAATTGTCAATTGTGAATAGGCTGAACGGCAATATTAATATTAATTCACTGATCAGGAAACAGGATGTTATAAAGTTTAGAGTAACGGGTCCATTCAGATAGAAAAATGCTTCACCTCTCTCAAATATCCCAGAAAAACGATAACTGAAATAAATCAACAATATGAGTATGATTAAGGAAATTGTAACGTACGCTTCCTGTTCTCCTAGGACAGTTGCAGGAGTATAAAACGATAATATCATAACCAAAGCGTAAAGGGAAATTACTATGGGCGATCCAGCCAGATACCTAAACACCCACATTAAGTAGTTGACCCTATTTCTATTCAAACAACACCCTCCTGTATTCTAGAAGGAACGGAAAGATCTCTGCAATTAAATTCTCTGACATGGTCTGGATTAAGAAATTCCCATCTTCAAGTTCGAATTCAATATCATATCTTTTCAATATTTCTTCAACTATCTTTTCATCTTTCACTCTCAGGCTGAAGGCATTCTTACGCTCATCCAATTGATATAGTTCTGACCTGGATTTTTGAATATTTCTTCTAACTGCTATCATGTTAAATTTACCATAAAAGATATAATCATCTTCATGAGTTGTCATGATAACATTCCTGACCTCATGATTCAGTAATTTCACGAGAAGGTTTTTTCTCTGTTTATCAATGTTTATAAGTGGTTCATCCAGGATTGTAAGCTCTCTTTCCATGGATAAACCAATGCTAATTCTTGCGAGCTTCCTTTCGCCAGATGACATATTTGAGGGGTATTTTTTAAGGAGATATTCGATGCCGAAATAGGTTAAATAACGATCCAATTTTTTTCTATCAACAAAGCATTCCACGTACTCCAGCAATTCATTAAACTTTAGGTTGAGTGGCAGATTTCCATCGGCTGGTATGTAGGAAACTCTTTCCCTTATTTCCTGAATATCTCCCACGGAATCTAGAGAAAAAACCTTTATGTTTCCACTACTGGGCCTTCTGTATCCGTAAATCATTGATAGAAGAGTCGTTTTTCCTATACCATTTGGTCCAATCAGCAATGTTTTTCCTTCTGGTATGTTAAAGGAGCAGTTTTCATAAACAGTGCTGTTTTTATAAATTTTTGAGAGGCTGTTTATTTCAATCATTCTTCCACATCACAACGAATAGGGGAAATAGAGCATATATGTATAAGGTAGAATTAAGAATGACATGACAACTATTGTAACAATGGGCAGAAAGGATGATTGCCAAATGGACCATTTTCTGCGTCTGCCGTAAAGAAAGAGACCCGCTGCAATAAGAAATATTGATCCCGTGAGAATTCCAAACTCAAGGTAATATGTTAAGTTTATTTTAAACAGTGCATTGGAGGATTCCAAGTTATATGTAGTTGTTATATACATATTAAAACTGTACGTTGAATTTACGGCATTCATTATGGGTTTGTATATGAGAGTGGGACCGACAAGATCCCGTTCAGTTGGTGAAAGTCTGCTGAAATCCGTGCCAAAGCAGGATCTATTGCCTATAAGATTTATACTTGAGCATTCAGCATACATAGCTTTACCACCCAAAAGGTAGCCGGAGGTTACGCTTGATGTTATGCTTCCTGCTGAGAGTACCGTCCCATTTAAAACTGGAAGAGCATAAGATGGAATTGAAGAATAATAAAGATTGCAAATCGTTTTCATGTAGCCGAAGGGTTTTTCATAGGGGGAATGCACCATATGAAAGGAGCTTCTACCATAACTTGAGATATTTTCATTTAGGGGATCACTTGGGAAGGATTGGCTGTCTGCAAATATTATGTTTTTCATACCGGTAGCTGAAAGTCCATATGAATTCCCATTTATGGAAATATTTCCGTTTCTATCCAAAAGATTCAGATTAAAAGTTATGTTTTTCGTAAGTACACTTTTAGAGCATGTTATTTTTTGAGAACTGTTATAATTGACATATGTTATACTAACATGGGTAACTCCTCTGTAATTCAGGGTTTTTACACTGGAAATGTTACCTCCAGGTCCAACTTTCTCAATTCCCACAACTATGGCCGGTGTGAAAGAAATGATCACGAAGGCCAGAGTGATTAAACTAGCAACTAAGATATTTTTATTCAATATTTCACCTTAAATCTGACATCATCCATCAATGGGTATGGTAATTGGAAAGTTAACAGGAAATGAAGGACTGGAAATTGGATAGGTTTTTGAATATGTATAGCTACCTGTAACGTAACTGTAATAGGGATCCGCCGCAGTTACTACTTTTAAATTGGCGTTTAGGGATGTAATAAACCAACCACTCATGGAAATTGTTCCTGCAAGCCCAAGTTCCTGAGTTGTTACAATATCAGTTTTACGTATATTTGACTGGTAGTACGTAACTATGGTTTTTAAACCAGTATATCCATTGAAATTAGAAACATGGGCTGATACATATTGTGATGCGCTGCAGACAGTAGGAGGAGGGAAATTCAGGAAGTTGTATGTCTTTATAATTGCCGAAGAACCATACTTCAAATTTTCTGTGAATGTATATGAATAGTGAACGCTGGCTTTGAAGTATTCCCATCCTTGACCATTGATCTGCGGGACTTTTATATCTGTATGACTGTAATTGCCCTGTATTGTCACATAATTGATGTCATTAATTTTTCTTGACCCATTTCCACTTACCTTTGCTTGTGTACTGTGAACCATAAATCCGGCTCCAAGGAAGATAGAACCCAGAAAAATCGCTGTCATAGACAATGCAAAGATGGTTTTCTTAGAGTCTTCATTTATCTCTTCATTATCTCCTTTGATAACCGAGGACTCCATTCTAGAGACTGACTTTCCTCGAGAACGCCCCTTCTCAATTCTATTATCAAATTCCATTGATGACTATAAAATAACATACTATAAAATATTTTTCCTATTGGATATTGTCGAATAGTCGTTGGTATTCTGAAAATTGAAACCTCCCTAGAATAGTTACTTTTAGTAATAACAGAACTATTTCCCAGTTCAAACGAATGCTCATAATGTTACTCAAATCCGTAAGGAAAAAAATCAACTAAAACCATACAGTGTCTTAACTATAGTAGAGCAATACAAGAGATGGGGTAACCACTCTATCACCACACTCTACCGATAGTCACTGAAAAATAACTTATTCATTCTCTAATAGAATTTTGAATTCAGGCAATATTATCTATCTTTAACGTGCACTGCTCTTTTCAACAAATCTTGAGTTGATATTTGAGAAGATTGTAATAAATAGTATTTAAAATGAAATCATAAACAAAACTCTTAAAGTACTCTGACTTTTGACATTGGTGTGTTATACTATGACAATAATATATATTTTATTTTCGCACACATAATAGCAATATTTCTGCATAATAATAGTATTATTAATAATACTGATTTTAATACAAAACAAAAGTATTTATTATGCATATGTAATACATTATACATGTTAGATCAGGTCTCATCCTATTATGCAAAAACAGATAGAATTCTTGTTCCCATGGCTAAGGGGGATAGTTCCAGAAGGGCATTTGAGTTTGCTACAGATTTTGCCAAAATTTTTGGATCTGAAATCACTGCTTTGACCATAAAGGATGAAACCAGGGAAGTTACATGGAGTGATAAAGTCGCAGTTGTGATGCACGCCTACAAGGAATCCAGTCAAAAGGGCCTGAAAGTGATTCCAAAGATCCAGAGCGCTAGAAATGTCAAGGAGGGAATTATAAGGGAAGCAAACTCTAAAAACTATGATCTCGTATTGATGAGTTTCCGTTCCAGATCCGGTGTTTCCGCATCACTCTTTGGGGGAATTGGCGATTATATTCTCAAGCATTCCAAAAATACAACTGCTTCCCTTTCAATAAAAAGGGATACATATCCTTACAAGAAGATACTGGTTCCAATGAGTGAAAAATTGAATACCAGGAAGTCAGTTTATCTTGCTGCTGTTATGGCAAGAGTGATGAATTCAAAATTTTATCTCTGCGATATGAGATCATTCGATAGAAAAAAAATTCACGGATTTAAAACTCTTATGAATGCGGAAATATGGAAGGAGTTGAAACTTGACTATGAAATAGCCGAAATCCATGGGGATGATCTGAGAGAGGCGGTTCAGCAGAGGATCTATTCCACATCTTCAGATCTTGTAATATTGGGTATACGGCCGGATAATTACTCTAACGTGAGAATAAACTCTGAAATTAAAAAAATTATTAAGGACGCTCCCATCGATTCACTCCTAATCAAAAGATGACTGTTTTATGACCCCTTCCTTAATCAGTAGATTGATTATACCCACATCAAGGTACATTACATTCACATAGTAAGAGCCGAAAACCGGGAACGTCTGTTTTGCAGTGGAATTGATCTCCATATATAGGAATTGATTCACTGCCGTCAGTGTCAGTGTTACATTTCTTGAGGCTGAAAGATTAATGATGGACTGTGCCACTCTGTGCTCTTCCAGGTATGCTCCGGCCAGTGGTATGTTTGGATCAAGCCCGGAATCGGATTCCATTATCATTTCTCCCGGAATCTGTGAGATGCTCACATTCTTGTTCATCTGCTCAAATTGATTGAGATTTTTTAGTGTCTGGTTTATTGAGGCATTTGTATTGGGAGAACAACATGGTGCACCTGACTCAGTCTGGTTATAATTTATGGCCGATGGTCTTGGTTGAAAGAAATATGACCTATTAAATGCCTGGGCAAGAAGATAACTCCCATAGATCTTACCGTTTATGTTTATCTGACTACCATTGGCTGATCCGGGGTCCACCTTTTCAGCTATAAATGCAGTGGCCGTTGGTATCACAAGTCCCAGGAGGACCAGACTAATCACCGTAACAATCAATGATCTCTTGAATATTTTCAATATATTTTTCCATTCTACCATAGTATACCCACCCCCAACAACAGGTGATAGATCAAGCCTATGGCTATGAACGGGAGTACAACCCCGCCAAAGCCATAGACCATAATATTCCTCTTAAGAAGCTGGTCCACCGTAGAGGGCTTGAACCTTACCCCTCTTATGGCCATTGGAATCAAAAGTGGAATTATTATTGTGTTGAAAATAAGCGCAGAGGTAATGGCAAGCAGTGGATCAGTAAATCCAAGTATATTTATGAAAGAAAGTGCAGGGAATATGTAGAATATGGCAGGAATGATAACGAAATATTTTGAAATATCGTTGGCAATGCTGAATGTTGTAAGAGACCCTCTTGTAATCAATATTTGTTTCCCGAGAAATATTACATCCATCAGTTTCGTAGGGTCATTGTCAAGATCAATCATATTTGCTGCATCCTTTGCTGCCTGTGTACCGCTATTCATAGCCAACCCAACATCAGCCAGTGCAAGGGCCGGAGCATCGTTTGTTCCGTCTCCAACCATTGCAACCATTCTTTGCTGGTTTTTTTCCGACTCAACTTTCAGGTACTTATCCTGAGGTTTGCTGTTTGCAACAAATTCATCAAGGCCAGCTTCCCTTGATATATAGGCCGCTGTCAATTCGTTATCTCCCGTGCACATTACTGTTTTTATATTCATGGTCTTCATCGTTTTGATTCTTTCCCCTATCCATGGCTTTATGATGTCATTAAATTCAATGGCACCAATCACGTGGGAATCCTCAACCAAGACCATAGCGGTGCCACCCCTGCTTGAAATCTCGGCACATACAGCATCTATAAAACCATCCTTTTCGCCCATAAGATCCCAAATGGCGTGTGGTGATCCCTTGTAAATTTTATGATCGTCATAGGCAATACCACTGAATTTTGTTTCTGAAGAGAAAGGTATGAATGATGCATCCTTGATTTTGTATTTCTCTATGTCAGGAAACAGGTTCTTCACGTATTTTATAAGGGAAATTCCCTCCCTGGTTTCATCCATGTATGAACTCTGATAGGCCACAGAAGCCATTACTTCATCCGATACGCCCTTATTTGGGTAAAGCTTCGATGCGTCCCGTTCACCCATTGTTATGGTTCCAGTTTTGTCCAGGATTATGGTATCTATATCTCCAGCGTTTTCAACCGCCCTACCACTCTTTGCAATCACGTTAAACTGGGAAACCTTGTTAATGGCCGCAATTCCCAGGGCAGGAAGTAGTGCTCCTATGGTCGTTGGTATAAGTGTTATTAACAGTACAACGAGAAGAATGAGATTTACGTCGAACTTCATGAAAGAACCAAGCGGTAGGATGGAGGATGTGACCACTATGAATATGAGTGTTAATCCAGAAAGAAGAACTGATAGGGCAAGTTCGTTCGGTGTCTTTTTTCTCACTGAACCTTCCACCATCTCGATCATCTTGTCAAGAAAAGTTTCCCCAGGATTTGCGGTAATTCTCACCTTTATGGAATCGTCCAGAAAGACTGTTCCTCCGGTGACACTATCTCCGGTCACCTTAAAGACCGCCTTTGACTCTCCTGTTATGGAGGATTCATTGAAATATCCACTACCCTCAGCAATCTCACCGTCCGTGGGAACCATCTCATTCTTCCTCACCTCCACAATCATACCCTTTCTCAGGGTTGAAGAATCCACAATTTTTTCTTCCTTATCCACGATCAATCTACCGGTCGTTTCCTTTTTCATTTTCCTGAGACTTGCGGTGATATCTCTGCTCTTACCCTCTGCCAGGGACTCAGCAAGGGTTGAGAAAAATATGGTCAGGAAGAGTAAAACTAATACTGAAATGTAGAATGGAATGTAGAGCCCACTCAGTGAAAGATCATATTCTGAATGAAATACCAGAAGGTAAATGGATAATAGAAGAGCAATTTCAGTTATGAACATTACAGGATTTCTATACAGCTTTCTGGGATCGAATTCTTTCAGCGCATTTATTATTGCCTCGACATATTTATTCACAGGAGACCGCCTCCTATGAGAAGAGAGAAGGATTTACCCCAGGCAAGTAATGGTCCAACGGCCAGAATTGGGAAGAATGACAACAGGCCCAATAGGATCATGGTAAAAAACAACATCAATCCGAACCAGAAGGAACCAATATCGAAGGTTCTTCCGTACATCACCTTGGGCTTCTTTGTCGCAAATGATTGTGCTATTACCAGTTGAAACCCTATTATGGGGTATCTGCCCAGTAATATGATTATTCCGTCCATAATGTTGAAAAACGCTGAGTTTGTTGTAAAGCCTCCCATTTCCGAACCGTTGTTGGAAGCAGCCGAAGCAAATTCATACAGGAGTTGTGTTATCTGATCTGGTTTGGTATTTATAAAGGAACTCATGAGAATGGGTGAAAGCAATACTACAACACCAAGGGGGATGATTATAATAAGTGGATGAGTTATGAGGCTGTAAGTGGAATACTTGATCTCCTTTGAACTCACTTTAAGACTCATAATTTCAGGAAGCTTACCCACCATGAGGGAGATAAGAAACACCGTAAAGATGACATAGGTGAAAATATTTAGAACACCAGTACCCACTCCACCCAAAGGATCATTCAGAAGCAAGGGGAACAATACGCCCAATATTCCCGCAGGAGTGTAATCAATAAGAGCCGAATTTGCTGCTCCTGTTGAGGTCAATGTCGCTCCACTGGCAAAAATGGAACTCTGGGAAATTCCAATGGCAGTCTCCTTTCCAATAAAATTACCTCCATAATTAAATCCCAGGTTAGCCATTGCAGGAATACCAGCTATTTCTCCAAAGAATGTCATCAGAGCGCTGAATACAAACAGTGCCATTATTACTCCATAAATCATCATGCCAAACTTTCTGTTATTGAGGGCCTGGCCAAGGGCAAATATGGATCCAATGGGGATAATTGTAAATGAGACAACCTCTATAAGGTTGGAAATCCAATTGGGATTCTCAAAGGGGTACCCTGCATTGGCCCCGTAAAAGCCTCCTCCATTGGTTCCAATATTTTTAATACCCTCAAGGGAAGCCACTGGACCCACCGGTATGTTCACCGTTAGTCTACCAAAAAATGGATGTATGATGATGTTTGAGTAAGTTACGTCGGGTACACCCACGATGATTAGCAATACAGTGGCTATGAGCGAAAGAGGCAATATAAGATCAAAGATAGCCACAAGAAAATCGTGGAAAAAGTTTCCCAATTTCTTATCATCATTCATTATACCTCTCACAAAGGCCATAGACGCGGCAAAACCTGTCCCAGCAGAAATGAACATCAAACCAATAATCACGATGGAAAGATCCACATATGTCAAGACCGAAGGAGAGGAATAGTGCTGAAGATTGGTATTTGTCAGGAAACTTACAATGGTATTGAAAGCCAGTGATGGGGACATCACACTCTGTCCCGGTGCCCTGAAGAAATAACCCTGAAAAATTAGAAAAAAGAAGGTAACAGCACCTGCAACAAAATTAAAAATAATTAGTGATATAAAATAACCCTTGAATGAATAGGTTTCGTTCCTGTCAACTCCTGCCAACTTTTCTATGGTTCCAATTATGGGGTCTGTATATTTTCTTAATTTCGTATTTTCCCCTGTATATATTTTCTTTATGTAAGGCGCTATAAGATAACCAAAAAAACTCAATATGGCCAGGTAAAGTGCTATTATTATTACTCCAGAAACCACCCGATTGTTAACAAAGAAGGTGGTCCAGAAATTTCCGGATGATACAACGGTAGAACTCATATTTTTTCAGCTCTTATTATACTATATAGCAGATACGCGCAGCTCAAAGCCACCAGGACGATGGGCAAAACCAACCATTCCACAGAAATATACATCGATGCCATTAATCATCGGCATTATAATAATTTTTTCAGATAATCTTAAATAGATTTGCAAAAATGCTATTTAACATTTGTCCATTTAAATTATCCTTTCGCCAGAGGAGGGCAAAAGTCAGTAGTTCTGCATCAGAAAGTTGCTGGTTCATCATTGATTCACTCCAGTTAAGATGGCACACATTTTGATCTACTGTGGAGATAGGAAAGAATGGTAGATCCCATGAAGCACTTAACTCCTTTCTCAGTTTGTTAAATAAGTCTTAAGTTTATTTTATGTTCATGAAGTAATTCCTTAGATCTTATGAATTCTTTATCGGCTGTTAACAGGCTGTTAATCTCATAATCTTCGGCTTTCAATTGGATACCATATGAAACGTGGATCAAATCCCGTGTTCTCAGTTTTAACTTCCCAGATAATTCCAAGGAGTTATAGAACAATGCATTTATGTTACCAAATCCTGGGATAAAAGAACTACCAACCGTGGATAATAAATTTATTTTGTATTTTTTGATTATATGGAGGGCATATGCAAGAGGATTTTCCACATTATTCCGACTTAAAAATGATGTTAGCTCAACCAGTCCAAGATCAGAAACCATGTTTCCTCCGTTAACTACAGTATCGTTAACAGTAGGAAATCTATAATCACTTCCATCCAGCAGGATTATAATGATGCTTGTATCAAGATAATTCAATACCTATCACGCTCCAATAAAAATTTGTCCAACGCATTACCCAGTCTTAGAGATACCTCTTTATCATAATCTTCATCGTAGCTATCGGATATATTTATAATGTCAGTCCACAGGTCAAAATTTTTGATGCCAGCTTTTATAGCTGTGTTAAAAGCCTCATTTCTCGATTTGAATAAGCCTGATTTTACCATTTTATCCAATTTGTTTAAAGTTGCTTTGTCTATTCTTACTGGCACTACCTTAGTTTGCATGTATACTAAATATGTATACTATATTAACAATTTATTATCAACAATTTTCTATGCCAAACTTGTTTTGACTGGTCAGTTATTCTCTTTGATGAGCTCCACTAATAATTGTCATGGTAACTGTAGGAAAAATTAAATTATTGAGGGAAACTATCTTCTTGATGGGTGTAGATTTGGTTGACTTCAACCGGATAGATAATGAGGAAGTTGATAGGCCTGAGTTCGGAAAGGAACAATTATTAGAAGCCTTGACACAAATTACGGAAATTACCGAGTTAAAGAAACTTAGGAATCAGATCGCAAACGTTTCTTTAACTATTAAAAAGAATGCACGAAATTTCACACGGGAGAATTCAAGTGAGGAACCTGAATATGGGATAAAAACAGAAACACTTTTGAAAGATCTTGAACAAATTTTGGAAACATATTCTTTAGAGAGGTCTCAATATTATGTCAAACGATTATTGAAAGCACTAACAACAAAAAAAAGTGGTAAAATAAACGATATAAATCTTAATCGATGGAAAGAGTACGGAGATATTGTTACCGATAGCCTATGGATTATGGAGAAAAGAGATAGAAGTGGTGTTCATAATGCTGGATATTGGGGTAATTTCATACCACAAATACCTCAACAACTTATGAAGAGATTTACAAAAAAAGGAGAATGGGTGTTAGATACATTTATTGGAAGCGGAACAACATTGATAGAGTGCAAAAGATTGGGGAGAAATGGTATTGGGGTAGACTTATCAAAGGATGCACTTAGCACAACAAATGATAATCTGAGTAAAGAAGAGAATAAATTTAGTATCAGAACAGAACTTTTCAATGCGGATAGCACAATGCTTGATTACAGGCAAATGTTAAATTCGGTAGGTCTAAAATCAGTACAATTAGTAATTATGCACCCGCCCTACTGGGACATAATTAAATTCAGTGAGAACCAAAATGATCTTTCCAATGCAACGAATGAAAAATCATTTTTGGATGGCATTAGATCTATCGGAGAGAAGAGCTATGAAATACTTGACCGTGGTAGGTATCTAGCTATCGTTATAGGAGACAAATATTCTAAGGGTGAATGGATCCCTTTGGGTTTTGAATCAATGAATGAATTGAGAAACATTGGGTTTAAATTAAAATCAGTTGTTGTCAAAAACTTCGATGTAACTAAGGGAAAACGAAACCAGGAAGATCTCTGGAGATACAGAGCTCTGGTTGGTGGGTTTTATGTATTCAAGCATGAATATGTATTCATTTTCCAAAAGTGATGCAATGAACAACCCTCACGTTTTTATAGTGAATACTGCAACTTTCAAATACCACTTAGAATACTTGTTCGCAGGAACGGGTGCGAAAGATTGGCCACAAGAAGTACTCAATTTTTACGGCATCCACCCTTATCAGGAATAATCCATTTGTGATACATTCGGTCCACCAAATAATTCTTCCGGTGGTGATCTTTCAAGTACTTGTTAATTGAAGGCAAAAGAAACACACATCCTGATTATCAACTCAGGTTTTTTCCCATATAATAGGATTCTCTATTATATCCAATTTTTCTGAAGTATTCCCGAACACCCACACCACTAATTACAAGATTTTTGTTCTCCCCAAACTCCTCTCTGGTAATTCTTTCTGCCTCAGCAACTAGTGCCTTTCCAATCCCCTTGTGCTGGTAATTATTCTTCTCATGAATACCAATTGGAACCACATTCCCTACAACTCTCAGTTCCCTTATCATTCCAGTGTTTCTGGTTTCCCTCAGAAATGAGTCTTCCCTTATATGCCTGAGTCTCAGGTAACCCGCAATATTATGATCTTCATCTTCGCAGGATAGGAAGACTTCCCTTGAATTACCCGCCTCATAGTCCAACCTCTTCATTGACAAATTGTGAATTCCAGCCACGCTGAAACCAATCTCCCTTCCACGGATTTCATTGCTCTTAATTCCATCCGATTTAAGTTTATTATCCACAAGATTTCTCAGGTCGCTTCTTTTCACGCCTGCTTCAATAAACTTTACAGGAATGTCTCTCTGCATCCTCTGAACCCTGATCCATGGGGGCATTTCTTTCATGTAATTATAAAGTAAATCTACTGCCTCTTCAGTCTCCATCGGTTTATATTCTCCATTCTTCCACATATTGTACAGTTTTGTACCCTTAACCACAAGAGTTGGATATATTTTCAGCATATCAGGTTTGAAATCAGGGTCTTTAATTATCTGCCTGAAACTTTCCATGTCCATATTAAAATCGGTGCCATGCATTCCAGGCATGAGATGATAAACGATCTTCAGTCCTGCATCTCTTGAAAGCTTGGTAGATTTTATTATCTCCTCGATGCCATGTCCCCTGTGGTTTATACGCAAAGCATTTTCATTTATTATCTGTACCCCCAGTTCTACCTTGGTGGTACCGTACGAAAGGGCGAGTTCTATATCCTTTTCAAAAAACCAGTCTGGTTTGGTTTCCACAGTCAGTCCTATACATCTCCTTCCAGCTTTTTCGTTAATCTTCATACCCTCTTCCAGGCTATCCGACTGGAACCCGTTCATACCATCAAAGCACCCCTTAACAAAAGCTTCCTGATACTCCCTGGATCTTGCGGTGAATGTGCCACCCATTATTATGAGATCAACCTTGCTTGTATCATGGCCTATGGTTTCCAGTTGCTTCAGTCTGTTAAATGTTATACTGAAAGGATCATAGTTGTTCATCCTTCCCCTGAGAGCTGAGGGCTCGTAACCAGTATACGCCTGGGGTGAATTATTCTCCATACCACCCGGACAGAATATACACCTCCCATGGGGACATATTTCCGGTGAGGTCATGGCGGCAACCACTGCAACTCCCGATATGGTTCTGGTCGGCTTTAACTGTAATAGCTGTGTTTTATTTTTATTTATATACCCAGAATTTAGTATTTCAGCATTGGATGGAACATGATCTAGACCGTATACCTTGGCCAGTTTCACCTTTTCCTGTTGAAGTTTATCCTTACTGTTTATCTCTCCAGTTTCAATTTTGTTGGAAATGTCTTCAAATATGTTCATGTATACTTAGATATGAAAGAATAGGATTTAAAATATTTTTTAAAATTGGGTGTATTCAATCCCTGATCTCCTTTTCAGACAGATATGCTGTTAGAAGCAAGAGCCCCAGAGCCAGAACTGCCAGGGCACCAAGCCATGTTCCAACTTGATACCACTGGGACCCGGTAAGAGAACCGTTAATTATGACCATTCTCATCGCTTCTGCAGACCAGGAAACAGGATTATATTTTGCCACATTGGAAAGCCAGGTTGCCATCATTACGGGAGAAAACATCGCATAGCTTACGAAGAGAAGCGGCAGATTAACCAGATTTACTATCCCGAAGATGGAGTTCATATTGGTCATTCTTATGGCAATTACACTGAATATGGATGAGAAAATGAAGGAAACGAGTGTTATTGCCGCTAGAATAACAAGAACATCCAATATGGTAAAACCGTGAATAAATTTAAGTCCATTGGGTATCAACAGCGCTGCTACAATAAGAATCAATGCCTGTGGCAGAATTCTTATGGTCGAGCTTATTATTTTGGAAAATACTATGGAACTTCTTCTTATGGGTGAAGACAGAAATCTTCCCATGGGTCCCAGCCTTCTGTCAAATATGATATTTGTTCCTGCAAACATTGCAGTAAAGAGGGAAGAGGTGGTGAGAACCCCACCAACTATGTATGTTATATAATTGGGAGCTCCCTGAAGAATTAGGGATCCCGATGCGTTGGGAAGGAACTTTGTAATATCAAAGGCACTTCCGAATAGGGCAATCCAGAAAAAGGGTTGTAATAATCCGGTGATAAAGAATATAGGGTTCCTGTACCACTTTTTCAATTCCCTCACTGTGAGAGGAATTAGACCACTCATTGTCTCAACCTCCTCATATTCATCATCATCTTTCTTGCATCCCCAGGATCTTCAACTCGGATATCCTTTCCGGTATACTCGAGAAAAACCTCATCAAGGGATGGTTTCTGCACCGTCAACTTCATTGTTGATAACTTATTTGTAGATATAAAATTTATAACATCAGGCAGCGACTCATCGGCGTTGGAAACTTTAACCCTGACTGTGTTAGGCCCAGAATCCGTAACTTCAAGAACACCCGGGATATTTTTCATGGCATCTGCCTCATTCTGCTCCCTGAATGTGATTGTTATAATATCCCCGTTGAGGGAGGATTTCAGCTCCTGTGGGGAACCGGTGACCAGAACCTTTCCGTGGTCAATTATGGAAACCCTATCAGCCAGGGCATCTATCTCCTCCAGATAATGAGAAGTAAGGATTATGGTAACATCCAGCTCCTTTTGAATCTGCCTTACATATTCCCACATCTGGGAGCGTGTCTGGATGTCAAGGCCAAGAGTGGGCTCATCCAGAAACAATATCTTTGGATTGTGGACAAGTCCAACTATCAGTTCCAGTCTTTTTCTCATTCCGCCAGAGTATGTCTTAACATATCTATCGGCCGGTTCAGTCATGTCAACCAGTTTAAGGAGATTTTCTATTCTTTCCCTTGCCTCCTGCTTTGGAACATCATAAAATTGTGATACCATAGTTAGATTTTCTCTTCCAGTGAGATCTTCATCAGCCGTGAGATCCTGGGGAACAACACCTATGGTCTTCCTGACTTTCAGTGATTCCTTATTAATATCATAACCGTTCACTGTAGCGGTTCCGCTTGAACTGGCTATTCTTGTGGTAAGCATATTTATGGTTGTGGTTTTACCAGCTCCATTTGGACCCAATAAACCATATATTTCCCCCTCCCCAATATTTATATTCAGGTTATCCACAGCTTTAATGTGGCCATGATAAACCTTTGTTAAATCCCTTGTTATAATAATATCTCCCATTCCTTACCATCTTTAGAACAATTTCTAACAACTATTAAATATTCACCTATCACCCGTGATACCTAAATAATCTCTTTGGATTTGCGGTTTGATCCATCACCAGATTCAAATCCGGAAGTCCGGTACCAGATCAGCTCAGAGGATCCTATTTCATCCAGATACGATTAGATCTTGCATTTCACGAAATCCTTTTTTTATGGTTGTATCAAGGGTAGAGGAATCTGACTACAGAAAGAGAAGGGTTTTAGAAAATCTCAATAATAAGATTTATTTACAGCAATGTAGATCACTATATAAATAAATGAAAGTAACCCGCATCATATTCATCGCCGTGTTTTCCATAATATGCGTTTTTTTAATAGTGTCAGCATCAAGTATATACATTTCAGCGGAGAATGATCTAAGAGCTGTGGAGCTTTCCTTCCTTAATTTGGATGTTAAGAAGGGAATGGTAAAAGCGGATTTCAATGTGTACGCGAAAAATACCAATGGTCTACCCTCAACCATATCTATTCTGAACAACAATCTAACAATAAATCCCTATAGTTCAACACATTCGAGTTTGAATATTCCCATCAACATGACCTCCCTTAACAAATCGGGTTGGCCATTTAACAGTATTACCTATTATGCTACGGCAGTCATATCAGAATTCCTCAATGGAATTGGAATTGAAACGCTTTCCAGGAACGTATCCACGCAGATGCCATTTCTCTTCTCCAACGTCTCAATGATTAAAAATAGTAATGGTTCTTACAGCCTTTTGATTAGGGATATGATACCCATAGCACTTTCCGTCATGAAAATCGCCATATATAGCGGCACAACTCTTTTGGGAAACGTTTCATATGCAAATCAATCGGGAATGATGAGTGGGAACCTTACATTAATTGGTATGCTCAAGGGGTCAGGGATAAATAATGGTTTATCCTCACTTTCAATGGACTTTCTCGGGATAAAAATTAATCTATAGGAGAGAAGTTCTTTCAAACCCGTTCAATTAATACAGTTGTCTGCCGATTATCTTCCCGTCATTTATTTTTTCATATATGCCGTCAACACAAACCCTGCAATTTCTAGCCCTGTTTGCCCCTATACGAGTAATATTGTATTGAGAAAAGTCAAAGAAATACATATCTCCATTTAATTTTCCATTCTCCTTGAAATCAAGAAAAAGCTTCAATCCGAGACCAGAAATAACACTGGGGACCGGAGGAGAAACATTTTCCCAGTGGCAATTCAATGGGATCATATTTTTTCCATTGGTGAGACAGTTAAGGCAGGATGTGATGCCCGGTACAGTTAACTTTACCTCACCAAAATCTCCATAGCTATTGGTCATGATCCAGGGGATATTTTCCTTACAGGCATATTCATTGATCAGTTCTCTGGTTAGAAAGGAATCTGTTGCATCAAAGATAAATCTTGAATCCTTTAAAATACGACCTATGTTTGCTGAATCTACGTACTCATCCATATAATTAACTTTTGTTGGACTATTTCTGTTCATTATTTTCTCAAAAACCACTTCTGATTTTTTCCTTCCCACGTCATTTCTGGTAAATAGAGGTTGCCTTCTAATATTGTTTTCTTCCACCGTATCCCCATCTATAATTGTTAAATTTACATCATAGGCTGACAGTATCATTGAAGCAAGTTGTCCATTCCCTCCCATACCTACTATGGAAACGCTTGTCTGTTCAAACGAATTCTTCACCTCAAGAATATGGAAAAGTGCTAAATATAGATTCTTTCTAATGTGCATATGAAGGTTGCAGTTGTAAATAAAACCGGGCAGGATCTGGAAATTGAGGAAAGAGGCATCCCGGAACCACTTGAAAACGAGGTGGTGGTAAAACAGGATTTTACGGGAATCTGTTACAGGGATATTCTCACAAGGGATGGATTCTTTCCAAGATTAAAGACACCGATTGTACCAGGTCATGAAGTATCTGGAATTATTGAGAAAACAGGCTCTGGAGTGGAGGATTTCAAGGTCGGAGATAGGGTGGCAAGTCTCATATATCTCCCATGCGGTCATTGTATTAATTGTGTGTCTGGCAATGAGAATTTATGCCAGTATAAGAAAACTCTGGGAGAGAATCTCGATGGTGCATATTCCCAGTATGTGAGACTGAATCAGCGAAGTCTTGTAAAAGTACCCAGTGGGGTGGATGGGGAATTGGCAACCATTTCGGCCTGCGTTACAGGAATGGTCATTCATGCACTGAAGCAGGTGGCGGGAATAACCGAAGGGAGCAGGGTGGTAATTACCGGTGCTGGGGGAGGTGTGGGAACCCATGCAATTCAGATAGCCAGGGCCTATGGTGCTGAGGTTGCTGCCATAACCAGCTCTCCATGGAAAGAGAAGGATCTATATAAATTAGGGGCTGATCATGTGGTAAGTTCGGAAGGTGAATTCAATAAGAAAATTAAGGAAATATGGCCAGAGGGAGCCAATATATCTCTTGAGAATACGGGAGATGCAACATTTAATGAAGCATTCAGGTCTCTGGGGTTTGGTGGTAAGATGGTTGTTGTTGGGAACCTGAAACCAGCGTCTCCGCCACTTCAGCTTGGAGTTCTCATATTGAAGGGAAACAGTGTTACAGGTAGCATTTCATCCACAAGAAGGGATGTAATGGATGCTCTGGAAATGTCCGCGAAGAAAAAAATTAAGGCCGTTGTATCAGAGGAAGTTTCCTTGAACAACGTAAATGACGCATTTGAGAGGATAAAGGCCAAAAAGAACACCGGCAGAGTTTTCATAAAGTTTTGAATAATCTCAAATCGGATTACTTAAGTTCTGTATTGAAACTGCCGTAAGATCAAAATGATCCTGCAAACTTCGACTTTTCGGAGGTGAAAATGTGCAGGATCAATTAATTGCATTGAAAAAAATGATATATACTTTTCGGAAAGGAAACAGAAACAGCAGTGAAAGCTGGAAGAACACTGTTGAATGGTCTCCCAGTAACGTGATGGAGACGGGTTCTGATCAATACGAAAGAACAGGTGATAGGAAGAAGAATTGAAACTTGAAGGCGATTCAAGATATTTTTTAAGTGTTAAAATCAGTATTTTCTTTTTGTGCTTTCACTTTCAAGTTTAAGCATCCTTTGGAATTCCAGAAATACTCTTGATTGCGGTCCCTTTACAGCAATGATATCCCTCACAAGCGAATCAACTGAATTTCTGTAGTTTACAAATTTTTCAACCATATCCCTTACATTTTCCAGTGCCCTCATTTCTATGGTATGTTCAACCCTGTCCCATTTTTTATCTATCTCTCCAATATTCACCTTTGTATTTCTCAGGCTGAGATAGGAGATCTCCGATTCAATATTTTCCATGTCAACACCGTTCTCGAGGGAATAAAGTTTTGCATACAATGAAAGCTGGTTGACATGATCCCTACTCTCCTTCTTCGAGGTTTTAAAATCCACTATTACAATTTTTTCAACATTCCCATTCATATACTTATAGAGGCCGTCTATCCTGCCGTCAATTGTCAGAGGCGTATTAATCTGAGGAAAAACATCACTCACCTTCTGCTTGAACTTCATCTCGGATCCAATCCACTCCCCCTTTTGGACGTCCCTCACAAATTTGTCATAGGCTATGAAATTACTCCATGTTTTCTGCATTTTCTCATCCTCAAGAATTGGGGGGTTTTTATGTTCCTTTATATAATTCTCGATATAGGCGTGAATATCACTGCCAAACGTCATTGCGCCGGAACTTGTTCGTATTCCAAGTATGTAACTTTCTACAAATTTCTCAAGGTCCTTCACTTGCCCCAGCATGGTAAAACTCAGGTTGTTGAATTTATTCATTCTTCTCTTTAGGTAATCTACCATCCATGGATTATTTACAACCTTTTCCTGTTCCCTTTTTATAATATCTGTCAGGCTTATGAATTCGTTTGCAATGCTTCTATTAAGGAATTCCACTTTCTTCGCCGGTTGAACGTTGTATCTTTCCGCATCTTTCTTGGTCACCATTATGGTAAGAGTTTTCTCTGTTCTGCTCAGGGCTACAAAGTCTATCCTGTTTTCTTCCTTCCTCCTATCTTCCCGATCATAATCTATATGGTTCTGGTTTAGGATTGAATCAACAACCATATCTATGGCACTTAGATTTTTCTTCTCCGTAAACTTTGGTATATATATTACATGCTTAAATTCCAGTCCCTTGGCCTTATGCACTGTAATAACGCAAATCCTTTTAGCTATCTCCTCAACGCTCTCCCTATTATTTTCCTGTAAAATGTATCTCTGAAGGGCGGACAGGCTGTATTCGCCACTACTTCCCAGCCTTCCAAGGAAAATGGGTAGGGATAGATAAATATCCTTTGTGGTTTCAAAGGCATTTTCTCCCAATTTTATGGAATAGGGAATGAGATAATCCTTAAAGAGCTTCAAAATATCTCTTTTGGAGGAACCATAAAGTTCCCGGGTCTTCAATAAATATTCTGGTATTATGGTGCTGAAATTACTGTTAAATCTCAATTTCTCGGCCATCTGCATTGCATCTGCCAGTGGAACCTGTGAAAATGAGGAATAGATCATGGGTACTATATCGTCGGAATTACCGTATATACCACCAAGGAATGAGCATATTTCTTTCCTTAGTTCCATATCTCCCTTGGTGCCGGAAACCTTTTGATGATCTATGTTCTGGATATTCAAGTAATCTGAGACTGAATTAGCCTGTTCGTTGGTTCTTACAATTATACCAACACTTTCCTTTTCGTCTATGCCTTTCAAAATGGATGGAATGGCATCTTCCACATCCTTCATATCACTTAAAATCAGGAGGTCTACCTTTCCCTTTTCCTTTGAAAAACTGGTGAATCTGTCCAACTCCTGGGATAGGAAGTCGGGTTCAAGATTTCGATAAAAATTTTTGCAGTATTCCTTCACTTCCTCAGGGAGTCTTCTGGTTCCTTCCATGAATCTCTTTTCGTACTCTTCACTATTTTGCATTTCTCTGTATGCCCTGACATTTCCACCCTGAAACCCAAAGATAGCTTGCTTTACGTCTCCTACAGCATAGATATTGGAACCAACGAGTTTTACAAGTTCATGCTCTGTTTCGCTCATGTCCTGAACTTCATCAATAAAAACATAATTGTAGGGTTTGAAGTTCAGTTTTGCATACTCAACGGCCTTAATCAGGAGATCGTTGTAATCAAGTTCCCCGGAAAGTTTGGAATTCTCGTAGTCCTGAAATATATCTTTGAAACCAGTGGCCAGTTTAAGCATCTCTTCCTTTGAATAACCATTTATACCTCTGCCACCAGAATATTCAGATTCTATTTCTGAATTTATCTTCTGTACCTCTATATGATGAGGTAAAATACCAAAGCTCTTCAGGAATTTTATGGCATTTACAATCTGCCCAACATTAACGATTGTGGGATAATTTTCCATCAAAACATTTGACTCATAATTCATAATTTTCCGGTCGTCCATGGATTTCAAGATTTCATATCTCATGTATCTCTCCGGGATGGTTTCTGCAATGGGTTCTCTCTGTGAAATAACGTTCATTGCAAGACTGTGAAAGGTATGAATATCAGGGATTTTCGAGGTGATATCCCTTAGCTTGGATATTATCCTATCTTCCATCTGATCCCTGGCCTTATTTGTAAAAGTAATACACAGGATATCATCAGCCCGTGTTCCTGATTTAATTAATTCCGCCACTCTGGTTGAGAGATCTTCCGTTTTTCCGGAACCGGGGTTTGCAGACACCAATGTTTTTGATATTTTTTCCATTTAAGTAAATGTCTATATTTCCATTAAATATTTTGCATTTCATCTATGGTTTTTAAAGGCGCATTCCGGATAATTTATCAAAGAATTTTTTTCTATGCTTCTAATATCCGTTGCGATCAAGATTGTTGTTTTGGACCTACAGGTAAAATGTTTTAAAATAATATGCAGATCAGTAAATCTTAATTAAGATAAATGTTATGGCAATTAGTCATATGTGTCAACGAATCGTTCAGGGGGGAAATTTAAATGCGTGATTTATTAGCAAAGGTTTATGAGTTCAGGGATTTAATATATACGAACAAACATTAAAGGTATTGGAAAATGAGTGTTGAAAAGAATGGATTTATGGAACGAATTCGAAGTTATTTCAACAAAAAATACGTGAATTTTGAACCCACTTTTGGTGACATCAATGCCAATTATTATACCGAGGAAAAACAGATTAAAGTGTGGATAAAGCCTAAATTCCCTAACTATATAAAACAGATAGAGGTTACATTGAGGGATTACAAACTCCGGGATAGGATTTATAAGTTTAAAAAGAACGGAGGAGACTTTTATCTATCAATTCCACTGGATTTAGGAAAGAAGTATATTTTTTCTATTTATTCCATTGGAAAGGATGGTAAATTTGATCGTGTTGACTATACACTGGATCAGCTGAATCCCAAGGTGATCAACGAGGATGAACAGATCATGAAAAGTTCAGGACCAGAAGTATCTCAAGCTGAAAAAGGGAATAGTCCATCCACAGCCACTATTTCCAGCCAATTTATACCTGTAAGACGATCATGGCCATCCTCCTCGCAATATGCTCAGGCACTTCAAAACCCGACATTCAGCCTGTCAAAGCAAAACGAACAGTTAAATGGCATTTCATTTGTAAAAAATGAGAACGTGAAATATGGAAGCATAATTCAGGGTGCTGGAAACTTCGGTGTGGTTTTTAAATTCAATAAAAGTGATAAGTTCTATGCCCTGAAATGTTTCACAAGGGGAAGCCCAAACATTCAACTGAGATACTATGAAATCAGCAAGAAAATCTCTTTAGCAAAGGTCCCATTTCTGGTGGATTTCAAGTATTATGAAAGCGCTCTGAGGGTTATGCAAAAACCAAAGGAATTTTTTCCGGCTATCTCAATGGAATGGCTGGATGGTAAGACCCTTCATTCATATATCATAGATAACTTGAAAAATCCTGAGTCTTTTAAAATAGTTGGCAAGAACCTGGTCAGTCAGATAAAGGAACTTCAACAGAATAGCATAGCCCATGGCGATCTGTCCTGTGATAATATACTAATAGACTCCAGTAGAAAGGCATGGCTAATTGATTACGATGGAATGTATGTCCCATCCCTAAGGTTCCTCGGATCTGAAGAATTGGGCCATGAATCTTTCCAGCATCCTAGGAGGGGAAGGTATTACGGCGAGAAACTGGACAATTTCTCTATTCTTATTATCTACACATCCCTCATGGCACTGGCCAAGAATCCAAAATTATGGAAATTCAACGGAAATGATCCGGACAAGTTACTCTTTGAAATTTCTGATTTCCAGGCACCGCAGAAGTCAGCAGTTTTCAAATCTCTTATTTCAGAAGGGGGAAAAGTGAAAAGACTGGCAAATTTAATAATGGAATTTCTCCATGAATCTCCGGATTGGAGTCGGTTTGATCCAGATCAGTTGATCAAAATGAAATAAGGATTGCAGCTAAATCATCGTTCTTGATACTCTTATCCGATCTTTTTTCATCAAAGAATTCCCTATTCTGGTAATGGTTCCACAGTAATTCAAAGATCGGTTCTTCGCTCTCCATTATAAACTTGGATAGAGCATCTGTTGCCATTATTACCCTTGTTCCCTCCTTGATTTCAACATCCAGAAGCTTGATTTTTACATTCTTTCCGTATGGTTTTTTTTCCAGTGGATATCCGTAACCTGACCATACAAGACTGGGATGTATACCAAATTCACTGGGTTTCGTAAGGGGAAAACTCATCATCCCGTTATCCTGGAAAATAAAAAAGCATGAATCTCCTACGGCATATATATGCCCCACATTCTCCTCGGGAAAGCAGGTGAATCCGAGGAATGTGGAAAAGGCCCCTTTTACGGCCTTGTTCTTAACATTCCATTTCAAATTGTTCCATTCAATACTGTTTATCCATATGTCTCTGGATCTCTCAAGAAAGTTGTCCAGATCTTTATTGGAA
Organism: Thermoplasmata archaeon; assembly: GCA_021794355.1. GTDB lineage: Archaea > Thermoplasmatota > Thermoplasmata > Thermoplasmatales > Thermoplasmataceae > Cuniculiplasma. The sequence goes on along the minus strand of JAJYRA010000004.1, from coordinate 20,962 downwards.
TTTAAATCATATGAATTGCCCGTAAAAACGGAGGAGAGGGATGAAGCCCACTGCCCCGAAAATATGGAATCACTGGCACCATCGGCTATGGCAAATCTCGAATGTGGAATTTCAATGCTGAGGGAATCCTCTGTTTCCAGAGGTTCATTTCCAACCTTTGAAAAATTCAGGGAACGAACCTGCATTATTCAACCCTATCGTACACTACCCTCGTTCCAATGTCAAGAAGTTTGATCAATTCTTCCAGGTTTGCGTTAAATACATAGGCCTTTGATCCGCTTTCCACATTGGAAAATTCTTCCTTAGCAATGGCAACCATTGGCTCTGGTACAACACTTGTCATTGCAAACATTGTTCTCGCGTTCTTGTCTTCAGGAATCTGTGTTTCATCCATTGGAAAGCTTATGGGAGTCTCGGTCTTTTCTGAAAGATGGCAGTTCCATAAAAGAACATTTCCATCATCAGTTTGCAGTTTCATGATCTCTTTGGCGATATCAACCGGAACACCATCTGTCGCTCCACCATCGCTTATGTTGATCACTACTGGTGGGAATGAACTTTTATGCTCGTCTACCCATTTTTCCACCCATTCCTTGGCAAGGGTCAGTGCCTTTACCATCGGGGTATCATATGATGCAACGGGCTCAAACCAGATTGGGAATTCCGTCTCAATGGTTTCTCCGTCTATCTCTTCAGTCCTTTTCTCCATCTTCAGGATGTGATTCTCAAGTTCTGCTATGGAAATGGGATTGTTTGAAATTAATCCGCGGGCCTCCCCACTCTTGAATCCATATCCTATAACCCCAACATCAAAGTACGGTCTTATACCATCAGATTTTGTGCATCGGCTAATTACCTCATTCATTTGTCTATTAATTGCATCACTGGCTTCCTGAGCCTTTGATCTCTGACCACCTGCAATCTTCCTGCTCATGGACCTTGATTGGTCCAAAAGGAAAATAAACAACCCCGGGTTTCTTCGACTTATTTCAGATTCGTATACCATGCTTCTTTAATCCCTTAATCCTAATAAAAGTTTTGTGTTGGTTAATTTTTCTTCTCAATTATTGCAATAACCACTGCCACCAAAACTATGAGATATCCAATAATAAATATGCCTGGATATGCAATTATTCCGGCGACGGATATTACAACCATGGTTGTAAGTCCATCATCCCGTTTTCTCCTGCTCAGCTCAACCCCTAAAATAGCAATTACACTGAAAAGTATGTTATCTATTACTACGACTCCTGCGTTGACCTTCCCAAAAATGGAGATATAACTTGTGATATCATGGGCAACGAAAAGAATCAGCCCCAACGCTATATTGATCAAAGCTCCAATTATTCCTATCTTGTAATAAAGTTTGTATGACGCCATTTATATAATGATAAGGATGAAGTATTAAACTTTATCATTTTTTAATTTATACTTCTTTCCTCTCCAGATGATGTGATTGGATCTGGAACCCTTGACCATATTAATGAAATATATAAAAGGTAATAATACAGAAGCCAGAAAAATCATAGATATCCCCTTTTTCTCCCTTGAAATGTTAAAAAGTATATTCAGGAGCCATGGAAGATAACCCAGGAGGAAAATATCCCACACAAATATGGAAAGTGGGATCAATGCAATTAAATAGGCAATCATAAGCCCATAAATTGTAATTCCCGCATATAGGGCTTTCTTAGAGTGTGATATACTGATAGCTACCTGCCTGTTAGACCATTCCATGAAACTGGATCTTGTCTCGTTTACATAGACGATTGGTCTGGTTTTATGGGCATATGCAATATCCAATCCCTTTTCTTTGCAGAATAGGGTTATCTGTGAATCGTCCGATACGGATTGGGAAAACCTTTGAAAATTTTCTGGAAATATTAGATCCTTCCTGAAGGCCACGGAACCACCCCATACAAATCTTGTAGGTTTGAATTCCATCATGTTTATTCCAAGATATCCCCAGGTTTTCTTTATATAATCCCACAAATTTCCCTTTCCCACCGGATCGTAAAAGGGATATGTACTTACTGCACCAACACTTCCGTCTCCCAAGGGTGAAACTAGATTTTTCAACCAGGTGTTATCAACATACGTATCCGAATCAAGCAGGATGAAAATATCGCTTTGGGAATATTTTTCAATGGCCGTAGATATGGCAGCAACCTTGCCACTTCCCTTGAATTTCCTATCAGAGCATATTACCTCCAATTGATTATTCCTTAGAATTTCCACAGCAGGATCATCCATTGAATCTACCACTGAAACAATATGGAATCCTTTAAAAGACTGATTTATAAGTGACTTTATATTTCTTTCAAACTCGAGATCCACCCCCTTACAGGGGACTATAACAGTTATTTTTTTATTCTCTAAATTATACTTTACTGCGCCTTCTTTCTTCCACCACATGGCAAGGTAAAATCTAAGGAAAGTAAATATAATTAGAATTGCAAGAATAACTAACCAGTATATTTTTAATAACTCAATGTTTATTATCATCAATCTCACTTATTGGGATGGTCCTGCTCCCTCTTGTTCCCCTTGAAGGTTCTGCATCCTTCCCGATTCGCTTGCCTCTGAGTATGTTGAATATGTCAGAAAGGGAAAGAACTGAGAATATAATTCCTGTTATAAGAGATATGAATAGAAACACCTCGAAGAATATGACAAAATAGGATGATTTATAAATAAAAACTGAACTTGCAAAGTTCATAATCATTGATAAAAGACCAATCATTATGGTGAACACAAACAGCCTGTTGATCTGTCCGAATATGGGCTGTTTCAGGCTGTCTGGGTGGAATATGGGGATCATGGATATCATTACCGTATAGGCAGCCATCATTAAACCCATTATGGTCCCATAGAATGTCAATATGGACGAACTGGAGTAGAAGGACACGATGTTCTTGGTGATCAGCGTATCCGATGGAATGTATATCTTACCAATGTCTGTTGTTAGGAAAAACGTAATTATGAAGGAAAGTACAACCACATTCCGCAGCTTGTAGAAAGAATCCAAGTTACCCCGAAGTTTGACCTGAGCCATGGAATATTATAGCGATTCAGTATAAATCCTTTATTTTAAAACCGTTCATAGGGTGAGAATTCAAAAAAATCTGAACGTCGATTGATCAATCATTTCTACAAATTTATCAAACTGAAGCGTCCCACTCTTAAGACTCACCTTAAAACTATCCCACCCAATATGAAGCGTAAATTCCATATTTATTCCGCTTACCAGAAAGGATATGGTCTTTATCCTATCCATGTTGTCCTTATCTGGAAAAGATTCATTTTCAACTATTTTGCCACTGTCAGCATCTGATATTACAATATGGTTTAGGAAAGTGAATGTATAATCGTGAAGAGGAAAGGTTCTTCTCTGTTGAACTGCCAGCATGCGTGAAAAATATTCCATTATGTTACTGAAATCCCCGCTTTTTTCAAGCACATTTTGCATATTGTTGAATCCTTACATTCTATTTAAGAATGATTTCAGGATGAAAACTAAAATTAATTTGGCTATTTAGCCCGCACAACAAATAATTCACAAATCATCATTCCCAATAGGTTTTGTAAATTGCAGGTAGAGTTAAATTTTCTTTCCAAAGTGTTTTATGTATTGCAAATATAAAAGATAGATGACAGACGAAATTCCAGAGGTGAGGAATAAGCACCCCTATTTGATGTATGAAATGTTAATGGAAACTCCAAAGGCTCTAAACACGACGCTTTCAACTGTAAGTAAAGAAGATCTGGTTTTCAACCGAGGTGGAGTTACAATCACAGGAAATGGGACATCGTACCATGCAGGTATCCTCGGTTTTCAGGTCTTAAGCGACGAAACCAAAGTCTGGAATGCAATTCAATCCTATGAACTGGAAAACTATAAAAAACCACTGGGAAATATTCTGGCCCTATCCCATACGGGAAAGACGGGCTCAACGGTGAGATCGGTACTTAAGCATCCTGAAACCAACAGTATTGGTGTAACCCATGACGGCAACTCGCCTCTTGCCAGATCGGTTAGGAAGAGTATAAATATAGGGGAGAAAGATTTATCCCTTTGTAATACGAAGGCTTTTTTTGATAACGTTCTAGCATCTGCCATAGTAGCAAAAAAGTATGAAAAGTCTGAGTATGATTTCAAGGGGTTCATAGAAGTTATATCCAGAAACATCAAAAAAGCGGATTCAAGGATGAAATCCATTGTTTCAGAATTGCCTGAAATTCATAATATTTTTGTCCTAGGATCAGGAAACAATTTCTTTGCAGCAAGGGAGACCGCTCAGAAAATTAAGGAAGCCACCCATATTTTTGCTGAAGGAATAGAACTTGAAGAGTATAACCATGGATGTACTTCCCTAACTGGTAAGGGAACACTTTTAATTAACATCTGTAACAGGGAAGATCTGAAGCGTGTCAGGGAAATAAACAGCGGTATCAGATTGGTAGGAGCGAAATCCATTGGAATTGGAGGGGAAGGAGATTATGAAGTGGATCTAGATGTGAGAAACAGCTTTGAGCTACCGGTGGAATCCGTAATCTATACATATTTCCTTGCCTATCATCTTGCTTTAAAACTTGGAATAAATCCCGATTTGCTGAGATTTGATGAAAAGGAGTATTACGATTTTGATATGGTAATTTTTCCTCCAGGGCAGCATTAAGAAAATTTCTTATTTGTCTTTTCAATTTTGCTTTCTATCTTTTTAAGCTGAAAAGCATCTATGGGTTCCTTGCTTTTCATCATCTTATTTCTCAGTTTTTCCTTTAATTTTTTATCCTTGCAAAGTTCAAGAACATTTACTTCGAATTTTTCCAGCTCCCTCATTCACATCAACGCTCATATTATCATATGGAATTTATCTTTAACTCTTGATCTCATTTCTTTATATGTATCCTCTATTCTAATGGAAATATCTTCCCTATCTTTCCCAAAGCCATAAAATTCAATTGTTAATATGGGATGGTTGAGCTCAAATGACTCTGGATGAGATTTAATGTTTACCCCATTGTTTAATAATCCAGACACCTGTTTTACAATGGGAGCCATGGCACTTTCCATTATTCCCACTACGCTTAGCTCCTTACTCATATAAAATTTATCTGAAATGCCCAATGTTGCCTGGATTTGAGGAAGCATACCGTTCATTTCTCTTGGAACACCAGGCACTGAGAAAATTTTTATTCCTTGATACTGCAGAAACATTCCCGGTGCTGTACCTTCCTGATTTGAAATTATCTGAGCATTCTCCGGCATCATTGCCATTTTCAGACGTTCCTCAGTAATATTAAGATTTAATCTTTCATATCTGTCCCTTAGAACCTTTAGTGCCTCTTGATTCACCAGGAGTTGAAGTTGAAGGCAATCTGAAATGGATTTAATTGTGATATCGTCCATTGTTGGGCCCAACCCACCCGTGGTGATAATAACATCAGTCCTATTCATCATATACTTCACTGAATTGCAAATCTCTGATTGAATATCCCTGCATACTATGTGAGAGACTATTTCAAAACCAAGTTCAGTGAAAAAGGATGCAATTTTGTTGGAGTTTGTATCTAAAGTTCTACCCTTAACAACCTCGTTTCCGATCGCTATAATTCCAATTCTCATTTCAGTCAATCTTAAATATTATTCAAATATGAAACATAGAACATAAGAGCAGACATGCAGACGAGCACAATCATGAAACCTATCAGCTGTTTCTTTCTATTTTCCAATTTTATCATTCAATGATTGCTATTTACGTATTAAAATTTAGTCTACTTCAAACTTTATCAAAACATCAAAATGAGCCGTGGATACATATCAATACAGAATTAATTCCCATTGAGTTTGCAATAATCCTCTCTTTTTTCTTTTCTCTCAAATGTCTTTTATCTACGAATGATTCAAAAAAGATTCAAGGGTACCTGAAATGGCTGCCATATATTAGCCAAAAAAGGTAGAAAACTGATCCGAATTGATAATTTTAGTGTACCACCTTTAAATGTGGACACTCAGTGTGCTCTGATTTGACTTCCATAAGGTTGCATATAAAAACAATAATTCAATGATTTCATTATATCTCATTAAAATTTGTCTAATTCTAAGTAGCTCAGATCAGAAGATTGAGGTTAATAATATCCCGGCATTAAATTATATAGTATAAAAGTATAGATATTTGTTAACGGGGTTAGATTCAATTGGCGCGAAAAGGATACGAACAAATGGGATTAGAATTCGAAAGTGAAGTCAGGGAGTTCCTTCAGAATTTGGACTTTAATGATGTTAGAGGGGGTGCAGATTTTAGAATAGATGGGAAGCAAATTGATGCGGCCTTTGGAACGCTTTCAAAAACCTATATAATTGTTAGCTGCACGACAAGAAATAAGACAACGCGAGAAGGATCAATAGAAACGAAAATTAATGAACTTAAAGGATGGCATGCTTCGTTGCTTAAGGGATTAAATTCAATCGATAGCTTGAAAAGCTATAATAACCTAAGGCTAGTACTTGCAACAAAAGGAATACAACCAACAGAGAGGGATAGGAAACTGTGTGAGACTGAACCAAGAGTTTTTCTGTGGGATGAACAGTTTTTTGAGTATTACAGGACATTACAGAGTAAAATTGGAGTTTATGCAAAGTATGAACTTCAACGAGAGTTAGAGGTAAAACTTGACGACTCCGAATTTATGAACTTAAAAAATATGCCATCACTTAGAATTACGCTTGATAAGGGCGATTTCTATTATTTGACAGCGGTAGATCCTATCGAATTATTGAAAGTATCATATGTAGCTAGGAGAGAACGAGGAGATCAAAGCTTTTATCAGAGAATGATTAATCAAGAGAAAGTTAAAAAAATAGCCTATCAAATTCAAAAAAATAAGTTATCCTTTTTTAATAATCTAATTCTAAGCACTTTGAGCGAAGAAGGTCTTGATTTTGAGGAGTTAAGTTCAAAAGATAATGTTTCTTTAGGTAAGTTGTCTGTGAATAATCATTTGAAAAGTCTTTGGGTTGTTGATGGGCAACATAGATTATATGGTTATAGCAATGTTAAGGACATAAATGATCTTAATAAGCCGAAAATTCCCTTGAGCATTATAGTAAGTAGAACTGAAAGAGACCAAGGTAGCATTTTTATCTCTATCAATACCAATCAAACCATACTCTCCGAGGACTATAAATGGGATCTTTACGGTGTCTACACTGGAGAACCTAGGAGGAACGTATCAGCTTTGACTCCTAAGAGATTGAACGAATTAACCAATTTAAAGGATAAAGTATACATTCCAAGTATAAGTCCCGTTAGAAAAAAAGGATTGATAGGTATATCAAAAATCGCTAGAACTATAAATGAACAACCAAAGTTATTTTATGGAAATCTTGAAGACAACAAACCAAACCCAATTTTTAAAAAAAAGGATGATGATCAGAAGAATACCGAACGACTTACTAAATTCATAGATGACAATCTGACACTGATTGGTGAAAATGATTCGTGGCTATTGAAATTCTTTACCACTACCACTGGAATTCAAATATTTATAATTTTATTGTCAAATCATTTGCTTTTCTATGCAGGAAATGAGGAAAATATCAAATCATATCTCAAGTTGTTATGCGAAAAAACCAAAACGAATAGAAGATTTGACACCGATACTAAAATAAAGAATATTGAAAAATCCTTAAATTCAAGGGAGGAGAAAAGTAGATTCATTGGAGAAATGATTACTTGGATTAATGAAAGAATTACAGAGACTAGTACAAATATCAAAAAGATCCCACTATTAACTAGAAAAACTTCCACTCAAGAGGTCGAGAAAAACATTAGAGACTTCTTAAAAGATAGATTGTCCACAGAAAGTGAGAAATGGTTTGAAGAATCGTTGCCAACGGATGTAAAAGATACTTTGAAGATAAAGCATAAGGACAAAACGTCAGACGAGTTATGGGAGTATATAGATATTGGCTCTATAATTAAAATAATCGAGGGTAATAAAAAATGGGATTCTGTTTTTAAGATAATCTTTTTGGATAGTGAGATTTCATCATTTTCCGATAAATTAGATGTAGTTTACACATTTAAGAATTTTAAGAAGCTAAGGGATGCAGAAAGCCATGGAAGAACGGTAGATCAAAGTGATAGACAAATGGGTGAAGCCGCTGCGTTAAAAATCAAAACGTTCATAGAAAGATTCAACGAACAGGTTACTAATGATTAAACGTCATCATTTTAATTCTTTGCAGATTATTATGCTCTGGTGAACAAAAATCCTGAGTTCTGCCCTATCTATTGTAGATCTTCTGTTTTTTGATACCTTCTGCCGAATCGAGGGGGCGTTCTTCCCGATCTTTATTACTGCTTTCCTTATGTGTCTGAATGCAGTTCCAGGTTCCGAGAGAACGTCACCATCTATGTTTGATTCTATACATATAATCTTCTTTGTATTCTATGGCGGTTATATGCAGTTGACGCTATAATTATATTTTATCTCATTTCTTACGGAAAATACCGGATTCAGAAGCAATCAAAATGTATTCCGTAATTACCAGTTACGTTAATAACTGCAAAAAAACGTAAGAGCAAAAGTGGGAAAGAATACTCTGAATCTGGCTGATAAAGCAATAGAAACAAAGTTCAGTAATTCATTGGCTGAGAATACGTACAATAACGAAACGATGGATAAAGCCTATGCTTTGCGAAATTTGAGTAATGCCAGTTAGAAAGGTCTGAAAGAATCAACCCTCAATTACCGCCATAGTGTATGTCAAAACAATAATGTGATAGCTACATATCTCTTTCATTGCAGCAAGAATATGATAATAGCTCTATTAACGGGAACAAATAAATAATACCAAAAGAAATATAAACACTAAAGCAATAATTAGTCGCATCCTAGGATTAAAATGAATAGTAAAGACTTAATTTGGTTAACAATGCAAGGAGTGGGGAAGATTGAAATACTTAAGGGAATGGGATTTGAGATAACCAAATCTGGTACATTATCGTTGAATGGAGAAGAGGTGAAGGCTTTAGATAACCACGAAATAGGGGTAAAACCATCTGATGTGAAAGCCATTCTGCCAGGATCGCTTAAAGTAATCACAGACTTATCTGAAATAGAGATACTCTTTCCTTCGGAATAGGTAAGGTCGTGTCACTCGAAGCCTTTTTTGCTTACCTAGCAAGGAAAATATCTGCATTGAAATCGGGGAAGGCTTAATTTTTAGATGCAAGAAGAGAAAGTAAAGATGCCCCCCGCCTGATACTATAATAAAATCTGAAAAATCAGAGCTTTAGGTGATATTAACATTAATTTAAATCCATTATTCACGTCAAATTCTCCTTGTTGTTCAAAAGGAGATTATCTAAGAAATAAATGGCAGATAAAAAGTAAAAATTATACTCATTTATCACGAAAGGTTTGTGTTCTATTTTTTTTCTCATAACTAAATACTTTATTCATGATAAAGCTAAGAATCTTCTCGGTTTTCCCGCTCGTTTTCTTAACATAAAAACTATTTGGTGTTAACTTGCTTTGAATCAAGATATTAGCACCGATAAGTTGTTCAGAATAGTATTCTCCATATGTGGTTTTATCATCGTAATTTACTAATCCATACTCATTAAAAAACTCATCTATTACACTCTTCCATTCATTTTTTGTTTTGGAGACCATTTCTCCCTTTCCAGACAGGGGTCCATTTGTGATTAAAACAACGTCATTTACCAAATTATCTATCATTGTGGATCTCCCAGGAATTAAAGCGAGTGAATTAATATTAGGGATTTCCAAAAACGAATTCAATTTCTCATGATTGTGCTTTTTTAAATTGTCAAGTTTTGCACCTTTTGGTTTTTCCATGGAATACCACTCTTCATTATTATTCAAAAGATAACAGTCGTTAACAATTCCACTTTTTGCTTGTCTAGAGCAACATAATGGGTAAACCTTAACGCCCTGTTCAGATGCATATTGAATGGAAAGTTTCCCAACGAATTATTCACTTTGAACTGCAGAAGAATCATCTATTTGCCACAGAATGATTGGACAATATTTATTAGTTGCCTGAAATTTGTTCCGGAGTTCACCCTGGCAATCGGGTGGAGATGCTACTACAAATTCGATACAACTAATTATTTTTTCTTGGTCACCCATTTTAATGCGTAGTTTCCCGTCCCTATTCTTGCCTAGCGTGGAAATAGTCTTTCCTATCTTGTTCCTAATTTCCTCCTCCAAGTTTAAACTTTTAACGGAGGTTTTTACCTCAATGAATATCATGTCCACTGTATCTAAGTTTTCCTCTTCCCTGAAAAGAACCAAGTCCTAAGAACTCATTTTCGTTACCGGGTCATCAATTTCCATATCTATCCGGTAGTTTGAAAAAAGATCCGATTCTTCTGTTAAATCCTCAGTAGTTCTATTTTGAAAACCATTGTAAATAAGTGAAACGTATTTCCTATGGAGCAATTGCCTTTTGGCCTGGCTCTCTCTTTCTTTGAATTCCGAGGTCTTCGCTGAGTTTCGCATATGAAATCTCCAACTTAATGTACTAATCCAAAGAGTTCATCAAGTATGTATCTTAAATTAGCTACAATATTTTCTTGCTTTGAGTTACTTAATGATCTTGGGTATACATATATCACTTTAGGAAAAATTGTCAAACTAACATAATCTTTTAAATTGTATTCATAGAGTGTAAATTGCCTATTTTTTTCTGAATCATCAGCGTTAACAATTTGAATGAAATGTTTCTTTGCCATATCTTTAAAATTCTTGATATCAAAATTATTGACAAGTGCAATCTTAGTGCCCGTTGATAGATAGGGGACATTATCATATACTCTTTCTAATTTTATTTTTGTAACAAATTGCATTTCATCGCTTTCCTTTTCTACTATGTCTGCAAATATTTTTAGCATTTTATCTGCTATTTCGGGGAAAAATTCTGCGATACATTGCGCAAAACCATCTCCATGTATTTTAAAACTTGAATCTTTAGGGTGGGATTCAACCCTAAAGGTCGCCAGATAGGGTTTCAACCCCATTTTATAGTCTTGATCTATCCTGTTATAAAGGTCGATTTTCTTGTTGGTCTCATCTTTAAAATAAGATTGTTCACTAGATTTTTTCGCTCTGTATTCCCATATGCTTACATCATCACGTTTTTTTGATATTAAATCATACATATTAGTTTTTGAAAATTGTAAAGGCACAACACCATCAATTGCATTCCTTATCGGATAAGGCATCTTTTTTTCCTCGGTCAATCTAAATAAAAGAAAGATGTTATTGTAACGAAACCCAACTGAATCCCATAGGCTTTTCTCTTTGTTTTGTGACAACAGGTAAACTCCGCGTTCGATCTCCTTTACCAGTACGTTCTCATCGCTTTCAACATTAAAACCATCAGTCACCAAATATGATTTTATGGATAGATACCGATATGAGGCAAAGAAATATTCTTTATTCTGGAAAATATCAACTATTTTTTTCGAATCGATGTTTAATTTTTCCTTTTGCATTAAAAATACATACTTCTCTACTACATGAATCTATTTATTCAATGGTCTGCCCCTTAACTACTGAGACAAAGTTGTCCTATTGGGTTAAATATATATGAAGACATGAATTAAAAGTGGTCTAACCAGAAAGAAAACATTAAGTCATTTTCATAAATACCCGTGTATGTACAAAGTTTATCTTTTAAACAAAGATAGAAAGGGTGAAATTGATAAAATCCTATCTGATGACACTCTGGGCCGTCAGACAATCGTTCAGAAGGATGGAACAAACCTTGGAAAGGAGGGAAAGATTGTTCTCATAATTGAAGGCCAGGAAAGTATATTCAGCAGGGTACACGATGTTATGAGTAAAGATATTGTACCTTTAGATGAAAAAGAAGCCTCCGAGATATATAAAAAAATTAAGGATGAGGACGAGGAGGCTGAAAGCGGAGTGGGCTTTCTTTTTGGACCATGATGAAGAAAATCAGAATTTATCTTGAATCATCCATTCCAGTTCTGGAGGTATGCCTCCATACTTTGTAATTTCCTTAAGAACCAGTGCACTGGGACGGTAGTACCTTCTCTTGGAAGAATAATCTATCTTGAGAAGTCCAAATTTTTTGGAGAAACCACTTCCCCATTCGAAATTATCTGTAAGTGCCCAGTGAAAATAACCCTCAACCCGGGCGCCATCTTCTATGGCTCTTTCAATATTACTCAGGTGGGATACAAGGTATCTGGGTCTCAGTATATCATTATCATCTGCCATCCCATTTTCCGTTATCATCATTGGAAGATGATACTTGTTGTGATAGCTCATCAAAACATTATAAATCCCCTCAGGATAGATCTCCCATCCAGTTTCCGTCACCGATCTTCCGTCCAGTGATTTTTCGTAGGATATCCACCCCGTGTCATAACCAAGCCCTTTAACGTTTTCATATCCCTTCTCTGTTCTCTTCACCACATTTCTGCTATAATAGTTCACACCAATCCAGTCCATTCTTCCCTTAAGGTCATCCCTTTGGTTCTCTCCATGAATTATATTCTTCCTCCTGCACGCATTTGTGTACCAGCTGACATCGCCCTTCAAAAGCGCATCAAAAAAAGAATACCTCTGTTCATATTCAACCTCGTTTTTCAGTGCCGGATCTTCGTTGTTAAGTGATTGTACATCCCCGTTGGCATAAATGATCCCAATTTCCTTTTTTGTAAAGTTCCTCATTACATCATAGGCTCTCGCATGAGCCTCTATGAAGTATTTCATTCTAATGTGGTATGATTCGACTCTCTTGTCATCACTGCATGTCTTGAACACTTCATTTGGTTCGTTCATTGTGGCAAATCTGTCGGCCAAATCTCCAAACTTATAAGCCATAAATGCAGCGTACTTGGAAAATTCGACCACAGTCTTTTTATCGAAACAATTACCAATAGAACCTTCCTCGCTTTTCTCCCTCCTTTCCGGATCGTTTATCCAGAGTGGCAGAGACCAGTGAAAGAGGTTGATTACCAAATACCATCCCCTGCCCTTAATATCCTTGAATATTTCCATATAATGATTTACGGCTTCCTGATCGCAGGAAGCTTCCAGTTGATGTATGGTTTCATTCGTAATTTTTATGTCCACGATATCATTATTGTTTTCCTTAATTTCAACTGGGATATGTTCTGTGGATTTGGGAAAAATCCTTGACCATTCAGTTCCTATTCTTGCAGCATTCATGCCAATATACTGAGCCATGTCGTGATCTTTCCTGTAAAGCTCCCAATAGGCAGCTCCATCCTCCGGGTTATCACCTGAAACCATATGTTTTTCCATATTAGACTGATTATGAGACCATTTAAACCAATCTGTATTTTCATCCTTACCCGTCAGTCCCATTTCGAACTGGAAACCTGCCTCTGAGAACCCAATTTTGAAGTTTTTTGGAAACATTATAATTTATGAACTTACCATATTTGAATATTATGAAATGTACTATACTTACTTTTGTAGTATTTCAGGTTTCAATTGAAGAAATAGCATACGTATCTTTTCAATGGAGGAAGTTTTTCCACCCACTGAAAACTCTTCGTTCCTGGTCTTCAGGAAAAAAGTATTTTTCACAAAGGGAATTTTTTCAACCCTTACTATTTCCCCATCCATCTTCCTGAAATCATCCTTATAGAAGCCTTCAAGATGTGATTTAATTCTATAGCCCTGATCCAAAAAATATTCAATTATGTCACACGCAAGCCATATGGTTCTGAAGCGAATGCATTCGTCGCTGATCTGATCCAGATATATACTTGCATATTTCCAGAGGGATTGGTTAAAGTAATAGGAAATCACATGAATAAAATTATCTTCCTCAAAATAGAGAGCCACTTCATTCTTCCGCTCTTTACTTTCCACCTTCATTGTGCAGTTTTTTCTGTCAGAAATCAATAATTCAATGGGGTTTCCCATCATGGTTCGGATGAAGCAGTTTCCTTCAATTTTCTCCTCGACTGTTTGTCTTGGTGATAGGAAAACAATTATACACAGGGTGGCCTTCTTAAGGCTCAGCTTCTCAATGAAGGGATAGAGAATCTTGAATCTTTCATAGCTTGTTGAAAGGATCAATTCATCCTCCGTCTCAGTTATGAGTGAAATCATCTTCTCTGTAACCTGTTTTTCTCCCTCAACCAGTGACAAAAAGGGGGAATAATCATTGGTGTAGATCTTCTTGTTCTGCACGTAGTGTTCTAAATTGAAGCTATAGGAGTCCAGCCATTTCTTCTCCCTTTCCATAATGGTTGAAATTGGGATTGCCCTGTACAGTTTTTTCTTTCCGAAACTGCTTTCGATGAATCCCTTTTTTTCCAGTGAACTGAACAGATCATAAACCCTTGGCTGTGGAATACTTGTCTCCTTAACAATATTTGTAGACGTCATCGGTCCTTTGAGAAGTAGGGATTCGTAAATCTTGATTTCATAGCTCGTTAGTCCAAACTTGCTCAGACCCTCAAATAAATTTTCCTGCACATTCTCATAATCTAAATATCCTATTAAATATCATCACATGGCCTGTTCAATTTATCCCACATAGGGAAATTATAAGGGGAGACAAAAGAGCGATAAATCATCAAGCAGAATGGGTAAATTAAGCCCGTGTAGTTTCCGCAAGCAACAACGGAAAGCTAGGAGAATATATCACGAATTATTGTTAACCTTGTTCTTTCATCCACTCTGGGTACCTGATACAACGAAAATAGTGAGTTCTGTCTTTCTCCTTTTCCAGTACTGGGTGGTTTATCTCACAGTCATAGGTTTTAAAGGGACATCTTGAAATGAACTGGCAACCTTTGTTACCTTCGTTGAAGTTTGTTGGATTGCCGGTTAGCTTTATTCCATCATATTTCTTAACCCCTATTCTTGGAATGCTTTTCAACAGAAGGTAATTATAGGGATGTGCCGGTGACATAAGCATTGTATCTCGATCTCCATATTCTGTAATCTCACCGGCATACATCATTGCAATCTGATCGGAAATTTCGTAAAGAATGGACAGATCGTGTGTGATCATTATCATTGTGAGCTGTTTCTTTCTCTGTATTTTCTTTAAATCAACAAGAATATCATGCTCCACCAATACGTCCAAACCCGTGGTAGGTTCATCCAGAATTACAAGGTTGGGAGATAGAACCAGCGCCATGGCAATGACAGTCCTCTGCCTCATTCCTCCACTCAGTTCATGGGGATAATTATTCAGGACCTCGGACCCCAATCTGACCATGTTCAGGACATCAATTATATCATGCTGGAATTCTGCAAAATTCTTTCCATGGGCCTCCAGCACATCATTGAATTGATCTCCTATTCTTTTAACAGGATTTAGTGCATTCATTGCGGCTTGTGGTATGAAGGTCAGATCCATAGCTCTCATTCTCCTCAGTTCATTCTTTGGAGTCTTCAAAAGATCGATGCCGTTGTATATAACCTTCCCGGAGGTTATTTCTCCTGGATATTTCAAGGAATGATAAATTGCCTGGGCAAGGGTGCTCTTACCGGATCCGGATTCACCCGCTATACCAAATATAATTCCATTTGGAATGTCCAGGTTGAAGTCTTTAATTACGATGGAAAAGCCATTTTCCCAGTGGTATCCAACGGTCAGGTTGTTAATGCTTATTGCTTCATTCACCTAATCCACCTCTATTTTCTTAAATGGATCAGGTGCAGCTCCGATCAATCTCCTTGTATAATCTTCCACGGGATTATCTATGACCTGTTTGGTTGATCCAGACTCAACCACCCTACCCCTGTTCAGTACGTAAATTCTATCCGTAATCATGCTCACAGTGTTCAGATCATGGGTAATATAAATGATACTTATTCCCATGGAATCCCTGAGTGAAAGCAGGAGCTCCAGTATTTCCACCCTGAGAGAAACGTCCAGCATTGAAACAGGTTCATCTGCAATGAGGATTTTTGGACCCGTGGCAAGGGCCCTTGCCATGTAAACCCTCTGCCTCTGCCCACCGGACATTTGATGGGGAAACTTGTCCCTGAATTGGGCTGGTGGATCAAGCCTGACCTCAGTCAATAGATCATCAATTTTATCCTTGACATTTCCAGTATATCCATTTATTATCAATGGTCTTTTAATATGCCATTCAACATTGTGAAACGGGTCCAGTGAAGCATATGGATCCTGGAATACCATCTGGATATTACTCCGATATTCTCGGAGTTTTCTGCCCTTATATTTTGAAACATCTGTTCCATCAAATAATATCTTACCTGAAGTGGGTCTGTATAGGAGCACCATCAATCTTGCAAGGGTACTCTTACCACTGCCACTGGAGCCTACTATTCCAAGTACCTCTTTTTCCCTTAATTCAATGTTCACATGATCCAGAGCCCTGATTACGCCAGCCCTGGTAAGGCTTTTTCTAACTGTAAATTCCTTTGATAGATCTTCTATATTGAGAACACTCATGCCTTCACCCTATGTTTCTTTGTTTGAAAAACCCTGAGAGCTGGGTTTGCGATTTCATCCATTCCAAAGTTTAACAGTATAAATGCAAACATCAGTACGGATATGAGAATGGCTGGAGGTAATATCCACCACCATTCTCCAACCAGATATGCTTCGTTGTTAATTGCCCAGTACAGCATTGTTCCCCAGTTTACCTGATTCAAGTTACCAACCCCAAGGTACTCAACAAATGTCAGTCCCATGGTACCATACATGGCAGTAAAGAAAAAGTTGGAAACTATAACTGGCATGATGGATTTAATAATCTGCCTGAAAATAATGCTTAATTTCCTTTCTCCTACCAATATGGATGAAAGAATATAGTCACGTTTGGCCACTGAAAGGGTAACCGAACGAAAGGTTCTGGCTCCGAATGCCCATCCAGTTATGACCAGTATGAGGACAGTGGACAGATAACCGAGATTCTGGTGTAAACCGAGAAAGTATGCCCCGAATAACATGATCAATAAAACTCCAGGTATTACAAGGAAAATGTTAACTATGCCATTGATCAATTCATTGACCCGCTTGGAGGCAAAGCCTGAGAGAACTCCAACAAATACAGATATCAAGGTTCCGAGAATACCCACTGAAAAACCTACCATTAGGGTGGGAGCGGCTCCTCCCAGTAACTGTGAAAAAACGTCCTGGCCATAACCTGTTGTTCCCAGTAGGTGACTGGAACTTGGACCCAGGGATTTCTTGAATAGGTATGCATCTGGGGCATATGGGGTATAAAACACTCCCACGATGGAGAAAATTATCATTCCCATCAGCAAAACGAAACCAGCCTTGGATTTATTATTGGCAAGCAACAATCCAAAGGGTTTTAATAATTTTTTAAGGGAGTTTATGAGTTTATTTTTTACAAACTCTCCCCTAAAGTTTCCAATGGACCTGTTCTCCTGAATCTTACTCACCCTCCTGTTTTATTCTTGGATCAAGGAATCCAAGGAGTATGTCCACTATCAAATTACCAACAAGGACAGCTATTATAACCATCAGGAATATTCCCTGTAAGAGGGGATAATCCAGGTTGTCTATGGCTGTAATCATATACATGCCAACGCCTGGATAGGAGAAAATGGATTCTTCTATGATAACTCCACTCACAGACAGACCTATGGACATTGAAAAACCAGTTAAATTGGGTAAAAGTGCATTTCTATAGGCGATACTTTTGATCTGATAATCCTTCATTCCTAGATTCTGTGAAAAGTTGATATAATCACTATTCACGTTTGGAATAATATTATTCCTCATTCCAAGAACCCAACCCCCCAAGGATGTGAGTATTATGGTACCCACCGGTAGAACAGCATGATACATGGCACTTATTATGAATGGTATATTGAATCCCATGTTGACCGATGAAGAATAAGCACCACCTATGGGGAATAACTTTCCGTAAACGGAGAATACATCTAGCATGATGAACGCAAGCACGAAGGCCGGAAAGGCTGCCATAAACATTGAAAAAAGATCAATTGCAAGATCCTTGCCTGTGTTCCTGTTAATTCCAGCATACCTTCCCAACCTGTTTCCCACGAAGAAGGAAATTGTAACTGCAGAAATAACGAGAAAAAGGGTCCATGGCAATGCCTCCTCAAGTATCTTGGATACAGGTGTTGGATAGAATGAAATGGATATACCCAAATTCCCGTGGAATAGATCATTCAGATAGGTAAAATACTGGTCCCATATGGGCTTGGTTGTTGAAATGCCATACTCCGATTCCAGTTGGTGTAAATAGGTTACATTCAAAGTTCCACCGGAGTCCTTCAATAAATCTTCATAAACGACTTCTGCAGGATCACCTGGCATCAGCCTGGGCAAAACAAAATTTAAAGTAAGAGCGCCAAAGAAAACACCTATAAAAATAGTTAATCTTTTTAAAATATATTTAATTGGAATAGCCGTTATGATCACCCATATAGGGAATGATTCTTAATCATTCCTCTTCTTTTGTCTTTTTCCCATATATGTTACGGCAGACACTGCGGCCACTATTCCTATTACCACTGCAGCACCAATATATTCGTAAGTCACCGTGGAGATGGGCTTACCAGATGTGGTTGATTTAGATGTCAGGGGATATAGATGCAAAACAACTACTTCTGCTGGGTGAGGGTACCATGGCATTGGAATCCAATATGGATTTGCCTGATTTGGCCATCCACCTATGGTATTGTTAACGTATTCATACCAGTCACCTGAGTAGACTAGGGGTACTATTGGCATCTGGTTTAACATAACTCCCGCCATTTCGTTGATATATTTATCCTGCAGGGTGAGGTTTCCGGTCAGTGTAAAGTTGTTGTAAGCACTCATGAAGTCTGTTCCAGTGGCATTCCACCTTTCTTCATTTACAAAGGCCGTCTTTCCTATGGGTGTTACGGGTCCCACTAATCCACTGTAATCATACCATGGGTTTGGACCAATGCCTGTTACTGTATCTAGAGCCATCTGGTAATTACCACTTCCAATGTCACTTTGAAGAACGCTGTCCGTAGGGGTTGTGGTAACTACATTTATTCCAATAGCTTTGAGATCGGAAGCGATTATGGTTATATCTGTATCCCAATCAGTGTATCCTGATACAGACATGAGTGAGATGGTCGGAACCAAGGTACCGTTTTTATATTCCAGTTGCTTCTTGGCATTAAGCTTAAATCCATGGGATTCAAGGAGAGCAAGTGCACCGGAAGGATTGAATTTGGCAAGACTGGTAGCCTTTTGAGCATTTGTGTTGTTCAGGAAATTTAATTGCTGAGACAGAATGTTTGCTCCATTGGCTGGTGGCTCATATCCATACTCTCCGATCTGGCAGATGGCTGTCCTGTTAATGGCAAGACTGATAGCCTGCCTTACATAACTCTCATTCAAAAATGGAGTCTGATCATTAATCATCATAGTAACAGGTTGTCCGGGTGGATACCAGTAATGATTATACGTGGGGTTATTGTGAACGAAAAGCGATGTTACATTGGGTTCAAAGACGGATGCCCACTGCACCTTTCCCTCAGCAAGAGCCAGGGCCAAAGCACTGTTACTGGTGTAATCAACATAGACTAACTTATCGATTTTTGGTAAGCCAGGCTGCCAGTAATGGGGATTTCTTACCAGCACAATCTTTTGAGGGCTGAAACTCTGCAACGTATATGGTCCCGTCCCAATTGGGTCTGTTACAACGGCGCTCTGGGGATCAGGGAAACCTGTGCTGTTTGTCTGTTGTTCCCATGTCTGGTTTGTTGGCATTATGGCAGTACATCCTATGTAAAAGAGATAGTTTGTCTGCGGTGTATAGAATTTAAAGGTAACTTTATAAAGGCTCGGGGCTGAAATGTTTTCAATTGCCGCCCAGCCATCTACCACCTTTTTCTGTATATTGAAAGTATAAACCACGTCATAAGAATTAAAGGGTTGTCCGTTGGAGAAGGTTACATTGTGTCTCAGGGTCATATTCAGGTATAAACCATTGTGACTGAAGGAATAGCCGGTGGCAAGCCATGGTAACACGGTTCCGTTGTATGTATTTACCTGGAGCAAGGGTTCATAGATCATTCCCATTATACCTGTAGGGCCTGTCCATATGTTATATGGGTTAAAATCATTCGTAAACGCTGGACTTGGGCCAGGCGAGAGATAAAGGGTGCTATTATTATTAGTCGATGTACCTGAGGTTGCATTGCTTGCAACCAGAATACCCGATGAATTCGCTCCTGCCGCAAAAAATGAGAGGCCTGAGAGAATCATTAACATACTCAATCCCAATGCTATTAGGATCTTCCTATTTTTGAAATTATCTTTCATTAACCTAACGATTAGAGATTTTCTATTTATATTTGATCTAAAACCACATACTTAAGTTCATAGTATTTTCAGAAAAATAGTCAATATAGGGCTCTTTCTTCAATTGTATTCGTTGCCTCCTTTCATAGTATATTAATTTTCCTATGAAATTTAACGTAAAAGTGTTCCTTGAAAGTCGAATAATTACTAAATAGAAGTACCATTCTTAATTCAATTCAACTGGACTTCTTCAACGCATTGATGAGGAGGTAGCATGCAGTGGTCCCTTTTCTGATCTGATGGATTTTTAAGTTTTCGACGAGGAACTATCATTGACCACATTCTTATAAGTCCTTCAAATAATCAACGTTCTTCCTGATTTTTCCTTGTTCTTCAGTTCATGTAAGATTGGTTCCAGGAAGCATAGCAGATATTGATACTCTCAGAAAAACAGAAAAGGAGATGTCTCCCGGAACATTATTCGTCATGGATCGTGGTTTCATAGACGATGATAACTTTGATAAGATGAATACTGACGGATTGTATTTCATAACACCCCTGAAGAGGGATTCAAGGATACCCGATTATTCCCTGAAACATGAAGAGTTCTTCATGTACAGGAAAAGAGCCATAAGATATTCATCAAAA
>JAJYRA010000074.1 GCA_021794355.1 Thermoplasmata archaeon | reverse complement strand
ATGAACACATATCTGTCAAGGAATACGGTTCTTCATTCCTCTTACAGCATATATCCGGTGATTTGGTTGCATCCCTTAAAAACCATTTTCCTGAATGGAAGGAGATATTCATATTCGCATGCATGCGCCTTATCAATGTATCTCCAATGAAAAACGTTGATTTCTATTACAGGACATCATTCTTGTCTGAAACAGTAAAGGATGTGCATGTCTCACCAGATGTCTTAGGTGACATGCTGAGGAATATAGGCACCGACAGGAAGTCAGTGACAGACTTTATGAAATCATTCATGAGGGATGAGAGATACCTTGCAGTGGACCTGACACATGTGCTCTCAATGAGTGAGGGCGTAATATCCGCCACACTTGGGCATAACAGCATGGAGGAGTACCTCCCCCAGGTACAGTTGCTCTTCCTGTTCTCACTGGAGCATGATGCACCGGTATATTTCAGGATACTTCCAGGATCAATAAACAGTGTGATGTCACTGAAGATAACAATGGAAGAAACCGGATCGAAGAATATAGTCTTAGTGGCTGATACCGGCTTCTATTCCCTGAAGAATGTCCAGGCTCTTGATGCCATGAAAATATTCTTCATAATACCATTAAGGAGGAACTCAAGGCTTATAGATTATTCCATGAAAGGGGAGAAACACTTCATGTTCCAGGATCATCCCATATTCTATTCAAAATATGAAAGTAATGGCAGGACATTATACACATTCAGGAATGATTTCCTTAAGGCAGAGGAGGAGAAGGACTACCTGAAAAGGCATTCCAACTCTTCAGGATTCATAAAGATCAATAAGAGAATGGGAACCATATCTGTCATGACAAACCTGAAAGTCTCCGGCGAGATCGTTTATGATATGCTGAAATCACGTGTGGATATAGAGCAGTCATATGACACATTCAAGAATACAATACACGGTGACAGGACATACATGAGGGATGATTACCAGATGCAGGGATGGACGTTTGTAAATTTCCTATCACTGATAATGCATTACAGGATCTATAACCTGCTGAGAAAGCATGACCTGCTCAAGAAATACTCTCCGGAAGATGTAATAGAACATCTTCAGCGTGTGAGCATGCTCAAGATCGGTGAGGAATGGAAGATATCTGAAATACCGAAAAAATCTGGGGAAATAATTAAGGCTCTTGAAATACCTATTATGCAAAATAACGGGAGTTAGAGTTTAAAATGAGAACGCTCAGGCCTGTTCCTCTTATGGATGGTGTGGCATACTGTACATTCCCTGCTGGTATTGTGTGCATCGATCACTATGACTGGAATGCCAGCTTCCCTTACCTTGTATTCAATGAACACCCTGAGCTGGTAGAATGCCCAGGAGTTGTGGATATATCTCTTGCCCTTCCTTAACAGTTGTCCTCATCCTGATGCCACTGAGGTCTTCAATGGCAGAAGAGGTGCCTTTGGCATTTTGAACTATCTCATTGGATATGATGTGGTTGGTATTTCTGGCAAATCTACTCTCCCTGACAGAGAGTTTCTTTAAATGCCTTCTGGCAGATTTAGTACCTTTAGACTGCAGTCTGGACCGCAGATCAGCATTTCGTTCCCTTACTTCCCTGATATCATCTCCAGAGTAGTATTTCCCTGTGGAATCAACAGCGATATTTTCAATACCCATATCAACGCCAATGAGGTCATTTACCTTAATCAGTGGGTACTATGGAATTTCCACAGTAACCATGAGGTAAAATACTTTGTTTCTCCGCACAAGGTCACACTGCCCCCTTATCCTCTGGAAAGGGATTTCACCATATTTTCCAATAGTCATGGGTATTATTATCCTGCCCCTGACAGTATTGATGCTGACCATATCCAGTCCCTTGAAAAGATTGGTAGGGATATAGCTAAACGGATTCTCGAAAAAATAAATGGGATTAGTGCAAATCCATTCAGATATGTTAAACGTTTAAATGCAGTGCCTTTGTTTAGCTTGAGAGTTGGCATTTATAGGATATTATTGAGCGTAGAAAGAAACAATATAGTAATTGTTGTCATAGATGTTGGAAAACGGGAGAACGTCTATGATGACCTATAGACGTACATTCAGTGGTTTCAGGTCGCCTTTGACATTCTGACCCAGTTTTTAGAGAATTCATTGGGCATATTGCCAACTGCAAGAAACCCATTATGTTGATAGAATATAATTGCCTGTTCATTAATCAATGGCGTATCGATAACAACAGCCTCCAAATTATCCAGAGGTATCCTACTTAACAAGGAACTGCCGATACCTTTTCTCCTGAAAGCAGAATCCACTACGATTTCCTCAAGATAAAATTCCCCAGGATTACATCCATGCTCTGATAGTATTTCCGATCTGCTACTCCCAGACAACCATCCGACAATCTTCGAGTTAATTTCTGCAACAATGGTATGATACCTGCTGTCAATTATATAGCCCTCAACCGTTCCTTTATTTATAATTAGCTGATTATTCTTGGAAGAAGTTTCGTTGACTGCCAGAAACTGGCTAAGTGAACTTTCCAAAATACTATACATTCTGTCTAAGTCTGCAATATGTGGCGGCCTGAACAGGAATGGGATACGGTTCGACATAATCTCAGTGCGATTACGTTATGTTATTTAATTTTTGACAGACAATCTCCTGTAAAGTACGGCATGATACCAAAAAGAATATAGGTAGGTATCCATTTATTTAATTAAGGTGTGCATACGAATCACACAAAACATAATTAAATGGGTACTTAAGCAAGAGTGCTAACTTCATAAAAAACATACTGAGCAGTAATGAATTTACCCGTTTTTCTGCAGAATTGTCAATCTATTCCTTCATTGTTCCAGAAACAATATGAGCAACTTGATTTCCAAAACTAACCCATTTCTTCCTGGTTTTATCTGTTCTCTCAGTTTCTAATCTCGACATTGAATCTTCATAGAGTTTATTGGAATGTGTTTTTCGCAAGGTTTTTCTTAATTTTTCGGTTAAGGTATTTGATTCTATGTCATTAAACAGAGCAATTACTTTTTTACCATCTATTTTAACATCAAACATTGAAAACAAATCAGTTATATCCTGATCTCGACCAGATTGAAGCTTCAATGCCCAAATCGCTTCGGGACTGGCAATTGGAATTTTATTTTTTGTTCCACCAGTTAGAGTAATTAGCCGAAGATTTCTATGATCCATGCTAATCCAAGGTTCTGGCATATCTACTTGCGCTTCCCTATCCCTCACATAACCCACAAGCACATCTAGAGTTATCTCTTCTGTTCTGTACCTGAGTACTTTGCCTTCATAATTCTGTGGGTTTGGAATTGAAGAGTTTTCCAATTCAAAGTTCTGGGCATTAATAAAATCTTCCAGTTTTCCTGGGGCACCATTTGGGATAACAATATCAACATCATTAGAGTATCTTGGTACTCCGTACGCAGCTATTGCATA
>JAJYRA010000062.1 GCA_021794355.1 Thermoplasmata archaeon | reverse complement strand
ATTTTCCGCTTCAAAAATCTCAACAATATCAGGAAGTTTCCTCTGCTCAATCATTCTCACTTTTCCGTTTTCATACCAGACGGACTTGAGTTTCCTTTCCGCACCATCAACGACCATTTTCATCTTAATCCATGGTAAATTAGAATTTGGTATAAATTATTGCCAATTCAAAAGGAGAAAAAAATTTTAAGGCACATAACTATAATACCCTACTTATGAGAGATATTTCCGTAATCCTGACATGTCATAATGATGTACCACTATACTGGGAAAAAATTAAAAGCACATTTGATAAAATCGATTCAATGAACAAAATTAATTTTGAGGTAATTATTTCCACCAACTCCAGAAATGAGTTCTTTAATAAGGTAGAATCGGAAAACCAAGGTCTGTACAAGGTAGTATATTCCGAAGGTGGAAAGGATGAATTTCTTGAGGTTAAAAACGGGATAGAGGCTGCAGAAGGTAAATATATCTGTTTTCACGATTCCGATGATTACTTTTTTCCCGGCAAACTGGAGAAAATTAAAAAGATATTTGATGAAGACAAAGAGGTTGTATATATTGTAAACAGAGCAGAAGGAATAAAAAACAAATACTTTGCCATGGATTTTAACCTTACTAGCATCAGCACAAGAAAGGAAATATTGAACCCTGACTATTATGGTCTCATAAATATGATGCCCGACACTCTTACCTACTATTCAGCAAGAAATACTGGAAAGAAAATGTTGAAATTGGAGGAGCCATTAAATTTTTATCACATATCTGATAAATCTGCATCCAGGCGTAACAGGAAGGAAAAATTTGATAAATCTATTTATTCTCTTAATCTGATGAAAAAATGGTTTCCTTCCATGGAGAAAGAACTTATGGGGAGGCTTTTTGAAATCTCATTATGGGCTAACGACAGAGTTGGATTGGATTCAAATTTCTTCCATATGTGGTCATGCGGGTATTACCCGATTAGAAAGAAGATTGAGTATTCCGCAGTTTATATGAAGAGGCTGATTGGCGTATAATGCACTATAATCTTTTTAGTTGATATATTTTAAAGTTTACTCCAGCTTTATGGCCGTGATTAATGATTTTAACAATGAATGATGCAATTTTTTAAACATTTTTCATTAAGAAATATGTATGCCCACCCTGAGGTTGAAAAAATATTAATTTAAGGGAGGTTCATGCAAAAGATGGAATTTCTTTGAACTAATTGATTTTGACAATTTTACTTTGAATGCTTATTATTCATTTATTATTGAGATACTGGAGTAATAATACCTACGCACATTCATTTTCAACACAAATGGTATCAATGAGGACTTCACTGGTACGTAGGGGAACCTTAATATACAATTATATCCTTTTAGAATAATATGGGTTTTAATAAGTTAAAATCAGAGAATGCTGTTGATTCAAAAGATTTTTCATTAAAACAATATTTCATAAGGGTGTTTTTAATTTGAAAAGTTATACTATTTTTGCAATAGCAATTGTCGTAGTTGTATCGCCATTTGCCATGTTCTCAGCCCTACCTTCTTTTAATAATAATGTGCACTTGAATTCAACTGCAAATCCAAATCCTTCTTTAACCAACAATAGTCTCAACTGGCTCTGGAACAATTACTCCTTACCAGGCTATGCACCTTATTCAAATTTAATGTTTTCAGGTGCTGGGCTTAGAGAACAATCACCGGTAAGCAGTTGGAATAACAGTGCTGTTTTCTATGTTAATTCTTCCGCGTGCTTCGGTGAATATTTCCTCCAGAACAAGACTTGGCACGGGATAGCCCACGTTTCACTATTTCAGGAGGATATAGCCTTTTATAACATGATTTACAACTTATTCTCCATTGAGGGATCAAATTCACTTATAACACACAGGGAAACTGCTTTTTTCTGGGGATATAATTCATCTAATCAGAATATCACTTTTGAGACAGTTAATACGCAGAGTGGGAAAGTGACTACATTGAACTGGGCACCTTACTCCAGTGCAGTTTATTATGGTGCGCAAGCGGATTATCTTGGTCATAATTTTGTCGCATTCATAGAATCGGGTGAAATGTATGTGATAAATCTTACAACAGGGCAAAATGTCTCAATGGTTTCACTGCCATTTTTTGAAGCAAATAATATGTTCTGGATACCTCAATTTGGAATATATGTGAACGTTGCAGCAGGAGGGCTGGTTGGAAGCAGTGTACAAATTCTTCACGTCAATACTATGGACGGGAAAATTGGTTCTTCCCAGATAATAAGTATCCCTGGTGCACAATTTGATAATGGAGTCCCGGATATAATGGTTAATTCCACATCAGGTGAAATCTGGTTCCAAGAGCAATCTGGAGGCAATTCAAATTTTAGGCTTGACGTATTCCTAAAATACGACTTTTCCAACGATACTGTAAGTTATCTTCACGACTATGGTAATTACGCAAATACATGGGCAACTGAGAATGGAGTTAACAGGGCAGTTCTTACAACTTCTCCATTTATTTTAGGGGGAATGGATGTTGGAACTGGTGGAATGAATGAGATTGCAGTCAATCCGTTCACGAATTTTTCAATTCAGGCCAGTCCATCTCAACAATGGATAATACAGGTTGCTAACGGATATCAGGGTGTTTATACAGGGCTGACTTTGGATCAGTTTTATGAGTGGAATCAAAACACTAACGTGTTATCATATTTCTACCAAAGCCCGACTCAGAAATTTTATCAGAACTATGAAGAAGAGGGTTCATTGCCACTTTATAACATTAAAATTGCCGAAAGTGGGCTTCCTGCTGGCACAACATGGTCTATAAACATAAACAATACCATTTTCTCATCCAGCAGTTCTGCAATTCTAAACATATGGCTGCCAAACGGCACCTACAACTATACTATTTCTGGCAAAATTTCAAATTATCTTCCAGATTTTAAAACGGGCAATGTTAAGGTAGATGGTTCTACTGCAGTCATAGGGGTTGTCTATTTTACATACTCCGGATCTCAGGGGGGAGGAAGCAATTTCAATTCAGGAAACATTTCAGTAAATCAACTGAACAATCTTGAATATGGGGCTGCCATTGCTGGAGTCGTGTCGATTGCAACTATTTTTATTCTAAGGAGAAAAAATTTGTTGTGACATAATTTTTTTAACAAAACTTTTACTTTTTCCGTGTTGATTTCAAGATGGGTCAAACACGTGAATAATAATTATTTTCAGATTTTTTACTTAGTTTCACAAACAAGCGTTGGGTAAAGGTGTTTTCTATAAGCGTGAAACTTCATAGAACCAAAAGTTTAATACTAATTCTCAGGTTTATATAATTGGTAATAACATTATGGCAGTACCGAAATTGTTAGACACTAAGATAGAAAACGAATCTTATGCGGGAGTGACATATCACATTCAGGGAGAACTGGTACCGGTGCTTCATGTGGAAGTTTCCCATATGC
>JAJYRA010000014.1 GCA_021794355.1 Thermoplasmata archaeon | reverse complement strand
TTTATAATATAATAATATAAACTTTTATATTTATTTATATAGTATATCTGATTATTTTTATATATATTAATCAATTATAATTTTTTCACAGGATGCCCATATACCTTTTTTACGTTCCACTGGAAATATACCTCTCCCCCTCCCCTTAATAATTAATATGAATCTTCATTATCAAATGTTAAATTTTATTTAGAAACATTTAATAATTCTCGTTTAATTTCTATGAACTACAATGGGCCGGTAGATCAGCGGTAGATCGCCTGCTTTGCAAGCAGGAGGGCTCGGGTCCAAATCCCGACCGGTCCATTTAATCTATTAATCAAGTACCTTTTATGTCACCATTCGTTATGTTCTTATGACTATGTAGCCGAAGTATATTTGAGAACCTGAAGGTGAAATCTGTCTTAACAGCAACAGCAACTTCGAGGAATTTTTGGTATTACTCTGAGCTTACCAATATAACACCAACGGAAATCCTGAAGAAAGCCAGAGCCAACGAGAAAGATTTCCGTTACGAGTTTATGGATTTTGTCAGGGAACTTTGGGAGGAAGGCACGACATGCATCAGAGAATACCTTGAGGAGCGGAGAAAACAGGTAGAAGAACTTACCTATGAATCCCTATTATTACAGTTCGATGTCAGAGGTGTCAAGAAGACTGCATTCTTGAGGACGACATTTGTAATGAGGGACATAATGGAAGCCATAGAGCAGGCAGGGTTGAAAATGAGACCGTACGTTTTGAGAGCGTACTTCTCAACAGCATTGGATATTGCATAATCCAAAGGTCTGATATCCCACCCATGGAGGCAATTCATAATGTGTCACAAGAGTGATATCGAGGCCAAATATTCAACAAACAAGCTATTGCCACCGGATATCATCGATGAAATGATAGAATCGTACAACAAACCCACAAAGTTTCTTGAAACAAGGATAAGCGATGTATCAGAGGAAGACGCAAGGCTGTATTTGCAGCAGCAACTTTTTTCTACCGTGGGATACAGGCAGGATGAGATCAATAAGACGAATCTTGCTGAGACAAACATTGAGGATTTCCAGAAGCTGTTGAGAGACAAGATCGCAGGAGCAATGGCAAGCAATGGCTCAAAACAGAAGCTTGTTCCAATGAACGAGATCGAAAATCTTCTGGGTGAAGGCTACGAGTTTCAGGTAGTACTGTCCAACAGAAAGGCTATAATGAGGCTGCCATTATGATGAATGACGAGATAAAGATACCAAAGGAGCTGCCAAAAAACGAGATATGGGCAAATTACTTCATTGAAGGATTTCAGAGCATTTTTCATTATACACTTGCAGACCTCTGGGATGCCATGGTGATCGGAATACTCAATATTTTCAACCTACTTAGAATTACTCTAATACAAGCCAAGCTGATTGATAAACTGTAGGAATAATTTGGATCTGAATACAGATACTGGAGAGTCATACCAACAGAGGAGGAGATGAAGCTGTTCGAGCTATAATCTCTTTATATATTCGTTGAACAAAACATTCATGTCCAATTTACTTCCATAAGCTTTATATTTACTATCATCCTAAAGCAAATCAAGAAGGGGCAAATACATATGTCAAAATTTGTGCTTGTACCGGGGGCTTGGCTGGGCGCCTGGGTATGGAGAAAGATCATCCCACCATTGGTCAGCGAAGGAAACGAAGTTTATCCAATAACTCTCACCGGAATGGGAGAGAGAGTACACCTCGTTTCCAAGGAGGTAGGTATGGAGACTGCAATCCAAGACGTTCTAAACGTCATAAAATACAACGACCTAGAGGATATCATACTGGTTGGACATAGTTTTGCAGGAAAAGTCGTGGCACCAGTTGCGGATCGTATTCCGAAAAGAATCAAATCGATCCTGTATCTTGATGCTGTGATACCAGAGAAGATAAGAACTCCTCAGGCAAGTTTCAATGCCTCAGATGAATTTGGAACACTCCCTGAGGGGAGTCTCGGAATTCCTTTCAATGAGGACATACTCAATCACATCGGACCCGATGTCCAGGGAATGGATAGAAGCTGGATATTATCTAAGGCCACTCCTTGGCCGTTGAAGCATTCCACCGATCCAATTGTTATTTCGAAAAACTTTGACGCAATTAAGTGCACTTATATATTCTGCACCATGAGCGGAGGAGATCCTGTGAATGAAATCATTGAGGGAAAGTGGGGAGAGCTTTATGGTCCATATAAGGTAATGGATACTGGGCACTGGCCAATGGTGACCAAACCGGACGAGTTGGTAGAAAACATGATCGCCTTGTCGGAAACGTAGTGTTCTACGGACACACATTGTCAACTGTGTGAGCGCTATGGTGTGAATTGTAATAATTCATACCCATTCCTTGAGTTGTGGTTATCTTTCCCAAATAGAATAGTCTTAGATTTCTAACATTATTTCCCTTGATATAACCTATCATTTTCTTGTTATTTAGGTTGTTTTTCATATATCATTTAATCCAAATCCATACTGTATAATAGTAGTGTACATATACAATAATATATGTCGTTCATATGAAAGATAAAACAAGGAAACCGGGTATACTATGATGAGGTTGAGAATATCCGGTAAATGGAAAGGTTGTGCAAAAGCATATTAGATACATTGGAAAAGATAGTGACAATCCTAATAATTTTCCCATTAATGTAATGCATTTCGGATACATAGCTACAAGGTTGATGCAGGGTGATCTTTCACCAAGTGAACTCTTTGACATGATTGAGAAGACGGGCAATCATGTGAACAGGAGAACCTTGAGAGAATAGGACTTTTCTATAATTTTAAAAAAACTCCTTTCCCCTTTCACTATACAGGAAAAGATCATCCAGGAATCAGAAAGATGCAGAAAAAGGACTGAATGAATGCTATACCTATCACAGAACCATGAGAACACTATCAGGGCCATATGGATATAAACATCCACATAAGAAAATGCAATATTCATAGAATAACCATATACACAGACATAATGCCATGGCTCATGGACTACCAAATTTCAGAGATACAGATACTCCCTGAATCCAGGGGATTAGTATATCAAAAGGAGAGATGTCCAGTCTGGAATTCCTCCTCCGTTTCTACTGCATCCACAGAAGGCACATGGAGGATATGGAACTGAATGAATACATACTCCATCGTAACGAAACTAGAGAATCCGGCAGTGAGATTGTATTCATGGCAAAGGATAAATATAATGTCCAAACTAGAACAAAAAATAGTATGTTAGAATTTAACACAAACGAATTACTGGTAACAGTACTTTTACTAAAACACTCTAAAATTATTGGTAATATTTAGATTAAATCTTTAAAATCTCTGCTTGGTATCAATATTATTAATCCTGCCACCATCGCTATTATTGTTGCATAGAGATAAGAATAAAAAGGATCAAAATAATAGAGAAAACCCATCATTATATTTCCGAAGAAAAGACCGGCGCTTCTAGAT
>JAJYRA010000058.1 GCA_021794355.1 Thermoplasmata archaeon | reverse complement strand
CGTCCCATGTCAGGCATAATCCGGTATAGCGCCGTTGCGTGAAGTCACAAGGAGAGCCGTGTGACCGAAAAGGTCAAGCACGGTTCGAAGTGGAAGGGTCTGGAGTAATCCAGACTTTTACCCTACAAATATTGAGAAAAGAGTTGTGTGGATTCGGGTAACGAAGCTAACGAAGCTATACAATTACGAATATTTTATATATACAATTTAAGGGCTTACCGAACATTAACATAACAAATACTATTAGACTGCTTATGCATGTATTATCATGAATGATGACAGACGGTACACGTGGTGGTTAAAAGCCATTTCAGGAGCAGATGAGGTTCAGGCAAGACGATTTGCAGCGGCAATAGCACTTGAGATGGGCCGTGGAGAGGTGTCAAGGGTCGTTGAGTTGACAGGCATGTCGCACCTGACCATTGATAAGGGAATAAAAGAATTGAAAAACACAGAAAAGCTTGAAGTTCCTGAAAGACTCCGTTCTCCGGGAGGAGGAAGGAAAAGAATTGAGGATAAAGATCCAGGTATTACTGCAGATCTGGAAAAAATAATGGATGAGAACACTGCAGGCGACAACATGAGTCTCGTGAGATGGAGCAATAAATCCACGTACAGGATTGCGGATGAATTGAAATTGATTGGCCATAAGATTGATCCTGATACTGTGGGAAGAATACTGAAGGAAAATGATTACTCATTGCAGGCGAACATAAAGAATATAGAGGGTGGTACATCAGAGGACAGGGATGCACAGTTCAGGTACATAAACGAAAAAGGGAAGGAATTCGTGAAGGATGGAAACCCTGTGATCTCAGTGGATGCAAAGAAAAAGGAACTCATAGGGGAATTCAAGAATCCCGGAAGGACATGGAACAGGACAGGGGAAGCAAAGGAAGTTAACGTGTACGATTTTCCCAATCTTGGTATGGGCAAAGCTACACCTTATGGCATATCCGATACTGGAAAGAATGAGGGCATGGTTAACGTGGGAAAGAGTCATGACACATCTGAATTCGCTGTTGAAAGCATCAGGCAGTGGTGGTTTCTCATGGGAAAAGAGAGATATCCTGATGCAAAAGAATTGATGATATGTGCAGATGGAGGAGGTTCCAACGGATCACGTAACAAGGGATGGAAGATTCATCTGCAGGAACTTGTAAATCAGATTGGAATACCCATAACTGTATGTCATTATCCTCCGGGAACAAGCAAGTGGAACAAGATAGAACACCGCATGTTTTCATTCATAAGCATGAACTGGAAGGGAAAACCGCTTATTAGCTATGAGACCGTCGTAAAACTCATAGCTTCCACAAAAACTAGGAATGGTCTCACAGTAACTGCAAGAATGGACGATAAAGAATATGCCACAGGAATCAAGCACTCAGATGAGGAGATGGCAAAGTTGCGCATTGAACCACACCCACTGCATCCGAAATGGAATTACACAATCCTACCTCAGAAGGATTGATTCCGATATGTTATTATTCGGCAACCCCTAAGTAAGCTTAGTTGTAGGAATAACAGCACTTCAGGGTATCACATTATGGAAAGGAGATCAGATCATAAGCACGTCCAGGGCCAAAGGAAAATAGCATTCACCTGAGCAGAGCTATCTTGATTAAGTTTCAATTTTTCGCTTCCCGTATCCCTCTGTGGACTTCCAGAGAGTCAAGATTTAAAATGTTATTATATAAACGTTAAAAAAAGTTAAGAATATTTTATATACCTTGATTAACATACGCACACTAATGAATAAAAAGAAGTTTGTCATAGCTGTAGTGTTCTCTTTACTCATGGTTGGCTCGGCACTTGCCGTTGCAGCCCTGAGCTCGAGCGGGACACAGACGGCACTAAATGGAGGACAGAATAGCCCCGTACTGAGTGCTTCCCCGAGCACAACAAGCAGTGCGCCTTGGCAAATGCCAACTAATACTATGCATGAACCAAGTTATACAAACGGTACTTTCAAAATGGGTATTGATTGTAATGTAGGTTCACTAAATCCGTTCCAGGAAGTAAGTTATTGTGATGCTTACGTAGTAGAAGAGTTATATGATGGAATGTTTAACACCCTGCCTGGTGGTCAGGTAGTTCCATGGCTCGCAACAAATTACAGCGTTGCACATGTAACAACAAGCAACCAAACTTATGATATAACAACAAACTCTACCCAGAGTTATTCCTATGTTTACACAATACACCTTAGACCATATGTACAGTGGACTGACTGGACCCCAGCAAATGCATCGGATACATACACATTCTCAAACACGGTGCATTTCAACTACAACGGTAAACCAATATCTCACACATACA
The DNA here is from genome assembly GCA_021794355.1 of Thermoplasmata archaeon. Taxonomy (GTDB): domain Archaea; phylum Thermoplasmatota; class Thermoplasmata; order Thermoplasmatales; family Thermoplasmataceae; genus Cuniculiplasma. The sequence continues at coordinate 13,330 of JAJYRA010000058.1, read as the reverse complement.
GCTCATTTAAAACAACAACAATGAAGACCTATTATCTCCAATCAGCAGATGTTGTTCAATCATGGAGAATGCAATCATCATGCGGAGACTGGCCAAGCGTTGTTAACGTTATACCCAATGGAAATCTCTCGGTTAAGGTATTTGTAACGCATAAATCACTTCTACTCTTGTCCACTGATTTTGAAAACAATATCCTCCCTTACCACATATGGCATAAACATGATTTCACATCTGTTCCAGGTTTATACAACTGTACACCAGGAATAACTCCTGGAAATGGCTGGTATGATTGGAACATGGGATGGAACCAAAGAACTGGAAGATCACCCGGATCTGTTGGAACAGGGCCATTCATGGTGCAGAACAATTACGGCCTACCGCAGGGAAGTATAGCACCATCCCACCACGAAATTCTTTACGTAAACCCTCACTACTTTGTACAGTATGCCAACAAAACAAGTGGACTAAGGCAATATACTCCAAAGTTCTACGAAATTTATGAACCATTCTATAGCTCAGAATCCAGCATGATAGCAGCCTATCAGAAAGGCCAAATAGATACGACTTCCCTTGCACCTACTCCAAGTTTCCTCCCGCAGATACAATCAACGCCCGGTTCATACATTTATCACAAACCATCAAGTGCCTATGGCTATTTCAGGATAAATACGAGAGTAGCACCCTTAAACGTAACTGCATTCAGGCAAGCGCTAAACTATGCGACACCAACTGCGTATATTGCAAGCACGATCGCTGATGGTTATGGAACCCTATCATCGGATCCAGTTAACCCACAGAACACTTTCTACTATAATAGTTCAGCCCCACTGTACACTTTAAATATGGCCAAAGCAAAAAGCCTGATAGGAAGTATCAAAGGAATGACCATGGTTTCTGGTACACTTGAATATTACGGGAAACCAGTAGTAATAAGTATGCAAACAACAGTAGGCGCTGTAGCCCCAGATAACATTGCAGGAATAGAGGCAACAAAAACGTACTGGAAGGAACTTGGCATATCATTGAATTTGAAAGAGGAGGCTTTCACAACATTATTAAGCAACATAGATGGAAGCATAACTAGCAGCAGTAACCTTTATCAAGTCGCATCTTTAGGAATCAGTACTTCCGTAGCAGATCCAGCCCTAGGTTGCAGGGATTCCCTTAACCCGACTTATGGTATACCAACGAGGAGCTATGTAGGGCCTTTCAGTAGCATGACAGTAAACGGCAAAATGCTTAGTGGAACACAGGTCCAGTCGCTTTTCGATAACATGACAGCAAAGCTTGTTAATACCGATTCAATACCCACCGCAGAACATATTGCCAAACGTCTTCAGGTACTTATGATAAGGCAGGCTACCATGGTCAACCTTGGATATGGTATTGATTTGGTACCTGAGCAGACAAACACATTTACTAACTATTCACACACAAATCCCGATGCTGTATTCATATACTGGTACTGGCAATTTTTCTCTATTCATACACACACCGTTGCAGCCGTGCACTACCACTACAAACTAACAGTTAAAGCAAACCTTAACAACGCAACAACGGAGTCTACTGGTAACAGGGGAAGTATAACATTTACTGTCATGAATGGAACAACACCTGTTAAAGGGGCTAATGTTCTAGTAGGGATCTCAGCCCTATATGGTGGCATATTAAACATATCTAGCAATAACTTGGTAACAAATTCCGCTGGAAAGGTGGTTTGGAAATATAAGGTTGAAAATCTTTCAGCACTATTTGTAGGTTGTAACGGCGTGACTGGACAAACATTTAAAGTAAGTTATGAAGAAGCAAACATAACCGCTGTTGCAACTCCGTCAAGCGGGAAGCTAACTCAAACAGGCAGTGGAATACAGAGTCTATGGCTGTTCAATCCTTCGTACAAATACCAACTTACACTCAAATCAGTTCTTAACACTCCAGCAGAAAAGTACTCTGGTGATAAGGGAAGTATAACATTTACTGTCATGAACGGAACAACACCTGTTAAAGGGGCAACGGTTACTGTGGAGGGAATTTCTTCCCCCTATGGAGGTTTAAGTGGCATAGATAATACTATCACAACTAATTCAGCAGGGGAGGCTATCTGGAGCTATACAGTTGGAGAGTTATCAACTCTCTTTGTGACAAATGACAGTCAGAACAACCCGGTAAATATCTACTACCAGGAAGTGAATGTAACGGCTGTGGTAACTCCTCCAGCGAGTGAGAATCAAACTGGAGCTGCGGGCCAAACTCAGAGTTTATACCTAGTCAATCCATCACTGGACGTATCTTACAAGTTCAACCAAACGCTGTATAAACCCGGTGAGAAAGGCAACTTAACTTTCACCGTAACGAAAAACGGAACCGTATACAAAGGGGCCACTGTATCCATTAATAATTCAACTCTCCAGAACATAAGATACAACAAGACAGATCTAACCCTAACCACAAACAGTCATGGAATAGCTGTGTTTAATTTCACAGTAAATGGAACGGTAAATGGAAACACTACTATGTCCATAAAGATTGCCGCCCCATCTAGTGCACATCTTGTTAATGCAACTGTAAATGTAACCATTCCTTTGACCCAACCAACAAAGGTAGTTACTCCGCCATCTGTATCTACGCTTGACTATACCATAATAGCTGTGGTAGTAGCAGTGGTGGTAGTTGTAGGAGTAGCGGCATTTGTTGTAATGCGTAAACAAAAAGTGAAATCTTAAAATTTTTATTTTTTTTTATTTTTTAATATAAGAGGTAAAATATGAACATTTATTTAATGATTAGGAAGATTATTCAAGCTTTCTCCCTTGTTTTCATAATGACGTTAATCATTTTCGTTGTATTCAGATTGATGCCAGGTAGTCCAGCAGAGTTGTTGCTTAAAACCGCAAATAAGAGTGGCAATCCTTTAAGTTCAAAGGCGGAGAAGGCAATTTTGAGCACGATGGGTCTGCAGTATGGCAAGTGGTCACTTGTTGATTTCGAAACCTACCTCTATCAAATGTTCACCTTTCATTGGGGGAAAGACTATTTTTATACTGGTCAGTACGTTTATAATGAAATAGCTGTTGCAATGCCTTACACTCTTGTATTGATTGTTTCTTCCGCCCTTCTATCTTTTGCTATAGGAATCCCCTTGGGTGTTATAGTCTCTAAGCTGAGAGGCGGGAAGAAGGAGGGTGTGATCCTGACCACAAGTTTAATCTTGAATTCCATACCATATTTTATCCTTGGGGTCATACTTTTCCTGTATCTAGCTGTTTACTCCAGTGTATTACCTATTAAGGCCAGTGTTCCGTTAACCTATATCACGAATCCAAGTTTCAGCACATTTCCGATATTACTCTATCACATCGCCCTTCCATTCAGTACTTTACTCATAATAGAATCTATGGGACATATGATTACAATGAGGGCGGCAATGGTATCTACTCTTGGAGAGGATCACATTACCACAGCCAGAGCCAAAGGTGTGCCTGAGAAATCCATTCTTCGAAAACACGCAGCCAGGATTGCTGTAATCCCTGTAACCACCAGACTTGCCCTCCAGTTATCTTTCTTAATAAGCGGATCTCTAATAGTTGCTATCATATTTAATTGGCCAGGGATGGGGCCTCTTCTTTATCATGCAGTACTGAATGAAGATTATCCACTAAGCGAGGCATCAACTTTTGTAATATCTTTATTAACAATTGTGGCTTACTCAAGCATTGATTATGTACATGCGTGGCTCGATCCAAGAATTAAAGTATGACCATTTAGTTAGGGTTAATCATAATGATAGGTAAAAAAGGAAGGAAAAGTCGATTTACGCCTTCAGTTTACTGGAGGCGTCTATATCGTCAGTTTAAGATTTTTTATGGAAGTAGTTACGGGAAGGTTGGTTTTTATATTTTACTAGCCTTTGCAGTGATAACTCTAATAACTCCATTCGTTGTTGAACATCCAAATTATGCTTATATTTATCCTGAAGTGGATACACACGTTGCTTCTGAGCTAGCACAAACTCATCTTTTGAACATTTCTCAAAGGGGCTCATCAGTGACAATTTATCCACCAATGGCCACTTCACTTCAAGACGTGGGGACCTCTGCAATCTATATAGGAACTTCCTCCGGTTACATTTATTGTTACGGGCTTGGGTCGTCTTCTTATTCAAAGTTAGGAAAATATACACCTATCTACAAGAGTAATTTAAAGGGCAGTGAAAACATGCTTAAACCGATAATGTTTCCTCTCGTAAATTGTTCACAGGAACTATCGGGATTTGCATCTCCTTCTCTATTCCAGAGATTTATAGCTATGCCATTCTCCAATGGAATAAGTGGAAGGGTTGTAGTAGGACGGATTTCAGATGTGACAGTAGGATTAAAAACCCCTGTATTTAATAAATTGTATTCTTTCAACTATAATGGAACTATAGTTGGGAATATAACTTCAAACTCTGAACCATTTACAGGAACGGTTTCTACAAGTATACCTTCATTTAATTATGCAAATCAAAGTCAAAACCCTAGTGGGCAAATATATTTTATTACTCAAAATATTACAGGTAATTACCTTCATCGCTATGAGATTTCTCCATTCAGCACACTAGGAATAGACAAAATAAGCATGAAAGACCCAATGGGTGTCGTTTCATATGGAAAAATGTTTTCCGCAAGCAGATTTCAGACAACTGCTCTATTGCTCATATGGAATTCTACAACTGTGAATGCCTACTCAGCAAATAACGGCAGTCTGGCATGGAGTCACCCTTTTGCCAAAACAATGAATCCGAATATTGGTCCCGTGATACCAAGTTTTTATCAGGTAAAATACCTGTCAAATAATTCTGCATATCTGGCTGTGGGAAATTCCATTGAAAAGTTAAACCTATTAACGGGTAAAAATCAGTCTGTGGGTACTTTTCCCTCGCCCATTATTGGTCTTTCCACCACACCCGGTGGTTCAGGAGAACCGAGTTCAATTATAGCTATGACAGATTTGTATGCGTATGTCATATCTTATAACTCAACTAGTGCCTTGAGAGTAAGGAGTATTGCAATACCTGTCAATTCTGGACATTTTTTAACTTCCGCTACCTACGATCAGATTGCTGACTCACTGATATTTGTTTCAGAGAAAGGCTCTATATTATCCTTTAGTCTAATAAATGGTTCCTCTACTGATCCATTCTCATGGAGCGCAGGAGTATTGCCAGTTCCATCTCAAACTTCAAGAGTACTATATTTCACAAACGCAGTGACTGGAGTGGGAACAATCGCACTGACCGCTAACAACAACTATGTATATCTGTATAATTCAACCGCCAAGGAATGCACTCCTCTTCCTCCAATGGCAAAACTTCCCTCAGGAGCAAGAGCTTTCCTTGGGACGACACAGTTTGGGCACGATGTGTGGTCAAGGTTTTTAGAGAGCTTTGGGAACGACTGGATATTTGGAATCTCCATTGGGTTTTTTACCATTATAATTTCTCTTGCGGTGGCAATGTATGTGGGTTATAAGGGGGGTTTTGGTGGGGAAGCAGTTGAAACACTTTCTCTAGCTCTATTTTTAGTACCAGGGCTGGCTCTTTTAATTGCCCTTTCATCTGTTATCAACAGTGCTAATTTCATAACTTTAATAATGATCGTGAGTCTCACAGGTTGGCCTTTTGCTGCTTTCACTCTAATTGGAGTCGTGAGGGGAGTAAGTGCAAGATCATTTGTGGAGGCGTCTAGGCTGTTTGGTTCGAAGGGTGGATCTATTATGAAACGTCATATACTGCCCAATATAGGTCCATTGTTGCTATATCTCCTAGCACTTTCCATAGGAGGAGGTATAGGTGCAGTTTCGGGATTGGAGTTCCTTGGACTCGCCCCTCTTACCACTGCAACCTGGGGTGGAATGCTAAATGCAGCCTATTCCGATTACTTTGTAGTTATTACTCAGCCTCAGTGGATTCTTCCACCAGCTATTGCCTTAACAATGTTCATTTTCTCCCTCATATTTGTATCAAGGGGAATGGACGAAGTCGTGAATCCAAGGCTTAGGAGGAGGTAAAATGTTAAACGAAGAATTTGAAACGGAAAATAAAAACACATTAATCAAAATAGACAACCTTTCAGTGCACTTCAGAACACTGGAAGGAAAAGTACAGGCTTTGGATGGAATAAATCTGGATCTGAACGAAGGAGAAATTCTTGGAATAATAGGGGAAAGTGGTTCCGGAAAATCTACCACTGCCCTCTCACTGCTCGGGCTTCTCCCAGAAAATGCAGAAATCACTGGTTCCGTAGTTTATTTAGATAAAGATATTATTAATTCCAAGGACACAACCACTGATAAGAAACTGAGAGCAAAGACCAAGAGGCTTTTGGATCAGAGGCTTGCAGAAATAAGGTGGAAGGAAATATCCATGATATTCCAGGGTGCAATGAACGCATTTAATCCGGTTCATACCATAAGGAACCAGATCGAGGAAGTATTCGAAATTCATAATACATTTTCAGATATCTCCAATATGCAGGAAGAAGACTTTATCGATGAGGGGAACCTGAGGGCAAAGGCCAACGAAATGGCACTGGAAGACATAAAGGACAAGGAAAGCAGAGAATTTAAAATCATTGAAGAAAGAATTTATCAGGACCTTCTGGCAAAACTAAAGTCAGACTTAAAAACCATGTCTGTGAAAGAAAAGAAGAAGTTGCTTCAATATAACAGGATGGAAAGCAGTTGTAGAAAGGCGGGATTTAACCCAAAGTTTCTGGACGCCTATCCACACGAACTAAGTGGAGGCATGAAACAGAGAGGTATAATCGCTATGGCTCTGGCTCTCAACCCGAAGGTTGTGATTGCTGACGAACCTACAACCGGTCTTGATGTTATCACCCAGGCTAAGATAATTAAAGAATTGAAAGGTCTAAAGGATAGTAGGACGATTCACTCAATGATTGTCATTTCACATGATGTGGGTGTAGTATCTCAACTTGCAAACTATGTTGCGGTTATGTATGCCGGAAGAGTAATGGAGTATGGTGAACCCAGAGATATATTCGTTAACCCAAGAAATCCTTATACATACGCGTTGATGCATAGTTATCCATCTATAGATTCTACCAAGAAAAGAATACACGGGATTCCAGGTTCAGTACCGGATCTGATCAGTCCGCCGGAAGGATGTTTTTTTGCGAGCAGATGCTTTATGGCGCAGGATATATGCAGAACAGAAAAGCCAACTTTAAAGATTCTTAACTCTGATCATAAATCTCTCTGTCATTTCGAAACCATAGATGAAGAGGAATATGAAAGATTCCAGAGATATGGGGACGAATTAAAAGCAGACGAAAGTGCATTGGACAGACCAACGTTACTGGAAACTAAGGAACTCAGTAAGTATTTTTCAGTTCATTCAAATCTCACAACAAACCTCTTTGGTGGAGCAAACAAACCCGTTGTACATGCAGTGGATAAGGTAAATCTCACCATAGGAAAAAGAACGATCATAGGAGTGGTTGGCGAGAGTGGTTCAGGAAAGACAACTTTGGGGAAATTGCTTGTCAATGCGCTGGAACCCACATCAGGGAACCTAACCTTCATAATGGGGGCCGGCGAAGATGATAAACTGGAAATAACCAAGATGAACAAGTCCAATCCAAAATACAGGATTTTCAGAAAAGAAAGTCAACTTATATTTCAGGATCCATATGACTCAATCAACCCTAAAATGTCTATTTTCGATATAGTGGCTGAGCCCCTGATCGTTCAAAGGAAAGATATAATGTCCCGTAGATCCAGGGCCGATACATCCCTTATACAGGCGGATTTCGATCTTGAAAGCGAAGTGAAATCGGCTCTTGATATTTCCAATCTCAGACCTCCGGAGAATTATATTGAAAGATATCCCCATGAACTATCGGGTGGGGAAAGGCAAAGAGTCTCCATTGCAAGAGCCATTACTCTAAATCCATCCTTTTTAGTGGCAGATGAACCGATCTCAATGCTTGACGTATCCATAAGGGCTAACATAATGAACCTCCTGATCGATCTGAAGGAAAAGAAAGATATTTCAGTACTCTATATATCTCACGATATAGCCTCAGCCAGATATGTTTCAGACTTTGTAATCGTTATGTATTTGGGTCAGGTTGTGGAGTTTGGCAGATCCGAAGAAATAATAAGAAATCCCTTACACCCCTATACAAAAGCCCTCATATCTGCGGTACCGAGTCTGGATCCACAGTGGGTGAACAAAGGATTGGATATCGTAGGCGAAATTGGAAGCGCAATTAACCCTAAGGTCGGTTGCAGATTCTACGGAAGATGTGTGTATCATAAAGATATCTGTAAAAGCGAAAACCCGCCGGTTCAAACCAATGGAAGGAGATATTACAGCTGTCACTTTGCTCAGGAGGAACTAACGAGGGAAGAAACCATGGGAATTCTGGAAGGCGGAGAAGAAGGAGGATATATGTCGGAGTAGAAAATGGAAGACACCGAATATGAAGAAATTTTAAGAATAAAAGAGAAAAGGCACACAAAGTTCATGTTAATGGTTCCTGCCCTTGTGCTTTTATTTATTCTCTTTATGTCAGGCGTTGTACTTTTTCTGGTCGATGCAAAATCCATAGCAAATATTTTTCCTCTTCTTCTGGTTATGGCAGGTATTGTAATAATTTTCTTTGGCGCCTTTTATGACTTCGGGGCCAATCGTTATGTAAATTCCATGTTTGAGTCAAAGGCCAGGTTGAGGGAAGAGGATGTAGTAAAAATAAATAAGGAACAGTTAATAATGACTGCCATTTTTGCAGGAATAGGTGGCCTCTTCATTCTTTTCGGTGTCATTCTATATTATATTTACCTATTTTTTTAAGATGATCCTAGGTTTACCAATGAAAAAGAGATAGATCACATTCTTAATTTAAACTCCAATCTACCGTGAATAAAGTAAAAATAGATATACCTCATGTCTCAAATATATGAACAAAAAATATGGCACCATTTTAATAGTTATCTCTTTCGTTTTGGTCGGGACTTTCTCCTATGTTTCCAACTCCCTAAGCATAGTGAATCCTTCAACAGGCGTTTTTCAAAGTGCACAGGGAGGCAATTTCACCTCTGGAAATTTTGTTGTTCCAGGGCTTCAGTATCCTGTAAATTTAACAATAGACTCTTCAGGAATGGCCCACATTGATGCAAGAAATAATCATGATCTGTTCTATGCTCAGGGTTATTACTCAGCATGTCAGAGACTGTTTCAAATGGAATTGCAGGCCACCGTTGCCGCAGGAAACTTAAGCAATTTTATTGGAAAATCAGGGTTGCAGTCTGATTATACCATGAGGCTGGTAGGGTTGTCAAGAGATGCTTATAGAACTAAATCCTACCTGAAAAGCAAGGATCCACAGTTTTATAACTACATAAAATGGTATTCAGAGGGCGTCGATGCTTATATTAATAATACTAAATCTGTCTCCACCCATCTGGGATTCCACCTTCTTGGAATAAAACCATTCAAGTGGACCGTGTACGACAGCCTGGTTTGGGAAGAATACATGTCATGGTCCCTGGCCACGGGTTCCACAAATGTTCTTCAATCAGATCTTTTTGTTAATGCTCTTGGATTTGCAAATTACAGCCAGATTTGGCCTTACTATCCCTATTACACTGAAAATGTAACCATGATCCCGGGAAGCGGTACGGTGAATGGTTTTAACCTCACAGATCAGGGCATAAGTCCCTCATACTTCTGGAGTCAGGACTGGTTTAAAGAATGGGCCACAGGAATCAGTGGTGCCCTCTTAAGAAACACCACTTCACTGATCAAAGATGCATGCCAAAACATTACAGACCCCTATAATCTTCCAGGTTCCCATAATACGGGTTCACCCATAGGGAGCAATAGCTGGATCATAGCATCAAGCCACTCTTCTGATGGCGTCCCAATGCTGGCCAACGACCCCCATCTTCCGCTTCTTGCGCCATCTCTTTGGATAGAATTTCAACTTGCCGATCCTCATTTAAATGTGACTGGATGGGGTCTGGCCGGTTTACCGGGTGTACTCATAGGTCACACAAAGAGCACCTCCTTTGGTCTCACAACACCGGAGGGAAATTCTGCCAACGATTATCTGGAGTCCCTGAGTGGAAATTCCTACCTCTATAACGGTCATTACATAAGAATGAGTGTCTGTAATTACACCCAGTCCGGAATTAGTTACTCCATATACAGTACCAATAATGGACCACTCATTGCCAGAAATGGAAATATGGGTATCAGCATGAACTGGAACGCAAGAAATCCAAGTACAGATCTTATATCTGAAATTATGCTTGATATGTCATCAAACTATTCCCAGATGCTGGATGCACTACAATATTGGGGACCAGCACCCCCACAGAACTTTGCCCTGGTTTCCCTTCATCACTCAGGATACATAACTGCTGGTGGTTACCCATTGATCAATGAAACTCTGCCCAATGGAAAGAGTGTTAAGGTTGTGGGTTCTGTATCCCTACTTAATGGTTCAACGTCTCAATACGGGGAGAACGGGTATGTACCATTCCATTATCTCCCCCAGGCGGTGAATCCAGTGAGGGGCTATATGTTTGCGCCAAACCAGCCAACTGTTGGCAAGAACTATCCCTATCCCTTTGTTGGATCCTACTGGTCCACTGGAGGTAGAGCAGAAATTATTGACCACTATCTTCAAAATCATACGAAAATGAGCATCCAGAACATGATGGAACTACAATCAAACGTTACGGACTATTGGGCAACCCAATTCAATCCACTTCTTTTAATGGCCATTTCAGGAATGAGCAATATGAACCTTTCGGAGAGGGAAGCATTCAAACTTCTATCGGATTGGAATTATTCCTTCTATGAGACCATGAAGAATCCAACGGTGTATCAGTATGTAACGGCAGCTCTCTACAGGATCACATTTGACAGGGTATACCAGGAAAAGAAGATATATAACTACACACCATGCGTTTACATAAATACGGCCATATACTTGGCCAGAAATGATCCTCAATCATCATGGTTCAACGACAATTTTTCAAGTACGGTAAGGGAAGCTTTCGTCATGGCCGTGAGTTTTATGGACTCAAGATTGGGTAACCAATCAAACTGGGATTGGGGGCATATTCATAAACTGGAAATTGCGAGCCTTACAGGAATATCAGATCTTGGAATTGGGCCAATGCCCATATGGGGAGGTAGACATACGGTAAGTGTGGGGTCTGTACCGAGATTGCTTGAATATCCACTTCCATGTGTGTCCATTGGTTCATCCCTCAGAACCATAGCAAGACCGGGAACAGGAACCTTCTATGGTGTGTTCCCTGGTGGGCCCAGTGAGAATGTGTTGAGTTATTGGTTTAAAAACCAGCTCCCATTCTGGCTTAACCATAAATATTATCCAATGCAAGGTCTTCCAACGGAGGTGAAAATCACTTATGAGCCATAGGATCATTTATGCTGTTGCATCTATCCTAATGGCAGTTATCATTGCATTTATACTGAAGGATGCCTACTATGTTGTAATTTCTGCAATCCCATTGGCTGTATTCAGTAAAAAGTGGGCAACCATATACGGGTTGCTCATTGGGTTCCTTTCCTTCATCTCAGTTTATCTTCAGTATCCCTTCTCATCAATCGAAAAAATCGGAACCATCGTGGGTTCCATTATTGGTCTCCCATCATTTATGATCATTCTGATATACCCACTTCTGGCAGGCCTGATCTCAGCCTTTGCTGCCCTGCTCTGGACCTCCATCTATGAAATGTCTAATTTGAAGGGAAAGAAGAAACTTGTGAAGATAAAAAGTTAATAAAATTCATACACGATCCACATTCTAATTTTTGCAATTTAAAACCAATGCAGATTTCTCATCAAGCAGATTTGCGCAACTGCTGCAATTTGAAAATATGTTTGGCAAATGGCATTATCTTTTACGCGAGTCAAGATAAATGAAATTTGTTTATTACTTCTTATTGTCATAAATGTAATTTTTGCCATAATGCCACTTATTAAATTAATTACACTTTTACCCTGTATGTGAAATTAGTTGGAATTATAGCAATTATTGCAATTTTGGCAATCTCTCCAATACCATTCGTAAACTCTAATCACACTTTTAGAAATAGTTCTATTTGCAATTTTTCAGGTTACACTGTGAATAATACTCAGGAAGAAAACTCTGGGATTCATATGGGATTAGTGAATAGCAGTGCAGAATATTTTGACTCCAACCTCAATCTGTCAAACTATTCCTTTCCATTCTATGTTTCTGGGCAAAATTATTACAACAGGAGTGGCATTTATTTCACTTCAAGATCAAGCAACATTTCACTGAATCTGTCATGGAATGAAAATGAGAGCTATTCAATGACAGAATCTTCATTCAACATATCCTATGAAGGAAGGTTTATTTTGGGAGATTTCGGGTTGAAGGATGGTTCAGGTCTATTGATTGGAAGCAAGGGATCCAAGACAAAAATCTTGACCATGGGACAGAACACTTTTTACAATATCTCATTTTACTTTGAGGGTTCGACTGTTTTAATTATGGTGAACAGGAACAGTCAGATGCTTTATTATGGAGCCTTTAAACCCGGTATTGCGAACATTTGTTCAGAAGAGATAAATGCAACCATCACCGGCAATTATTACAATATTATTTTCAATCATCCACGGGTTGGAGTGGGCATAAGGGAATATGATCATTTCATTAACTCACCAGAATATTCTCCACTTTCCAGGAAGTTCACCAATATTAGCGCCGGAGTGGAAAAAAGTTTTGTCTGCGACCGGGCACTTGGAATTTATCTCAGTATAAAGAATAAAGATTCTATTGTGGAATACAACCCTCAATCCAACGAATCCAGGGTTATCTTCCACTGGAGTACATGGAATGTGGTTCAAAGTGCCATGGGTAAAAATCTATCATACTGGCTCATAAAAAAGGTTGGAGAAGAGGAGTATTCGGTTGTCGGTATATATAATGAAAATCTATCCGTGATCAATCTTGGCTTATCCTATGATTTGGGTACCCATAGGGGACTTTTTATCTATAAATCAAGTGCAGCAATATACAGTAATGAAAAAGCCTTTTTTGCTAACAATGGAACCATTATCAAGAACTATTCCAATCTTGCATTCGAGAATTATAATATCTTGGGTGTGTATGTTAAGAATGAGATACCCATGTTCCTACTATGAAAAAGTTATACCCGACCGTGACTTCATGACGGTGGAATCACGTGATCCGGAAGAGGGCTGCCGATTGTTCCTTTGAGACGCAGGAAACTGTGATCCCGTTCATACAGGTTGGCAGC
>JAJYRA010000008.1 GCA_021794355.1 Thermoplasmata archaeon | reverse complement strand
TTAAGACACTGTAAATATTCAGCAACGATAGACCTGATCTGAGAAGCTCTAATCTCCAGAATATTTGTTTCAGTCAAATCAATCCCTTCTTTGTTATATCTTACAATTATAACGGGGTCTAAATGTTATCGTGCGTAATGTCCTAAAAATTGTGTAAGATTAATGATACCTCCTCTGGAACATTTCCCGATGGCAATATAAAAACTTGTAAAATTAATACTCTAAATTGATCATGCATTCTTTATAATTACTTTTATACGGAGATCATCAAATTCACTTTTGAATTACAAAGGACTATTTAATTCACGGAGCCGAAAGAAGTTTGAATTTAACTCTCGATGCCACATCATCATACAATTTAATGTATTCCTTTCCCTTTTTATAAAAGTTCTTATCCCCAACTACAAAGTCATAATTGTTTGAATCTGACGCGGCATATCTTAACAAATCTGCAAGGACCATGGAATCTTGTGTTTCTAGTCCGGTTTCGTGTTCAGATAAAAACTGTTTCACGGCACTATCGACATCTTCGTTTACGCCCGGATGCCTATAGCCATGCCGAATAAAGAATCCAATTACACCTTGGCCTTTTTCATAAAAAGCATAGTTTATACGAATTATTTGCTCTTTGAGATAATCTATTGAACGGCTTGTAACAGGTGCACCTGAAATGCTATTGAATGAACGCGCGATTTCCTTTTGTAGGTTTGCTCTAGCCCTATCTAATTTTCTGCTTTCAATAGTAGGTTTACTTCGGATTATGTTTGCGGCATTATCAACCAATACGTTAAATTTTGTGGCAGTCATCATAGAATCTCCTTTACCCTTTTTGGCGTCTATTAATACTATCGTCTTCAGCACTAGTTCTCTGTGTTCTCTCATTGTCCTGCTCTGCCATTCAGTTTGAACTATTGTAGACACAAAGACATCCATTATTTTGTATTGGCGCAAAATATCCTTTGCTTTATTGTGAAGCGGCTCTGTTTCGTCAAATAGTGACATGATGGTTGACGTATCAGGGTAAAATATAGACATTTAGATCTTAGTTTGCAATTAGATAAGTAGCATTTGCGTAAGCATAAGTTTGTACCGAGGATATTGTCCAAGTAAGTGAATCGCGTGAAATTTTACCCAACAGATATGCATCTGCACGAAGAACAAGATAAAACAACACCGAGATTCCTTTCCCCAAGTCTGCTCTGCTGTTCAAAGATAATTCCGATAACAACGAATCTATAATAGAACTAGACATTGAAATTACTTCTGAGAAAGCGTAAAGACGTTCTGAGTCTTCCTCGCTAAGTTCAGCCCAATTAAGTTTAACCATTTCGGTTATTACTTTCTCCATTGTTTTCTTTAATTCCTTAAGTTCTCCCCTATAAAGATTATTTTTTTCCTCCAAAGGAATACTAGCTTCCAGCATAGTAATTCTTTCTGCTAAACTCACTCCTTCTTCTTTATCTTCCACACTTTCTTTGACTTTTGTCTTGAGAACTTCTAAGAATAGATCTTTAGCTTTCTTTATTTCATTTTCACTTGGATAATCTTTAACAAGATCAGTGAGAGCATCAATAAACTCGTCTTGCCTAGGGAGAATTTGTTCTTCCATAATCTTCTGGTATTTTTTATATAATTTAGCTCTATTTCTCTCTCCGCTGCCCTCTGGTATTCCGTTAAACATGTTCATGGATCTCTTTTTTAATTCCTTAACAATTTCAGATTTCGGAGACAATGCTTCGATATGCTCAAACATTTCTATCATTTCCATCCATTAAGATTGATATACACTAATTCAACTATATTTTAAGAATAAATATACCCCATATAAACGTTTACAATATTACTGCTGTGTTTAACAATTAATTTCCAATCAGCTTAACTGCCAACTATTCTCCTGATTTCCTTCCAATTTCCCTTTAATTCTGAGATTTCTCCTCCGTTTTTGCCCTCTGATTTATATAGTCATACACCCAGGTCCTCTGGTATCCCTCAGCTTCCAGACCCTTAACTGATCGGCTGACACAGTTCTCACCGAATTTCCTCTTGACTGCGGAGAATACTCCTTCCGTCCCCGGCCATCTCATGCCATAGTTATTCTCTACCGCCGGCTGCCTTTACCCCTTCTCCCTGTATTCCCTTACGGCTTTCCTGCGGTATTTCGATCCTCTGTGGTGATCAGTGGATGCATTCTTCCTTATCTTTATGATGGGCGATGCACCAATGGTATGAACCAGTGTGAAGAGATCATTGGTGTCGAATGCGCAGTCACCATAGAATTCTGTAACTTTTATTCCTTTCATGACTGCATCCATGACATATTTCTGTGCAGTTTCAGGCTCCGATGGGCCTGTCCCCCTCAATATGCGCTTCAATTCCCATGATCCTTTTCGTTCTGACATCAGCGGTGATTATGACAACAAGATGCTTTCTCCTCTTTGCATCCGGATCTCCATATTTCGTTATCCTGTAAGATCCAGCATTGTTCGATTTCATTCCTGTTCCATCTGTGCCGATCTCTGCATATTTCATGCCTGATATGTTCAGAACAGGCTTCATGTCATGTATTCTGTGCCATACTGTTGTCTAGTCGCCGTAATATAGTATTATGCCAAGATCCACCAGGTATCTTGCAATGCCTTCCAGTCCCCTGTAAACAAGATACTGGTGCCAGATCACCATGAGGCTCATGAACGATTCAGGAAAGAGGTATGGCGATCCCCCTCTTTCCCATGTTCATTGTTTTCAGTTCTGATTCCCACTGATCCCTGAAATCCGGATCAAAGATCATCTTTCCCCTTATTACAAGTTCTTCATTGTATTCCTTCCATTTCCTCTGGTCCCTGTAAGGTTTACCCAATCTCCTGATACCCTGTGTTTTTTCCCATGGTTTTCGGTGTCAATACTGTGCATATGCATAGTATTATTACTAAATGCTATTTACATGTTAGTGCATTCAAGATCGTTGGAGACAGCAATACTTGTCCATGCGTGGAGACAAAACAGCTCCGTGTCCACAGTGTGGGCAATCTGCTTGTGAGGGTGGAGAATTCGTTACTCAGTATAATGGAACTCCTGCCCTTTATCCTTGCAATAATGTTGTTTGGTGTTATTGTCGGATCAGCTTTTATGAGCAGGTGAACATGATCCGGCATGGTTTCCAGTGCAATGATCTCCCGGTTGTTCTCCCCTGCAGTATTCCTGATTATGTCCTGTAACCGGGTTTCAACATCATCGACAATTACTTTTCTCCTGTATTCAGGGCACCAGACAAAATGATAGTTCATGAAATGAACTGATGTATTAGAACTGGTGTATCCCCTGGGCATTTTATTAGATACATTAGATGTACATATAGGAATCGGTTCGCTTTCATCCCACCCCTGAAGGGTGTGGGATTTCCCACTCACATGTGTTAAAACCTCGGGATTCAATTCATCTATCCTGTGCAATTGAAAGAAACATATCTGAAATCATAACAGACAATTCAGATTTTGATAATATTAAGGAGAT
>JAJYRA010000039.1 GCA_021794355.1 Thermoplasmata archaeon | reverse complement strand
ACGATACAATGATAACAGAAGGACTGAACGTATCAGGCATGATGAAGAATCACAAACTTGCAAAGAGTATAGCAGATGCAGGATGGTATTCCTTCTTTACAATGCTGAAAACCAAAGCACTGTCAAGGGGAAAGAACACAATCGAGATAGGAATGTTCGATCCATCATCAAAGATGTGTTCTCACTGTGGATACATCTATGATGATCTGAAACTCAGTGAAAGAACATGGACATGCCCTCGGTGTAATACCACACATGACAGGGAATGGAATGCAGCAATAAACATAAAAAGATTTGGTCTGATAAAGGCCAGAGTACCCACGGACAGTGGGAAACTAACGCCTGTGGACACAATCGCCTCTACCATACCCCTTCTTGAAAAGGAAGAGATAAGGCAAGTGAAGTGGTTGAAGCAGGAAGCTCCGAGGTTTTAACTGAGGAGAGGATGTCACTTAGTTAAAGGATATGGCAGATGGTTGAGACTGACAGAAAAAAGGATTATGAATTTACTGGAGGGTTTGAGTAAAATGGATATGGTTGAGATTAAAAAAGGTGGAAAATACAGGGTGATTTCTAACAGCGGAAAAGACGAACCAATGGAAACTGATGGGGAATTTGTGGGATATACCATACTTGGAGAAGAGGGTGCACTTGTCTTCAAGGTTTCAGGCAAGTCAACGGGGCTTTTACGGTTGATTCCCGTTTCTAACCTTATTGCCATTGAATTTGGCGAGGATGAAGTCGTGACAAATAGTAAAAACAGTTCTACCAGGGATTCAGTAAATTACATTAGTTGATTCTTCTGGATCAGCCAAAATTATATTTTCATAATAAAGACTTATTTACCCTTTAATTCTTACCTGAGTATGAGCAATGTTCCAGAGGATTTGAGGTACACAAAAACACATGAATGGATCAGGTTGAATGAAATGGATGCGGAAATTGGTATCACTGATTTTGCACAGAAGCAACTTACTGACATCGTTTACGTGGATCTGCCAGCGGAAGGAAAGAAAATTAAAAAGGGTGATGTCCTCCTTACTGTGGAGTCCGTTAAATCAGCCGAGGATGTTTTTAGCCCTGTGTCTGGTGAAATCGTTGCAGTTAATAAAGAAATTGAAGCCAGACCCGAAATGATTAATCAGGAACCTTACAAAACCTGGATGGTCAGGGTTAAGATCCGGGAAACCCCCAAGGAAACCCTCACTGCGGAAGAATACGGAAAATTCATAGGCCAATGACAAAGAGAGAGGATGGCTTTTACTTCAAAGCCAAGAAAGAGGGTTATAAGAGCAGGGCTGCATACAAGCTTTTGGAAATAGACAGAAAGTTCGAGATACTTTCCAGAGCACATTATATACTGGAACTTGGATCTTCTCCTGGAGGTTGGACAGATGTTCTCCTGGAACGCAATCCGGAATTTTTACTCTGTGTTGATCTCAGCGCAAAGAAGTCTGATCAGTTTCCCTTTGCCATAAGGGGAGATGTAACAAAGGAATCGTCGTGGAAAGATATTGAGGATTTTCTTGGAGGGAGGGAAATGGACCTCATTCTTTCCGATGCCATGACCCATACCAGCGGTCAGCACTTCAGGGATCATGCAGCATCGGTGGATATATGCACATCCATTTTAAGCCACGGAATGAGGGTACTCAGAGTGGGCGGAAATATGATGGTAAAACAGTTTCAGGGGGAGTACACAAGAGAGTTTATAGACCAGTTTAAGGTATATTTCAAAAGAAACTACACAACAAAACCCCAGGCATCCAGAGCCGAAAGTAGCGAGATATATATCATTTTCGCAGGACTGATCGATCACATATAGTTTGTTTTGCGTTTTACTTCCTCAGAAAATTCATATTCAATTACGGCAAAATATTTACCTTCATTCCCTTCCACGAAAAGGTTATACATATTCTTAACAATTTCTTCCTCCCTCAGTTTCTCCATATTTCTCATGGCCCTAGTCTTTTCTATTTCATTTTTCCATTGAATTACAAACGCTTCAGGGGAGGTGAGATCAAAGTTCTTCTTCTTGAGTTTTCTTTTCTTTGTTATGAATCCAACCATCTGTGACACGGTGTATTCATCCTCGTATCTGTCCCCAAAGGTTTCTTCATCCACGTCCAGCCCCTTCACGGGTATATCATGTTCCTTTGCGTAAATAATGGGCTGTGTGAATATGGGAGGTGGAATTTCAACCTCACCGAATTTTGAAAGGATTGTTCCGTATATGAGTTCATAATCACTCATATCAATCTCAAAGGGATCATCTATGAAATTTTTCATTCCCTCAACCTCTTCCGGGGAGATACCCATCAGAATAATATCAGGTTTGAAGAGCTGCATTTTTTCCCTTAGAAGTTCCCCCTCTGATACAAGACCTTTGATGCCAAGGGCAATTAGCATGGTCTTATGATCTTTTTTGACCTCAATAAATTCCATTTATCAAATTCTCTCTTTGATTTTATTGATACGCTTTTGAAAACTGTCCAGACTTTCCATTTGAGATAATTCATGAAGGCTTATGACGGAACACCCACCAATCACTTCCCTGGATGTGGAACCCGTTGAAATCAGTACCGGATCCTTTTCCAGTACATTACAGATATTTCTTATGGATGTGATCTTCTTGGATTCAAATTGGTTATTGTCCGAAATTCCCATTATATATATGGGATCTGAATGCTCTTCACTCAGAGCATCAAAGGGTAATTTCTTGAAAAATTCTGTCATCATTCCAAAGCGCTCCATGATATTCCTGATGCCTTTCAATATTTCACTTGGTTCCCAGAGATCATTGAAGTCATTACCTGATTCTTTCTGAAAATCTTTCAGATCTATACTCTGACTGATATCCTCCCCCAGAATATTTCTCAACTTGTTATAGACTTCAAGGGTGGTTGAATTGCCTGTTTCGTAAAGAGAAACAGATCTTCGGGAAATGTTAATCTTTCCTGAAATATATCCTATGGAGCACCCCTTTCTGCTTCTTAACTCCTGCATTTTCTTGCCATTTATATGAACGTAATAACCTCCCGGCCCAGAATACATAGTGGGTTTGTTTCCCTTTACATACTCCTTAAAGGTTGCAATGGTCATTATGGGCACCTTATGTCTGAAATACATTATATTGTCTTCAAGATCTCCAGATCCTGATCTAAATCCGATAATGACCGCAACAAGATCCAGATTGAGAGATATTTTCTGAAGCTCCGAAGCCGTGTCGATCCTGAGGGTGTCCACATTGTAAATTATTTTTAGAATAAGGCTTTCTTCGTTGCCTCTGGCTAGAATGTCGAAACTGATCGCACCATCCATTTCAACCTCTATGGGCAAATAATCATTTGCCTTTAGAATTTCCATCAACTGTTTGATTGCCCAAGTCTTATAGTCTTCCACTGAGCATGATAATCGGTAATCCCATATATTACTTTTATTTTTATTATCGCTTAATTTTAAAAAATTACCCCATTAGAAACTTCTCTAAAGTTCTTTTACCATTTTCATCCACATTTTCAATCTCCCTTATCTCATAGGTATCATGTGGCGCTTCACCAAGGGTGACATCAAAGGTTTCCAGTATACTCCTCCTGAATGCCTGAACCCTTATCCTATCCCCCGGTTTGAAATCACTGAAGTTATCTATGAAAATTGTCTCGTTTCTCTCGTTCAGGGGCTTCAGGAAACGGGCATCCATCCTGAATGAATTTATGGCTACAATTTCATCGCCCGGGGCAATTCCTGATTTCTGCCCGGGAGAATCCTCAAGGACTGCATAAACATTGAATTTATCCTTCTTAACAAGAATTCCAATGTATGGCATGGTGGTTTCTTTATCATTTTTTTGACTGGAATATTTTGTTTCCAATTTCAGCCCTATTTTTTGCAGTTCATTTTGAAAATCTATACTGTCTGTGCCTCTTACATACCGTGCAAAGAATGGCCCAAAGTCCAGGGATGATACTTCCGACAGGGTAGATAAAAGATCCTTTTCCGTAAACCCTCTACCGTCCTTATTGTATTTATCCATCATGTGCCTGAACACGTCATCAAGGCTTTTCTGGCCCTTGGTATACTCACTGATCCTGGAGTTTAGCATTAATCCAAGAATCTCACCCTTGAGATAATAGGAAACATAGCTGTTAATGTTATTGGGAGATTCCCTGTAAAGCTTAATCCATGCATCAAATGATGAGTCTGAAGCAGATTCATATCGTGTACCTGGTTGAATGCTGTAGCCTTTTATAATTTCGGAAATGTGTTTAAAATATTCTTCTCTGGATATCAGACCGCTTCTCAGCAGGATGAGGTTTCCATAAAAGTTTGTAATTCCTTCTGAAACCCATAGTAGAGTGGTATAATTTTCATCCTTATAATTAAAAGGGCCTAACTCTGTTGGTCTAATTCGTTTCACATTCCACAGATGGAAATATTCATGGGACACAACTGAAAGGAAAGAGTGGTAATCCTTTGGATCTGTGAATGTAAACCTGCTGTAATCTATGGTATTTGAATTTAGGTGCTCAAGACCACCCGATCCCCTGTCAGTTAGATGAAGTATGAAGACGTATCTTCTATATGGAAGGCTTCCGAAGATTGACTTTGTTGTTTCAACTATTTTTTTAAAATCCTCTACAAGCCTTTCTGTGTTTTCATTACCACTTCCATAGAGGGCTATTTCATGCTCCTTTCCATCAACTGTGAATAAAAGGGATCTATGGGTGCCTATCTCTATGGGACAGTCTGCAAAAATATCGTAATTTGTGGCTCGGAATTTATTTTCTCCTATCCTTTCCATTCCCGTTGAAATTTTCCAATCCTCCTGAGGTTTAATTATCAATTCAACGGATTGATCCTTATATCCCTCTACATACATAAAAACATTGGTCCCATTCAGATATCCATGAGTGGTGTCAAGATGACTCCCTCTAACGGAGAATTCTCCAGCGTATACTTCATAAGAAACGCTGAATGTCTTATTGTTTCCATTTATTAATTTCCAGGTAGATTTATCCTTTTTTTGAATTTCAATAGGTTCGTTTTCAGGTGTTTTTGCTCTCAAAGTCCTTACATTTCTTGAATAATCCCTTATTGCATAGGAACCTGGTGTCCATGCAGGCATGGTAATCATTGTAATATCTTCAGAAACAGAATCAATATTCATGGTTATCTGGAAGAAGCCATTACCGGGTTCCCTCATCTCTAATATATATCCAACTTTCATTATTTTATCACTCTCTCATTTTTGGAGTTAATTTAAATCTTTCCCTTTTCCCTTGCCATAACTCTTTCTGCAAAATAGGTGATGAACATATTGGCTCCGGCCCTGAATACAGATATGATATATTCATCGATGGTTGCTTCTGATAAATATCCGTTTTTTACTGCATTGAGAATCATATTATATTCACCACTTACTCCGTATGCTGCCAGTGGGTTATTGAACCTCAAGGATGCTTCCCTTATTACATCCATATAAAATAGAGCTGGTTTTACCATTATTATGTCTGCTCCCTCTTTTATGTCCAGTTCAATTTCCTTCATTGCTTCTTTGATATTAGGTGGGTCCATCTGGTAAGTTTTCCTGTCTCCAAAGGATGGCTTGGATTTGGCTGCGTCCCGAAACGGGCCATATAGACTGGATGCATATTTGGCCGAATATGCCATTATTGGAATGTTTTCAAACCCATAGGAGTCAAGGGCTTTTCTTATGGCACCAACCTGGCCATCCATCATTCCACTAGGCGCAATTATGTCTGACCCCGCTTCCGATTGACTCACCGCTATTTTCCCATAATAATCTATGGTTTTATCATTCCACACCTCTGAACCTTTCAGTATTCCACAGTGCCCATGATCGGTATATTCACACATACATAAATCGGTAATAACCAGAATGCCCCTCTTTTTCAAAATAGGTATTGCCCTCTGTACTATACCATCCTTTGCGAAGGATTGAGTTCCTTCCCCATCCTTTTTTTCAGGAATCCCAAATAACAATACGGAACGTATACCAATTTCTTTTAAGCGATCTGCGTAACTTTCCAGACTATCAATGGTTTGGTTATATATTCCGGGCATACTCTTAATTTCTTCAGACTTTCGTATGCTTTCATCGACAAATAAGGGCATTATCAGTTTATTTCTGTCCAAATGGTTTTCAGCCACAAGATTTCTAAGAGATTCTGAGGTTCTCAGTCTTCTGGACCTCTCCTCTGGGTACATAAGAGTGTATATTCAACGATTATAATAAGGTTATAATAAGGTTATAACAAGAATCTATCGATCTTTACAGGAAACCCAGATTTTCACTGATAGGGTGAAGATCCTCTCACAATTTTAGCAGACTCTTCCCACTTCGGAGTTTTCTGATGATTTCTCCATGGACTTGATCTCATTTTGCAAAGAGGATGTACTGTCTTTCATACCAGGTATTTGATTTTGATAATGCAAGAAACATGAAGAAAAATTCCATCATGCTATTTTTATTCCCGTCTGTCACTTGGAAGGACAATAACTTGTGAGTGATAACTTTGTATATCCCTCACTTTCATTCCTTATATTTCTAAAAAAGAACTCTCTCCAAAAATGTAAAAACCGGTTTTCCGTAATGGAAATCTAAAAAGTCTTGAGAAATAGATCCTGAACAAAGACAAAATGAGAAAAACTTACATTCTGATTTAGAGATGCTTCCCTTTTTTTAAAACTGATCAAACGGATTCAATGAGATCGTACGAAGGCCAACCATATTCATCAATAACCGTCTGCACTGAAAAATGCTTGTTGCCTCCTGAGTTAAGGAAAATAAAACCATCCTTATCTCTCAAGTGTAGTGTAAATGTGGCATGATGGCTCAACTTCTTGAAAAAATCTTCATCACAGATCATAAACACAGTTCCAGTAAGTCTTATTTCGTTCAGTATTGTTAAAAAATCCCCAATAAAACTCTCACCATAGGTGAAATTCAAAAAATCAGTGGAAAAAATGTAAACGTTGGGCTTCTTTGATGCCCCGGTAAAATATTCTATTGCCTCATTGTTAAAGTCCTCTGTCATTTTATGACCTTCCAGGTTTATGATTGAGGAGTCCGTTCTTTTTGTGGTTTTAGCGGTAATATAATGCTTCAGGACATCTGGTTCAGCTATATCATTCAATATTTTTGATGTTTCATAACTACTGGAAGATACATCTATCACGCCTCTTCCTTCCGAGATTGTTTGTCTGATCAGGGAATTTTTAATTAGATTTACGGCAATATCCGTTCTGTCAGAGATTTCCGTTCTGTGTATTAGAACGAGAGACCCCACGTCAACTGATGATTTGTTTTGAGGCATAACCTTCGCTATGGCTTCTACACCCATACTTACTGATCCGGGGTTTTCCCCTTTGGATGGCATTGATGGGAGCTTTTCCGTGGGATATGACACAGATATTATGGGAAAAAGTGTGAATCTCCCGTTAAGTAAAGAATAGGAGAAGAATGGTGTGGAGCCCAGTGATAGCCCCCTGAGCTTTTCAACTCGCATGTATCTAATCATATAATTTCGATCAATCTCCATGCTCAGGCTTATAACACCATCTGAAAAGTATTCCAATTTATCGTGCTGGGTTGATTCAAGAACAACAATCAGTCCAGCTCCACTCTTTTCAACTAAATCATTTTGCAGAATACTGAACAGTGTTGTTTCGTCAATACTGTATTTTTGTGCAATTGCCTCGATGGAATCAAGAATCACCACTGGACCAAGATCAAAATTCTTTTCCACAAAGCTATAAATTGCGTTTAATTCAGGAATGACCTCCTTTATATCAAAAATGAGACCGCTAGATCCCGTAAATTCAGAGTTCAAGTTTTTTTCTTCCAATAATTTCTCCAGTTTTTTCAGAGAGTCAGTACTTACATATTGAAATTCATCTGTATATGTAAACGCTTCCTTGTTTATTCGATAGGAGATCTTATCTATAAAGGGAAAAGCATCCTTTAGTGGTTCATCATTAAATCTTGATGAAAGAAAATGAATGGGCTGAGATTCGTAAAGTTTTGAGGCTAGTTCAAGACTAAAAGTTGTCTTTCCTGTACCAGGTCTTCCCTTAATTATAAGTGATTTTCCGAATTTCTGATTAAAGAACTCCTGGAATCTCTCAAATTGATCAATCATTAATCTTAAACCCCCTGAATTAGATTTTCATATTCAAAGCCGTTGGTAATGAATTTTATGAAATTATTTAATTGTGTATCAGATTCTTCCTTATATACCATATTCACCTTCATCTTATGAACCAGACATTGAATATGTTGAGGAAATGAGATGAATGATTTACTTATATTAACTACCATATTATTGGTAATTGTATCTATATCTACTATTTTATCATTGTCCATGTTGGCGGTTAGCATAATTTATTAAGTTACTATTACCTTTGGCTACTTAATCATCTGCCTTTAGATATTACCTTTCAGATTCTTAAACTTTGGGTATATAGCTCTGTGTATATATCTTGAATGCTACGGTTTCTAAGACTGCTTTCTATTAAAATTTGCAGGGTGTTTAAAACTTAATCTGGGAGTATTCCATTGGTTTTCTTAGAGTTTATATTTTGCTTCCCCATTGACAAACTGGCTTAGTGGATTCAGACAAAACCGTAAGGGATAATCACTCCATTGGATAAGCCTATTTTTATAATCGAATGCCCATTTTTCCCAATTTCCCTGTGAAGAATTTGAACACTTGAAATTAGTTGAAAGGCCATGAATCTCCCCTGAGAAATTAAATATCTCACCCCGTCGGAGATTTGCTCATGCAAAGTTAAGATGGATGAATGAGTTAATCATTAACTTAAATCATATTTAAAAAGAAATAACCATATAACCTTTAATGCAATGCAAAGTTATGAGATCTAAAATATCCGTAATAGGAGCAGGGAATGTGGGAGCCACAGTTGCTCAATTTATTGCACTGAAAGACCTTGGAGATGTATATCTTTTTGATGTCATTGATGGTGTTCCGGAAGGAAAGGGTTTGGATATGATGGAGGGCACCCCTCACTGGAATACAGATGTGAATGTAAAGGGTTTCACAACAGTTGACCCAAAGAATTATGAACATATGAAAGGCTCAGATGTAATAGTGGTTACCGCTGGGCTGGCCAGAAAACCTGGAATGAGTCGGGATGACTTACTAGCAAAGAATATAGCAATTATATCTGATGTTGCTAGGAATGTTAAAAAGTATTCACCTGAGTCTGTAATTGTTATAGTATCAAATCCTGCAGACACCATGGCATATGCCTTCCAGAAAGTGAGTGGGATTGATCCGAAGAGAATAATCGGTCTTGGAGGGTCCTTAGACAGTTCAAGATTCAGAACATTTCTTGCAATGGAGCTGAATGCATCTGTTCAGGATGTGAATGCATTTGTTATCGGAGGCCATGGAGATGACATGGTTCCATTCATAAGATACTCCTCAGTGGGAGGAATTCCAATAACCGATCTTCTAAGCAAAGAAAAAATTGATGAGATTGTTAAGAGAACAAGATTTGGTGGAGGAGAAATAGTGGATTACCTGAAGACTGGAAGTGCTTATTACGCACCTGGAATTGCCATTACAGCCATGGTCGAATCCATAATAAAGGATAGAAGGAGAATGATTCCCTGTGCTTCGTTTGTTGATGAACAGATGGCAAAGCATTATTCTGCTAAGGGTCTCTTTATAGGATTACCCATATTGATAGGTAAGAATGGTGTGGAAAAGATATTCGAGATCAACTTTACAGCAGAGGAGAAAGAGCTCTGGAACAAAACAGTTACATCCGTGAAAGGGAATGCTGATAAGGTTGATCAATTTCTCTCTTCTCAATAAATCCCTATTTAGATTTTAAATTCTAATTTAAATTTAACATTCCCGGTTTTAACTGAGATTACTGTTTAGATTTTCCAGTTTTTTTGCCAGATAATTATTCTTAAAATGGGAGTTCATAAGGGGGTCCTTTTTAAATTCCCAAACCCCGATAAAAACTCTGGGTACAACACTGTATGTAAAGTAATTCCTAAGCTTGACTAAGTCTTTCTAATATTATTTATTGAAGTTGTGATTCTGTAAAATCAATGAAATAAAATGATGACAAACCCAACAAATTTTGTTATTTTGCACTTGCTACACGACTAAATAGTAAAGAACGGGATCAGAATTCATGAGACAAACCCCTAAAATTTTACAATAATTAAAGAGGATCTAAGTATTTTATTCGTGCGGTTACCCGTTAGTGGAATTTCTTGATTTTATGTATTCGCTGTAAAAATCTGGGTATTCACTATATTCTATGGGATCTATTTCATTTGCCTCCATGAATCCCCTCAGTCGTAGGAGGCAGGAATCACATTTTCCACAACTCCTTTCGTTTCCATTGTAGCAGGAGTAAGTCAGGGAGTATGGTGCTTTTAATTTTATCCCCATTTTCACAATTTCCCCTTTTCCCAACCTCTGCAGGGGCGCAACGAGATTCAATTTACACCGGTAACTTCCTGCGAGACCAAGATTTAGGGCTTTTTCCATGGATTCAATGAACTCTGGTCTGCAATCAGGATAGCCTGAATAATCCACTGAATTAACACCTATCATAACTGTTTCTGCCTTCAGGATATCCGCATAGGCTCCTGCAATGGTAAGAAAGATAATATTTCTCCCCGGAACATAGGTGTTTGGAATTTCGTTTCTATCCAGTTTACCTTTTTCCACGTTGATTTCTGACGTGAGTGCGCTTCCCCCAATCTGCTTGAGATCTATCTTGAAAACTTTCCTCTGGATCCTAAAATAATTGGCAATCTTTTCCGATGATATCATTTCTATTTTGTGTCTCTGCCCATAGTCAAAGCTGAGCCCAACCACATCATAACCCTGACTCTGCGCATAGGCTAGTACTGTAGTGGAATCCAGTCCGCCCGACATTAGAACCACTGCCTTATTCAACGTTTTCCCTCCATGTTGCCTTCTGCCCAGGGCCTTCGTATACAGATAATTCTATGATTTTTACATTGTTTTCAAAGTGAACCCTCTTCAATATTTCATGAACAAAAAAACGTGCAAGTTCCTCGCTACTACTATATTCTATATTACATAGGTAGACGAATTCTTCCGGTATGATCATGGTTTTTCCCTCGTAGGTTATTTTATATTGACCATTCTCCTTTTTTTGTGTCATATCTTTACCTTCCATGGGCAGAATTAATTTGTGATCTATGTTCTCGAGGAGAGAGCGTAATTCTTTCTTTACAACCACAAAATCAGCAACCATCCCATTTTTGATTTCGCCATAAATTCTTATATCGATTGCATAATCATGCCCATGCAGTCTTTTGCATTTGTTGTGATATGGTATAAAATGTGCAGCTGAAAATTTCAGGTTAGTTTCCCATCCATCTATAAATATACTCATCATTCCTTTTTCCTCCTGTTTTTTTTCATTTCTTCCCATGTGCCATCATCCAGTTCGGATAGCATGTTGAACTGCCCCGCTCCCTTGAGCCATTCCCCACCATCAATGGTTATGACATCTCCATTGATATAGGATGAGAAATCACTTACAAGGTATGATACAAGCTCAGTTATGTCTTCAAAGGTTCCGAGTCTCTTCATGGGATTTTTGTCAATCAAGAATTTTTCAACACTTTCGTCCGGAAGCAGATTCTTCCATGCACCCTCCGTTTTAAATGGACCTGGAGCAATTCCATTTGTCCTGATCCCTTTTGGTCCCCACTCCACTGCAACACTTCTGGTGAATGACCTTAACCCCCCCTTTGCGGCAGCGGATGGGGTTACATAGGCAGATCCAGTTTGGGCATAGGTTGTCAGAATATTGACTATACTGCCTTGCATATTCTTTTCCATCCACCTTTTAGCCGCGGTTATGGATGAGTTGATGGAACCAAGCAGGACGATATCCAAAACTGATTTGAATGCATTCATTGAAAGATCTTCAGTCTTTGATATGAAATTCCCTGCAGCATTATTGACCAAACCTACTATTTTTGATCCTTCAAATGCCTGACTGATAAATTTAGATATGTTTTCATAGTCTCTTATGTCTATGGCCCCATACTCCATTTCTCCCCCAATCTGATTGACGATTCTCTTCGTGTCCCTCAGTTTTGATTCTGTTCTCCCTACTGAATATACCTTAGCTCCATATTCTGCGAATTTAAGGCACATTGCCTGACCCAGCCCTGACCCTCCTCCCGTTATAATCACACCTTTTCCCTCGAAAGGCTTACCTGAAAGCATAACCTTTGATTGAGACAATATCCTTAATCTTTATGCTGACTTTATCAACTTCTCGTTTAGTCTGCCCCACTACAGAATGTCACAATATAGTATCAATTTATATATTTGTACTAATATATAAGTGTGGAAGGAGGTCAAGGAGGTCACGGGAAACGATTTCCATGGTCCACCAATAGTTGACGGTTGGAAGGTCTACTCCTATCTCACCATTTTACAGAGATGCTGGGCTCACCTGAACAGGGAAGTTGATGCATTCAAATCACTTGGGAAGGGAAAGGAGCTCTCTGAGGAGATTCATTCCATGTTCAAGAAACTGAAGAAATCACTCGAATCTGAAGACATAGATCAGCGCAGGTCCGTGAAGGTCGAATTTGACAGGAGTATGGATGATATCGTAAAACGCTATGATCCGCATGGTGAATTGCACAAGCGCACAAGTCCGTTGAATACATAAGAAACGGTCTGGGAAACTGGTTCACCTGTTTATTGTGTAAGGGGGCAGATCAAGGTCAGAGAGCGACGCAGAAAACTACGGATACATTGCTTCCCTGCTCTCGACATGGAGACTGCAGGGAATGGATGTGTTCACCTAACTGGGCAAGGTTCTAAGAAAAGAATTGTGTCGATTTGGGTAGAACGTTAAACAAGTACGAATAATGCTGTTGTTAATCATAACAATCCCTAAAAGGATGATTCTAAACCAAGCTATTGATTATTAAACCCTAAATGGGTTACCTAATAATGTGCGTTAGCTGAGAAGTTGATTAAACGTATGCATTTATGTAGAATTCCCTCGGAATTACAGCAGTTTCTGTACAGTATTATTATTTAGTGCTTAATCAAAAATTGTGTACGCAACAATCAGATTTTTACATTATGTCGTTTTCATGCGTGAAATTTATTAATACAATCTAGCAATTTATTTTTATGATTAGGAATTTTAATAATCGTTTAGTCCTGGATCACATATCTCCACTTTATAACCTCTATATTTCACATAGGAGGATATAAATGGTATCACTGAGGCCATTTCATCCTGTATATTTTACTAAGAACCACGAAGCGACGGTTGCTCCACCATTTGATTCCATTCCTGCAAATATGGAAACCGTACTGAAAGAAAATGAATTCAACATTACACACTTAACTCTCCCTGAAAAAAATTGCCTTTTGGATGGAAACAAAACAATTTACCAATGGTTGCAAGATGGAGTGATAAGAAAAATGGATGAGGAAGTTGTAATTGTCGTAAAACAGAGTTTCACTCTCGATGGTAAAAAGCTGTGCAGAACCGGAATGATTTCACTGGTGGACATTTTTCCGGATGATGGGTGTATAAAGCCCCACGAACGGACGTTTCCGAGCAAAGTTGAGGAGAGGAAAAAGGTCCTTGACTCAATTGAAACACAACTTGAGCCTATTTTTTTCGTTGCAGACAATGATCATCTTGAAGATGCTTTAACTAAGATTACGGATACGAGGGAACCTTCTTTCCGTTTTCTTGATGTAGAAAATGTACACAACAGTGTGTACTTTGTTAAGGGAGTAGAGTCAAGGGAATTGGTCGAACTCATGAATACTGATACAGTCCTTGTAGCAGATGGTCATCATAGACTTGAAGCCTCAAAAATGCTTGCAAAAAATAGCGCTGGAGAAATTCGGAAATTCTGGAGTTCCATTATGGCTTATATAACCTCGGTAAATTCCGAGGGATTAAAAGTTAGAGGCATACATCGAGTTATTAAGAAGACTATTAATCTGGATAACTTTTTAGAGAGTATTAATGAGAGAATGCAGATTTTAGGCACTTCGGCAACCTCAGATTCCGAATTAATAGAGATATATTATAAAGGAAGATTATTTACGATCAACCTCAAACCACCACCAGACTCGAACCAAACTTTTTCGACATACTTATCCCCAGTGCATATGTTAAATCAACTAATTTTTAAGGAAATCCTTGGTTTTAGCGAATCTGATATAGAAGGGGCAATTGAATACATTCACAGCGTGGAGGAGGCAAAAAGGCAGGTAGACTCCGGAGAAGGGCAAATCGCCTTTCTTATGCCCTCGTGGAATAAGAACGAACTTTTCAAGTTGGTGCTTGAGGAGGGATTTCTGCCTCAAAAATCTACATATTTTTACCCAAAGGTCTGTTCCGGAATTGCAATGAACACCCTCATCAATAATACAAATGTTCCTGAGACCTTTTCGACGTAATGACTCTCCTCGCGACCATTATTATTATATAAAATTTATCACTCAACCAATTGTGTCTGAAAGGAAACTAAAGGATATGAAAGTTCTAATCTGCGATCCCGTTGATGCCCAAATGAAGCGTACCCTAATAGATCATCAATTTAGCGTCGATTATATGCCCGAAATTGATGATAAACAGTTAAAGTCCACAATAGGAAATTATAACATTGTTGTCGTGAGAAGCAGAACAAAATTAACACGCGATATCATTCATTTGGGGAAAAATTTAGAGATTATTGCAAGGGCAGGAATAGGAACGGACAATATTGATGTGAAATACGCCCTAGAGAAAAATATAGAAATTGTTACGGCTGCCGGTTCATCCATAAGTTCGGTAGCGGAATTAAATGTTGCGCTTGCTATTGATCTGGCTAGAAAGATTACTCTTCTCAATGGAAAAGCTAGGGAAGGTGTATGGAAAAAGGAAACGGGTATTGAATTGTGGGGAAAAACAGCAGGAATCATAGGTTTTGGAAGAATCGGATATGCAACTTCGAAAATTCTCGTTGCAATGGGAATGAAAATATTGGCTTACGACATCTATCACAATGAACAGTCGATGAATGAAATAGGTGGACAATTTGTCAATCTAGATAGGCTACTTAACGAATCGGATTTTCTTTTTGTTCTTGCAACATTGAGTGATGGTGCTGAAAAACTGATTAGTGATGAACAATTAAATATGGCCAAAGAGGGTACATTCATTATCAATACCAGCAGAGCTGAGTTTATTGATGGAAAATCTCTTCTGGACCATCTAAAGACCGGGGCAATTGGGGGATATGCTTCGGATGTCCTGTGGAATGAACCTCCCAAAGAGGAGTGGGAAAAAGAATTAATTAACTCGAAAAACGTGATAATTACGCCTCACATCGGTGCTCAGACCGTGGAAGCTCAGAAAAGAGTTGCTGAGTATACTATAGAGAACCTTTTTAAGAGAATTGGAGAAATGACCTTATGATGCTTATTCCGGGTCCGGTGGAGGTTTCTCCAGAAGTGCTAAAAGCCTCAGGCATTGTGATTGAATAATCTAATCAATTAATGCAGGACTGATTGTATAATTTCTCTCTCCATGAAATTCGTCTGTCCTTATGTTTAATTTCGACATCTCCGCTTTGCTGATCTTGATACCTTTCT
>JAJYRA010000082.1 GCA_021794355.1 Thermoplasmata archaeon | reverse complement strand
ATATTCCGTTCGGATGAATCAAGGTATGATCACCGGCTGCACGGTCTTCTGCTTGTCAGTGAAGGGATGAGTTGCTACAATACAGGAGATATACTTGGAGAAGATCCCAGAACAGTAGAGAGATGGGTTAAGAGGTTCAACGAGAAGGGCTTTGAAGCTCTCAAAGAAGGTAAACGAACCGGAAGGCCTTCAAAACTTACATCTCAACAGATGGCTGAGATTAACGTTGACCTGAGAAAGAACCCGGGTGAATTTGGATATGAGCAGAATCTATGGGACGGTAATCTTCTCATGCACCACATACGGGAGAAGTTCCACACAGAAATTGGTGTGAGGACATGTCAGATGATGTTTCACAGGCTTGAATTCAGAAGGAGAAAACCACGGGGAGTCATAGCCAAAGGTGTTCCTGATGAACAGGATGCTTTTAAAAAAACTCTCTGAGGATCTGAAGAGAGGGGATACGGACATATGGTCACTGGATGAGTGCCATTTCTACCAGCATGGAACCACACTGGCCATGTGGGTTCCACCGGAAGATGCTGATCCAACAGTACTGCAGTATCCCACCAGAAAAGGTGTCAGTATATTCGGTGCAGTGAATATCAGAACTGGAGAATTCGTTGGGATGGTATCAAATGTATTCAATGCCATAACATTCAGGAGATTTCTTACCGTCCTGAAAAAGAGAGGAAATGGAAAGAGGATGCAGATCATTCTGGACAACGCCAGGTACCATCATGCAAAATTGCTAAATCAATGGCTTGAGGATCAGAAACAGTTCCTGTTTCTTGACTTTCTCCCGCCATATTCCCCAAAACTGAATCCCATAGAACGGGTATGGAAGCTCCTGAAAAAACTGAGGTTGCATAACCAGTATTTTCCTGGCCTGAAAGAAGTTATAAAAGTGGTAGT
The DNA here is from genome assembly GCA_021794355.1 of Thermoplasmata archaeon. Lineage (GTDB taxonomy): Archaea > Thermoplasmatota > Thermoplasmata > Thermoplasmatales > Thermoplasmataceae > Cuniculiplasma. The sequence goes on along the minus strand of JAJYRA010000082.1, from coordinate 14,992 downwards.
AAAGCAGTTCTTGTTGTGGTCTGAAGAGAATGGAATCCTCAAAACACTATGTCACATGGAGTGAGGGATATATGCGGCAACACTTACTGCGCTATGTATAATTATTACTGACTATTATTTTCCATGTTCACTGCGGGACTGTTCTGATCAGGAGAAGATTTTTTTTCTCGAACCAGAGCACTTAACCCCGCAAATATCAGTATTATAAAGCTTACAAGAAAAGCAGCATGCACTCCACCAAGGAAGGAAACTGAAACACCACCAACCAGCTTGACTTTGCCAAGGAATATGGCAAATGCAACATCCCTATTTACTGCAAGAGCTGCAACTGAAATGGCTATCACATAACTGAACAGAGTACCAATATTGGATAATGTCCTTAGGAGACCGGATATGGACCCATACAGCTCTCTGGGTGCACCGGACATAACAGCTGCATTGTTTGATGGCCAGAACATTGATCCTCCAACACCTGTGATTATGGAACCCAAAATGACAAGGTAAATACTTGTATTAATGCCCATGAGGTAGTATACGAGAACACCGGCGGCCATCAGGAAAATACCACCCGCAGACACAGTTCTTGGTCCAATTTTATCCGACAGCCTTCCCATTCTTGGCGCAAATAGGGCGGAGAGGATATATCCCGGAATCAATAGAAGTGCAGCATCAAGTGGGTCAAAACCCCTAATACCCTGAAGGTACATTATTAAAATAAACAATACGGATAAATATCCTATGGCCTGTAGTGTAGCTGCAATGAGAGAAAAGGAAAGTACCCTGTTCTTGAACGCCTTCAATGCAATTACAGGATCTTTTACATACCTTTCCATAACGAGGAATGGAACCAGGAGCAATATTCCAATTATTATGAGTGCAAGGTTCAAAGTTGTTGCACCGCTCCCTGCGATTTCAACTGCACCGTATGAAACCAATGAGAGTATGGAAACAAGAAACAGGGTTCCGACATAATCTATCCTTGTTTCTTTCCGCTTGTTATCCTTGATATAGATGAAAGCAAATATGAATCCAATTAATCCAACAGGAACATTGATGTAAAATATGTATCTCCAGCCAATGAATGTAGTAATAACACCTCCAAGTACTATGCCAAGAGATCCTCCTATACTCCACCCCATGGATGTATATCCAAAGGCATTTCCCCTTTCCATCGGTTCAAAATGATCGGCTATTATGGCGTTGCTGTTTCCCTGCAACAGGACTGCACCAAATCCCTGGACGCCCCTGGAAGCTATGAGGAAGGATACATTCGGTGAGGCACCGGAAGCTGCAGATCCAATTATGAATACTAAAAATCCGAGATTGAATATTCTTCCTCTTCCAAATATATCTCCAAGCCTGCCCAGTTGAGTGGTTAGGGCAGCAAGAACAATGAGATAAATCAATATGACCCATATGGTATCCAGAAAGGGGGCATTTAACTGATCAGTGAGCGTTGGAAGTGCAAGTATTACAATTGTTGTATCTATGGCAGACATCAACATTCCTATGAACACGCTTATCAATATCAGAGTTTTCCTTTCAATCATTTTTGGTTACACCTTTGGAGTCGTTGCACTCCAGCAGGGTCGGTTCACCCTAGCGCCCATTAAATAATAATCATTATGAATAGATAGATTATAGTGTGAGCGATGTCTAATTTCTAAAACATATATAAGTTTTTTAAGCCAAATAGTAAATTTTCCTTAAATTAGGGTTGGTGTGCACACTTATATAGAGATTCTATTTGTTGATTTGATTTAAAATTATTTATAATTTAAGGAATTTATCGTGTTAAAAAAACCATAGAGCCAGGTTCTTCCATAATAGTTTTATCGTTGTTAGTTCCACCATATTTCTGCAAGGACGTATTGAGTAGAATATTACCTTCAATGATCAACCTTTGATCGCTGAAGTGATGGATAACCTTCATACTGGTCATGGGATAATCAATATGGATATCCATATTTTCACTCTTAACCACATAGGGAAGTGTTTTTCCTGCTGAAATATATTTCTTTCTCAATCTTATAAGGTCTCTGTAAAGGGTGATCATTTGAATATTAATATCACCATGATTCCATTTTAATTTTGAATCATGAAATGTGTGTGTATCAGCGGGATCACTTATCTTATCTGGCCAGTTGAAGTCGTTGAACTCGTTCCTCCTTCCCTTGTTCACGACATCTGCAAATTTCATATCATCCGTCTGCATAAAGAACCAGAATGGCGATTTCTCTCCATACTCCTCCCCCATAAACAGCATTGGAGTGAAAGGTGAAAGAATGAATAAGGAAGCTCCCAACTTCAACTTCTGGAACGAAGTAAGGGAAGAGATTCTCTCTCCCATAGCCCTGTTTCCAACCTGATCATGGTTTTGTAATGAAACTACCAGTAACCTTGAGTCCAGTCCCTTGAATTTTCCCCCCTTCATCACCTTAAGATATTCTGAATACTTCCCGTTATAAAGAAATCCATTCTCCAGAGTATGAGAAATATCCTCAAATTTCCCGTAGTCTGAATAGTATCCCGTTTTTTCCCCCGTTACATATGAATGAAAGGAGTGATGAAGATCGTCTGCCCACATGGCATTAAAGCCCAGTCCACATTCTCTTTCTGGTCTTAATAGAGAAATATCATTCCTGTCCGTTTCAGCTATCCTCAGGATATTTCTTCCGAGCTTCTTTGATAAATCCTCCAGGTATTCATTAATTTCAACAAGGATGTGCCTGATGGATAAGTCATATATATTCTGGGTTGAATCGAAACGGAAACCGTCAAACCTAAAGGCTTCAATCCAATAAGACGCATTTGCCAGAAACATTTCCCTTACACCACCAGAAAAGGCTCCATCAAAATTTATTGTTTCTCCCCATGGTGTCCTGTATTTTTGTGAAAGATATGGCCCATATTGCGGAAACACATTTCCCACGGGCCCCAGATGGTTATACACCACATCAAGCAAGCAGGCTATATCCAAAGAATGACATTTATCTATGAAGTGCATGAGTTCTTCCGGTTTCCCATAGGAGTAGGATGGGGCAAAGGGAAAAACACCATCATATCCCCAGTTTCTTGACCCATATGTTTGGGCAAGGGGCATTATTTCAATGGCGGTTATTCCCAGATCCTTGAGATATTCAAGCCTATTTTCTGCAGATCCATAGGTACCCATCTCAGTAAATGCTCCAATATGCATTTCATAAATTATGAGTTCCTTAATGAAAGGAATTTTCCATTTATCCACCGAATGCTTGTATCCTGTAAGATCATATAGCATGGAAGGCCCATTTATACCACTGGGTTGAAATCTTGATAGGGGATCTGGGAGGAGTTTTCCACCAGCGTTTAGCCTGTATAGATCTCCGCTCTTTTCATTTTCCAGTTCTAGGTTAAAATATTCCCCCTCCTTCTTCATTTCTTTTGCCATACCATTTATTGGATGGAAGAATAATTTATTGTGCAGTGGGGCCCAGATAGTTATGTCAAAACTTGTTCCGTTAAAATTGGCTCCCAGTTCCGTATATTTTTTCATTTTCTCTCGACCTCCAAAATGGCAAAGGGGAATTCTAGGAGTATTTCATGGAGGTTGAGGTTTCTAATCCTATTTGTTGCCAGAAAATTTCTTATATTTTCATTCATTGGCGGTAAATTCGAAATTCTTGTACCCTTCCAGACGTCAGCATCATACTTTTTTTCGTTCATAAATGAGATGTAATGTCTGGTTATAATCACCAATATATTCTTGTTTTCCTTTTCATACATGAAACCAAAAAGATTGTTTGAACGGAGACCTGAAAACTCAAGCGGTTTATATTTACCCTTTGTAAAGATGTCATCATATTTTGACCTGATGGATAGCAATTTCCATGTGATCCACATTTTCAAACTACCATCGACTACATCCTCAAATTTTAATTCCGGTTTCACTACCCTTATTCTAGAAAACCTCTTCTCCAGATCTCCAAAATTTATCCACCTTCTATTGTCCGGGTCCACAAAGGATAGATTTATTAATTCACTTCCCTGGTATGTATCGGGAACTCCCGGGAATGTAAATTTCAATATGCTCTGGGAAAGGGAATACATTCCTCCAAAGAATTCAATTTTACTTAGCATCTCTCTAAAGTCATTCCTTATTACATTGAGCGCGCTCAGAGCAAACTTTGTAGCGTTCTTCTCATAATCCATGGACGGTTTTTCCCAGCTTGTTTCCTCTCCCGATTCTCTTAGAGCCTTTATCAGGTATGAACATAATCTGTTCTCATATTCCGGGTCCCTCTCATCAATGGTACCCAAGATAACTTCCAGAACTCTGTATTTATCAAATTCCCTAATTCCCACGTATGTATTAAATCGCCCTAGTAGATTATTCCATTCAGGGATGATATCCTGAAGAACATTAAATCTGGCTATGGCATCCTCCCCAAATTTAGTGTCGTGGGTGGAGAGATTGATCATTGGCGTTTTTTTGGATTTATTCACACTTGAGAAATATTCATGTATTTCAAGGTCACTGTAATGATCCTCAAAAGGCATTGAGCCAACAAGACATACAGAAAGAAGGGCAACATACCTGAAAAAATAACAATCTTCCATTGATTTTGCCATCACAGCACCCATGAATTGCTCAATTCGTTTCAAAATGTTCATGGCTCTCCTATTGACTCTGGAGAGTTTGATAAATGTTGAAATGAAAAAGAGTTCCTGTGAGAGATCTGGGAAAAATCCTCTTGCCCTTTCTATATTCTCCTCCCATATTTTATGGGACCTATCTCTCTTATCTGTATAGGTTCTATATTCATTAAAGCAGGAAATAGTAACCCTCAATGCCTCAGATATACCCTTTACGGATATGCCGGAAATATTTTCCGTTTCAAGTACTCCCTTAATGTGCTGGGAATATTTCTCCAGATCAGCCTGGAAGAGTTTTTTAGAGATTTCAATCTTCAGATTTAATCTGTATCTTTCACCTTCATATCTCCTACCCTCATAATCCCTGAAGATCTTTTTGATTTGATCGAGTCTTTCTTCGTTTATGAAAATGGAAATAATTCTCGATCTAGCGGAGTAACCGGTGTCACCCTGAACAGGCCAGTTCTCGTCCATATATTCATCTCTGGCCAGAATTTTCTCAATCCATATAGGTCTGGAATTCGCCAATCTATTCAGTCTTTTAAGATATTGGAGTGGATCATTCAGACCGTCCACATGATCAACTCTCAGGCCATCTATGAGATTTTCTGACATTAGTTGAGCAATTTTCCTATGAAAAAGATCAAAATTGTATTTCTTTTCAATTCTGATTCCTATAAGATCATTTACAGCAAAAAATCTGCGATAGTTTATCATCCGGTTAGATTCCTTGAAGTGAGTTAAAACATAAATCTGATTCCTCAGGGTTAAGATCGGATCATCTCTGATTTCACTATTCTCTAAAACAGGAAGCTTCAGGTCACCCTGATCAACAAGGATTTTCCCTCCATTTAATTTTATACGATCAATTTCTTCCACCGGGTAAAAATCCAGAAGAGGAAGGATTAGCTTCCCTTTGTTCTGACTTAGATTCAGATCCATATCGAACAGTTTTTCATATCCTGATTTTTTACCTTTCTGAAGATAATCAATCATAAATCTATTCAGAATGGTCATATGATTTGGAACTATATCCAGTATAATTCCCATTCCTAATCCGTGGGATTTTCTAGATAAGGAACGAAATCCTTCTTCCCCTCCTAGCACATCGCTTATCTTCGTGAAGTCGAAAGTATTATAGAAATGAGTACTTCCCTCGGCTGCCTCCATTATGGGGGATAAGTAAAGATGGGAAATACCCAATTCCTTAAGGTAATTTAATTGCCCTTCTAAATCTGAAAATGTGAAGTTAGAGGAGAGTTGAATTCTATACGTGGATTTTGGCATAATTATTTTTTTATTTCTCATCTGTATCATTCCTTCAAACGCATTTAGTTCCAGTCAAATTTTTGATGCATTTATCAATATTTTCATTTGCGATCTACTTTAATTATTTTACTAATTTGTGGTAACATGTTGAGATTAAAACATCCATTATTAATTTTTAATGCGAGGGATAGTGTATGATCGAATTCCTGGGGAAGAGCAATATGCGATAATGTATTTTCTCTTTCTTCCTCTGATGTCCGCGGTTTTTTCATTTCGGCACTGATGGAATGTCAGACCCAGTTTATATCATGTTGATTGCGGAACCCACTAATAATAACTAAGAGAGGGAAATAATACCAATGTTCATATCTGTGAAAGGATTCGATGGATCGTAATTCGAGAGGGATTCAAGGGATTTTACTGGTAGATACAATGTTCTGGATTTGTGCAGAAACATAGAAAAATTCGGTTCAGGATTAAGCCTTGATAATTTCAGATGTCTAAAATCTTACAAAAAATTTTATATAGTATTCTCCCGTTATGATTTTGTGGATAAAGACGATAAAGAAAGAAAACTAATAATATACGCCTTTGTAATGGTGATACTATTATTGAGTTCTGGAATGATGATTTACGCCGGGTCTTCGGTGCAAAGTATTAATTCTCATTCAATCCAAGCAAAAGACAATGAGATAAGGACAAATAGCTCTTATTCTTCAATTTTAGAAAAATCAACTCCAAAGAAAAATGATCCAAATCCATTTCATGCCACTCATTTCCAGCGGGGTGGCGTCAATGTGACAATCTTCACCATAACCTCCAGTCATGGGTATACTATTTTTACGTCTATAAATAATACCATAGTTTCTTGGGTAGTTTACCACAATAACGTGAAAAATGGTATTGTACATATTTCTGCTATGGTTGATGGTAAAATCTCTGTATATTCCCATAAAGTTAATGAATCAAATATGGCAGGAACAGTATATACCTCAGATATCAGTAATCACTCGCTTGCCAGCAAATTAGCAAGTGCAAAACCTGGGGATGCGACATATAGTGTTGGAATTTTCGGCTGGGCAGCGAGCTTTACAGACAGAGAACTAAATATCATTGCTTATGCCCTCGGTGCCGGGGCTACAATTGCAGGAATTGCAGCGCTACTATCAACAAGCACATTCGCAGGCATTCCCGTCGCCGTTATACTAGGAGTAGCTTCCGCAATCATGGGGATCGGGGCTTTAATAATTGGAGGTTTAGATTTGACATGTAACAATGGCGGGTACATAGGTATGGGCTTTGGAGAGTTGGTCGTTGGTTGCAACCCAGTACCATGGTACTATTGAGGGAAGAAAAGTGAAAACTATACCAGGACAATTTAGAAGATATTCTGTTGGACGTAAGATTTTTGTAGTGGCATTGGCAATTTATGGTTTAGCCATTTTGGGAGGTTACTTATTTGGCATAATTCTTATTATCAGGGGAGAAAAACCCCCTTCTTTCATTGCACTTGCAGTTAATCTGGTGCTGTTCATAATATTAATGTGGGTATTCTTATTACAAAGAAAAAAGGGGATTTCAAGCGAAAAATAAATCTATAAGTAAATACTCACTAAATTTTCAGTGGATTTATTTATTCAAAGTTATCACAATACAATGCTTTCAAAATTCGCTAAAGTTGAATATGACCTCGCATTGTTATAACTACCAATGTATTATTTATTACAATAGCTTCCTCAGAGAACTCTTTGATATTTCCTACCCAAATATAATCTGGTAGTCATTAGCTTCCGCCCTCTAAATGACTTTTGGATAAGGAAAACTGTTGACAATTTCTAAAAACCTCGGTTTCTTAGGGAATCTTAACCTGATAGTTTCCCACCCAACACAGGCAGATACGTCCTTTTCAATCAAGAGTCTATGAATCGAAAGATGCCATTTTTGTGGTTATTAGGAATCCTCTATTATAATTATCCATTTAAATACATATTATAAAATGCCATAGTTGAGTTTATTGAGAAACAAGGTTAATCAACCATTCTTCATGATAAGGATGTGGACATCTATTCTGACGCCCGAGCCGGGATTCGAACCCGGATCAAAGGCTCCGCAGGCCCTTAGGATATCCAAATTACCCCACTCGGACTTTCTTACAGTGGGTAAATCTCTAACCTCTTATCAACTCTTCCTTTCTACCGTAAATTTAGCAATGAAGAAAATGGGAAAAGTCAACTGATTCAGAACTCGCTGTCATATGGAAATTTTTCAGATAACTATTAATAGATACCTTTAATCGTTTATATATGATAGCAATAGTTAAGGCAATTATCATTGCTGTTATCGTGGTGGGCGTGGCTGCACCCACAGCTTACGTAGCTTATGGTTACCTGTCAACTTCGAGCCCTCAAATGACTCATTTTATACCCTCTGGAGCTTCAGCTGTAATAGATTATCATGTAAATGGAACAAATGCCGTAGCCTACTCATCCAATGTTACAGCTGGTTTATTGATTAATTATAACATGACAGCATTTACTAATACGTTTAAGGCAAGTAATAAAACAACCAATGATTCGTTTAATGGAACCAATTTGAATATTACTCTTGTAAAGACTTACGATTCCTTCAATATCTATAGGGTATCAGGAATCAACTTCTCCAGCAAAATAGGTGGATTTGCTTCCTTAATGAATGGAAGTTACAACAACGAAACTATATATTTATCCCCGATTGGTTCTTCTTTTCTTGTGGTATCCAACCTGACAGGAGTTGAAATGTCCATAAATGCTAATCATTCAGGCAATTACTTAAAAGTACACCAAGATTTTCTTTCGGTGAAAAATAACGGAATAGCATTTTACTTGAATTTGTCTGCCCTGGATTATTCTAAGGCTCTCCCAGTAGGATCATCATCCGGTGTTTCAGTTTATTCCCATATGTTTAAGAGTAAAACGCTCTATGGAAATGTTTCCAATTATTACACAAATATAACCATAACAAAAATGTCCCAATCAATGTACAAAAATGTGTCTCTTCTAAATGGCATATTGCCTTCAAATCTTACAGTGTCCACAAGCTACAAAAATGAGATATACCATGCTGAGTATAACATAGGGCTCAAGAATTATCTTTATGTCATAAATAAAATGGGGAAAAACACATCCAGCAGCATTTCTTCTTAAACCATAGGAACCTAGCAATTTTTTTCTACTTTCTTAAATAGTTTTTAGTGATGTGATCTTAATGTTTAAAAGGGTGAGTTTGCTTAAAGATACTTATATATATTATTTCAAAAATTACTACAGGTCAAAGAGCTTTTACCTGATGTTTCTCATCTCTATTCTCGTTTCCATATTGCTCATATATCTCTCTTTCAGATATCAAAGCAGATTGGCTAACTTCGCCTCAAGAGCCGGCGTGAAATTAATAGGTCCAAATTCCACGGAAAAAATTCTTGCCTATCTGTGGGCCCTTATTCTTTCTACCTTACCTGTCTTTGCTTCAGTTTTCTTCGGTTCTCCGGCCATATCTAGTGAAATAGAAAGCAAGACGGCATTTCACATATTCACACTTCCCATACCAAGATCTGTTCTGTTAATAGGAAAATATCTGGCCGCAGTTACCGCTACAACCCTTATAGTGATTTCTTTTACAATTATAGAGATGATTGTATTCCAATATATTTATGGATATTTAATAATACAATTTCTTTACAGTTTCCTCCTGACCTTAGTATTCGTATTTGCCATATCCGGTGTCACCTTTCTAATTAGCAGTATTTTCAATAAAAACACATATGCGTACATTTCCGTACTCCTAATTTATCTTCTAATTTTCAATGCAGGAACGATCATAATTGAATTGCTGTATAAGACGACTCCATATTATCTACTCAATGAGGCTGAAACCGCGGTTTATAGAGTGTTCCTAAATTTTTCTTTCGGAATAACCACAGCCGTCCCGTCATCCATTTCTATGTCCACCCATGAGATGATTGCCAATGCACTAATTATGGGATTATATGCCATTATCAGTTTCGGTATAACGCTTATATTATTTGAAAGAAAGGAGGTAAAGTGATGAAGGAACTTGTTGCTGACAGATTATCCAAAAGATACGGAAACTTCTATGCCATTGAGGATTTCAATCTGGAAGTGGAAAAAGGACAGGTTGTTGCCCTTCTGGGTCCAAATGGGGCGGGAAAAAGCACTTTCCTAAAAATATCAACGAATATTATTCATGCTTCATCCGGAAGTGTGAAAATATCAGGAATTAATGTGGAAGATGATCCCATGAAGGCACTGGAAAAAGTTGGTCCTCTTGTAGAACTTCCTGAATTTTATCCCTACCTTAATGGAACTGAGGTTCTGAATTTCGTCTGTAAGGTAAAGGGTGCAGTACCTGAAAAGATCAAGGATGAAACCAGAAGGCTTTCGGAGATGCTGAGGATGAATGACTTCATGAATAAGAAGTGCGGATATTATTCAAGGGGGATGAAACAAAGACTGGCCCTTGCCTGTGCAATGGCTATGGATCCTGAACTGCTTATTCTTGATGAGCCAACCTTTGGACTTGACCCGAGGGGGATGAGGGAGTTTGTGGAGATAATAAAAGATATCAATGAGAAAGAAGGTAAGACCATAATCCTCAGTACACATCTCATATCGGAGGCCAGGGAGATTGCCCATAATGTGATAATCCTCAATCACGGCAGGAAGATGCTGGAGATGAAGAATGAAAGGGAGATGAATCTCTTGAACATAACATTTGAAACAAAACTGGATGTTAGCAGGCTTGATCCTGAAATACTAAATGTTATTGATCTGAACGGAGAAACTGTAACCATCCAGCGGAATGATAATCTTACCAATGAAGATATAATCGAATACCTGCAGAAAAATAATATGAGAATTAAATGGATAGAACCCACAAACCAGATTGAAAGAAAATATCTCGAACTGGTTGAATAAAGCTCATATTTGCAAGGAAATAAATAAACGAAAATGATTAACTATACACAACGGTTTTGGAAGCGGGAATTAGATATAATCCCATAATCTATCCTGCCAGAGATCATATTCCTCTTTTAACTCCTTGATACTTTCATTCTTGAAGTCTTTCCTTCTGGACTCTTCCCTGTACTTTTCAAGCAATTCCTTCTGTTCACTTTTTGAGAGGTTGTCAAAGTATTCCCTGATCTCCTTTTCTATGGCGGGATGTAACTTTCCAATCTTCCTCCCAGTATAAAGAACCTTGAAAAAAACATGTTCTCCAAGGGTAACGTGAAATATCTTCCACTGTTCAACATATTCAGTGGAAAAATGATTTCCCGTCATATTTGCAAGTGCCTTTACCACCTCCTGGTTTTCACTGGAATTGCTCAGTTGAAATGATATTTCTATTCCTTTCTTCATGTTGCTCTGACCCTAATGGGAATTACTCCTAATAAATAGCAGGGTTTGGAATTTATTTTCGTTGGATCTAAATATTGTTGGCAGATCTGCTATTAATTACTTCATTTCCAAATACCATATCAGGCATAGTCCTGATTTCCTTTGCAATTGCAGGCTTAAACTCCATTTTTTCAAGAATGTCCTTATCCATATCAATGCCATTAGCAATTTCCACAAGGGTAACTCCATCCTTTTCAAGTTCAAATACAGCTCTTTCTGTAAAATATTTAACATTCTTCTGGTATTTTAAAGCCTCTGGTCCACTGAAGAATATTTTGTAGACATCTTTTACAAACTTTATTGATTCCCCGTCTTTCAATATTTTAAATTCTCCCTTACTGTATTTCACATCCATTTTACCTGCAGTGAAATTACCAGCGAAGAGTGCTGCCGGTGATCCCTGAGCTATGACTGAAAAACCACCAGGGCCAGTCAGTTTGCCAGGAATGAATGAGGGATTCACGTTTCCATGCCTATCAATCTGTAAAAACCCCAGTGAAGCAACATCAATTATGCCTCCTTCATAATTGGAAAACATATCAGGGATGGTTGAAAGGGCAAATGCCCCCATGGATACACCGAAATCACCACCAGTGAGGGCAACACCTCCCCATGGTCCTGATTCAACTATTGTCACTATATCCCTTGAAAAACCTCCACCTGAAAGAATGGAAGAAACTAGGGCCGGAATGCCAACTCCTAGATTGAGAAGTAGGGGTTTCCTCTTTTTATTAAGCATTGATATGAGTTCCAAGGCTATTCTTCGAGCCACGATTTTGTGAATATATGGTTCGTTCTTTTCCTGAATATCCTTTAGGATACTGTCCGTAATATTTGACGGGTTGATTTTGAAAGCAGCCCTTGGATCATAGGGGAATGAAGGGGCCTGCCAGTGAAATTCTTCGGGGCTCCTAACAACAATATCCACAAGTGGGTAAGGAATTTCAACCATTCTTGGAGCAAGCTGCCTCTCCGTTATTATATTTTTAACCTGTATGATTACAATACCTGGATTTGGTCTTGCCTTGACGGCCTGAGCAATGTTTAGGACGGTGCCCCTTATGGGTTCATCCTCCACCGAAATACTGCCCATCCGATCTGAGGAAGTGCCTCGTATAAGGCAGATATCCGGTTTCGGGGCTTCATAAAGTAAAAGATCCTCTCCTGACAGGTCCAACTTCCTGACATTAGCGATCAAGTTTTCCTTCGCACTATTATTTAAGGCTCCGCTATCCTGATCGGGATCTAAAAAAGTACCGATGCCAATACGGGAAAGCAGTCCAGGTCTACCAGAAGCTATCTCCCTAAACCAATATGAAGCCACACCTATGGGCCAACCAAAAACAGGAACCTTATCTTCCAGGGTAATTTTCTGGAGGTATGGAGAAAATCCCATGAATGGTATAAGAAATCCACGAAACATGGAAAAATCCTTATTTTCAAACATTTCCCGTAGAATGGAGTCCAATCCCCTATTTACCGATGCTGGAAGCGCATCCGTTTCCATGAAAAGATTCTTTGGATGGCCGGTCTCTTTATAATTCTCATATAGTTTTTTAATTAAATATTCAGGGGTAGTTGCAAGATTAAAACCTGAAATTGCTATTGTAGACCCATCTTTTATTTTTTTAATAAAAGTCAGTTCCTGATCCTCAGTGTATTCATCCACCATATTTATCATCATAATAAGTTGAGGTTATTAATTAATACCACACATAACATGTAATACTATTTGCGTGAATTGAACTGAGGGAATGAGTTTTATTGAGTTTCTATTCTTTTACTGATTAGAAAACTTATTCATGAGATATTCATAGGCACTGTTGATTTCCTTGATTTTTACGGTGTACTGGTTATAATCTGAATCTCCGGAGAGATCTGGATGATATTTTCTTACCATTTTTCTGTATGAGGACTTAATAATTTCAGGATTATGGGTTGGTTCCATTTCAAGGATCCTGAACATTTCCCTATCTATTTCTTCATTACTCTGTGTGGATTTATTCTCCGGCTCGTAACCATATTTGTTTTTATATCTTTTTGAATCAAAGTATTCATAAAATAATTCGTCATCCTTTCCTGGGAAACCATAGGTGTTGACAGCTTCCATAAGGATTTTGTGAATCAATTTTCTGTCCTTTCTGCCGAGTTTTTCGTCTATGGAATAATAAGCAGAGTTCTTGGACGTATTTCCATCTGTAAAACTGCTAAGAATGCAAAAGTTGTTGATTACTTCAGGTAACTTTAAGGACCAGAGAACTTCTCTGTTGGACTCGAATAAGCTTCTCCTGAATATGGGCTTGCTATCAATTCTATCTCCGGTAATATAGGCTCTTATAATTCCCTTTTTATCCGTGAGTATGGAATCCTTTAGAACCCAGTAGATAAACAGATGCTGGTAAATCTTCTTGGACCTAAAATCACTTAAATTGCTCTTTATATGAATGTGCCCATTTATAGTGGAAACTTTATGAGGAGGCCCAAACTCCGTAAAGGGAATGTATTGTTCCGAGTCCATCGGTACCATGATTTATATTTTCCTTTTAGACGTTTTGTACCTTCACTCCAGTCTTGTAATATGAATTTTTATAGAGAACCATGATGACCCATAATGGAGATAGAGGATATTGAAGAATCTCAGGGATTTACCACAACTACTGTTGCACTTATTACCTCGTTATCAGGTGAAAGAGTGAATGTTATGTCAGCCGAATGGACAATCAGAGTATCTATCGATCCGTTTCTCATATCAGTGTTGGTTGGATATCAGAGGGAGACCTATAAACTGATTTCTGAATCCCGTGAATTTGGAATAAGCTATTGTTCTGCAGATCAAGGAGAACTCGCACATATAGCCGGAAATTATTCACTTAAAGATACGGATAAATTTAAGATGGGAGGTTTTCAAACCTTTAACGCGAAATATATTAAAGCTCCTCTAATAAGAGGATGTATTTCCAATTTTGAATGTAAAGTGATGGACGAATTTAAGATGGGGGATCATGCAGCCTTCGTGGGCGAGGTTTTAAATGGTTATTATGACGATGAGAAAAGTCCCCTGGTTTTCCATCGGGGAAAGTTTTTCAAACTTGGTGATAGGATAGGTCATAAATGAGACAAAATAGGATTAACAAACAAGTTAAGTAATATAACTTGAATGATTAAATCCGTTTTTTTTATTGCGTTTACTTTAATGTAGATAAAAGTATTCTGAGAGTTAGTTTTTGACAGATAATACCGTCTCTCAAATTCTTATAAAATTCCTTTTTGAATGATAATGTAATACTATCAAAACAGTTTACAGTGTTTTTGGATTATAGGAAGATTGAATGGTCCTGGATATAGATCAACTGTACTTCTTAAATAGAAAGTGAAGAAAAATTCTTGATGCTAACCATATAGAGTAGAGTTCTGTCGTTACACAGAACCCCCTCGTCGAACGCAACGGGCGGTTCTCCCGCATTGCGCTCACCGACTGCTTTCATGACATAGTATTATGGCGTTTTCCCAGAAGAGTAGATGGTTTTGTATCCATGATGGAGAGATTGTGTTTGATGATATCTCTGTTCTTCCAGTGGCTTGGTATATTATGTTGCCTGCAGTACATATACATTAATCTGCACTGTGCATAGTCC
>JAJYRA010000007.1 GCA_021794355.1 Thermoplasmata archaeon | reverse complement strand
CTGAGAAGGTATCGATAGTATGTCTTTCCGTTCTGTATCGATTTACTCACATCAATGTACATAGTGCTTACAAATAATAATATATAAAAAATAAAAGCCTTTCTATCAATCAAATACTTAGTGGGGGATTAAAGAGGTTGATTATCCATATTTCCGCTGAAACACCGGTTCAGATCAGAAAAGTGAGCTGGAACTTCCGTTGTATCAGATGGATGTAAAGTCACGATAGACAATGTTAATGTATGGCGTCAGAACGACCTTAAATTTCACTAATATTTATTGGTCTCTTTCTCAATGTGATAGTTTCATTGGAAAGGCATTCTCCAGGTTTTTCATATATGTATGATGGTATCTCCCAGTGACATAAGAGTGATAGAAGTGAACAGATCTCTGGACGTTGAGATGTTCCACAGGAAATCCTCCACGACGGAAATCAATGATAACTCTACCGGAGGCACAGGAGGGACTCAGGATGTATTGATCAAAAAGATCTGAAAAGTTAGGTGATTACTGATCCAAACTACGATGTTCAAGATAATCTCTTATTATATGAAGTATTTTTTCGGTACCGGGCATTGCACCTCTATTCGCTTTTCCATCGCTTATTGCTATTCCCTCACCTGGTTCTATAATTATGTGTCCAAAGCTTTTCAATTTCTCAACGTTACTCTGGACAATTTTATTATTCCACATTTTTTCATTCATATTAGGAGCAAAAATGATAGAATTATTGTATGCAATGAATGATGTGGACAGAAGATCGTCACAGACTCCATTAGCTGCTTTTCCCAATGAATTGGCACTGGCTGGAGCAACGATAAAAACATCTGCTTTTTTTGTCAGATCTATGTGTGGAACTTTAACTCCGTCAATCGAAAGGAACATATCCCTATAAACTGATCTACCGGTAATAAGTTCAACTATGTATGGAGATAAAAAATTTTGTGACGCTTTTGTCATAATTGTTATTATTTGGCAGTTCAATTTACTCATTATTTCGGATAAATAATTAGGTATGTTAACTGAACCCACCGAACCTGTGATCCCCCATAATATGGTAATTTTCCTGTTGTCATTCTCCACTTTCATATTTACCCCCTATGTCATATTGAATTTCTTAAGTTCCTTGGATACAATATATGATAGCGCCGTGATAAAAGCGAATGCTGCTGAAATGTAAAAACCTATGGAAACCCCAAAAAATTCTATGGCGATTCCAACCATGATAACTGTCGCTGCCGATCCTATGCCAGTTATGGTCTTGTGTGCTGATGATAGGTAGAGCAATTGTTCACCCGCTGCAATCTGGTAATGAAGACTTTCAACCAGTGGACCGGCAGATGAAGCAATCACTCCGTATAAAAACAGAGAAATAGCTACCAGCAGGTACGAATCAAGGAAAGGTATGATTGCCATGGTGGGTATAATCAGCATATTAAGCAGAATATTTTTCTTTCTGATATTACCATGTTTAAATCTTGAACCGATTGTGGGACCTATGATACCCCCTACGAATACAACTACGATCAAAAGGGTCAGTGCTATGGGTGACCTTGAAAATCTTATTAAAACAAGCACTTCTACTATTAAGTAGAAGGGTGCTCCAATGGAATTCTCAAATAATGCAGTCGTCAAAAGGTACTGCTTTATGGTCCTATCGTTGAGTGCTTTTGAGATGCTTTCTCGAAAACCCTTATTCTCCTGTTCTGGGATATTATCATTCTTTGGATTGAGCATTGCCGTAAGGATTGTTGAAATTAACATTGCCGCGAAGAATATCGTGACACCATAATAATAGGAAAAATATGTTACCATTCCAGCAATAACCGTTCCTGCTATTGAGCTTGTAGCTAAGACTATATATACCAGAGAGAAAGCCCTGTGGTACTGTTCTTTTTTTACAAACTCACTCTGCCACATGGAATGAATGGGACTGACAATAACAGCTCTAACACTAAGAATAATTGAACTTGCAAAAATGCTTACGATCACAAAAGAATGTATTCCTGTAAATAGGGCACCTAATACCAGAAGGATGGAAATCACTCCATATGATTCATATTTAACCACAAGGCGTTTTTTGTTCTTGATTCTGGAGGTATAGACAGAAACGGGTAGATACAATAAGCCCAGTCCATAATCAATTCCTCCATATAATCCACCCAAGATTGAACTGTTTGAATATACAAGAATGATCCATAGAAAGAGTAATGAGGCCATTGATTCGCCAATATGTGATGCAAACCCGCTAGAAATTTGTAGTCTGAAATTTCTTGACAATTTCTCAATATTATCCTTATTTTCTTCGGTCAAAAATCCTTCATCTCGAGTAAAGAGGACAGGCCAGTTGTTCTGGATTTTTCGAGAATTGACCCCTGACCCAGTATTCCAGTTTTTTCTTATCTAACTGCACCTTTCCATTTGTAGATAAAAATCCAATCGTATTTTTATCATCGTAAAGGGCAACTGTACATTTTCCAATCTCTCCTTTGGAACGTATAACATATGAACTGAACATGGAAGCATAACAAACATGAATTTCATCGTCCATTGGGCTCAGTGTTCTAAATCCCAAAGATTTACTTTTTTCAATAATTCTCTTGTAGGAGGATTGTCTTTCTCTTTCCTCATTTATAACCGGAATTTTACTATCGTTCTTTCCACCCATTTTACGCAATTGTTCAACCAAGATGCTAAAACGGTTATCGTTTCCAACATCTCTGTGAAGTTTTTCCAAGAACGATTCCACACTTTCAAGGTTGTTTCTATTTAGATGCATCCTCACAGTGATATTATTGTCTGTATCGGAGTCATGAAAATTTAATAGATTATTATATATAATATCAAAACTACCAGAATTATGTTTTGTAACCCTCAGTGTATCATGAATGGGAGAATCACCATCAAAGCTGATTTGGAAGCGGGTCACTTTCAGTTCATTTAACTCTTTGTGTTTATTTGCAGTCAGCAAAGAGCCATTTGTTGTCATTCCCGATGACACAGCGAAATTATATTTTTCTGAGAGCGAAATAGAATATTCCATAATATCCCTTATAATGTCAAAAGCAAGAAGGGGTTCTCCACCAAACCAATCAAGATAAAGAAACTCCAAATCATCCGATCTGTTCTTAATAAGATTTTTTATCCCCATAACAACTTCAGGATTCATCTTTCCAATTTCAAAGTTCTCATAACAATATTTGCATCTAAAATTACATTCCTCCGTGGGCAAAATAATAAGTTTTAAAGATTTGTTTAATATCAATAGAACACCCTTAGCAGGCATAGTTTCTAATTGTACACTTTTCATTGTCGCCTGCAAGCATTTCCCCAATCTCTTCATCGACTCCGAAAATTCTTCCATGTTCATCGAGTTCCATTTTACACCTCAAGTGATCCATGAAACTATTACATATAAACCTTGCGATTACTACGGTTTTGGGACAATATTACTCTACGGTACTCCCATGTTCGCATCGCTCTCCGGTACCTGGATAACAGTTCCGACATAATATTCGGCTCCATATCTGGCAAGGTATGAGGTTATTTTCTCTAGATCC
>JAJYRA010000003.1 GCA_021794355.1 Thermoplasmata archaeon | reverse complement strand
GGTCATTCTTCTGTTTTGATGTGGAAACTCTGGCATAGAGAACAGTTTTCCTCTTCACATCTTTGTTCAGTATTTTATAAACATCCTCTTCGTTATAATTGTACATTTTGTTTGGCATTACTGTATAACGTATTCTCCCGTCCTTAGCGTAAACATGAAGTGTTCTTCTGGATATCTGTAGTAAATTCAAAACCTCTTTGGCTTTCATTGTTAGTAATCTATCACATACTATATTATAAGATTAACAGTTTTATTAACTATATTTTAAATAAATTTTGAAGGGCATAGGATAAATTATTATCTCCTCTCAATAGGAATGTACTCGAGATCAAGCTTCCCTGTGTAATTGTCAAGGGGCCTGAATAATCTGTTGTTTTCCCAGTATTCGAAGAGATGTGCTGTCCATCCTGCCATTCTTGAGGCTGCAAATATGGGGGTAAAGAGATCAGATGGAATGTCCATGGCCGTGTAAAGAGGCCCAGAGAAGAAATCAATATTGGGCCAAATGCCCTTTGTCTTACTAAGTTTCTCTTCCATTAACTTCTCAGCCCTTATGGCGATCTCCAGCAGTTTCTCTATCTGTGGGTCTGTTGTGGTTTTCATAAAAGAAAGAAGATACTTATACACAACTCTGGCCCTGGGGTCATAAGCCTTGTATACTCTGTGACCAAAACCCATTATTCTCTGCTTTCCAGCCAGAGCATCTTCTATGTATTTCTCCGTGTTATCCGGCTCTCCTATGGCCTTCATCATGTTGAGTGCAGCTTCATCGGCACCGCCATGCAGCGGCCCCCTCAATGTGGAAATTCCTGACACAACAGCTGAATATGTATCTGCCAGCGTTGATCCGGTAACAAGGGTAGAAAATGTTGATGCATTGCTACCATGTTCAGCATGCAGTATAAACATAAGATCGATCAGTTTTGCAGATTCCTTATCCGGCTTTTTTCCTGTGAGCATATAGAGAAAATTGGAGGAATGGGTGAGGGAACTATCTGGCTCAATAAATCTCTTTCCCTTCATCTGCCTGCCAATCATCGCAACTATGGTTGGAAGTTTTGCGATTAATTTAATGGACCTTCCCAGATTTGCCTCCCTGCTTCGATCACCCATGTCATCGTCGTATGTTGAAAGGGCAGAAACGCATGTCCTGAGAACATCATTGGGGTGGGTCTTTCCTGCGTATATATTTATGATCTCCTTAATCTCGTATGAAACTTCTCTCTCACTCTTCAGCCTCTCATCAAAAACTTCCATCTCGTGTTTATTCGGTAAGTGCCCATATAATAGGAGAAAGGCCACTTCTTCATAATTTGATTTTTCTGCAAGAATCTCTATGGGATAACCCCTGTACCATAATTTTCCATTGACCCCGTCTATCTTGCACAGGGTAGTGTCTGCAATGAAAATACCTTCAAGTCCCTTACTTATAGTAACTTTTTCGTCTGCCATGTCTCTTATATGACTCAAAAATACTTATTTCTTTGTCTAACCTTAATACCATGACTCATTAACATTCATTACTCAGCTAATCGGTAGATGAAAAATCACCGGCAGGAGTCCTGTTTTCAGTCATTAGATTGATAACAAAAGGATTAGCTCCCATTAGTTTTGATACAATGAACATCTTCATGTCATCAGCTATTTTCTTCGTTCTGGATACAATATTCATCAGAACATACAGTTGTGCAGAGGGGTTGCAGGGTAAAACTGGACAGTTTTATGCTATGTTTTTTTGAAGGGAACTTCCATTTCATCCTGTAACCGCTTTCTATACATTATCTTTTCAGGCATGGTTTCAAGATATTGAAGAAAGTTGCGGAATGATATCAAGTCGTGGGAAACACTCCACAGATTCGTCTGATAAATTGTACACGCTCTGAAGGAGCAATGTTTTGATAATTACAATTTCATCAACGGTTGATCTTCCACCCATGTCCATATCATTCCTGTGAGGTTTCTTTACCATGAGGCTCAATGATTCCCAGTCCATCATGGGTTCAATCTCTTTCAGGTTATCCATGCTCTTCATTGGTGATATGCTCCCCGGAGACAGTAATTCACTATGTTACTCATTGATCATACATTCTGATCCCATGAATAACGCTTTGCACGGGTAATGTGGTAGTATTAAGGCAGAAATACAGGTCATTCCTCACAGAGTGAGATCAAAGAGGAGTGGTTTTGGAGTTATTGTGATTCTTATAGGGGATTAGTAGACTTTGTCAAATCTTCGTTGATAATTTGAAAATTGAAAACACTCTGGAACAGTTACTTTGAACAAAAACCACACTATTCTCAAGTTCAAACGAATGCTCATAAAGTAAGTGAGATTTGCAAGGGGTAAAAATCAACTAAGATTTGACAATGTCGATTAGTAAAAATCTTTAATTTAAATCATAATCATGTCGTATGGAGAACGGAAATCCGGCTGGGAGGAAGGGACGTGCAGCTATAGCAAATGCCCTTTACTGGGTCCTTTTCCTTGGATTCCTTCTCAGTTTCATTTCCAGCAGAAATGCCTTATCAATGGCTCTTGCTTCAGATCGAATCGTGGATGCTGCAGGGATGACAATTGCACTTGCCTCGTACAGTATTGTCCAGTTACCGCCAACTGGTAGACTGACTTATGGCTACCATAGGTTCGAGAGCCTTTCCAGTGTGCTACTTATAATGGCATTTATCCTGCTGCTGATTTATACGGTAATCATCTCCACACCTGAGATTTACAGCTCGAGGATACATTCTCCCCTGTACACTATCTATAGCTCCGCACTGTCACTGCTTCTGCTTCCCATGATTGCCCTGCTCCTCCATGGTGATGAGAATCTCACAACAAAGACCATGAGCGTCCACACGCTTCAGGACATATTCACCACTGCACTTGCGCTTGGTGGCTCACTTATCCTCATATTTTATCCCTCAGGATTTGTGCTTTTCCTGTTCGCCATTGTGATAGTTATTGTATCTATTGTCATGAACTGGGGGGTGCTCACAAGAAATATTCGTCTGCTTATGGAAGGCACAGACCTTAACACGGTGGAGATTGAGTCCTCCCTCAAGCAAAAATTTCCAATGGTTCACCATTTGCATATCTGGGATGTCTGCAAGCATTACAGGATTGCCACCGTACATGTCTATGCAGCCAACAACGCTAGTTTATTGGAGCTCGAACCTATGCGAAGGGAGATTGATGATTACCTGATAAAATATGGCGTCAATCACCTTACACTGCAGTTTGAGCCTTCTCAGTGGATGAAACATTAAACATCAGTTCCATGTTCATCAATGATCTTTCTTTGGCATCTCTGTTACCTGAAGATGCCGAATCTCGAACAATAATGTTTTAAAATCCTCTGTTGGGCGCATTCCTCACGCTTGACTCCACACCTATCTCTGTGGCTATTCCTGCAAAGATGAGGGTTTCAGTGCCGGCATTTCCCGTCATCATCTCAAAATTTGTACCTATGAAAATGCTTGCTGTGTTTTTGTTCAGTATAATGTCATCCTTTTCCGGAGACATGGTAAGTTCAAACATACTCCTGTCCATATCAGAAATCTGGCCACTTCTATCACTCTTACGTCAATGGGAGATACCATCATATACATATGAAAACCCGGAGAATGCCTTTCCGATGAAATTCTTACGTCGAGAAAGTAATCAATAAACAGTGAAATTTAGAATGTAAAGGAGAATCACTCAGAGCGCTAAAATATTACACTGTTATAAAACTGAATCCTTAACGTAAAGGTTAATTGTCTGACCCAATTACGGTCAATATGGCTATTGTATCGGAAGGGAAGTTCTATCCCCTCGGATCATCGCTCACAAATAATGGTGCAAATTTCGCAATTTATTCAGAGGACGCAACTTCTGTCCATCTTGCCCTTTTCAAAAATTCAGATCTCAACAGTCCCAATGAGATCATAGACATTAAGGAAAAAGATGCACATGTCTGGCATTGCGAAGTTTCTGGAATCGGGGAAGGCCAGCTATATGGATATTATGTGAATGGCCCTTATAAACCGGAAGAGGGACTCCGGTTTAACAGAAATAAACTTTTGATTGATCCATATTCCAAATCGCTCAATTCCAAGATAAACTGGGATGATAGCATTTTTCCCTATGACTTTAGGGATGGAAAGACAATAAATAACATGGATGACACTCCCTTCATTCCAAAGTCTAGGGTGATTAGTGATCAGTATGACTGGCAGGATGTTAAAAAACCTGAACGAAGATGGAATGATACCATAATATATGAAACTCATGTGAAAGGCCTGACGCAGTTGAGAGAGGACATTGATAAAAGCATACGGGGTACGTATTCCGCCTTTGGTTCAAAGAAAGTTGTGGACTATCTAAAAGATCTCGGGATTACGGCAGTTGAATTGATGCCCATACACCAACATGTGGATGATAAAGTTCTGGTGGACAGGGGGCTCAGCAATTACTGGGGGTATAATACCATTGGGTTCTTCGCCCCAGATTTAAGGTATTCTGCAGGTCAGGTCGATCAGGTGAGAGAGTTTAAGGATATGGTATTCAATCTCCACTCCAATGGTATTGAGGTCATTCTAGATGTGGTATACAACCATACGGCAGAAGGAAACCACATGGGACCACTTTTATCATTCAGGGGGATAGATAACAGGACATACTACTTTCTTGATCCAGCCAATCAATCAAATTATGTGGATTTTACCGGGACTGGAAACAGCCTGAATGTGAGTCATCCCCAGGTTCTGGAAATGATAATGGACAGTCTCAGATACTGGGCAACAGAAATGAATATAGATGGATTCAGGTTCGATCTGGCATCAACCCTCGCCAGGAGTCTTTACAACATAAACATGCTCTCTCCATTCATGAACATCATACATCAGGACCCTGTGCTTGGAAACCTGAAGTTGATCGCTGAACCATGGGATATTGGACCCGGTGGTTACCAGGTTGGTAATTTTCCCCAGAAATGGAGTGAATGGAATGGTAAATATAGAGATTCACTGAGGAAATTCTGGAGGGGAGATGGGGGGATGATTGGAGAATTTGTTACAAGAATCTCCGGATCATCCGATCTTTACAGCGATGGTGATAAAAGACCACATTCAAGCATTAACTTTATAACATGCCACGATGGTTTTACCCTGATGGATCTTGTTTCCTATAATACAAAGCACAACGAAGCAAACACCGAAGGGTTTGAGGGAGGAGTGGATGAAAACTACAGTTATAATTATGGTGTAGAAGGTAAAACAGAGGACAGGGAAATCATAGGAATGAGGTACAGGAGTATGAAAAACATGCTCCTTTCCCTTATGGTATCGCAGGGAACACCCATGATACTGGGAGGCGATGAAATAGGCAGAACGCAACGGGGAAACAATAATGCATACTGTCAGGACAATGAAATCAGCTGGTATAATTGGAACCTGAATGAGAACCAGAAAAATCTGTATAAATTCGTTCATAGGGCCATAGCACTGAGAAGATCAAACCCAGTACTGGCTAGGAAGAACTTTTTCCAGGGAAATGTGGTAGAAGGGACGGGCATGAAGGATGTGCAGTGGTTGGATAATAATCTTAAAGAACTCAACACAGAGGACTGGTCAAAACCTTTCCTAAAATGCCTTATGGTATGGATAAATGGGCGTTCCACCAGTGAGGTTGAATACACCTACAGAAAATTGACAGGAGGAGACTTATTACTACTTTTCAACGCCTCGGATAAGGACATTATGTTCAAACTGCCTAACGATACAAGGGAATGGGAACTCTATCTGGATTCAAACATTCTGGATATAGACACCCTTCCCATGAGCCTGAACTCATCAAACTATCTCCTGAAGGCAAGGGGTTCAGCCATCATGAGACAGATCAACCACAACTAAACATTCTTTCAGAATTTACCTCTTTCACCTTTTAAAATTTCACTTCATTTCCTTGGGTTTTGGAATGGTATAGTCCCCACTTTCACCACTATAATAATTGAAATTAGCCCCACATTTACCGCACTGATATCTGGTCACTCTGTAAGAATTGAACATCCACTCCTTATATTCTTTGTTTCCTTCCGTATTTCCGCATACCGGGCACTTCATGATGAAACATGTTTAACACCCTTAAAGATTTTGTGCAGGAGCAAGGATCTGAAAATTAGTGATATAAGTTGTCAATCTAACATATTCCTCCCAATAGTTCCATGGAATTAGATAATTCTGGCAAATTAATCTCCTCGCCAATTATTCGCAAGGCACTTCTCACATCAGAGGTTGATGGCAAATTCACAATGTGCTTGAATTACCGTGGACCATGGGGTAATCTCTCTTCCATACCAAACTATTCGACCTTACAGATGTGTGCGTTCTTAAGGAAATATGCTATCTAACCACATTCAGTTCTGCCTTCCGGTGGACTGAGCATTAGGATGACAGCAATATTTTCTTTTCGATTCTCTTCTTTTTCCATCCTAAGGAAGTGAAATTCGCACTCGCAAATGTTAAAATTCTTAAATAATATTACATCTCCGGTAAGAGTATTGGATGATTGTGTGTTTTGTCTGAATGTGGTTACAGAAAGTGAGGCTCATATCTTCTATAAAAATGAAAACGTAATTGGGTTTATGGACAAATTTCCAGTGGAAGAGGGGCACGTACTCATAATACCAAGGAAACATTACGAAAACATATTTGACATAAATCGTAAAACCTATCTTGAGATACAGGACCTGGCAAGGCATGTTTCTGTGGCTATTAGGGATGTTTTTAAGGCAGACGGAATAAACATAGGTCAGAATAATGGGGAATGTGCAAGACAGATGGTAATGCACTATCACTTACACATAATTCCAAGGCACTGTGGCCATGAAATTGGATGGAACAGGTTGAAACAAACAGAAGAAGAGTTGGAATTAAATTCGAGAAAAATAGAAAAAAGATTGAATGAGATTAATAATATAGATAAATAAGAAAGTCATCATATGAACAGGAAGGGAGATGAATATGTACAGTTTGGATGAGTTATATAAAAAAGCACTGGAACTGAAGAACAAGGGAATGTCTGATAAGGAGATATCCACAGAACTTCACCTATCCGTTAATACAGTTACCTGGCTTCTGGCTAGGGACTTTACGAAGCAAAAAAGTGTTCAGGACGTCAAGATTGGTTGGAGAAGTGTAGGTGTTTATGGAAACAGGATATCCAATCTCTCACAGATTATGCTGGACATAATAGAAGAGGAAACAGCAGATGGTGATTTTGAAATTGATTCCATATTGGGAATAACGGTAAACGGCATTCCATACGCCACCATGCTTTCCTATTTCATGGATAAGGAATTGATCATATACAAGCCACATCCATCAAGGAAGGACGGTTATTTCAGCAGTAATTTTGCATCCGTGAAGGGTAAGAAAATCGTAGTAATAGACGATGTATGCAGCACGGGTGAAACTCTGAGAAGGACCATAAAGGACATCAGGGACGAAGGAGGAGATGTAAAACTGGCAATTGTAATCGCTTCTAAAATGCAGGAAGATGAAATTGATGGCGTGAGGTTGAGATCACTGTTCAGGGCATCATTAATCGGGAAAGAATGATGTAAATGTACTGGGGAGAAAGTTTAATCAAGGATCTTAAAGGGAAACAGAAGGTATCCACCGGTATATCACCTTCGGGACCCATACATCTGGGGAACCTGAGAGAAATACTCACGGGAGATATTATTTATAAAAGTCTTCTAATGGATGGTAAAGAATCCACTTTCATCTACCTCGCTGATGATATGGATCCCCTGAGAAAGGTTTATCCATTCCTGCCTGAATCCTACACTGAGCATGTGGGAAAACCCCTCAGGGATATACCTGCACCAGATGGAAAGGGAAGTTATTCAGAATTCTACCTTAATCCATTTATGGAAGCTCTGAAATCTCTTGACGTAAAACCTGAGGTGATCAGAACAGGAGAGCTTTACAGGGATGGAAAATTTGGAGAAATTATAAATACAGTAATTGAAAAGAAGGATGAAATTAGGAGCATTCTTGAAAGCATTTCTGGAAGGGAACTGGAACCGCAATGGTTCCCCTATAACGCAAGATGTTCAAAATGCGGAAGAATCAATTCAACCACGGCTACGGATTATGGGGATGGTAAAGTTTCATACAATTGTAAATGTGGAAATAGTGGGGAAAGTGACATTTACAGGGAAGAGGGAAAGCTTCCATGGAGGATAGAATGGCCGGCAAAATGGAAAATCCTCAACGTAACCATAGAACCCTTTGGAAAAGATCACGGAACGGTTGGTGGCTCCTATGATACGGGCAAGGAGATTGCTGAAAAAATATTCAATTATAAAGCTCCTCTTCCATTAATTTATGAAAGAATTCTCCTGAAGGGGAAGGGTGCAATGCATTCATCCACTGGAGTTAACATTCCTGCCCAGGAAATACTAAGTTTTTCTCCTCCAGAAATAATAAGATATGTCATGGCCAGAGTACCGGCTACGAGGCATGTTGAATTCGATCCAGCCCTTGGATTCTTGAGCACAATGGATGAATTTGAAAGGTTGCTCAAGATGGAATCAGAAAAAAAGACCAGCGAAGATCAGCACTGGATCCTTACCCTATCTAAGGCCGGAAGAGCCTATGATTCCGTTCCTGATTACAGGCACCTGACAACCCTTGTACAAATTTATAACTCTGAGGAGAGGATAAGAGAAATACTGAAAAATGAAGGAAAGGAGTACAGTTCGGAAATCCTGAGGGAAACCATTGAAATGGCTAAAAAATGGGTACAGACCTATGCACCCGATTCATCAAAATTCAGCCTGAAGGGTGAGAAAGATCCTGTGGATCTTAGTGTTGAAGAAAGGAAGTTAATCTGCAGTCTATATGAGAAGCTGGAAAAACTTGATCAGTGGGTTCCTGAAAAAATACACGAATGTGCCCGGGAGTCCATAGGAAGATTCAATCTTGCACCAGCAGATGGATTCAGGGCAATCTACAGGGTGCTCATAGGAAACGATAAGGGTCCAAGGCTTGGTTTTTTCCTGTCAGTTATACCCAGGGAAAAAATTACCAAAAGGCTCGGCTGGGTGTGTGGTGAGTAGTGACGAATAAAGTTGTAATTAATTGTGCCCTTCCCTATGCAAACAGTCCCTTACATATTGGGCATATGGCTGGTGCCTATATTCCGGGGGATATATTTCACAGGTTCATTGCTCTTTCAGGCAGGGAAAGCATCTTTATATGTGGAACGGATGAATATGGGACACCCATTGCATTAAAGGCAGAAAAGGAAAAAACTTCTCCTGAAGTCATAGCAAACACATATTATAACGAATTTCTAAACACCTTTGAATCTCTTGACATAAAATTTGATTATTTTGGTAGGACAACAAGCAAGGTACATGAAGATTTTGTACAGGATTTTTTTCAGGACCTCCAGGAAAAAGGATTCCTTGAAAAGAGGCAAATGGAATCTGCATACTGTCCAAGAGAAAAGAGATTTCTGCCTGATAGGTACGTAAATGGAAATTGCCCCCGATGCGGATATGAGTTTGCAAGGGGAGATCAGTGTGATGAATGCGGAAGAACCAATGATCCGAAGGATCTCATAAACCCAACATGTGCCATATGTGGAGGGCCAGCAGAATTCAGGGAAACAACGCATATTTTCTTTAAGATATCTGAACTCTCAGATTTTCTGAAGGAATGGCTTGAATCCAAAAAAGACTGGAGGGCAAACGTAACGGCATTTCCGCTCAACATAATTGAAGGAGGATTGAGAGACAGGTCCATTACGAGAGACATGGACTGGGGGGTAAAGTTAAGGGAAAAGGGGATGGAAGGCAAGAGGATATATGTGTGGTTCGAAGCTTTATTGGGATATCTTTCCAATGCCATTGAATATTCAGAAATGAAAGGTGAAAGGGATCTGTGGAAAGGATACTATGACGATGGTGAGACCTATTATTTCATGGGGAAGGACAATATTTTCTTTCACACCTTGTTTCTTCCAGCAATGCACAAAGCTTCAGGGAAATATCCACTTCCCTATAGGGTTACAGGTAATGAGTACCTCAGGTTCAAGGGCCAGAAATTCTCCAAGTCCAGGGGAATAGGTTTTACGGTGGACGAAGTGTTACAGATGGTGGATAAGGATTCACTGAGGTACTATATTTCATCCATACTTCCGGAGAGTTCAGATTCAGATTTTTCTCTGGAGGAAATGAAAGAAAAGGTCAATTCAGAACTCAGCGGTAAATTCGGTAATCTGGTGAATAGAATTGTAACGTTTTCAAAAAATAAGGGTCTAATGCCCATAAAGGGCGAATCAGATCACTCTGATATTGAACTTATGGTTCACATGGATAAATTCAGGGAGAATTACTCTTCTCTTATGGCATCCGTGGAATTCAGGAAAGCACTTGGTCTATGGCTTGAAAATGTTAAAATCGTCAATTCATATTTCAATGACTCCAAACCCTGGGACCTTGTTAAAACAGATAAAAAAGCCACCGAATCTAAAATGTGGCATGCCCTTAAAGCTGTTGAATATCTTACCATTACACTCTATCCCTTCGTACCATCGGGAGCAGGAAGGGCATGGGAAGCAATTCATGGATATGCCTTGGATGGTATATCTCTGTCTCACCTTGCAGAAACCTGTGAATTCAAGACGGCTGACACAGCCATAATATTCAAAAAAATAGAAATTCAGGAGGAACCCGAGAATCAGATGAATCTTGTGGTTGGAAAAATAGTTTTTGCAGAAAATCACCCAAACGCCGATTCTCTCCTTCATCTAAAAGTGAATCTCGGAGATCATGAAATAGATCTTGTCGCCGGTCTAAGAAAGTATTATTCCTTGGAAAATCTGGAAGGAAAGAAGATTATTGTGGTTAAAAATCTGAAGCACTCAAAAATAAGGGGCATAGAATCCCAAGGGATGCTCCTTGCGGCACAGGATTCAAAGGGAGCACATCTCCTCACTACAGATGAGAAGGAGGGTACTGAGGTTACCGTTGGGGATATAGCCTGTTCAACTAACACAAAACTCGATCTGGATGTCTTAAAAACCTACGAACTCAGGGTCGACGAATATGATGGACAGATGGTACCAACAGCTGTGATCGGAAGAAAGAGGCTCCACTTGAAAGCAAACGGTAAAATGCTGAGAATAGATGGGGATGTAGAGCAGAAAGCACCGATAAAATAAAATATTATTTTATGGTTATGGGTATAACGTTATTGTCGTATTCAAGTATGGCAATGTCCACAGGGTCAATCATGACCTTTGGCACGTCTATAATGACAGGGGCCCCCATTGAAATTTGCAGGGATCTAGCACCTATAATTCTGGCTTTTTCAAATTTTGTGTGTTTCATTGAACTGCCTCCAAGGAGATCTTATGCGTTGGTGTGGAGAGGAATTGGTTCACAAACTGCATGTCTTTCCCGTATCTTGCCAACTTTACATTTTTTACGTTAACATCCATCTTCTTTTCACCGTTTAAAATAAATTCCAGCATATTGGATTTATACCCTCCTGCTGGATGGAGTATGTCCACATTGTGGTTGGTAGAATGAAGTCTTAAGTTCTGCTCATTGTTATTTTTCTCTCCATTTAAGGACAGAGGTATAGAACTACGAGCCCGTGGGGCATCCATAGGTGTGAATGCATCTCTAAAGACTAACTCCTGCTTTTCTTTCATGTTTTTAAACCCCCAATCAACCCCTGCGATGTCTCTCATGAAACAGACCCCCTGCATTATCTGGGGGCAGTCGACATAAATCAGTGTGCCATCAGGTAATTTAAATCTGTATAATAGTTTTTGTCTTAAATGTTGTTGATTTCTATATGGGGTCAAAATATACTTAAGGTTTTCAAAGATACATATTACGCCTAAGAGGTGTACAGGGTTCTTTTTCATAGTATATATCATTTTTCTTGTAGTGGAAAAAGAAAAAAGTGTTTCACTATGGCATTAAGATATCGATCAGTTATTCAACCAGCGAAAAAACATAAGAATTACAGGATAAATTGTGATATGACTATCTGAAATGTGGTGAAAATTCTAAGACTATTCTGACGCTATATTGATTTCTTTTTCATATCAAAAAATTATTAACTGACAGTATATATCAGAGATATGGGAGTTACTCGTCTGGCTCAGGAGAGAGACATTGTTAAAATCAGGGATATTGCGGGAAGGGCCGGGTATATAGATTATATCAGTGATAACGTTGAAGAGATGATCAGGAAGTCCGGATTATTTGTCTACGATGATGAAGGGATAAAAGGATTCCTTCAGGCTAATTTTAGAAAGATGTGCTGGATCAGTGCCATCAGGGTTGATCCAGATTTCAGAAGGCATGGAGTGGCACAGAGAATGGTGGAAAACATCGAAGAAATTGGAGCGAATCGCGGATGCATAAGTTTCGGTGCTCTGGTGACCACTGATAACGTGGCTTCACAGAATATGTTTAAAAAATTGCATTACAGGGTAGAGGAGAGTTTTGTAAGTGTATATGGAATGGTTGATGGACTCAAAGAAGAGGAGAATTTCCCCATGGAAAAATCAAATTTTCTCCTGGATTGGGAAATATGGGATAGGGAAGAATTGGAATCACAGAATGGGCGTGTAAGAATATACAGGGATAGGAACGGAAATATCTATTGTAATATGAACAATACTTATCACCTATTAAAAAGTGGCTCACTGATCGAAATCGTGGAAAAAAACCAGTTCCTGTCCATAAGCAACAAAATGTATGAACCCCATAAAACAGTTGGTGTTAACAACGAAAACAAATGGACATTTAACAACGAAAACAAATGGACATTTGATTTCTTCAAGAAAGAAAAATCATAATTGTTTTCAAGATGTTTTGAAGGGTTATCTTTCTTTGAAACTCAAACATGTATTTCGCTGTAGAAATGAAAACGCTAAATAACTGAGTTATAAAATAAAAACTCTGTAAAGTTTGACTCAGAATCCATTAATTTAGAGTTGTACTAAAGGATTTAATGATTTAAAAGTCTCAAATTTATGTCGATCGATACCATAAAATATATAACCATGTTATAACATATCATTTCAATGGAAAATAATGAAGATGTTAATCCCACTGTAGTGGGAGAAGACAAAAAACTGAAACATGAGTTGAGCTTTATTCAGTTGCTCTTTCTTTCCCTGGGAGGAATAATTGGATCTGGCTGGCTCTTTGGAGTAAATGCAGGAGCGGCTGTTGCAGGACCGGCAGTTACTCTGTCATGGCTAATTGGGGGAGTTATGATTATATTCATAGCCCTAACATATTCAGAACTGGCTGCAATGATACCCAGAAGTGGTGGAATAGTAAGATATCCACACATGACTCACGGCAGTTATACGGGGTATATCCTTGGATGGGCTTACCTTCTATCAGCAGTTACGGTGCCTTCCATTGAAGCGGTGGCGGCAGTTACCTATATATCCGGCCTTAAGGGACTCAGTTTCATGTCTCATTCAGGCACAACGGTTCTAGGTTCATACACAACGCTGACTGCACCAGGAGTTGTTGTGGCTCTGGCTCTAATGGTGGGATTTTTCTTCCTGAACTATTTCGGCATAAAATTCCTTGGAAGGTGGAATGAATATTTTGTATACTGGAAACTGGTCATACCAACAGTTACTTTTATACTTCTGTTCTTCATGTTCCGGGCAAGCAACTTTGTATCATTACCAGGAGGGTTTAATGCTGTTGGTACTCCATTCATATTCACTGCAATTCCAGGCGCAGGTATAGTATTTTCTTATCTTGGGTTCAGGCAGGCTCTTGATTACGGGGGAGAAGCAAAAAATCCTCAGAAAGATATTCCTAGGGCACTCATATTTTCTGTGATTATAGGAATTATAATATATGAAATACTTCAGTTGGTTTACATTGGAGCCATAAGAGTTTCAGTTGCTCATCTTACAACCTTTTCTTGGACAGGGCTGACGACTTCAAGCTATGCATCCTCACCCTTTTACCACGTTTTTGAAACAGCTGGAATAGCAGGATTTGGAGCCTGGGGATCAGTTCTTCTGGCGGATGCAGTTATATCACCATCAGGCACAGGATGGATCTATTTGGGCACATCCACTAGAACCCTCTATGGGTTGGCCACAGATAAGTATCTACCTCCCAGTGTGATGAAAGTGAGAAAGAAAACCGGAGTTCCAATGATACCCCTTATTCTTTCAACCATAATAGGAATGGTTTTCATAGCTCCATTTCCCTCCTGGTATATTCTGGTATCGTTTATATCGAGCGCAACAGTGTTCACATACATTATGGGTGGAGTAAGCTTGAGGGTTTTGAGAAACACTGCAAAGAATGTAGAAAGGCCATATAAACTCCCATACAGCAGGATACTTTCCGTGATTGCCTTTGTGAGCGCAACACTTATAGTCTACTGGTCAGGCTACATAACTCTCTCCATACTCATGATGCTTATACTGGGTGGAATACCTATTTACCTCATATATTATGGAACTTACAAACTTGGAATTCCCCTTAGAAACACAGTGGTTACAGGCATCATATATTGGATAATAGTGAGCATTGGATTTTACCTGCTGTACTATGACGTGATCATACCAGCAGTTGCGAACATCAACAGCGGTGTAGCCGCTCCAGCTTCCAGTTTCTACTACTTCATTGCTGTGTACATAATGACCGTGGTATCAACAGTACTTTTAACGCTCATAATACATCACTGGGCTAAAGAGGAAAACAAAAAGGAAATCAAATCAGGATGGTGGTTAATCTACTTCGTACTATTCATATTCGGGTTCTCTTATCTGGGGGCATTTGGTCCATATGTGTCACCCATTGCAGTCGCAGGTCATGCATTCCCGTACATACCGATCTTATTCTTCCCCTATGACTCCATCCTAGTTATTGTGGTTTCCATATTCTTCTTCTTCTTCGCGGTTAGGTCTGGGTATACCGAGGATGATGTGCAATCCATACTGGCTGAACAGGGAGTGCCACTGAGTACGCTGGAATAAATACCATAAACCCACATTTTTTTACATTTTTCAAAATCGTTATATACTTCTTTACTATACACAGAATTACGCACAAGCCTGAAAATAAAACCAATATAGGCGTATATGGTGAAAGAGAAAAATCTCAAGATGATCCATTGATTCATAATTGGTTAGAGATGAAGTTGTGAGTTGCTATCACGACCGAGATGAGATAATGGTGCAAATTGTGGCTCGCCAATTTCCAATATAAATAAATAATAATTGTACGGCAATTAGATCAACTCCGGTTGATCCTGCCGGCGGCTACTGCTATCAGGTTTCGACTAAGCCATGCGAGTCAA
Organism: Thermoplasmata archaeon; assembly: GCA_021794355.1. Lineage (GTDB taxonomy): Archaea > Thermoplasmatota > Thermoplasmata > Thermoplasmatales > Thermoplasmataceae > Cuniculiplasma. The sequence continues at coordinate 647 of JAJYRA010000003.1, read as the reverse complement.
GGGGTCGTAAGACACCGGCGTACTGCTCAGTAACACGCGGATAATCTACCCCCAGGTGGGGGATAACCTCGGGAAACTGAGGCTAATACCCCATAGTTGTCATGTGCTGGAATGCTTTGACGATGAAAGAATTTCGCCTGAGGATGAGTCTGCGGCCTATCAGGTAGTATGTGGTGTAAAGGACCACATAGCCTAAGACGGGTACGGGCCTTGAAAGAGGGAGCCCGGAGATGGACTCTGAGACACTAGTCCAGGCCCTACGGGGCGCAGCAGGCGCGAAAACTGTGCAATGCGCGCAAGCGCGACACGGGAAGCCTGAGTGCCTTAACTATGTTAAGGCTTTTCTTGATCCTAAAAAGCTCAAGGAATAAGAGCTGGGTAAGACGGGTGCCAGCCGCCGCGGTAACACCCGCGGCTCGAGTGGTAGTCACTTTTATTGAGCCTAAAGCGTTTGTAGCCGGATTTGTAAATCTCTAGGAAAATACTTCTGCTTAACTGAAGAAATTTTGGAGAGACTGCAAATCTAGGGACCGGGTGAGGTTGAATGTACTTCTGGGGTAGGGGTAAAATCCTGTAATCCTGGAAGGACGACCGGTGGCGAAGGCGTTCAACTAGAACGGATCCGACGGTGAGGAACGAAGGCTAGG
>JAJYRA010000030.1 GCA_021794355.1 Thermoplasmata archaeon | reverse complement strand
AAAGGATCATGTGGCATATGATCTGACCACAGTACTCTTCTTTGGAACATCATGCCCACTGGCAGAATTCGGTTACAATCCTGGTCATCTGAACAGGAGGCAGATCAATATTGCACTGATGGTTTCGAAAGAGGATTACCAGCCCGAATATCATGCGGTGTTTGAAGGATCACGATCAGGCGTCACAACTGTAAGAAATCTTCTTGCCGCACTCCCAAAGCAGGATAATGGATCTCCAGGCACGATAATATGGGACAGGGGAAACATGTCCATGAAGAATGTCAATGATCTGGAGTTAACCTCATGGAAACTGATCTCCGGTATACCCAAGAGTGTGAAGCAGATCCGTAATATCCTCTCGGAAACGGAGATCAGGTCAAGGCCCCAGAATTTTACCAGAAAGGCCAGAACTGCACACATATATTCTGTGCTTACACATGGAATACTCTATAGGAAGACCAGGAATATCGCGGTATACCTTAATCCACTGAAGGCACTGAATGAAAGCGATGAGAGGAACGAGGAACTTTTCCGGATCGGGAAGGAACTGGATGATCTATCCACCAAATGCGTGGAATGGGATGAGCCAAAGATACACAGTGAGATATCACGCATAGTTGGCCAATGGAAACCGTATATCATGGTTAAGATAAACAGGAAAGGGGGAAAGAGGATAGAGTGGAAATATCATTCACGTGCCATAAATGCATCTGAAAAACTTGATGGCAAATCTGCAATTCTCTCCACGGATCAATCACTATCCGCTGAAGAGATCGTCAATATGTATCTGGAGAAGGATTTCGTTGAGAAGGTATTCAGAACAATGAAGAGTCAGGAAGAGATCGTTCCTGTCAGGCACAGGCTGGAAAGAAGGGTAAGGGCATATGTCTTTGTCATGGTCACTGCTTACAGACTCATTGCAGCTCTTGTGTATTTCCTGAGAAAATCCGGTGATAAAGATCCATGGGAAACGTCACAGAAACTCCTTGATTCACTGTCAAGGGTAGAGAGGACAGAAATTCACCTTGGAAAGGATCGCAGAATATGGTATCTCAACCTCACGTCTACCTCCACTGAAATACTGAAGAAGATAGGCTTTCCAAAGTTGTTTGACGAGAACCCTTAGTCAGAATAATACCGTTGTATTCGGTTGACCGATGACCTGAATTGTAGGTGGCACATCCGTCGCTGTTCACGTAACGACAGAGCTCTACTCTATTTGTAAAAGTGGGGTGGTTAAGCTGCATACTAAATCAACCTAAATTTACAAAAAAAATCTCCTTAACTTCGGAAAAACCAATTTACTCTTTTTTGCTTTCAGACGAAAGTTCCTTGAGTTTCAAAGCCAGTTCCTCTAATTTTTTCCCGTTTTCCTGAAATTTTTTGCTTCCGTTAGCCTTAATATCTTCCAGGAAACTGATTATACCTCTTAGTTCCTCAAGAGCCTCATCAAAATTCCTTGGAGAATGTCCGGAAAATGGGTTCCTGAAGGCAGTTTCAGATTCATCTGTGAGTGAATAAAGACCATCTGAATCCTTCCTTATTGTCCCCTCTTCAACCATATTCTGAAGCATTGGGTACAGAGAACCTGGTGAAGGTCTCCAGAAACCAAAGGTCATTTTCTCTATGGAGTCCATAATAGAAGCTCCATTTTTCGGTCCATTCCTAAGTACGGCCATAATGGTCATTCTCAAATCTCTTCTTCTTCCAAACATATTTCCCATCATATCTATCGTATCGGTTATCCGATTTCGTTATTTAAACTTATGTAAAACGAAAATCGGTCATCACATTCCTTCATCAGGAAGTGGAAGTTGACAAAGAAACGTTAATTACCCTTTTCCCATATAATGCCAGATGGACATGTCACGGGATGGCAGATACATTACAATTCAGTGCCATGAGGGGTTGAATTCATATGAACGAGGAAGAGAATAAAGATAGTGAAATTAATAGAGGCTTGGAAGGGGTAATTGCCGCTGAAACAAGGGTAGGTTATGTAAAGGGGGATGATGGGAAGCTTTTCTACAGAGGTTATGAAATAACCACACTGGCAGATCAGAGCAACTATGAGGAGGTTTCATACCTCCTGCTATATGGCCATCTACCGAAGAGGAATGAACTGGAAGCCTATTCTAAAAGATTGAGAAACGAATCGGATCTCCCTGAAGAACTGTTTTCTTTCATAAGATCCGTGGGTGCAAAAACACATCCCATGTCTGCACTCAGGACAGCACTTTCTTATCTTTCATCCTTCGATGAAAACGAGTCTGTTAATGATCCTGAGGACCAGGAAAGGATCGGGATCAGCCTGATCGCAAAAATGCCCACTCTTGTTGGGGCCATACACAGAACTTATTCGGGAAAGGAAATAATCAGGCCTGATAAAAACTTGGGATATGCATCAAATTTTTTCTATATGGCCACAGGTGCAAGACCTGATCCGGTGGAGTCCAAAATCATGGACACATCCCTTATAGTTCACGCAGACCACGGAATGAATGCCTCAACATTTTCAGCACTGGTGACCGTTTCAACCATGGCTGATATGTATTCGGCGATCACGTCTGCCATAGCAACATTAAAGGGTCCACTGCATGGAGGTGCTAACGAAAGGGCACTGAAAATGATAAAGTCCATGGGGAAACCTGAAAATGTAGAAAAGGAACTTAAAAGAATGACAGAAAATGGGGAAAGGGTGATGGGTTTTGGTCATAGGGTTTACAAGGTGTATGATCCGAGGGCAAAAATCCTAAAGAGATATGCTGAATATTTTGCAGAAAGGAGTGGAAACGAGAACTTTAAAACGGCAGAAATGATTGAAGAATTGATGATAAATAAGTACGGTGAAAGAGGTATTTTTCCAAACGTTGACTTCTATTCAGGAATGATTTATGAGGCACTGGGATTTAAACCTGAAATATTCACCCCCATATTCGCAACGGGGAGAATATCGGGATGGGTGGCCAGGACAATTGAATATTCCAGAAATAATCGACTGTTCAGGCCAAAGGCAGAATACGTTGGAGAAAGGGGTCCCTTGAAATATATACCGATTCAAGACAGAGAGTGAAATGGTTAAGAAATATGAAAAAATAAACTTTGGAAATAAGTTCATAATTCCTGACACTTCTGCTATACTTACGGGAAGGATTGAAATATTATCAATGAATTGCCTCGTTCCGGAGAGTGTGATCAGGGAAATCAGGCACGGAAAAATGGGGCGTGTTATAACACATGACCTAAATGTGATTAAAACTGCGGCACCAAAGGATGAATACATGGAAGAGGTGAGGGAAGCAGCAATGGAAACTGGCGATTTCCCCTATTTAAGCCAGACTGACATGGAAATAGTTGCCATAGCAAAGGAGCATGGAGGCGTTATTATCTCGGACGACTATTCATTACAAAACGTGAGTTCCAGGATGGGAATTGAATTTCACGGTTGTGGCATCGATGCCATAAAGGAGAGCATTAAGTGGGGGTATCTGTGCAGGGGTTGCGGTACCAAATACGATCAGAAATTGGAAAGTTGCCGGATATGTGGGCACCGAATAACCCGCTATGCCATAAAAAATGTAAAAAGGCACTGATAGGTTTCAGAGCAAAGGATATTTCGAGGTTATTTTATCCACTATTTCCGACGGAGCAGGTCCTATGCCTATACACGTTGTACTTCCGGGGTCAACCTGTGTCAAACCTGCATCCGAAACAACAGAAGTGTTTAAACCCTGATCTTCGCTTTCAGACTTAAGCCTGTACAGTTCTTCCACATTCTGCAGTCTTATTACGATTTTCTTCTGTCCCTGAGCCTCCCATTCCCGAAATATCTTCTTATTGTGCTTCTGGGACCACAGAGCACAGTTAACGGCAGCATGGGAGGCCTGAGCTGCAATTTTGCCCTTACCCATATCAAGATCCTTTCTAACTCCGATTATCATTTTAATTTCTTCTACCATGGAACATCTTTCCTGTGCATTTTAAATGCCAATATATTCACACCCCTATGGAGGAGTGATGTTATGATCAGTATTACCACAATATCTATAAAATTACCATATAACGATATAAAAAATCCGTGTTCCAGGAGGAACAGGAACAGGAACGCCACGATCACGAAGGGCCACATATCAATGAGGTTTCCCTTCGCCCCTCTCTTCATACCTATTCTCCTTTTAATGAAGGAACCGGCAAGATCCCCCGTGAGTGATCCCCAGGACAGTGCTAAGGATGCTAGCATGATCGCGTAAATAGACGGGGAAAATTGTAATAATCCTGAATATGATAAAATTGGGTAAATAATTAAACCAGAAATAAAGCCTATGAATATGCCTCCAATATATCCACTTATACTCTTTCCATCCCCGAATATTCTCTTTCCATCAATAAAATTTTTCCCAAAATCCATCTTTCCCCTTCCTCCCGTAATAACTGCGGCGGGATTGGCAATCAGGGCGGGTATGAAGGCAAATAGGCCCGCAATCAGGTTAAATGCTAGGTTCTGCATAGGATTCTACAGCCTTCAATATGTCAGCTTTGGTTATTATGCCTTTCAATTCAAGCTTGTCCATGATCAAAACAGCATTGGAAAACCTTAATATGGGATAGATGGCTGAGATAGGTGTGTTCGGGGGAAGTTGGGGTAAAGCAGGTCCCATGATTCTTGAAACGATCATTTTTTTTAGAGATTCAGGTGAAATACCACGCATGAGGAATTCATTAATTTCAACCTCTCCAACGGTTCCAATGACTCTTCCATCACCATTCAAAACCGGCATTTGTGAAATTCCAAGTTTTTTAAGTGTCTCCATTGATGAAAGAACAGAATCTGTGGAACTACAATGGATAACATTCACGCTCATAATTTTTGAAGCCTCCATATCCATTTTATCCGTTTTTCTTGTATGGCTTTCCAGATAATTGTATATCTTTCTTATGTTCTCATAGGTAGGGTTGATGTCACCCTTTTCCAGTCTGGCTATGTAAGATTGACTCACACCACACACTGAGGCCAGCTCTTTCTGTCTTATTCCAAGAGATTTCCTAAGTTTTGATATCTCTTTCACAGTTGGAAGCATGAGGGTTTATTTTTTTAAAGGTAATATTCTTATTGTTAAAGAATTTAGAAATAATTACTAAAGGTAATTTGATTAAATTCTATCATCCCTTGATTCACTTATGGAAATGGTCTTGTTTTTTGATGAAAACCCCTGTACAATCTTGATTCTGTCCAAAGGAACTCCCATGAAAATACTTATCTGTTTAATTACATCAAAATTAGCGCGATTATTCTTCCTTTCCTTTGTTGTTGTTACGATAATCCTTGCACCGTCCCGAGTGACAGATGGTTTTCCAGTTTTTACGAGAACTTTTATTAACAACAATTCACCAATTATTCAGATATGCCTCAACCCTAATACTATTTTTTCAAGATTCCAAATATCTTGAAATAAAACGTATTGTTGGGAACGTTAAAATCACAGGGCATTTCAGTTGCGTCCTAATTTTTGGATTACCAAGATTGCCCTCTGATTAAGAATAAATCACCTGGGAACCAAGAGAATAGGCGGTCAGTTTATTGACAGTGACATCAGTGGAAGAGTTCAGGTGAGGGTTCTCAAGAACAATATACCACGAACCACCTGGAATATGGGTGCTAAAACTACCAGATATCGGTATACTTTTATTGTAATAACTTGGGATATCAAGATTTCTTGAGGCATTAGATGACACGTACGTTGAATATTGTCCCGGTGTCATTATATAGAAATATAAACCATTGGTCGCCGTAATTGATCCGTTTACAATTGATGAGGATGTGGAGGTGTATTTAATATAGCAGTAGGTAGCACCAGAAAGAGGTATCTTCGAGTTAGCAGATAGCAACGAACTTGTGTCGGAAGAGCTAATTCCTCCTGCATGAAACATTGGCAGAACAACAAATTCCCCTAACACTACTGCAACAACAGCAATAATAGTAACTCCTATTATTATGTTGATGCTTCTCCCTCGTTTTTCGGTCGGTTCCACGAAATCTGATTTTTATGAGATATTTAATTTTTTCTCTTATGTCAGACACACTGCATGTATTGAAAATTGGCACTAAATTACGGGAATAGGTACGGTATTTGATGTTATCAGGTCAGACACTTAGTAATGGTATCCTTGTGCACATTTGGCCACACCCTTAGTGGTTCTGTCTTTTATTGGGAAATTGGTGGCAAATTCAGTAACACATCCAATAAGGATCATCATTTCCAGATAATACGCTTGCTAGTTGTCCAGTTGTTTACCAGCAAGAAGAGGGTCGTAAATTGAAGCGGGCTTCAATATGGAACTTGCGAACCTGTAATTCAGTCTAAGGGGAGAAATCCAGAGAGAAGATCTGAAATAATTCAAATTCAGACATGAAATAACAGGGAAAAGCAATTCGAAGTGGTGATGAATCCTCATAAAGAGGAAGGAACGAAAGGGTTGTGTTATTCTGTAGCATGAATGTGCCGAGATAAATGGAAAAATCACTGAACAGGACAGAGCCATACAGGATGGGATGAAAGGGAATCCGATGCATTAAGGGATGCACTCAGGAGTTTGAAGAGATATAAAGTCACAATATCTCCGGATTATTTTCATAATCTATGGGAAACTATAAAATCATAATTTTCAATCAGGTATGGAATTAAGTTGAGTTCTAAGAGAAATCAGTCGCCGCTTTCTATCTTTTTGATAAAAAATAGAATTTTCACACTTCCGCTACTTGCAATTATACCGTCTATACTGGTCATACTGGTTTTCATTTATGTATCAGCCCTCCTATATATTGTCTTTCTCATACCTATAATTATTCTTATAGCTGTTCATTACACAGATACATGGGGGATGAAAAAGAGATTAAAGTATGCTATTCCAATCTTTATATTACTACTTTTGATTCAGACACTTATCCTCACTCCAGCATCATATAATAACCCAGGAACTCTTCAAGGCAAGACACCATACGATTCAAAATTTACCATAAACATCTCTCCATATTCAGGAGTATACAAAAATTATAACGTAAGTACAACGTTCTATGGAGTGAGCAATTCCATATCTTACAAACCCTACTTCCTGGCTTATTCATCAGGTGAATTTTTAAACCTTACCTGTAAACATTCTCTTTCCAATGTTACTACAACAAACGGTATAGTTGCTGTTAATTACACATTCAAAAATCTTCATGATGGGGATTATTACGTGGAAGTAATTTTAAACTTTACCTCTCCAGATAAAAGTGGTAATATTACCACAGGGTTTGTGAGGGGGCCAATTGTTTATTCAGAGAACATGTTTGCCCTATCTCTACTACTGAATTATGCACCACTGTACACACTTTTGACCGTAATATTTCTGGTATTCCTTCTTTTCAGCAAGTCCATAAGCAATTCAAGAAGAAAGGTAACCCAGAGAATGGTAAAATAATATATATAATAAGGAAATGTATATAGATAAAATAAATATCTATCTTATATATTTACTATAATGGGAATAGAATCTAGAAAAGTTCAGATTACAGGGGGGTCAACCTACATTATCTCGCTCCCACCTTCGTGGGTAAAAGCCAATCAAATTAAAAAGGGAAGCACCATAAGCATGGATATAATGGGTGACTCTCTCACTTTGTTTCCCAATGAAAAAAAGAAGACAGAAATAACCAAGGAGCTGGAAATTACAGGAAACTTGTCAAATGACATGTTACCAAGAATACTCGTTTCTATGTATATCTCCGGATTTGACACGCTTATCGTGAAAAGTGATACCTATATCAGTCAGGACATCAAGGATATAGTAAAGAAATTTTCTCGATTGGTTATGGGCGTGGAAATATTTGAAGAATCATCCAGGGCAATAACCCTCCAGAATGTACTGGATGCTGATTCATTTCCATTGAGTACGGCCCTGAGAAGAATGATAATGAACGTTCAGCTGATGATCACAGATACAGGTAAGGCAGTGGAGAATATGGAAACCGAACTGATTGAAAACATAATTGGGAGGGATGATGACGTAGACCGTTATCACTTCTATATAATGAAAGAGATATCTATAGGTAGGTATGAAGGAAATGATACCATATTCAACCTTGTGTTCTCAAGAATACTGGAAAGGGTAGCTGATCATGCAGTGAATATATGTTCAATAATCAAAGAATTGCAGGATTTTGATCAAAAAAAGAAAAATGAATTATTGGATTATCTTTCCTATTCAAACGACGTATTTCAGAGGGCAACAACATCCTTTCTGGGTGCTGACCTGAAAACACTCAACCAGATAGTTAGCCTTAAGGCCGATATTTTGGACAAAAAAATTCTCTTAATGAAAAAGAAGTATGGGGATGTTGCTTTCTCCGGCATTGTGGAGGAAGTTTCCAGAATAGGATTGTACTCCACAGATATAGCTGAAATAACCATGGATCGCTATGTTCACAAGAATACCAATATACGACTTTAGGTTCAGGAAGCAATCAGATTCTATTCGAAAATGCTAGGGGCAGAAAATTCAGACTTTGACCGTGTAATAGAAGATTTGGACCTGTCTGCAACCAGTTCAAAAAACTTTAATATGTTGAGCCAAGGGCAGGAAAAGAGAGTTACCATTACTAGAACTTTCAACTGATATGGATTAAGAGGCCGTCAAGATAATTCTCAAATACAAAAAGATGCCTGATCACGTTTGATGCCGTTCAGGGAAATCGCTTACACTTCGATAGATGAGGCATAGCATACCTATCACCATCCTATGTTGAGGAAGGCTTTATTTTCTAACTGTATCTAGAAACATGAGAGAGGTTCCCATTTTTTAAAACCTTGTTAAGGAATTTCTGGTCTGCAGTGTAAAGAACTGCCTCCAACGAATTGGATAAAGCAAGGTAAGATGCGTCATATATTGTTGTGCCAAAATCCATTGCCAAACTTATGGTAGAAGTATAAAGATCATCTATTATTGGATAGAGGTTCAGCTTAAGTTTTTTCAAAGTATCACTTACGTTAGTCAGATCATCCTTGCCCATTTCTGGATTATACCTCAATGCATTTATTACCTCATAAGGCATTAATTGAGTGGAATATACCACTATAGTTCCCTCAAAGTAATCTTCGAGAATTTTAATGGAACGCTCAGTATGATCTTCCTCAACAAACCATTTGATAACAACAGAAGCGTCAACGACTATCTTTTTATGTCTCTCCATTTCCTTATTTCCTCTGTTGAATTCCATCCTATTGAAGATTTACGAATCATAGCTGCTTTGGTTATTCCCTCAGCAACTGCCTCTTTATCGATTACACGTTCCCTAGATTCTTCATCCCTTAATCTTTTGAGGACCGATTCCCTGATCACATCACTCCAGTTTATATAAGAGAATTTCTTCATTTTTTCTTTTGTTTCCTTATCAATTCTCGCGGTGATTATTTCCATGACATGTAATACATTATTGTAATATAAATATTACACCTTCTAATCCATTCTTCCATTCACCAGGCTATAATCATCTGGGGTGACCTATTTTCGCAATGGATGATTTATCTCAAGCATTTTTATGGCTTGTAATATTACAATTGTTCGCAAATTATAAGGCCATAGATAGTGGCTTATACCTGGACCATTCTTCTAAGCTGAGTAAGGTTTTAAAATAGGATTGATCTCATAAAATGGATTTATCACATAGAAAATCAGTCAAAAATTGTTTTAATATCACCTAAGATAGAATACTCAAATACCGAATCTTGAGGGGGATAGCACAGAATATTCCTCTGGAAGTTTACCATTTAGAATAACATCGGCGGCTACCCTACCCATTTCGGCGGATTGCATTATCCCCTGCCTACAATTTCCTGTGGCAAAGAAAAGATTTTCAAATTTTCCAGATTTTCCAACGATAGGAAGACTGTCTGGCGTACAAGGTCTCTTTCCCGAGGTTTTCTGGGATGGGGGTAAATGCTTCAACTGAGGAAAATAGTCTGCAACCGCATTTTCGATAAATTGGAATCTGTTTTGAGGTGCTTTAAAATTTTCACCATTAAACTCAAAGAAACTAGTGATTTTCAATATGTCGGAAGTAGGAATGATGTAAACTCCCTTTTCAGCCAATTCAACTGGGACTTTCAATTTCAACCCGCTTGAACTTAATACCTCTGCATGTCCCCACCCCGGTACCACCGGAACGTGAAGATTTAAACTTCTGGATAAATGTTGGTTTTTGGAACCTGCAGCTAATAGATATGAACCTGAAACAATCCTTTCCTCATTATCCAAAACTGTTCCGGTCACTTTATTCCCAGAAGATTCAAGACCAACAATGTCATTTTCAATTGTTTCCACACCCTCTTCTTCATTCAGTTTTCTCAGACTCATCATAAGTTTTTGCGGGTTAAGAGAGTATTCTTCAGGATAAAATATACCCATAATGTTATTTCTTTCTATAGATGGCTCCATGTCTTTGCATGCCTGTGAATCAAGCAGATCATACTTACCTATTTGACCTTCCGCGTCTTTCAACTGTTTCAAGTGTTCTTCCATAAAGTGATTGTCACTAAATAATTGTAAAAGTCCGTTTTTTGAACAATCTGCATCTATGACCTTCGATTGAAAAAGTTCGTTCATTGAATCAAGCGTTCTAACTGTAAGAAGTGTTTGTGCATTTATCCCCTCTTTAGAAATGATTCTATCACGGCTCCTTGAATAGTTCAAAAACCAGCCCGCATTAGAAAATAAAAATCCCACACCCAGTTTCACTGGCGAATCTCTTTTAAGCAACCATTTCACATTTCCACGTAAACCCTCATACTCTGGAAGGGGGAAACTGAGACCTACGCCTAAAAGACCTGCACTAGACCATGCTGCCGCGTTTTGCATAGATTTTCCAGCAATCCATTTTACGTCCATATGGATTTTTTTAAGGAAATACGCAGAAAACGCACCAACCGGCCCTCCACCTATTACCATTACATTTTCAGGCATTTTAGAATTGATACAAAACCGGATTAACTATTTTTGCAGTGATTAGGAAAGTTTAATAGCGTGTGAGTACCGTTCTCAAAACATTGTGCAATGTTATGTATCTGTTCTGTTCATAGCGTAGGCAGCCTCAGTCGAACCTGCTTCAGGGATTCCAGGTCAATCCCCTATGCACGGATATTCATCCTTGGTTGACTGCCAAGAGGCCGATGCACTCACGGGAAACGGATCTCCGCACAGATCGATACCACGCAGGGTTATAGCCAGTGAGGCTAGCCTATTCCTGCCGTAGTTTCGATCACAGTTGCTGCATCTGGATATCTTCCACGCAGACCAAAAGAATTCACATTTATCACAAAAAAGGAGATGGATTAGGCAATACAGTTCATGCGCCCGAATCCATGTGAACTGATCATACGGAAAGAAAGGCAAAGAACGCCTGTTCTGGAAGCTCTGGTGAAGTTTATGGAAGTGAAACGTCGAAGTGCCAGCACGAGAATTGAAAGACTGGATAGAGTCAATCAAGATCTAATCGGATTTTGATACCATATACGCGGAGAGTCTGCACATACCAAAACTTAAATATTGGAAACATGATTAGTTAAATAGACGATTTCTAAAAACCTCGGTTTCATAGAGAACCCTAACTTGATAGGTTTCCCCCCAACACGGACAGATATGCCTTTTCCATCAAGAGTCAATGAATGGAAAGATTCCATTTTTGCGGTCATTAGAAACCCTCAATAACAAAATATAAACAAATATACGAAATTTAGTTCAATCACTGTTACAATATTCTCACAGCCTTGTGAGAAACACCGGTAATTCCCAGCATTCATCTTAGTGATTATGTATGAAACAAAAAACAAATCGAATAGATGACAAAGATGCCTCAGGCAAAATACTTGAGTACCTTCTTAGAATAAATTCTGAAGGTAAAAATGGGTCGACCATATACGAAATTAAAAATAAGGCATTTTCAGAATCTAGTGTACAAAAGGAGGATCGGGTTAAAAAAATATTAGTCACTCTCGTTGAAAAAAAATATGTTGAGTTTTCTGCATGGGGCGAAAAAATGGTAACCTTTTATTCCATTACCGAGGAGGGAAAACTATTTTATTACGAGAAGCTAAAAGCAGTGCTTGATCTATTCAAAAAATAGTTCCGTTAGTATTATCAATTTTTATTATGTAATGAACGTTTATTTAATGGAGATATAAAGTTTAAAGAAAATTCAGCGCGATAATGACCTAAAATTATGCATCTAACACTAGCTATGTCATCTATATATCTCTCTTCCATGTTTTTAACGTTTTCAAGAACAACTACAAGAAGTGATGATTTAAATTTAAAAATATTGGCCATTTTTAGTGATTCTATTTGAAGGGATTTAAGTTCTTCTTGAGAAAAGCCATCTGATTCGCTCGCTATTTTTATTGTTGCAAATCTGCGTTTACTTTTCATTGTAAAGTCAAACGTGTTCACATAATTCTTATATTTAGTAGGAAATTTTGGGTTAACATCGTATTCTGTTAATCTATCGTCAATTTCTGAAATAAGCATCTCTATTGATTTAAGTATCCCAGTTGGAGAGGAGACAAACAATTCAACCTTTGCCTTGACCCATATGGGATAGAATGTAGATAAAAATTGTTCAAATTGAGTGGTTCTTTTTGATGAACTTAAAATAATATAAGGGGATAATATTAAAATTGGTAATCCTATAAAGAAACCAATTAAAATAAATGAATACAGTAAGAATAATCTATAAGGTAATGGTGAGCCTAGATAAGCAAAAAAAAATGCAAAGGAAATGATTATCCAAACACTTGCAAGAATGCCCCAGAAAAAGATAAATCTGAAGTTTCTTCTCATTTTGAAAATTTTCTCTGCTGAATTTAACATACTTAATACTGGGGGATTTTTTCCACTGATCATATCTGTTACGAAATTATCATAATTATATATAAATAATAACGGAAGTTAATTCCATTAGTCATCACTTTCAGTACTAATTTATAAAGTACATTCCGTGTGTGGGAACTTATTTTCCATTTTAATTTATATAAAAAATTAATTTATAGTTAAGTATGGAAGTGATAGAAGATATAGAAAAGGTTTGTAATAACAGAAATGAAAAAAAGATAATTGATGCGCTCACAGGAAGGTTTTCGGATATGCCAAGAGTTGGGTTATATATAGATTTTCCAAATGTATATATAACTGCAAGGCAAAGCAACGCTTATCCTAATATGAGGTACATAAAAGAGATAGGTAAATGCTTAGGTAATCTGGTCGTATCAAACTGTTATACAATTGCACACCCAAAAGAGAATCAATTTGAACAAATACTTAGTCTTGAAAGAATGGGCTATAAAGTGATTCCGCGATTTGTCCCAGAAACAGAATACGGAATGAAAAAAGACATTGACTCTCTTTTAATCACGGACTTTATGAGAGACTTATTTAACTCAAATCTAAATATTATGATCATTGTAAGCAACGATTCCGACTTTGTTCCCATTGTAAGAGAGGCAAAGGAAAGAGGTGTATTTTGTATTGTAATGGTAAGTGATCACTCTGAAGCAAGAGTTCTTTCTGAAAGTGCAAATGTATACCTTGACATAAATTTCAAAATAGTAGATAATACAGACTAGAAAGAGATAGAATGAGAATTGAAGGTGGTTAGACCCCATAATTGGAGACAATATAGTCTTATAACTTACTTTCCGCACTTTTCAAAAGGCATATTTTCTGAATTTCATTCCGGCCTGAATTCTTCCTCTGATACACCAAGCAGTGACATTATCAATTTCTGCAGATCACTGAATTCTGTGTAAAATCTCCTCACCTCATTTCCATGGCTTACAAGGCGATGAACTTCAATGTCATGGAACTCCGACAGGATTCGGTCGCTTGTGGGGGAGAAGCATTCCCTCTCCTCTGAATATATGGGTATGCTCTTCATGCTGCACTGATCCATTGCAATCCTTACGTCCCTCTCGATCAACGCCTGTATGAGCATGGCAACAAAATACAGGAAGAGAAAACCCTCTATTCTCGTTATGCTCTTGAACAGCACCGGCATAACACCGTATACGGTTTTCAGCTGCTCATATCTTTTTTCGAGCATTGGCTGGTATTTGTACCTGGCAAGGATCTCTAAAGCATCAATGTCTCTGCAGTTGGTGATCAGCGGGAATATACCGTCTGATTTGGAATCTTTCTCAATAAGCTCCCTATCGATGCTCCACGAGATGTGGTAAACCGATTCGGAGATCTTTTTGTATACCGTTTCATCAGAAGGCCTTCCCCTTTTGGATTGCCTGTATGTCTCCGTTTTTTCCTCAGTGATTTCATACCTTACATATGGAACGTCTGATACTGCTTTCTCCGCTTTCTTTATGATCCTCTCCTTTTTCATGCGTCTTCTTTGCAGTGATGATTCCAGATCCATCAGTTCAGATACTGATCTTCTTATGTTTCTATCTCTTGTCTCCGAATCAAATTCCTCCTTCTGTGAGCTCCATACCCATACTATCCTGAAACCTTCCGATGATGGTATGGGTGATTCGGATACGCTGAACTCTATATCGCCTTTCGAACGCTTTTTTGCAAATGCATCTGTCCACCCTATATCATGTTCCTGAATGTATTCGTGAAACCATGAGACCTCTGATCTGGTTGAAGGAAGGACTGTTATGAATCTTCCCCCATTCTCATCTATATACCTCATGTTTTCCCTTGAGCAGAGCTTTGAATCTGCAATATAGAGGAAATCCGTTCTTCCAGAAATCTCCTTCAAGAAGTTCCAGGTATCTATGTGCGTATTGCTGTCAGGCGTATTTCCATCAAGTGCCATATAGTGCACCGGAACAGAGTGATCGGAACTGACAAATCCAGATCCATTACAGAGGAGGAAATGGATAAGGCAAGAAAACTCATAAGACTTGATCCACGTGAGTCAATAATACGAAATGACGTGAAAAGAAAGTCTGTTCTGGAAGCTCTTGTGAAGATACTGGAAGCAAATGATGATCTCCCGGCAAAGGAACTGAAAGCATTGATAGAATCAATCAAGATCTAATCGGATTTTGATGCAATATGGGTAAATTCATGGCGTTACCAAAATATTAATAAGGGTCCGTTTAATACGAGTGATACGCACTAAATGATGCACTCCTTGAATAGATATCAAGGGGGAAGGGTATGAGATTAGAAATAATCAATGAGACCAGTTAATGTTCCAGTAAAATGGATTGTGCAATCTGTGAAAACTGTCTGGGGGATGGTTTGGTTTGAGAGCCGATGAAGGACGTGCCAAGCTGCGAAATGTCTTGGGGAGGCGCAAGGAGCCCTTGATCCGAGAATGTCCGAATGGGACTTCCTGCCGTAAGGCACTCCGAAAGGAGAGGGAACTCAGGGAATTGAAACATCTTAGTACCTGAAGGAAAAGAAATCAATTGAGATACCGTTACTAAAGGCGATCGAAAGCGGTAGAAGGCAAACCGAATTTTCTTTTGAAGAAAAAGAAAAGTTGTGGTGTATGGACTCTTTCCAATACCTAGTATATGAATCCGAATGACCTGGAAAGGTCAACCAAAGAAGGTGATAGTCCTGTAAGAGTAAGTATAAAGGTTATGAGGAAGAAGTTCCGGAGTACCGTGCGTCGTTATTCGCGCGGGAAGATAGGTGGCATCAACATCTAACCTTAAATACTTCTCAAGTCCGATAGCAAACAAGTACCGTGAGGGAAAACTGAAAAGCAACCCGGAAGGGTAGTGAAAAGTACCTGAAACCAGGCAGTGATAAACTTATAGGGCACTAAAGCGATGATCTTCCTAACACGAAGTGAGCGGTGTTCTATTATCCGTGTTGAAGAACGGGCCAGGGAGTTTTGTTGAGTGGCGAGGTTAACTCTTATGAGAGGTAGCCGTAGCGAAAGCAATTACACGCACAGTAATGGAGGTGTAGCGTAATAAATGCGTCAGTCACTTGAGGAAGACCCGAATCCGGTCG
>JAJYRA010000080.1 GCA_021794355.1 Thermoplasmata archaeon | reverse complement strand
ACTCAATACCTGCAAATGTGTATGAGCAGAAGACCGGATTTGACCTGAAAAGGGACAAATACTTCAGGAAATACACAGTTGAAGAGAAGAAGAGGATCATAAGCTTCTATGAAAGGAGCCTTGGCAGAAACCTCACTTCAAAGGAAATCGGACTTGATCTGGATAAGGATGAAATTCCTATGATATCCTCGGTAAACCCCGACCAATAAATTTTTTTTATTAATTATATAACTTTTTTACCGATTCTTACTACTTATGTTGTATTGAATTTTTTTAATTCCTTTGATAGAATATATGAGACTGCGGTGATAAAAGCAAATGCTGCCGAAATGTAAAATCCTATCGAAACCCCGAAAAATTTTATGGCGATTCCTACCATAATAACTGTTGTTGCTGAGCCAATACCAGTTATAGTTCTGTGTGCAGATGTCAGATAGAGCAGTTGTTCACCCTCTGCAATCTGATAATGAAGACTTTCAACAAATGGACCAGCCAATGAGGCAACTACTCCATACGCAAACAGAGAAATAGCCACCAGGAGGTAGGAATCCAGAAATGGTACAATCATCAGGGTGGGTATAATCAATATACTAAGCACGATATTTTTCTTTCTAATATTGCCATGTTGAAATATTGAGCTGACTGCAGGGCCTACGATACCACCTGCGAAAATAACTACGATCAATAGGGTCAGTGCCAGAGGTGACTTTGAAAAGCTTATTAAAACAAGCTCTTCCACGATTAGGTACATAGATGCTCCAATAGAATTCTCAAATAATGCAGTCGTCAAAAGGTACTGCTTTATTGTCTTATCCGCAAGTGCTTTTGAGATGCTTTCTCGGAATCCCTTATTCTCTTGTGCTGGGATATTATCATTCTTTGGTTTGAGCATTGTTGTAAGGATTGTTGAAATTAACATTGCAACGAAGAATATCGTAACACCATAATAAAAAGAAAAATATGCCATTATTCCAGCAATAGCTGATCCTATTATTGAACTTGCAGAGTGGACCATATATCGCAGAGAGAATGCCCTGTGGTACTGTTCTTTTTTTACAAATTCACCCAGCCACATAGAATGAATAGGGCTAGCGATAAGGGCTCCCGTAGTAAGAATAATAGAACTTACAAAAATACTTATGACCACAAAAGAATGTATTCCTGTAAATAGGACACCTAATACGAGCAGGACACTAACTGTTCCAAATGTTTGATATTTAATTACAAGGCGCTTTTTGTTCTCAATTCTGGAAGTATAAAAAGAAATGGGTAGATATAATAGACCTAATCCAAAACCAATTCCGCCGTATAACCCACCTAAAATTGAACTATTTGAATATATAAGAATGATCCATAGGAACAGTATTGATGCTATTGACTCACCAATATGTGATGTAAAAGCAGTAGAAGTTTGTAGTTTGAAATTTCTCGATAATCTTCCAATATTATCTTTATTTTCTGTAGTCAAAAATTCCTCACCTCGAATATAGAGGACAGGCAAGTTGTTCTGGGTTCCTTGAAAATTGACCCCTGACCCAGTATTCCAGTTTTTTCTTATCTAACTGCACCTTTCCATCTGTAGATAAAAATCCGATGGTATTTCTATCGTCGTAAAGAGCAACTGTACATTTTTCAATCTCGCCCCTGGAACGTATAACATATGAACTAAACATAGAAGCATAACAAACATAATTTTTATCATTCAATGGACTTAAGGTTATAAACCCCAAAGATTTACTTTTTTCAATAATTCTTTGATAAGAGGAGCGTATCTCTTTTTCGCCATTTATAACCGGAATTTTGCTATCGTTTTTTCCACCCAGTCTCTGCAATTGTTCAACCAGGATGTTAAAGCGGTTATCGTTTCCGACATCTTTATGAAGTCTTTCCAGGAAAGATTCCACACTTTCAAGGTTGTTTCTATTTAGATGTAACCTCACAATAATTTTGTTATCTATAGAGGTTTCATGAAAATTTAATAGATTATTATATATAATGTCAAAACTTCCAGAACCATGTTTTATAACTCTCAATGTATCATGCATGAGAGAATCACCATCAAAACTAACCTGGAATCTAGTCACTTTTAGTTTATTTAACTCTTTGTGTTTGTTTTCCGTCAGCAAAGAGCCGTTTGTTGTCATTTCCGATGACACTGTGAAATTGTATTTTTCCGAGAGTGAAATAGAATATTTCATAAGATCCCTTACAACGTCAAAAGCAAGAAGGGGTTCGCCTCCAAACCAGTCAAGATAAAGAAACTCCAAATCACTCGATCTATTTTTAATAAGGTTTTTTATCCCCCTGACAACATTAAGATTCATTTTTCCGATTTGAAAATTCTCATAACAATATTTGCATCTAAAATTGCATTCCTCAGTTGGTAAAATAATAAGTTTTAAAGATTTGTTTGACACCAACCAAACACCCTTAGCAAATAAAGTTCACAACCGGGCAGTTGCCGTTGACGTCGTCAAAAAATTCACCAATTTCCTCGTCTACTCCAAAGGTTCTCCCATATTCGTCTATTTCCATTTTTCACCTCAAATTGTTCATGAAATTATTATATATAAAATTTCAGTACTTGTATAGCTTTCTACCCAAAACCACACAATTCCTTTCTCAATATTTTATCCATCTCAACAAACATGCTCTTCCCCTGCAATATCCATGTTGCAAGCAGTGATGAGATATACTGGTAATTCTGTGATCCGTTTTCCGACCGGAATGTTCCTATGATTTTCCTTATTACAACATGTTCCCTTATTGCCTGTTCTGCAAGATTGTTAGTCGGTTCCATGCCTGGATACAGTAAGCATGTGAACCATGATCCGAGACCATTACGGATATACTCAACGGGCTTATGCAGTTCACCGAATGGATCATAGCGCTTTACAAGATCCTCCATTCTTCCGTCGAAATTCTCCTTCATGGATTTTCTCAGATCCATGTCTTCTGATTTCAGTGATTTCTTCAGTTCACTGAACATTGCATGTATTTCATCAGAGAGTTCCTCACCCTTCCCGAATGATTTGAAGGCATCCACCTTCCTGATCAGGTGAGCCCAGCATCTCTGTATGATGGTGAGATGGGAATATGCCCTCCATCCATCCACTATGACTGGAGAGTGGAAATCTTCTCCAAGTGTTTCCATGACAACGTTCCTGCCCCTTGAATCCGCTATCACAATAAGAACGTCATTCTCCGCTGATCTGAATGCCCACAGCCAGTATTTCTTCCCGTTGACATGAAAACCTGTCTCGTCTATGTGGATCCATTTTGATCTCCTGATACGTTCCTGTATGGCAGTATATTCATTCCTGCAGGCATCTCCCACACGGAGAAGGGCATCGTTGATCCCCTTCACGCTCAGGTTGAGTTCATTGTTTCTCAGGAGGAATTCCTGTACCTTCCTTATGACTCCCCTTAAGTTGTATTTCAGCATGGTGATGTAATTCAGGAGATAGATGCCCATGTCACCTGTCTGTGGGCAGTCTATGTGCTTCGACCTGATCTCTGATCCACAGTTGCTGCACTTGTACACGTCAAGTTGGAATTCCGTGATCTTTATCTTCTGCGGTGGCGGTATGTCGAAGA
>JAJYRA010000084.1 GCA_021794355.1 Thermoplasmata archaeon | reverse complement strand
CATAGTTCTGGAAATAGCTTTCGATGGGATATACCTCACTTCTGCATTCGCCATGGCGAGCTTTCTTATGCTCAGAATTGCCATACTCATATCTCTTTACATTCTCCTACCAGTATTTTCCACATTGATAGGTATAGATTTTTTAAGGAGCATTATAATAAAACTATGGATTTTATATTTTCAATTGCTTTTGTCGCCACTAATAATACTTTTTATTATCTATTTTTATATGAATTTTACCGGGTATTTTTTCATTCAATTGGGGTTTTTGTCCCTACTTACAATCCTGCCATCCTCATTTATTTATTCTGCTTACAGGTTAAACCAATCAAAGGCTGGACTATTCTCAGGTTTCTATTTCCTATCGGGGTATAGTCTATTGAGTTTTGGTGCCAGCAGATCCATGGAATTCGGTAAGGAAAAGATCAGGGAGAGAAAAGAGAGCTCAAGGAGGCAACACCCCGAATTATTCATGCCAAATCTTCTACAGAAGAGAGAAAGAGATGAGGATTTCTATGAATGAGGGAAGATTTGAAGATTTAACGCCACTGGTAAATATATTTTCCATTGAAAATGGCCGAGGACCAGGTATAATAGCTGAAATTGTACTTATTACATCACTCCTTTCCATGGGTTATATTTTTGGCCCAACAACACAAATTGGGGTTCTTTGCGTATTATCCGGTATTACTGTACTGTTCATATTAGCAGTTAAAAAAAGAAAGAAAAGCCATAGGGACAATTTAAAACATGGAATACCCGATGAAGCCATACTTATGGAATTGAGAACAGATTTCTCCTGGGACTCAAGTATTCAAAACATCAGGAATCGGATTAATGTTCTAGGGAGTATTTCTGAATATTTGGGAACTGAGTTTACAATGTTTTCAATGACAGAGAGAGTGAAAATAAATCTTGAAAATAGGGGTCCCATTACTGCGTCTCTCAATAACATATGGAAATCCCGTCCTGAGGTTTTCGCATACCGTTCCTACATCTATATGGAAAGGATTTCAGGTGGGAAAGATGCGGTAAGTAATCTCATATCATCACTGGGTAAGCATGGAGTTGAAGCAATTTTAATTTCTGGAGAAAGGAAAAGAGAGATTCTGGAAAAAGAAATATGGAATACCTCTGGAAGTGTAAATTTTAAGAATTTTTATTATGGAAGGGAAAAATCGACCAACCTCATACTCACCCAGCTGAAGGGTGGAATCCTTTTTCAGATCTCTCGCTTTGTTATGGCTTCAAATTTACCTCTGACCACCGTGGTGAGGTTTCAGAATATATCCAAGGAAACCCCAAATTTTAAAAGAACCATTTCCAAGGTGTTGACAAGATACAGGATAGTTAGGGAAAGTAATAGATCAGTTGGCAGTATGTTAAAGAGCAGAGAGGAAGCTGCAAAGGAGCTGAGAAGGGATATTGAAAAATATTATTTCAATGTTGAAGCACTATTTTCCATAAGAGCTGATAAATCATACGATTTAACCAGATCCCTTTCCTCACTGGAGAATTATTCTAGATTGTGGGGCGTAAATTTAAAGATTCCGGACCACAGGAATTCTGAGTTTAATTTATTAAGTAAATCAAAGAGAATAGTAGAATTTCCGCAGACCAAAGGGAAGATCGTTTCTTTTTTCCCCATACTATATGAAAAGAGTACCCCTGGAGTAATTCTGGGAACAGAGGATCAAACCGGAATACCATTTGCCTTTGATCCATTTTCCATGAGCAGTTACAATGTTCTTGTTTTGGGAGAGACAGGTTCAGGAAAAAGTTTTTTTTCCAAGATCCTTATAAGTAGATTAATCTCATTCAATAGGATCAGTAGAATTTTGATTCTTGACGTGCTAAATGAGTATGTGGAGGATGTGTGGAACAACTGTGTTTTAAGGGAATCCCCTAAGCCAGAAGATATAGAATTTAAAATATTAAAGTGTAGTTCAGAGAACCTGTATGAAAAGTTGCAGATTGCATGGGAATTCATGGGTTCCAACAAGGAAAAGCCATCCCTGATACTGATTGAAGAGGGGCACACATTTCTAAGGGACAAACAGTGCAGCGAATTATTGGTAGAAATGATAAAAGTATCAAGGCATTTCCTAACTTCAATCCTCATAATTTCTCAGGACACGAATGACTTCACCACAGAAAATGGGAAGAAAATCCTAAACAACACCATGTCACTTTTCATATTCAGGAACAAATTAATGTCTAACCTCCATAAATTTGGTATCAATCCGGAGGATTATGGATTTAATACCTCTCAAATTTCTCTTTTGGGTGGAAAAAATAATCCATTTTCAAACGCTCTGTTCTATTCCCAGAACATTATGAAGAAACTCAAAATTGAGGCTTCAGAATGGGAATTAGCCAATCTTTCATAGATTGAGAATATTACCTCCCCATAGGAGTAAGAACCAAGCCGTAACATTTTAGGTCCCTAAATTTTTAAAAATAAAAGATCTTTAACTATTGCTCAAAAGCACCTGTTTTTACGAACGCCACTCCGAGAGCACCAAAAACAATCATGGGAAGGCAGAATGAATAAAGACCAGGGTCACCCCAGGTTCCATACAGGATAGACCAGGAAAAGTAGAATAAAATTCCTATGAGCAGGAATATAAAGCTGATCGCAAGTAGGGCGTTTTTATAATTCAGGTATTGCGGTGCCCTACGAATACCTCCCAACAAAGTACTTCTCTTTTCCATTTGAACGATCGCATATGGTAATTTCTATTATAAATTTACGGTTTCTAGGCGTTGTCAAATCTTCGTTGATAATTTGAAAATTGAAAACACTCTGCAACAGTTACTTTGAGCAAAAACCACACTATTTTCCAGTTCAACCGAATGCTCAAAAAGTTAGTGAGATCTGCAAGAAGAGAAAATCAACTAAAAGTTGACAATGTCCAGTTTTGTATATAAACGCATAAAAAATTCAAAACTTTTATTATAAATCTTTTAATCACTGGCAGATGGTTGATGAGGCTGCCTCCTATTTTCATTGTACAGATAAGGAAAGGGCAATATTTGAGGCTGGCATTAAGTTAGGTTCCATATACCATCAATATGTGGGTGTTCCAATGAATCTGTCCAATATAAGTGCCATAGAAACTGCCATAACTCAAAGCGTCAGGGTTCAACCATTTGTAATAGATGCAAAGGTTTCCATAAATAGGGCAATGGTAAAAAAATCAACCGGGCATTACAAATACGTTACTCTGAAGGGTGAGATGCTGGACGTTTCAATTACAATAAAATACAATGAAGAGGAGGTTAGGGCCAAGATGAGATACATTGAAAGCTTGGATTATCCCTTGATGTATCTGGAGGAATAAAAAAATGGCTGTAAAAATTGGTATAACTGGTCCAGTAGGGTCAATTAAGGCAGAAGCTCTGGCAAAGATAATGGAAATGATCAGAAATCAGGGAAAGGAAGTTCAGGGTGTTCTAGTGGGTGAAGTTTATAATCAAAACCGGTTAACTGGATACACCATTTTTGACATCTATTCAAAGAAAAAAGTTGTCTTTGCAGAAATAGGTCTTGTTTCAAGGGTAAAAATAGACAAAATAGGAGTTGACACAAGATTACTGGAAGAGATATTGATTCCCAGCCTTGTACGAGCAAGAGAAGCGGCAGATGTTATAGTAATAGATGAAATTGGAAAATTAGAATTAACCACCAAGAATGTGCAGAAAGAAATTAACGATACCCTAAATTACACAAAACCAATGATTGTTACTGTTCATAAGAAGTCAAGAAACCCTGTACTTCAAGAAATCAGGGCTCTGGAGGGTGTAAGAGTTTTTGACATAACACCAATAAACAGGAGCCTGTTACCATACAGGGTTATGAAAGTGTTGAATGGAGAGGAAGCAACATAACCATATATAAAGAAGGATTAGCAGAGATTGAATTATCCGCATTACCAGACTCCATTGGTCCAGGGAAGATATCGCCTGGATTTCTCAATAAATCACAGCAATTAAATCGGGATCTCACAGTATCCCTTTTAAACACATTAAAGCCAAGGCTCTATTTAGATGGATTTGGTGCGACTGGAATCAGGGCCATCAGGGCCATACGAGAAACTGGAACAAAGTCTGTGGTTAGTGAGAGAAGTTTCAGGTCTTTTCAACTTCTTAAGAAAAACGTAGAAATAAACAATGTGGATGCGGAATGTTATAACGAATCCTTTGAATCCATTGTGTCCAGATATCATTTTGATTTCATAGATGTGGATCCCTACGGATCAGTGGTTCCCTATGTTGATATAGCGCTCAATCACATTAAAAATAAAGGTTACATTGGCTTCACAGCCACAGATCTCAGTGTTCTTACAGGATCCATAGCAGAAAAGAATTTGAGAAGGTACGAAACTCAAATTCCAAACAATCACCTGCGACATGAATTGGGTATAAGAAATCTCCTCGGGTTCATAGCCAGAAGGGCCTCTGTTCTGGATTGTGGAATGTATCCAGTGGTGAGTTTATGGAAGGGGCATTATTATCGTATAATTGTAAAAATTATAAAGAGTGTTGAAGCAGCCAGTGAATCCATAAGTAATGTGGGAAAAGTAAATCTATTTGAGTTGAAGGATATCATTTATCCGGATCAGAAGATTGGTCTCTTATGGTTGGGGAACCTGTGCCCCTTTTTATCTGAAAATTCTTTTGTATATCCGCAATCAATCAATAAGGAAACAGTAACTATTCTCGATTCTCTTCGATATGAGGATATGGAGTTTCTTTTCACCGATCTCAGCGAAAGCTTTTCCAGGAGGAAAATTAACCTTCCTTCAATGGAAAAAATCAAGGAAGTTGCGGAAAAAAACTCAATAGGGATGCAAAGAACTCATTTTTCACCCACAGGATTTAAGTCCGATGACCCCCGTGAATTACTGCGCCTAATTTTAGAATCAGCATCTTTGGAACATAGTTAAGAGGTTAGAACCATTAATGAATTTCGCAGCACTTGCATGCAGGAATTCCCATTAACAAGCCGAAAGAAAGAAGGAAAAGCATTTGAAAGGTGTGTTGTTTTTAAGGTAGATGAATCCCTAAATTCAGATATCTATAGAGGGGAAGCAAAGCGCCTTCTGATTATGGAAAATCAAGTCCATGAAATTTCCAGAAGCAGCTTTAAAAATATAATCTACTTAGGAAATCTATGGGAAACGGTCACAGGAAACGTTTAAGAAACATTTTATAAAGAAACATATTACACCCTTAGTGAATCCAATTGTCAGACTCTTTCGACCAGTGAATGCCCTTATGGCGGTATTGGGAACGGTGATCTCGTCGCTTGTTGCCATAGGATACGGCATTCAGTTTCATGTTCTTACAATTGGTATAGGCTCTTTTGTTGTCTTTTTAGTTCTTACAGGTGGGAACGTGATGAATGACGTTCTCGATGCGGAGGGAGATAAAATTAACCACCCGGAAAGACCGATTCCTTCCGGTAAGGTATCGGAGAAATCAGCCACATACCTGTATATAATTTCCTATTCACTGGGTGTAATACTTTCCCTAATATTTTTACCATTTTATGCTTTAATCATAGTAATACTGGCCATCTCACTCCTAGTTTTTTATGAAATCAAAGGAAAATATATGGGGCTTCCAGGTAATTTAACGGTGAGCGCACTAATTGGCCTTATTTTTTTATATGGGGGTGTTTTATTCAACGATCCGCAAAAAACCATTCTTCTGTTCTTCCTTGCAACATTTTCAAATTCCTCCAGAGAACTGATCAAGGATGTGCAGGATTATGAAGGAGATGTGGACAGGAAAACTTATCCTAGGGTTCATGGAAAGAAGGCTGCCCTAAACCTTTCAACCTTTTTTATCATAGTAACTCTAATATTTTCCATTCTCCCCTACACGGAGCATATTTTTGGGATTTACTATCTTTTTGCAGTGGCTGTTTGCGATTTATTCTTTTTGATTACAATGTTCACACAGTACAAAAGTGCTGAAAAGGGTCAACAATTTTCAAAATTATCCATGATTCTTGGTTTATTATCCTTCACGGTTGGTGGTCTGACTTGAATGTATATGAAAAAATAATTAAAAAGAGTGAAAAAGGAACAGTACACATGACCCTAATTGATCCCGCGACATCCGGTATGGAAGGAAGCGCAAGAATAGCCAGAGAGGCTGAAAGGGCTGGGACGGATTTTATACTCATTGGAGGGAGCACACACCTCACCATTAAGGAAATGGATCAATCAGCCCAGGCAATTAAGGAAGGAACCGAAATTCCTGTTATTATATTTCCAGGGTCTTCTGACATGTTTACAACCTATGCAGATGCCATTTTCTTCATGTCCCTTCTCAATTCAAGGGACAGGGAATTCATAATGGATCATCAGGTCAAGGCGGCAAGAATAGTTAAGGCAAGTGGAATGGAATCGATTCCCATGGGATATTTGATCTTTGAGCCGGGTATGACCGTGGGAAGAGTGGGAAAGGCTCAATTGATAGGAAGGACTGACTCTCATCTGGCAGTAAATTATGCGTTGGCTGCAGAACTTCTGGGCATGAAGCTTGTATATATGGAGGCGGGAAGCGGCGCTTCACAGCCTATTAGCACAGAGGTAATAAGGGAGGTGAGGAAGTATATTTCCATACCTGTAATTGTTGGTGGGGGAATCAGAACTCCTAGTGTGGCCAGATCTATGGGTCAATCAGGTGCTAGCATTATTGTTACCGGAACCATTGCAGAGCAATCTGTGGATGTCTATAAATCCCTAAAGCCTATAATTGACGCCATAAAATAATTTCGTAGTCTATAACTGATAGGAAATGTAAAATAATTTAATCATAATGACATATGGTAATCAGATGGTCAAGATCAGATTAGAAATAAGTTATCTCCCGGGAGTAGAGGACCCTGAGGCAACAACGCTTCATCACAATTTAGGAATTCTTGGTTATTACAGCATAGAAAGTGTATCCATGCTTAAGGTTTATGAAATGGAATTTTCGGAAGACGAGGAAACAGCCAAATCCATGGCAAAAATTGTTGCAGAAAGCATTCTCATAAATCCAGTGATAAATAGTTATAAGCTTATTGTTTTAGGTGAATAGTATTGGATAACGGAAGAACCCCTACCTTTTCTGGTTCTATACCCATAAGAAATTCTGATCAAACCAAATTAATGAACCTGAGCAGGGATATGGGTCTTGGTCTGGACATTGATGAAATGATAAGATTAAGAAACTATTTCAGTTCCATGGGAAGGGAACCAACAGAAACAGAACTTCAGGCGATGGGTCAGGCATGGAGTGAACACTGTTGTTATAAATCATCCAAAATATACCTTAAAAAATATCTTTCTAACCTTAAGACACCTTATACGGTACTGGCAATGGAGGACGATGCCGGAGTAGTAAATGTGACTGGAGATCTAGATTATGTTGTAAAAATGGAAAGTCACAATCATCCAAGTGCCGTTGAACCCTATGGGGGAGCCGCAACAGGTGTGGGGGGAATTCTGAGAGATATACTGTGCATGGGCTCTCAACCCATATCTGTTATAGACTCCCTTTATCTGGGAAATGGTAGGGGAGAGGTTCCCGAAGGATATCTCAACACACATTTTACGAATAGCCATATCGTCGCGGGAATAAGGGATTACGGGAACAGAGTTGGCATACCAACGGTTGCAGGTTCCCTCCACTTTGATCAAAATTTTGAGGGTATTCCTCTGGTAAACGTTGGGTGCGTTGGTGTCATTAGAAGCAAGGATATTAGCAGGAGCAGAGTAAGTTCAACCAGTGATATTCTCATACTGGCAGGAGGAAAGACTGGAAGGGATGGAATACATGGGGTGAATTTTGCATCAAGAGATCTTGAAAAGGACGATAAGGAAAGCAAGAAAGCGGTCCAACTGGGAAACCCCATAATCAAGGAACCTCTGATCAAGGCAATTCTCGAGGCAAATAGCCGTGGACTGATAGCCGGGATGAAGGATCTAGGTGGCGGTGGACTTTCCAGTGCAGCCGGAGAATTGTGTCTGGCAGGTGGGTCTGGAGGGGAAATTTATCTGGATAGGGTACTTCTCAAGGAGGAAGGGATGAAACCCTGGGAAATCTGGATAAGTGAAAGTCAGGAGAGAATGCTTCTTGCAGTAAAGGAGGAGAATGTGGAAACAATCTCCGGAATATTTGAGGTGTGGGGTATCCCCTTCAGCATTATAGGAAAAGCGGTACCTGGGAAGAGGATGAAATTATTTTATAGAAAGGATCTGGTGATGGATTTATCCCTAAATTTTCTCACATCCGGCCCCATTTATTCTAAGCCCTATTACCAGAGGAATTCCAGAAGAAATTTTATGGTATATCTGATGGATCCTAAAAATTTGGAAGAAGAAATTATGGATGTCATAAGGGACCTAAACAACAGCGGGAAATTTCCCATTATTCGTCAATACGATCACACTGTAAGGGGTAATACTGTTGTGAAACCCTTTGCCGGGAATCCAAACATGGAAACACATACGGATTCTCCAGTTATAAGACTGGACAACGATTCAACATACGGCGTGGCTCTTTCTTCAGGATGCTCAGTAAACGCGATGGAAATAAACCCCTACACAGGAACCCTCTGGACAATGGCAAGGGCATTCAGGAATGTCTTATGTTCTGGGGCCGATCCCCATTCAGTTGTGGATGCCCTGAACTTCGGAAATCCTAATCATATGGGTGTAATGAGGCAATTTGTCAGGAGTCTGGAAGCCATTGGGGAATTCTGCAGGTACTTTTCACTTCCTGTGGTGGCAGGAAATGTAAGTCTTTACAACCACATCGGAAAGAATAATATTCCTCCAACACCAAATATACTCATAATTGGTGTCATTGATAACTATAACAATTCCATTACTCCGGATTTTAAGGAGGAAGGTTCGACCATTTATCTGCTGGGATCAAGCGGGTACAGTCTTGCAGGAAGCCAGTATTCCAGATCCAGGGGAAAGGAGGCGGGTTTCCTGGAAAACATTGATCTGGAAGAGCTTTCAAGATTTAGAAAACTCATACTAAAATACAGGGATTCAAACATGATAAATTCCATACACGATATTTCAACCGGCGGATTGTTGGTAGCACTTCTAGAAATGAGTTTTGGATCCCAATTGGGTTTTGTAGTAGATATCTCTTTCATATCCCATGTCAGGGTTCTGAACAAGCTTTTCTCAGAATCAGGTAACAGGTTTATTATGGAAGTTAAGAATGGACGAGAAGAAGACTTTGAGGAGGCTTTCAAGGGTGTTCTTATAAAGAAAATAGGCCAGGTTGGGGGAGAGGATGCAGTAATTGTAAACGATTCCCAAACAATCATGAACAGGAATATAAGATCCCTGAGGGAGATTTGGGAAAGGGGAATGGAAAATATAATCTGATGATAAGTATGAAGGATTTTGAAAAAATATCGAAATATATTGAAAAAAGAAATGCAACGGTGATGGGAACTTACAGGTACAACTTTGACGCATCGAGAAGTTGTGGCTCCATTTCCGTATATCAGGGTAAGGCCATATCTGAAGAGTTCTTTGAACTGTATTCAGAACTTCTGGAATGCGGTTTAGATGAGATAAAATTCAATGCACGATTTAATAAGGTATGTGAGGAAATAGAAAAGGGTACTATTGATATCAGTTTTTGAGGTTAAAATCGATCTTGAGGGTGTCCCCATCAGTTAGATCAAGTTTCTCTCTAAGATATTCGTTGCTGATTATTTCTATGACGTCTTTGTAAACGGATCTATATGGAAAAATGGCTGCACAATCTAACCCATTTATATGGCATTTGAATGCCTTAACATCTCCATAGGTTCGGTCATCAGACTGGAATCCATCTATAAGAATTCCTTCATTGGCCCTCAACATCCTCAACTTTGGCTCCTCCTCCGGGTGGATGGAAATATTCAGTGTTCCCGGATAGGGGATAATATTCAGTTTTTCAGAAAACTGTAATACATAGGGTTTCTTTGATACATAGTATCTTCCCTCGCCAAGACCGGATTTGACGGTTCCTTCAATGGAGAATTTTTCAATCACCCCCAGGAGGTTTGAAAGTTGGACCATTTCCTCATACAGTGTGGAAATACCCTTATCCAGTAGGGTTATATTCTGCCTCTTTCCTGCAATCTCTCTCTTGATGAAACCTCTCTCCTCGAGCATGATAATCAATCTTGATGCTGTCTGTTGACTTGCAGAGAGCATTTTTCCCAGTTCAGATGAGCTGATTCTTATGCTTCCCCTGTTTTTTCTCACCGTCGCCAGAATCTTTAAAGCTTCATATTCGCTAAAACCAATATTTTCTTCTGTTCTTCCTAATACCATATAATTCTCCTCTTATCCCTTAGGGTCAGTGTTTTGATGTTCAATTCCTTTGCCCTTTCAAGCAGATTTCTGTCGTTTGATAATAAACCTGCTGATTCCCTCTTGCATATATCCAGTATACACTCATCTCCTTTTCCCTCCCCGGATAGTGACGGAAGTCCATTGAACAATGTAAGAGCGACCGATGCATTCACATTGCTACCAGAAAGTCCTCTTAATTCCCTCATAATACAATCACCAACACAGGGCAGAAAATCGCCGTTAAAAAGTCTCAATTCTGCAATAATATCGATCTTCTGTTTTACAGAATATATGATCACGTTGGTGTCCAGAAGAATTTTAATCTTTCACGACCTCCGCAATTGCCGTATTGTCCCTTATTTTCTTCACTATAACCTTCACGGTCTGGCCTTTCTTGACCCCGGGTACTATAATACTTGTTCCGTATAGTTTCGTTCTTCCCTCGCCTGACTTACCTATGGATTCAATGGTAACCGTGTACTTCTTATTCTCCCTGATTTCATCCCGGTCAATCATTATTTCTCTCGACATGTTTATGGGGTGTTGTGCTCCGCAAGCCTTACAGGAAATGAGGCTCACCCTTGCCTCCTTAACTATTTCGGTATCCGGAGAGTTACATTCATAGCATCTCACATAAACATTCATGTACTGTTCCATTTTATTGTTAAAATCTTCCTCAGTTACCTTCCTGTTAATGATCAATCTTCTTCCCTCAATGGTTGCCCCAATCCCAAACTCTTTGGTGAAAAATTTAGCCACCTCCTTCGGGTCCCTGTTTATCAACTCAACTATGTCAATGAAGTTCCTCACAACGGTGACCTTTCCCTCCTCCATAATGACAGCTTTTGGTATTTTCAGTCTCTCCTGATTAACGGTTGCCTTTGCAAGCACATCCGAAGCTTTTGAAAGCATTTCTTCGTAATCATCTATGTCCATGAATAAGTATCTCATACGGCTTTATTAAGTTGAATGAACGGAACGGACTTAAAATGGAAATTTAAATTTTTGCATTCACAATCTTTCACAGTTCCATGGGCCAAGGGTTAAATTTTTAACTAATTGTGCATACGCTTTATTGTTATATTATGGTATTTTTACAAATTGAATCGGGTACCAAACCAAAGGATCTTAGCAGGGAAGTTCTTGAGTACTGGAACGAGAAAAAAATTTACAAGACCATCTCTGATCTCAGAAAAAAAGGGGAAGACTACACATTTCTGGAGGGGCCGCCCACTGCCAATGGAAACCCTCATGTGGGGCACGCATTGACCAGAACCATAAAGGACACGGTTCTGCGTTATAAAACAATGAAAGGTTATAACATAAGGAGGAGGGATGCCGGATGGGACTGTCACGGTCTTCCAGTTGAACTTGAAGCAGAAAAAGTTTTTGGCTTTAAAAATAAGGCAGACATTGAAAAGTTTGGGGTGGATAAGTTTAATGAGTACTGTAAAAACAGCGTTTTCAAGTATGTGGAGGAATGGCTTGATGTAGACGACAGATTGGGGTTCTGGATAGATCATGACAATGCCTACGTTACCATGAGAATGGACTATATAGAAAGTGAGTGGTGGGCATTAAAAAAACTTTTTGAGGAAGGAACCCTGTACAGGGACTACAGGATCTCACCCTACTGCCCGAGATGTGGAACAACCCTGAGTTCCCACGAACTTGCACAGGGTTATGAAGATACAAAGGATCTGTCAGTTTATGCAAAGTTTAAACTGGAAGATGGAAGGTTCGTACTTGCATGGACAACCACACCATGGACACTGCCGTCGAATATGTTCCTTGCCTTAAATGAAAATATAATGTATGCAGAAGTTGAGTTCCAGGGGCAGGCATATATTGTCGCGGAAAATCTTGCCAAACCAATATTCAAGGATAATTACCGCATTAAAAGATCATTCCTGGGAAGAGAACTTTTGGGACTTAAATATAAAAGGCCAATCGATTTCATAAAATTACCGGAAGATGTATGTGTTATAGTTCACGGAAATCACGTTACCCTTGATGAGGGTACGGGAATAGTTCATACTGCTCCTGCCTTTGGGTCAGAGGACTTTGAAATAGGTAAGGAGAGAAAGGTTAAGTTAATCAACCCAGTGAATCTCCAGGGGAAGTTTGATCATCCATCCTTACCATGGACCGGTATGTTCGTGAAGGATGCAGATCTTGAAATCGTAAAGTACCTGAAGGAGAATAACCTGGCTCTGAAAAGTGAGAAATATGAGCACTCTTACCCATTCTGTTACAGGTGTGGTACACCCCTTCTCTATTATCCCATCGAAGCCTGGTTTCTCAGGGTATCAGAATTCAGGAATGAACTTGTGAAAAATAATGAAAAGGTAAACTGGGTACCTGCGTATATAAAGAACGGAAGATTTGGAAATTTTATAGAAGATGCCAAGGACTGGAATCTCTCACGAAACAGGTATTGGGGCACACCTTTACCAGTTTGGGTATGTGAAAATGGTCATATGAAAGCTGTGGGTTCAGTAAAGGAGTTGAAGGAGCTGGGCGTTCATGATCTGCCTGAAGACCTGCACAGACCCTACGTGGATGAAATAAAATTCAAATGCAATGAATGTGGAAAGGAGATGAGGAGGGAACCCTACGTGATTGATACATGGTTTGATTCAGGCTCGGCAACCTACGCCGCAATGCATTATCCTTTCACGGGATCACGAACACCGCTGGTGCCTGTTTCTTTTATCACTGAAGCCATTGACCAGACAAGGGGATGGTTCTACACTCTTCACGTAATATCAACCATGCTTTTCGGAACCAATGCCTATGATAACGTATTTTGCGCTGAGTTCATACTGGATTCTCAGGGTAGAAAAATGAGCAAGAGCAAGGGAAATGGAGTTCTTGCACGGGATATGCTTGAAAAGTTCGGCCCTGACGCCTCAAGATTATTCTTTTACACCACTGTTCCATGGAAACCAAAGCCTCTGGTTGAAAAAACTGTCAGGGAAACGGAAACAAAGATTCTAGGTACTCTCCTGAATATATATACATTCTTTGCCTCCAACGCAAATCTAGATCACTATGAATACGGTGGATTGAAGGAATCATCAAACAATCTTGATAAATGGTTGGCTTCCAGGGTGAACTCCATCGTAAAAGAGGTCGGCTTATCCATGGATTCCTACGATTTCAGTCAGGCCCAGTCAAGAATATTGGATCTCATAGATGACACATCAAATTTCTACCTCAGGCTTTCACGGAGAAGGTTCTGGGAAGATAATGAAGAAAGAGAAAAAAATGCTGCATACAGTACTTTATTTTACACACTTGAGAACATATGTAAACTTCTTGCACCCATTGCCCCATTCACCACGGAATCCATATACAGGAGATTACATCCAGAATCGCTCAGTATCCATGCAGAGACGTTTCCTGAGCCAGAATTAAGACTCATTGACACTGAATTGGAAAGGGAGATGGCATTGTCCCGCAATCTTCTGGAATCCGTAAGGCGTGGAAGACAGGCAGCTGGAATAAAGGGAAGGCAACCACTAAAGGAAATACTGGTGGAAGGAAAAGGGTTTACAGATAAAATAGTGGAGCCTGTGAGGGATGAAATAAACTGCAAAAGTATAAGGTTCATCAGCGAAAACGAGAAACCCGTTAAAAAGTTCCTGAGACCAGTTCTGGGAAAGGTTGCACCTTTGCTGAAAGAGAAACTCAAGTCCTTTAACCAATTTCTGGATGAAATCAACCAATCCGGTAGGGCCGCATCATTTTCAGGAAGCACGGGAATTTCTTTCGAAGGTCAGGAACTACCAGACGGATCAGTTGAGGTGCTTGATGAGGTTTCTCCCAATTATACAATGGTATGCGAGGACGCATATAACCTGTATATTAATACGGAAGTGGATCATGAGCTTGAAATACAGGGCATGGCCAGGGAGATCATAAGAAGGATACAGGTCATGAGAAAAGAAATGAACCTCCCATATGATCAACATATCCGGGTAATTCTCAATGGTGATGAGCTGATAAATGAAACCGTTAAAAAAATGGGGAAATCCATCAATTCTGAAACTCTTTGTGATTCAATGCTATTGGAAGAATCTGGAAAGAATATAAAGGGAGAAAATTCACTGGAACAGACCTGGGATATAGATGGAAGGGAACTTAAAATATTCATAACTAAAATTGAATAGGCTCAGGAAAATTCAAAAAGGAAACCAATTTTTTTAAATTATTCCCCCAATCATTTTTCAGATATTATTCATTTTCTGGAAATGCTCCCACCCTTTACCTTTTATTTTTTCCCAATTTTCTCCATTGAAGATCATATTTTCTCCATCCCATGTATTTCCTATGTAACTCACTTCAATGTTTTGCCTTTCCATTTCCCTTGAGAATTTTCCAAAATTATCATTCTCTATGGTAAATAGGAGTTCGTAGTCCCCCCCTATATTCATGGCCATATCTCTTCTGGAGACTCCAGTTATGTTGGATATCTTTGAAACATCGCTGTCCATTTTTATTTCGTTTTCGACTACTCTGAAACCAAAACCATAATCTTCTTTCATCTGAGAAATGCATCCAAAGAGACCATCGGACAGATCCATCATGAACTTTGCCCCCTCTTTACTGATGATTTCCGCCACGTCCAGCCTTGGTTTTATATCAAGCATTCTTCTGGATGACTCTCTCACGTCTATCCCATTGTTATATGCAACGTAGGCTGCACCAACTTTTCCCAGGGGTCCAGTGAGGCATAATATCTGGTCTGAATCTATGTCTGATCTTTTTCTCACAAGATTTTTCTTCTGGGATCCAACACAGAAGCCGACGAAAATATTTTCATCGGATTCCTTGGTATCTCCTCCGATATACTGGACGGAATATTCTGAAAGAACACTGGACAGACCTCTGGAAAATTCTTCAATGTAATCCATTTCCAGTTCATTCTTAAGATTAAAGCTAGCCATGAATGTTTCGGGTTTACCGGCCATTGCCGCAATATCACTCAGATTAATAGATCCAAAAAATCTACCTGCTTCAAATGGAGTGGCATACTGGGGTATATGTCCTTTCTCGCTGATTGAGTCTGTTGTAAGAAGGAGATAACTATCCCCTGCATCCATAAGGGAGCAATCGTCCGGACTCTGTGTGATGTTTCCATTTGAAAAGATTCTATTTATAATATTTCTTTCCCCGACATTTTCAAGCTTCATTTAAATCTTCACCGATCCGGCACTTATCTTCCTTATGAACGAATCCAGATCATATTGAATTGGCAAACATTCTTCATTCTTCAGGTGTGCCATATATTTTCTCTTGTCAGCCCTGTTATAGTAGTCTTCAAGATCCCTAAAATCCTGATTTAGAGATGCATTGAATATTAATTTCACAACCTCTTGGTTCCTGTCATCATTGTGTGCCCCCCTCTCCCGATCTCCACCAGTTGGGTATGAAATTACATCTGATTTTACATTTTGAGTTTCAAGAAGAACTCTCACAACACTCCATAGCCACGGTGGTCTGTATTCACCTTTTTTCCACAGTTTTTCCACCAGTGTGTTTTTCTGGATATTCATTGGGTTTACAGATATATCATCCGAATAGGGAGCGCAATCTTTGACGGATTGAATAGCATCCTGCACCCCTCCCTCTTCAGACATATATGGCGGCTTCAGTAGTAGGTATGATCTCAATTCCATTTTGTTGTTTTTCAGAATCTTTGCAGCGTTGATAAACTTTGAAAAGGTAGTTCCCTTATTGACCATGTTTTTTATCACGTAATCGTTGGAACTTTCCACACCTATGGCAATTCTTGTATCAACGCCATAGGATTTAACTTTCTTCATAATCTTGTCAGTTACGTATTCAGTTCTCGATTCTACCAATAATTTCTCAACCTTATCCGACATCTTTTTCATGAAATAGTTGAACGCTTCTTCTG
The DNA here is from genome assembly GCA_021794355.1 of Thermoplasmata archaeon. GTDB lineage: Archaea > Thermoplasmatota > Thermoplasmata > Thermoplasmatales > Thermoplasmataceae > Cuniculiplasma. The sequence continues at coordinate 106,738 of JAJYRA010000084.1, read as the reverse complement.
GAACCTCCCTCTGGTCAAGAAAGCTACCCGAAGTGAAAATCTTCAGGATTCTGGTCCTCTCCATGAAGTCGTATGCCCTATCTATCTGAACTTTGAGGTTATCCACACTAATATTTGTGTTCACATCATTAAAATACCCACACATGGAACAAGATGAAAAATCGTACCAGGAGCACCCTCTGGTTCTAAGAATCACCACAGTTGTCTCTTCTGGTGTACCTCTTAACCTATCCATCTCGTTCCACATGGATACAGGGGAATTCCTATCTGTATCCCTCTCGCGGGATGGCATAAGGCTTTTTACCTCTCTTGCCAGATCTCTGTTAATCATAGAGACCCCATTGAGAGGATTCAGTTAAGTTTTATGTTTGGCTATTCTTGATATATTCTTGAATATGCTTCAACAAAGCAGATAACTGTCATAACATACGCTTTAATGCAGATGTATGCTAAACGGCATCGTCAAGTTCTATATTTACTTCCAATGAGGATTTCTAGTAACCGCAAAAATGGAGTCTTTCAATTCATTGACTCTTGATGGAGAAGGCGTATCAGTCTGTGCTGGGGGGAAACCTATCAAGTTAGGGTTCTTCTGGATACTGGGGTTTTTAGAAATCGTCTAATGTCTTCCTTTTTCACTGTTTTTTCATATTCCAATCCATCTTTCCCTGTATCTTCAGACTATTCACTGCAAGGGTATTGCAATCCATATACATGAATTCATTTTTTTCCCGACTTTTTTTATTGGTATACTAAAAATATAACCATTATGTAAATTCTTTATATTCCGACAAATTTGACTTCTGAGGATTTCTAATAACTGCATAAACGGATTTTGTCAATTCATTGACTCTTGATGGAAAAGGCTTATCCGTCTGCGTTGAGGGAATCTTACTAAGTAGGGTTTTCCAAGAAGTCGATGTTTTAAGAAATCGTCTTCTTCAAGAGAGAGTGATATTATAAAAAAGTGAATTGGAAATAGTTGTGAAACTTATGGGGTGATATGAAAAGTCTTTTCATGTTTGTGGTACCAATATAGCGTTTCTCAAAAGATAAATCAATAATTGACGATGTTAGAAAAGACAAGGAAATCAATTTCTGTTATAGACTTGCAGGAAAAAACCTTATAGGTTTGTTTGACATGATATATTAGTGAAATATACAGTAATACTTGAAAAAGATGAAGCAGGGTTCTATGTTGTAAATGTCCCTGCATTACCAGGATGCTTTACTCAGGGTAAAACAAGAGAGGAAGCTCTTGAGAATGCCAAAGAAGCTATAGAATCATATATAGGTTCTCTAAAAAAGCACAAAGAGCCCATTCCAGAAGATGTAGGTGAGGAAGTAATGCTGGATGCCTAAGCTTCCAGTACTATCGGGGAAAGACATCATTAAAATTCTTTCCAAGAGAGATTATGTTTTCGATCATCAAGCTGGGAGTCACATCACGCTTGTAAATCGATCTGGTAAGAAAATTACAGTGCCAAACCATAAGGAACTAGGTCCCGGAATTTTAAGAGCAATAATTAAACAGGCAGGTTTCACTATGGAAGAATTCTTGAAACTTCTTTGAGTAGGTTAAAAATCCCAATGTAATATTTATAAGAAAAACTTTTGAGACCTTAAGAATAAGTGTCAGCAAATTTTATGGAAAAATCTTGAAATGATTGCTTAAATCAAATTATGAGGGATCAACTTAAGGTTACATTGTTAAATATAAAATAAGGTCCTTCTCTCGTATCCATTCTCCCGTATCCATTAAGATTTAGGGTACAACCAGCTGATAAGGGTATGGGAAATAAAGATGAACCGACCCCTGAAGACCTATCTATCATTTTCATGAATCGATCAAAGAGGAGGTCGAAAAAGTCATCCAGCTTGCCTTCACCTTTGGCAATCCATTCTTCCGCTGTCTTTATCACGTTCTCCCTTCTCTTCCTATAATACATTGGGAGATCGAAATAATCAGCACAAACTAAGGTTGGATCACCCCATTTCAAGGTAAGCAGAGTCATTATGTGCATAACAGTTTCCTTATCATAGCGAGATCCAGTGCGTAGTAATTTGTCTGCAAATAGTTTTCACTCCTTTTTATTCAAGTACAGGGCCATCATCAGATCTTTCAGGCTATCATCAAATCCGAAGTTAGAATAACTGTATTGTTCAAACGCTTCTTCAAATATTTCCGATCTCGTATCATTTTCCAGTCTGAGTTTAATAAGATCCTGAAGGTTTTCGATCCTGTCTGCTGTTTCCACACAATCTTCATCGTTGGCGCCTCCATATTCATTCATAAGGCCATAAGCATTGGATCAGTAAGAAAGGGCTAGCCTATTTCTGGCACCATTAACAGTATCTTCTGAGTACTTGTTACTTTTTTTGGAAGGCCATTCGTCGATTCCTGTATCTATATCAGATATATGGGCCTGAGATTGTCTTTGATTGATCGCAGGTCTTTTGCTTTCATTTTCTCGATATCATTTTTGCGACTCGATTCTGTCACTCACTTTGTGGATTGACATCGTGGATTATAATCATTTTGTCATTGACAAATATGAGCCCCTTAAGATAGGATAGTATCACAAAAAAAGTGAACTGGAAACGGTTGTGAATCTTATAAAGTGATTTATGAAAAGTTTAAAGTAATTCAGTACGGAGATTGTCTTGATATAAAAAAATCGCAATGCAAAGCTTAACAACGAAAATACAATATCCCAGTTGCGTTACTATTCAATAATGATGCACTCAAAAAAAGAGAACAATGAACGGGGATTTCAATGCTATAAACAACATAATAAGAGATAAAATATATGATTTTTTCCACATAATAAAGGATATGGGGGTGTAGTCACGAATTACTACCATTTAGGAATTCATTGGAATGACAATTTTCAAATATCGTTGTTTCCTTGAGTAACCTGAATTATAACATAACATTTTCAGGGTTTTAATTTAAAAATATTTTTAAACCCATTGCCATATCCCCCTTAGTATGGGGAGCATAAGACCGCAATACGTTAAAAAAATAGCCGTAGATCTAGTAAATTCCAGTCCAGACCTATTTACAGAAAACTTTCACAAGAACAGCGAACTATTGAAGACTGTCATACAGGGGGCATCCAAGAAAGATTTCAATGAGATTACTGGGTACGCCACCAGATATGTTATTAAGAAGAGACACAGAACAGAAAAAGAAGCAGAATTTACTGGAGAAACTGTAGAGTGAGTAAAAAAGGGCTATGACGTTAGCCTTTAAACGCCCCCCGGCTGATAACGTCTGATTTCATAAAGGAATTGAAGAAAGATGTACATTCAGTTGGGAGAGACAATCATACAGGTATTTGGGGTTCTTCTTTTGGCCCCTCTAGTTGCTGGAATATATGAAAATGTCAAAGCAAAAACAGAGTTTAGAAAAGGTCCAAGTATTTTCCAGCCCTATTATGATCTTGCAAAATATCTGAAAAAGGAGAAAACATCCACAGAGAATACTAGGTTATTATACAGTTGGAGTCCATTGATTGTATTTGGCATTTTGTTTTCAATCTCATTTGTTATACCTGTTATAATACCCGTACCAACCCCATTCGCTCCCATGGTTGATTTTCTGGGTGGAGCTATGCTATTCTCCCTTGCATCTGTCATACTCATTCTTGGAGCACTGGATTCAAGAAGTAATCTGGCATCCATGGGTGCCTCCAGATCCGCATCTTTTTCTGCACTTGCGGAGCCCACATTGATCCTTGTTCTTTTTTCAGTTGCCATTGAATCGGGGACAAATAATCCATATATAACCGCCTCCCTTGTTTCCCTGAATGCCCCACTTTACCTTTCACTGACGCATATTCTTTCCAGTGTTGCTTTTTTTATGATTTTTATCTTTGAAACCGGTAAGCTGCCCGTTGAGAGTTCAGGTCTCTCAGAGATGGGGATGATCGATGAAGGAAGAATATATGAGTATGGAGGAAGGAATCTATTTTTCCTGAAGTATGCATCCTGGATCAAGCAATTCCTCCTGGGTTCTGTTTTGCTAAATATCTTCATTTTTCCATGGTTCATGCAGACCGGTATTACTGGCTCCATCCTGGATATACCCATTATGTTGGGAAAGTGGCTGGTTCTTATTGTAATTATTGTGTTTATAGAGCAGATTCTTGCCAAGGTCAGGTTATTCAAGATTGCAGATTTTCTTGCAATCTCATTCATCCTCGCCATACTGGCTCTAATACTCTTTAAGCTGGGAGGTACCATAATATGATTCCCCTGCAGGAGGCCTATGATTTCATTGCAACTTTAATGTTATTCGTGGCCATATGGGCTCAGATTGGTAGCTATGTCATTACAAAAATTGAGGTCATCGTAATTCAGACGTCACTCCTGTCCATATACGCTTTCCTCAGTGGGGTTACGACGGTGAACTATGACCTCATAATACTGGCCTTTTTGATCATATTTCTCAGGGGGATTCTGACGGCATTCATTCTCCTGAAAAAATTCCCACAGAAAAGGCAGTTGGTGAGGGAAAAATCCACCACAGTGCCTTCAATTTTAATTGTGAGCATAATTGTTCTCATAGCCACATTAATCATATACAGGCTTACGATCTTTCAATTCGCTCCCAGCCCTATCACGGCAATAGGATTTGTTATAGCCATACAGGGTCTCTTGCTCATAGGAACCAGGAAAAACAAAGTGACACAGTTTACTGGATATATAGAGGAGGAAAATGCCATGATTTTGCTGAGTCTTGGTATTTTCCCATTACCATTGATCGTAGAGATCAGCGTTTTACTTGACGTACTGGCTCTGGTCATTGTAGCCGCGGTTCTTCTCTCCGGAAAAATGACTTCAGAACATATGGAGGAGTTGATAGGATGAACACAGATCTCATTTTCTTGTACTTGTTACTCATAGTTCCGGTAATCATATCATTTTCATACTTTGGAAACCTTTCTCAGGAAATAGCCAAACTTGGAAGTTTAATAGAGGTTGCAATTTCATTTGTTATTCTTGAAGTTCCCATGGGGGTTTATTCCTCATTCAATATAAATTCTGTGAACAGGATACTTATAATATCAGTGTCCATCGTTTATGCATTTTCCGTTTTTTTTGCATCCACATATCATAAGGGAATTAAGGAACCAAGACACCTGAAATTACATTACTCTCTCATGCATCTGTTTGTTTTTACCATGATGTTCACTCTCATAATCAATGATTTTGGGCTTATGTGGATAGGTATAGAAGCTACAACAGCCTCAAGTGCCCTACTCCTGATCATAGAGAGGGAAAGAAACCAGATTGAAGCTGCCTGGAGATACGTATTGATTGTTTCCACAGGTCTCACACTTGCCCTGATATCCGTCATTCTTATCTATCTTTATTATCACACCCTGAACTCAGTTTCTATTATCAGTGCCGGTCATAGCCCCTCCTTAATACTTACCATAGCCGGTGTAACGGCAATGGTTGGATTTGGCACCAAGATAGGACTTTTTCCCATGCATTCATGGTTACCCGATGCCCATGGTGAAGCTCCATCCGAAGTAAGTGCAATGTTTTCTGGTATACTCCTTCCTGTGGCTGCTTATGTATTATACAGATTTTTCCTGGCGACTTTTTCCGGTAGGGTGGAGGAGATATTTCTTATTTTCATAATGGCTACGCTCATATTTGTGGCTCTCATTATGCCATCCCAGAAGAACATCAAGAGAATGTTTGCCTACTCCACTATGGAAAATATGGCTCTTATAACACTGGGTCTCATAACTGGGGGACTGGCATTTGTGGGTGCCTTACTGATAATCCTGACTCACGCCTTCGGTAAATCTGCTGCCTTCTATTCATCAGGGAATATTTTGAATACTTACGGTACTAAGGATATGAACAAAATTAGGGGTCTCAGGGATAGACTTCCATCAACTGCTATCTCCCTTTTTGGGTCATCTCTGGTTGTAACAGGAGCACCACCCTTTACAACCTTTGTTGGCGAATTTCTTATAATTTATCAGCTAATAAAGAATGGAAATATTGCACCCGTTTTCATTATTGTAGTGTGCCTGTTTATAATATCCGTATCGGTGCTACAGAAAGTGTCAGTCATGATTTTCGATGGGAATATGGAAAACACACCCCAATTGAAGCTGGAAAGAACTCAGAAATATGTGGCTGGTTTATCCCTCATTTTTGCGTTCTCAATTATATTTGTATACCTCGGAGGATTGTTATAATGTCAGGTGGGAATGGAGTCAACGGATTTTTCGAAAAGGAGGGAAAATACTATGTCATTAAGGATGATTCTCACAGTTATGAGGAATCAAGCAGGGAGTTCGTTGAGAAGTTGGAGATCTATAATCCTATTATGGGAATCTACCAGCACAAGGTTACTGGGGAGAATGTTTTCCCCTTTAATTATGGGCCTAGTACCGGAGGAATGGTTGAGACCGTTGATTTTAAGATTTATACATATGGAGAAAGGATTCTTTCCGTGGATATTCTTCCGGAGTTCAAAAAAAGAAAGATTCAGGTTTCCGGTTCTAAATTTGATGAAGCCATACTGAAGATTGAAAGATTCAACGGATTTCACAGTTTTTCATACAGCACTTTGATGGTCAGGGAAATTGAAGCTAAGCTGGGAATAAATGTTGATGCTGAAGTTATAAAGGCAAGGATAACCCTTCTGGAAACGGAAAGAATCATTTCACACATTTTCAAAACTGCAAGGCTCTGTGAATCAGCATCGCAGAATGTTGCAGCTCACTGGCTGTTCTCTCTCAGAGAAGAGCTCATGAGAACCGTCGCTACACTTACAGGACATAGATACATGTTCGGAGTAAACAGGGTAGGTGGTTTGAGGAGAACCTTTGATTACAGGAAGGTGATAGAATCTGTAAATTCCATAAATATGCAATATCAAAAGATCCTTGATGGTTTGTTTGTTTCCAGGATTTTCATAGATAGGATCGAGAATACTTGCATTGTTGGGGAAGAATTTTGTCGTGGACCAACTTTAAGGGCTACTGGAATTCCCTATGACTATCGTATGATGGATCCTTACTATGGAAAATTAAATTTCGAAGTGGTGACTGAAGATGGAAAGGACTCTCTTGCAAGGTTTTTGGTTTTTTCATCTGAGGTATCCCAATCCGTGAATATATTAAATCAGTTCTCAAATTCAGATTCATTTGAAATTTCTGAGTTAGGTTCTGTGGAAAATGGTTCAGGTGGTATAGAAACTCCATCTGGAGATGCCAGAATTGTGCTTGAAATTCATAAGGACAGCATATCAGCGATCCATATAAGAACACCATCCATGCTCAACATGGAGGCCTTTGCAAGGGGAATCAGTGGAAATGTGAAGACTGACATCCCATTTGCCTTCGAGAGTTTTGGAATATGGATCTGTGAAATGGGTGATGTAGTATGAGAATCTGGCCACTTGATTCAATCAAGAATGGAATTTTAACCACGGGATTCCCAAAAAGGAAGAATGAAACCATATCTCCCTGGAGTACTATACCTGAAAAATTTGGCCAGGAGGATGTGTACTGTCCGGCCGACGCCATATCTCCCGAGGGGGTGAATCTTAAAAAATGTATTTCCTGTGGGCTCTGCAGCAAATCTTATGAACCATCACTCCGTACTGACAATTACATCTTACAACGACAGGAGCCACGCCTCAGGAAATCCTTCAAGATATTTACTGTAGATTCCGGTTCCTGTGGAGCGTGTAATACAGAATTGATGGCCATAGCAAATCCTCTATATGATGTATCACGTTTGGGTATTTTCTTTACAAATACGCCAAAGCAGGCAGATGCCATTGTTATCATGGGTATTTACAATGAAAAAATGGAACCTGTTATAAAGGCTGCCATTGAAGCTATGTCAAAACCATCAGTGGTTATACTTCTTGGTGCATGCCCACTCTCAGGGAACATTCTTGGGAAAGGGATTGAAGCCATGGTAGATCCTGATCTTATCATCGGTGGTTGTCCTCCAGATCCCTTCGTGATCATAGAAGCATTGGAAAAGGTGAGGGGTAAGTTATGATTTTCACACTGATTTTGTTGTTTATAATACCATTCATCACACTACCACTTTCTCTGGTTTCAGGGAAATCATCATACTACTTTGGAATAGTTTTTACCATATCAGAAGCAGCTCTTATGATCCTTTTAATGGCCAATATCTATTCAATTCCAGCATTCACAGCGGGCAAATTTAACCTCATACTAACAGGAGTTGCTGTACCATTTCTTTTTATCATCCTAGTGGTGGAGCTGATGGTATACATATTCTCTCTCTTCTATATACCGGATGATAGAAGGCTTGCTTTTTTTGTGGGTCTCACAGTTTCATCCATAGATTCGGTCCTTCTTTCAGGAAATATAATCCTGTTCCTGATGTTCTGGGAATCCATGACCATAAGCGGTTACCTGTTGATAGGTTATAAAAAGGAGACCAAAGCCTATCCACCCTTCGTCTTTATTTCCTTTGGAGAGCTGAGTACTATCTTTCTCATAATTGGTTTCGCAGCCTACTATGTATCCACAGGCTCCCTTCTTCTGGGAGGAGTCTTAAATAATCCATATATTTTACTCATAATAATACTGGGTTTTACCTTTAAGATGGGTATTGTACCATTGCAGATGGTGGAATGGCTCCCCATTGCTCACGGAAATTCACCAACGTCCGGTTCCATTTTATTCAGTGCAGCCATGACCACTCTGGCTCTTTACGGAATAGTTCAATTTGTTGTTTCATCTGCATCAAGCTTTGCACTTGGACTAATTCTCATGCTTGTTGGTGCATTCTCATTGGTCTTTGGGTCCATATTTGCTCTTTCGTCTGAAAATAGTAAAATGTTACCCGCATATAGCACAGTTGAAAATTCCGGAGCAATGATCATTCTGGTCGGTCTTTTGATTGTCTGGAAAGGAATGAATGATCCCACAATGATGGCATTTGTACTTCTTGGGATACTGGTTTACGCAACAGCTCATGCATGGGCAAAATCCTCCATATTCATTCTCTCCGGTATATCTGAAAGTCATGATATGAACAGCATTAACACCAGTGGATTGAGCTCATATGCCCGTTTCTCTGCAGGTATATCTGCGATTTCCCTGATGGGATTGGCTCCTTTAGGAGGCGGTATCGGGGAATGGCTACTTCTTGAATCGCTTTTCATATCCTCGATTTCTGCCAACCTTATCTTTGCGGTGGTAGCAATAGTGACCGGAAGCATTGCCGCTCTAGGTGCAGGAATTGCCATTCCGACCTTCACGAAATACTTTAATTTCACATCAAGGAAGGGAAATGGCTCCAACGACGGATTTAAAATAGGAATACCAATCAGCATTTCCGGTACAATCATACTGGGCATAACAGTTCTGGCCCCTGCATTTATATATATGTATTCTTATTTTATAGGTAATATACCTCTATTTGCAACACACACCATTTTTCTCTCCAATTTAAAGGGAATAATATTTCCTTTCCTTATTTTTTCACCGGCTAAGTCAGGGTTCTTTGGATTCTTATCACCACCGTTTGACATTCTTTTCATTGGAGTCACCGCAATAGTGGTTTCATTTATTGCCAGGGGCAAGGAAAGAAAGATACCCATATGGAATGGTGGTATTGAACAGGGAGAGCAATTGAACTCCTTCGCATACGCCAACACCCTGAGAATAATCCTGAAAAAGGTATACTTTTCAAAGGAGGAAAGGGAAGGTTCAAGATATCACGAAAGAACATTCGATATCTTCTGGATCCTTATCATAGATCTTACAAGACTTTACTCGAGATTTTCCTCAAGATTCGGAAGATTTGTAATGAATGGGAATATCAATAGATATGTTCAGTATATCATCATTGCCCTTTTCGTAGTTCTAATTATGGTTGTTGTTTAAAAGAGGTAAGGGGAAAATGAAATCAGATATCATCCGGTGATACAACCATTACGGGAATCTGGGATATTTTAATAAGCTCTGAGCTCACTGACCCAAGGATAAATTTGCTCAGTCCCGTAAGCTTTCTCGTTCCTGTAACAATAAAGTCAACTTCTCTTGCAGTGGCCGTTTCATAAATCTTTTTGGCGACTTCATCACCAGTTGCTTCCACCTTAACAAATTCATATTTTAAACCTCTGTCCCCTAAGAGTTCTTCAGTTGCTTTCTTTATTTCTTCGACGAATTTATCCTGATCATTGAAAACGGCCTCAGGAACAATGGTGTCAACATTCGAGGCCACCCTCACCATTCCAGGGTTCACATATAGCACTACCAAGAGGTCACAAATCTTATCAAACTTTTTTGTAAAGTTCAGAGCTTTCCTACCACTGGGTGAGTTATCGAAGGCTACCAACACTTTCATTTTAAGGATAAAGCCACTGTTCATATATTAACATTTCTGTTAACTATTGCTCCTAAAAGGTTTACCTGTGAACAATCTGTGTCAAGAATATATCCACGAGGTGTGATTTTCCGTGATTTCTAACTGATAGATAAATTTTTAGCATTGCTTTCAGCAATGAGACGATTTATCATGCATGATATCAAAATTCACTTTCCAAACCAGGAACGTTTACTGCTAAGTTCCTCAGATAATTTCTCAACCAGTTCTTTCTGGGTTGAATTGAGTTTTTTAGGAATCACAACTTTAATTCTGATTAAAAGATCGCCTCTTCCAGTTCCCCTTGTATGGGGAAAACCCATATTCCTAATTCTTATGGCCTCACCCGGTTGAGTTCCCGCTGGAATTTTGAATTTTAACTCTTCCCCAAATATATCTACGGTAGCATCTGCTCCCAGGGCTGCCTCAGGAAACCCTATCTCCTTATTTGTAATGAGATCAAAGTTAGATCTCGTATAACCTACCTCATTTCTAACATTTACAAGAATATAGAGGTCTCCAGTTTGTCCATTTTCATCGTCCCCAAGACCCCTCATAACAAATTGGGTGTTATCACTAATGCCTGCAGGTATGTCTATGGTACGCGTTTCAACTTCTGACTTTTTTCCTGAACCGTGACACACATGGCATTTTGTGCTCCCAATATATCCTCTGCCAGTACAAGTCCTGCAAGTTATCATATTCATCATCCTAAAAATTCCAGATTGTTGGACAACTCGTTCCTGTCCAGTCCCATTACAGGTTGGGCATGTTCTAACATCATTTCCCTCAAATCCCTTCCCATGACAGTTGGAGCATTCTACTGTTCTCTTATATCGAATTTCTTTCTTTGCCCCTCTATAGGATTCAGCCATTGAAATAGAAAGGCTAAGGCTCAAATCAAGTTGCCTGGTATCCCTTCCACCGAAACCAGATCGGAAAGACCCGCCAGAATTAAAATTCCTGAATATATCATCAAAAATATCTGAAAAATCACTGAAGTGGGAGAAGTCCTGCCACCTAAATCCTTCGCTACCATTTGAGCCAAAGTTTACCTGACCTGTTTGGTCATAAACCTTTCTCTTGTTTTCATCTGACAGTACCTCATAGGCTTCACTTATTTCCTTGAATCTCCGTTCAGCCTCACTTTTGTTATCAGGATTGGCATCAGGATGCCATTTCCTTGCCAACTGCCTGAAAGCCTTCTTGATCTCTTCTGGCGAAGCGGTTTTCTCAACACCCAGGGTCTTATAGTAATCCTTAGCCAAGATCTCTCACTTATTCTTTCTCAGATTCCTGTTCCTGGTTGTTTTGGCTTTCCTGTTGGTCAGGCGAAGGGTTCTCTTCAGCCTGCTCCCCTTCTTGAGGCCCGGCACTTTGTTGAGCTTTGGAATACATGGACATTCCAATAGCCTGAGCCTTCTTTGAGAGTTCTTCTGAAAGTGACTCTATTTTTTCTGAATTATTCTCCTTCAGTGCTTCCCTGAGCTGCTTGATCAGTTCGTTTGCCTCGTCCTGATCCTTTTGATCAATTTTGTCTTTGTTCTCATTTATGGTTTTTTCCGTGGTGTAAGCGAGAGTTTCTGCAAGGTTAGCCTTTTCAATTTCCTCCTTTTTCTTTTTATCGGCATCGGCAAATTGTTCAGCTTCTTTTTTCATTTTCTCTATTTCGTCCTTGCTTAATTTATTCTTTGCTTCAATGGAGATTCTCTGCTGTTTGTTTGTCGCCTTATCCTTTGCAGTAACAGTCAGGATTCCATTTGCATCAATATCAAAGGAAACCTCTATCTGTGGAATCCCTCTTGGTGCTGGTGGTATTCCCTGTAAATTAAACATTCCGAGGGAAACGTTATCCTTAGCCATTGCCCTGTCACCCTGAACTACGTGTATTGTAACCTCTGTCTGACCATCTGCAGCCGTTGAGAATATCTGGGATTTTTGAGTTGGTATTGTTGTGTTTGCCGGAATTATAGGTGTTGAAACACCGCCCAATGTCTCGATACCAAGGGTTAAAGGTGTCACATCAAGCAAAACTATATCCTTTATGTCTCCAGTTAATACTGCACCCTGAATTGCTGCTCCCATGGCAACACATTCCATAGGATCCACTCCACCTTCTGCTTTCTTTCCGAAAAAGTCCTCCACAAATTTCTTTACATATGGAATTCTTGTTGGTCCTCCCACTAGGATTATTTTATCAATCTTATCCTTCGTAATGTTAGCTTCCTTAAGGGCTTTTTCAAGGGGAGTCTTGGATCTGGCTACGATGGGCGCAATGAGATCTTCAAGTTTTGATCTTGTCAATTTAACGAGCATATTCTTTGGCTCGTTATTTGATATTGTAAGATATGGAAGGTTTATTTCTGTTTCCAGAGTTGTTGAAAGTTCAATTTTCGCCTTTTCTGCCGCATCTTTTAACCTTATCTTTGCTTTTTCATCTTTGCTAAGGTCCACATTTTCCTTCTTCTTGAAATCGTCTATGAGGTATTTTATGATGGCATCATCCATGTCTGTTCCACCAAGCTTTGTATCACCAGATGTGGAATCCACTTCAAATACACCATCTCCAAAATCCATTACGGTGACATCCAGTGTACCGCCCCCCAAATCGAAAACAAGAATCTTCATGGATTGATTTACCTTATCAATTCCATAGGCAAGGGACGCAGCAGTGGGCTCATTTATGATTCTCTTAACATTTAATCCCGCAATGGTTCCAGCATCCTTTGTTGCCTGCCTTTGATTGTCATCAAAATAAGCTGGAACAGTTATAACTGCTTCAGAAACCGTTTCACCAAGGTATGCCTCAGCGTCCCTCTTAATTTTTTGAAGGATGTAGGAAGATATTTGCTGTGGAGTATATTCCTTTCCATACACCTTAAACTTGAAGTCTGTTCCCATCTTTCTTTTAGCAGCGTATATTGTCCCCTCAGGATTAAGAAGTGCTTGTCTCCTTGCGGGCTCTCCTACGAGGAGTTCCCCATCTTTCGTAAATGCTACGTAGCTGGGAAATGATTTTCCACCCACAGAAACACCTTCTGCACTTGGGATAATAGTGGGCTTCCCCGATATGACTGCCGCTGCAGCTGAATTACTTGTTCCTAGATCAATACCAATTATTTTACTCATTATTTTCACCTTTCTTTTGTACAATGACCTTTGAAGTCCTTATAACTTCATCATTCAAAAGGTATCCCCTCTGAATTTCATGGGCTATTTTATTATCTTCTTTTCCATCCACGATCCCCACAACTTCGTGATATCTAAGATTCACTGATTGGTTATCTGTATCAATGGGTCTAAGTCCGTATTTTTCCAGTGTTTTCAATAGATTGTCTCTGAGGGAAGATAACAATTCATTATCCTTTCCTGATGAGATTCCTGCATCAAGAGTATCAAGAAATGGCAGAATTCCTTTCATTATATCCATTCCCATCGTCTTCCTCTGAGCGTCAAAGTCCCTCTGTGAAATTTTTAAATAGTTCTGCAGATCAGCTAAGTTTCTCAAAAGGTGTTCATTCTTCTTTTTCAGTTCGTCAATCTGATCATCCTGTATCTTTACTGAAACCTTTTTCATTGAATTCCTTCTCTTTGCATTTTCTATGGAATATTCTATTGGTTTATTAAGAATTTTCATCTGCTCGGACTGATAGGTCATCTGAAGTAAATATGTTCTTCATTATAAATCTTTTCTATTTTAACCCTAGCTTTTCTCAGGATGGTTCTTCCTTTATCAGAATATTTTCATTCAATGAACTACATTTCCGATTCAGTCAACAATTTAAGTTATAAGGATGGAATACGAAATCCTGAAAATATTGGGGAATTTATTGTCAATTTCCATAAATATCTCCCACGTTCATAATGATATTCTATGCATTTTGCGAAAAGTAATTTATTTAGATAAACGATTACGCTTTTAATGCTTGATTACTATTCGCTGTTGAGTATCTCCAAGGAATCCTCTACAGAGGAAGTAAGAAGTGCTTATAAATCCATGATTAAAAAGTGGCATCCTGATACGTTTAGGGGTGACACGACGCTGGCAGAACTTATGACAAGGCAATTAAATGAAGCATATGAAGTCCTGATCGATGCACAAAAGAGAAGAAAGTATGACTTTTCCCTTGAAAAATCCATAAAGGAGAGAGAAAAATGGATAAATTACGCAAAAAATCCGGACAAATCTAATGTAAACACAGAAACCACCGTAAAAGGACCGGCTTTTGACGATAAGGAAGAGACGGCAAAGAAAAATAAAATTAAAAAAGAGAAGGAGAGAATTGATAAATGGATGACCATTGTTTCAAAATATATGGCGGACCATGGTTGGGCAGGTAATGTTTTTGAGAATCTTTCAGAAAAAATGCGATTAAAGGTCCTTGCAGGAAACTTAACATTAAAAGATGCCTTTGTAATATATTGCACACTGCAACAACAGAAATCAAACCTAGGTTTATCAACAAGCTATTTTAATGCCAAGAAAATTCAGAAAATACTTGAATCTGCGAAAACAGAAGAGGATATAGAAGTGGCTTTTCAGTTAATATCTCGGCAGGAGATAATAATGCAGATTTTCCTGAAAGCGAGATCAGGTATGTACAGTAAGAAAAAATTGACGGAGGGTGAAATAAACACGATCTATAAATTTGTGAAATTTCATAATTTCCTTTCAAAAAGGCCTGATGATTTTTTTATAGGCATAAGCCACCTATCTGTTACAAAAACAGAATGGGAAAATGCTCGTGAATTGGTTAAGATGGAGGTTTGAATGGCAAAAGAAAATACTAAATGGAGTGCACTTTTGTCAATCTTCATAAGTCTCATCACTCTATTTTTTGTCATTCATTCCATCGGTTTAGAGCTGGGGATAACAACGGTTCTCTTAATATCAATAATTTTAACTATATATGTTGTCGGATCATTTTTAACCAAAATGGGTGCTTACGTATCTATTTTTTTTGCTCCTTTCATTTTATCTATAATATATTTCCAGATCAGTAATCCATCGGATTCGCCAATGATTTCTGTTTCCCTTGTGACATTATTTACAGCCATTATGGGTATAGTCACATGGCTCTTTGTCATTCTCACCAAGAACGACCTGCCAAATATCAAAAGAGAAAAGGGAAGTAGATCGCAGGAGAAGGAGATATCTGATGTTATGAAAGATCTGGAGTATCTTGAAATACCTTAAAAATATCCACTTCTCTTAAGGCCCTCCATTCCATCACTAACATTTACAACATCAAATCCCCTATCTGCAAGAAATATGGCTGCATAGAGGCTCCTATTTCCATGGGCACATACTACGGCATATTTCCTATTCTTTTCAAGTTTTTCATATTCAACAAAGAGATCGTTGAGCGGTATCAATTGAGCATTCTCTATATGTCCAGAATTCCACTCATATGGTTCCCTTACATCAATAACGGAATATTCTTCCATCTTTTCCCCAAATTCTGAAGAACTCATATTTTTAGCGTGGGCTTCCTGAAATTTTCCCCATTCTTTAAATTCTTCATAGGGAAAAAAAGCAAGACTGTGTCCTTCCGTTTTCAATTCTCTTGAAGCAATTTCCATTTCCTCTTTATTCTGGTATAATACGATGGCTTTGACGTTTCTCGAGCCTAGGAAATTCGATATTTCAGGAGCCCATCTCCCCTCAACATATGGGGCAAAAACGGAATTGGCTATATGTCCTCTCATGTAACTCTCAAAATCCCTCATATCCAGAAGTAGAATCTCCTCTTTCTTAACCTTCTCAATTACCTGATCAATATTTTCCATCGAACTCCTGATGAAACGTTTAAATTAAATATTTTTCTAAAATTAAGCTATTTTTTCATTATAATCAATAAAAAATCAGATTTAAACGTGTAGAAGCAAAGATCAAACAATTTAAGAAAAGGTGAAATAATAATGCAGACGCTGGTGTAATGGGTTTCAAATTTGGATAAGAGATTTCCGATGTATTAAGCAAAATTTGGTTTATCAGATCAGGGGTAAATAATGCGCACAAAAAGACTTGCGTGGTCTGAAGAAAGCACAGCTAGTTCTTCCCTAGAAAGACTGTCAGGGAAGACCCTTATTGTTTTTTTAAGTTTTATTCTTTACCAAGCTTGTATTTTTCATACCTTTCCAGGACTTTCTTATTAACGGAGGGCTTTATTTCCTTAAGGGCTTCTGAAAAAGAATCATTGGATATCAATTCATCCTTTCTCCCTTCCACAGCCCTTAAAAATGCCTTTTGGGTTGTAAATTTACACAAATACTCTAGGTCTGCTGCGCTATATCTATCTGTTAAAATTGCTATTTTGTCAATATCAATCTCGCTCTTTCTTTTTATTTTATCCAGATAATGCTTAATGATCAACTTTCTGGCCTCCAGATCTGGCGGAGGAATATAGATCATCCTGTCGAACCTTCCCGGTCTTGTGACTGCGGGATCAAGCTGCCATGGCACATTTGTTGCCCCAAGAATTACCACAGGATGAATGGAACCCCCAGATGAAAACCCCCCTATTTCATTTAGAAATTGCGAGACTCCTCTTTTTGCAGCATCACTGTTCACCTGATCTCTTGATGGGAATAGACTATCAAGTTCATCAAAAAAGATTATACAAGGGGATAGGGATTTAGAAGCTTTGAAAAGTTTAGAAATGTTCTTCTCAAAATTTCCAAACCATTGACTGAATAAGCTCGAAGGATTCACATAAATAAAATTCATTCTTGCTTCCCTTGCAAGAGCCCGCACAAGAAAGGTCTTTCCGTTACCTGGGGGACCATATAGGAGAATCCCCCCACCAAATTTAATGTTAAATTCCTCAGCAAGATCAGGGAACTTAAGGGGGTAAATAATCTGTGTATACATCTCCTCCTTCACCTCCTTCATGCCAGCAACATCATCCATGGATGGACCTGTTCCATTTTCAAGGGAAAGTCCCATTTCTTCTAATATTTCTATAGCCGAATTCCCATCCTCATTTTCCTTATGGGTATCCATAAGCCTTTCCATTGCGTTACTCAGAGAATTTATCTGTCTTTGAATCTTTTCCTTTTTTATCATATTGTCTGTATATAACTCGTTTTTCAATATTTCAATTGCCTTCCCGTATAGCATTCTGGCTTCCTTTTTATTCCCATTATACTCTGCTTTAAGCCCAGCTTCAAGTATTTTTTTTAACTCATTCTGTTCCAATTAGATCACTCTTTTCATCCCATTGTGATTTTATCAACATGCCCTTCTTCATCAATGGTCATGGCAAACTCATTCCTGCTTGAAAATATGGATACTGAATTATTACTGTAATTATTTTCAGAAATTCTCTGTCTTAAATATTCCTGGTCCATAAGTGAATTTATCTCCTTGATTGAATCCTCAATATTTTTTTCCAACGCAGGGCTATCCTGGAGCTTATAATATGGATAATTGGAATTTATATCCATCACTTTATCCATCCTGAGATCTCGACCGGCTAACTTAGATATTTTTACAAAATTTGTTTCCAGGTAGGCCCTGTATATCCTGTCAGTATTAAGCATATTTATCAATTTAAAATCCAGAACCTTATCAGAAGCATAATTCTTCAGTATATCACGAATTGGAGTGGTTTGAGGGTCATTAATTTCAGGAATAAAACCCAGGGTTCTGGATATAATCGTGGAATTAAAATCCCTTAGCAATTCTGGAAGAGTGATGGACAAAAGAAGAGAATTTGTTGAGACATATCTTTTTTGACCGCTTAAATACAGTAGGGAAAAGGAACCTCCAATGGTACCAAAGGAGGCGGTATTATATTCACAATGGCTTTTTAAGTCCACACAACAATCCAGGAAGTACGAAGAGAAGGGCCACTTTCCCTTAAGAATTAGTAAATCATCTCTGTGGTTACCATTTGTCGACCCATAATGGTTCAGAACAGATCTTAAATATGAAAAAAGAGTTTCAACCGCATCATCATCAATAATGGATTGTCCTCTTAAATGAGATACAATATAGGTAACACCAAGATCAGACCTTCTTTCCACACCTTCAATTTTACTCAATATCTCAAGACTCATTTTCTTTTCTCCCTATGTTAATACTTTGTCCATTAAATAAATGTATTCTACAATGAAAGTAGAAACTCATATAAGGGGGTAAGCATTCAATTATTGGTATTGGTATGGAAAGTGAATGCATTACAATTTTCAGGAGAGCCCTTCAGGAAGCTGGAAAGGATTACAGGGATATAACAACGATGGACTCAAGCAGCAGGAAGAGATTAATGAGGGATTTAGATTCTTATTACAGTACCATAAGCACCCGATGTGCTGAAAAGATCGGAATGGAAATGGCAAAAAGTGCGCTTGCTAACATAAAACTGGCACAATTGAAAATTTCACTATCATTTAAGAAAGATATGGAGAGTAAAAGTTTTAACGACCAGGAGATCGAGCAATTCATCAGAAAATTTTCAGAGGATGAATATGAGTCCGTAGAGAAATTGGAACATTTTTCAAGAATAGATTCAATGAATAGTGATTCCATAAGAACGCTTTTGATAAATAGGGACGATCAGATATATAGATTAATCAAGGAATGGTATAATGAAAATATGGATAATTTTCTCAATACAATTGATATCCTCTCAGGTAAGAATGTGAGAGGTGAGATATCCCAAGCAATGGAGGAAAAGTACAGGACAAGATTTCAAAAAATCACGGAGGGAGTTATTTCATTCATCCAAATCGATCCGGGTCAAATTAAGAAGTTATTTAACAATTATGAAAGAGTTATGAAAATGGCTCTGGACCTTGAAAATAGAAGGGGAAAGATAGAGAAGGAACTGGGAGATCTGATTTCAGGCAATGAAATGACTGATATTTACAACAGAGTATCAGAAGCAATCACATTGTTGAGGAACAAGGATCTTAAAAGATTAAGTGCGGTAGATATAGATTCCCCTCTTAGAGAGCTGAAGGATTTTCAGTCCAAAATGAAAAATAAAATAATGGAGCTTGAAAATGAAAAAGGAAGGTTAAATTCAGACCCAGACATAAGCGGCAACCCGGAACTAAAACAAATTGAAAGCAAGAGAATCGATAATCTCATACGGGAGGCTAATTCCAAACTGGAAGAGGAAATAGAGTCACAGATAACCACCATCAACACAATGAAGCAGTTAATAGTCCAATCCAGTAGGGGAGGAACAGGAATCGTGGATCCCTCTTTTTCATGCACAGAGGAGGAGGCCAGAATCAGGGAGGTTTCGTTTTTTGAATCGGCAGATTCATTGTTAAACGATGAAAAGTCCATAAAATTATCAAATCCAAGAATGGATTTTGAAGGAAAGGTGAAGATTAAGGATATCATGAACAAATATTATGTTACTGAGATGCCAGAATTTGTGACATCTGATAATTTCCCATTGAGAAGTCGTGGTGTTGTTTACAGATATATTAAAAAGAGATTTCTTAGAAGTGACGTTAGGATAAGTCTTGCTTTCATTTTCAATATCCATGAATCGGCCCTTTTTAGATCTGATAAAAATATAAAACTGGGTATTGATCAACACCCTTTTAACAACGAGGATCTCGCTAGAATTTTAGGAATATTAATCGAGAACTCAAACAATGAAGGTTCTTTTGTCATAGGGGTCATCGGGTCACCCAACGGGTTTGAAGAAAGTGTAATAAACCAGATCAGAAATATTTCTAATTCAGGTATTGAAAGCAAAAATTTTCTTATTATTTTGAGAGACATGAGGGATGGGACCGTTTATTGGGATGAAAACAATGCCCAGGCCACTGAAATAAGGGATATACTCATGGCAAAAGACCAGGCCCCCAGCAAAGACAAAATTGAAAAGATAAGGAAGGAAACCTTGGATGAACTTAAGATTTCGGGTGTTGCCAGATTAAAGTCCATATCAAGAATTACTGACTGCAGCCTCAAGGATGTCATTTATGTATGGAAAATAATGGAGAAGGAAAATTCAGGAATTCAGTCAAAGATCCAGGATGAGGAAGTATTCAAGAAAAAATAGATCGGTTCATTCAAATCTTATAATCATTGAGGATATATGTAAATAAATAAAATAGGGTTAGTTTGGCATGGTATTAAATCGTGAAATTGAAATAAAGGGTATAGAATGATATTCAGTCCTCCTTTCAACGGCATTGGGGCCGAGACATCAATATTTTTCATGACTCTAGTATCATCATTTATTCTTCTAATCTGGTACACGGGAAACAGAAAGAGTGCTATTGAGTCCAATCAGAGGATTGTCGTCTCGTCAGAAATTTATTACAGGAACCTCTCCTCAGGTACGCTTAAAACTGGGCTTTATATTATTTTATCCATAATACCCTATATCGGATTTATTTTTATGTTTATGAGTGCCTCCGAGGTAGGAAAACTAAAAAGGGTAACAGATGCAATAAATTATGGCCTTTCAAAGCCTTCCAGAAGGTTTATTGTAATCAGTAGTCTTACAGGTCTGGGGATGTTTATCAGCACATTAATGTCCATAGCAATATTTCCAAAAAATGCCTTTCCCACCTCCTTTTTTTATATTAATGATATGAAGCTATTTTGGTATCCGATCTACTTCACCCTAGAAATCGCCACTCTTGTTTCCATATCAACACCAAAAATAATAGTAAGCGCAGGAATAATAGGGACATTCTCACTATTAGCGTTTATAGAAATGTTACTCATTCCAGATAATTTTTCAACGAATAATTTTATATTATTAATCGGATTTACAGAAATTTTAATAGCCCTCCTGTTTATAGTAAATTATTATTCATCGAGGGAAAGAAGAATGAATTTCGTAAAAAATAACAAAGGTATAGGCAATATTCCTCAGCAAGAAGGGCCAGTTATGACGGCTGTTTCATCGGACAACGAGGGATATAAACCAGAATTCAAGAAGAGTGAGAAACCCTCAGGCAATGAGGTAAAGGCACCGCAGGAAAACCAGAACAATGCACCAGTTTACAGGCAAAATCTAAAGGTTGAAACCAAATATGATCAAAGGGATGCCATAGCCATAATCGGCCCTCCAGCTGCGGGTAAAACAACCTTTCTGGCTTATTTCTTCCATTTCCTGAGGGATATCGAGGAGGCCATAAATGTTGAAGCAGATGTGGTTAACGGAATAGAGCTGATGGAAGAATACATTAACAGGATATTCACAGAACACAAGTTTCCGGAGTTGACGGCAAAGGACAGGGTCGGTGAGGTCATATTTCAATTCACAAAAAGAAAAAGGTTCGGTTCAAATAAAATATTTCTGAGAATTAACGATATAGCAGGGGAAACCTTTAACAGTCTTCAGGGTGGACCAGAAAATGTTAGAAGAATGTTGACGAATACAAGGTTTGAGTATCTTTTGAAAGCCAAGGGATATCTGGTGATGATTGATTGCTCCAGTTATAGGGAGTGGGCAACCAGAGATTTACAATATAGAAGGATAATAGAAACCATACTGAATGCCAGGTTTGATAGAAAATCAAAACCAAATATAGCTTTTCTATTCACAAAAACCGACACACTGCCAGATGCCGTTTTTAAATATTCTGCCATAGACCTCCTAAAGTTACTCAGGAATACTTACGCATACGTTTCAAAAAATATAAAGAATCCATCCGCCTTTAAAATATATATTAAAACGGAAAGAGACCAGACCGGAGAAATTGTACCGAAGTTGGATGTGGGTGTAGGTGGTATGTATGAAATCAGATTTGACCCAGAGGTAAATTCAGGATTTATATTTATTGCAAACTGGATCGGGGAGGTTGGAGAACTGTGACCGTAAACAGTGTATCGGCTGACCAGGTCCTCTACGGGTGGGCAGAAAACAGGGGAAAATCTGGTTTTCAATTTATCTCCAGTAGTTCAGCCCTTGTGGAGGATGATTTTAGATTTCTTGAAAAGCACAGCCTTCCCTTTGGGATGGACAACCTGAAGTTTAAGGAAGGAAGGCGACTTATGCTTTTACCATCCGGGAAAGTAGCAATGAATTTTGTAAAAAATATAGGAAAGGATGTTCATGGCAGAGAAGGTGCTTTATATAGCCACTTTCTTATACTGGACCAAAACAACTTCGTTGGAGCAAGAAAAAATCTGGAAGAACTGGACAGGCACCATCTGAAAGGAATAACGTCAGTTAAGGATCTGGACAAGTTAAAGTTACCCAATGGAAATTTTATGGATTTACCCACTGTTAACATAGAAATCGATGTTAAGGATGAATCCTATGGGGAAGATTTACTGGCGCAGGCAAACAAGGAATACTCTCGGGATGTAGTTTATGGGTTATTCTTGAACATCTTCCAGAACGAGATCAAGGTTGGAGTTATTTCACCAGATTTTATATCCATGTTCAAACAGATTTCCACGCTCGAAAGTCTTTTCCCACCATGGATTGTATTCACATATTCAACTTATGATTATACTCCTCCATCAGATGAATTAATTTTTGATATGGTGGGAACCATGCCAAAAGTTGAAAATAACTCTCAGGTATTGATCAACCCCATTTTGAAAAAAGTGATATTGCCCGGAGAAGACAGCTTGATCAGAACCGTTTCAAATGAATATTTAAGGCTTATAGAAACGGGTAAAATCTACGAGTTCAGCAATGCATATGATGTACCTTCAATGGGAAATAGATCCAAGATATCAAACTACCTTATATCAAAAATAATTAAATCCATATGTAAGAACGCCGAGCCTTCACAGGCAATAAGCACTGCATTTAAAGTTGCAGAGATGGGCACTTACGGAACAAGGGACGAGTATTATAATATTATAGATGACATCGTTGTGAAGAGTGGATACCGGGATGATCTCATAGATACGGCGATCGACTACATGGAAAAGGATCTGGATGACTTGAGAGGTAGGTCTGATTCTGATGAAAGGTTGATGAGATTAATTCCTGTTTTAATTAAATCTGATCCCCATTCGGTCGGGGGAAGAAATCTGATTCAATTTCTCAAATCTGCCAGTTCGGTAAATCCCGTTAAGATTAATGATATAATTGTCAGGGAACTCTTGAAAGAAGATTCTAACATAAATATGGGGAAAAGCATCTTCACAGCTATTCCCTCCATTTATAAAGCCTGGGCAAAAGTTATCATGACCACAAATCCAGATTATATTAAACTTTCTCGTAGCCTGGCTATCCTAAAGGACTTTGAACTTGCAAGGAAGGACCTTTTCGATATGTTCGACATAGCACTTACGGAGAACAAATTCGATGATCTGGATTCATTAAAAAACATTCTGCACCTCATAGGTGAAAATAATGAAGCTTTCGATCAGAAAAAAATGTATTATCTTTTGATGCAGGTTCAGAAAAGAATCAAGAAAAAGAAAATTCTGCTACCACCAGACCTGGATGATATACTCAATAAGTTGATAGGCCCGGATGAAGATGAAGCAAATTCCAGGAAAAGATTCCATCTGAGGTGAATGTGGATGTTGAAGGATAACAATATAAAGTCAAAAATAGAAGTTGCTAAAAAGCTGTTTAAAGAGTGCAAAAGAATTGAAAAAAGAAGTGATATTACTCCCGTTGAAAAGAACAGTATAAAATACATAAGAACACTTGTCGAATCGACCCTCTTGAATCCATATCAGGATAATTTACTCTCAAATCTCATAATCTCCATGAGAGGGGTGTTGGAAACAAAGAAAGTCGATAAGAAGAATCTAACGTACTTTGAAAATACACTTAAAAAATTTGAGAATGAGGCCGATGAAAAAAAGAGAGATCAGAAGCTGGAATCCATTAAATTACTCCTGAATTCTGAAAATGAACAGGATAAATCTAAAGGATTTCTGGAACTGAGTCGATATATCAAGAAAAACTGGAAGGATGACCTTGAAATGTACGCTGAGGAAGCAGTTAATAACATGGGATCTGCTTCATCAGATCTATCTGTAACATCCGGTATATTTCTTCTGGAATCCTGCGTTTATAGAAAGTCCATATTTAAGAAATATGAAAAGCAATTATTGGAGCTTCTATCTTCATCTAATTCACAAATAAAGGGACTTGTGGTATTGATGTGTTCCAGGGTGAAGGATTTAAATGTAATAAATGACCTGATTAAATACGCAAACAATGAAGAAAAAATTAACCTTTCTGAGCTGGAAGTTCCTGATTATATGATAAAGTTCAAGCACAACGGGAATTTTGCATATCTAAATGATATGGTGAGGGATACCATATTCTCCATAATTGATTCAACAAAGGAACCTTCTAATTACGTAACGAGGTCCGTATCATATTCTCTCTCGGGAACAATGAGGGAAGGTGAGGAATTTTCCATCATATTCAAGATAAGACCCATAGTTGATATGAGTACCTTAAGAATTAACCTGAACGGTCTGATGGGTGCCTTTGATCTTATTGGTCAACCCATAATTTCCCTATCCAACCTAAAAATTAATGATTATCAGGAAATGGAGACCCGATTAATACCCGAAGGGAGCGGACACTTAAGAGGAACAGTTCTGCTTGAAGCCTCCGATCAGTGGAGGGGTGAGTTGCAGGTGGATGGAATGTTTGAACGAAAGTTTAGTAAAGTAGAAGCAGCTCCACCCTCGGTGCAATCCAATAACACAACAGGTGAAACACCAAAGGTTGAAGATAAGAATTTGGGGTCAAGCAGAAGAGAAAACAATGTGGATATGCTTATTAAGGACATACAGACAATGGATGTCAGAAAGGTGGTCAATGCACTGGAAGAGTTAAAAAATTACGTGAAGGGGGATGAGAATATGGAAAATCGCTTATCTGCACTCTCCGTAAATTTCTCTCTCAAGGGTACGGAAAAAATAACTAAGGTGGAAATGGAATCGGTTATTGAAATAGCTGAAAACATAAAACACAGGTTATAATTTGATCAATCCAGGGGCGGATTCAAGGATACAAAAAACGAATTTCAACGCCCTATTTATTTTAAACACGGTTCTTTTTCCCATATTTTTCCTTTTGTTTTTTCTAACATCTCTTCTGTTCATCAACTCTAAGGGTGTAAGCCTTAACTTCTCCTCCTTAGGTTCCATTGAAACCCTATTTGGAATCGATTCGCACATTGGCATTCCTTCATACTCCAAGGTTTTTTTCTTCCTATTTATTATCACTTTCTTAAAATCCAGATTATATTCCAGAATTAGGGAAACGGATTTTAGAAAAGGAAAAGATGAAAGCTCCCAGATACTATACAGATCAGCGATCAGGCCCGCCATAATTATTTTTATATTCCTTTTCCTGAAGATATTCCTTGTTTTATCAAATAGTTTGTCCGGACACTCCACTTCACAGGGCACCACATTTTTATTCTTTCTTATCCTTATGGCACTAGCCTATTATGGAATGAGTAATTCCATATTTCTTTCATTTTTGCAGGGTAAGTTCATAGATTTGGACAAAAGGATACGTGTTCCATACGCGGCAGTATTTTATGTGTCAATAATTTTCATAACCCTTTCATCTCAAATTTTCTATTCTGTTCTTCCCTATTCATACACTTCAATCTTTTATGTTCTGATTCCAGTCTCAATGCTGTTATTTCTTTCTCTGGGATACCAACTTCGATTCAAGGTAAGAGAAAAAGACCCCACATTCCTGATAAATGCTTCAGGTCCGGCAGCAGTTATGATAATTTTATCAATTGCACTATCAGAGGAGGGGAATTTCCATCTCATATCCTTTACAAGTTTTTCATCATTCATCATTGATCTCCTTTTATTGATCCCACTTCTTACGTTGATTATTGGTTTAACTTCAAAGTTCGGAATGCACACCGCTGCCACTGGAAGTAAAAAATTCCTGAATGGTTTTTCCATTCTTATCGTAATTGTTACAGTCATCTATTCCATTTACAACTTCAATTTTTTAAATGTTGGGATTCAGGGTATTATTTTTTCACTCCCCTACCTCATTTATTACTTACTTTTCCTGCTAATACTAAGGCAGTTTATTCTAATGGGTTCCATAATTATTTTATACGTATCCACCACTTATGTATTTTCAAAGGGGTTGCTTTCAAAGATCAAGAACGAAGTTCTAAACTTCCTATCAGCCGGACTTTTATCGTTCCTGGTGATTTTACTATTCATCTTCATAAATGGAAAAGTTCCCCTGATTGGAAATGTTTTTATCCGCGATACACTGGTTTTCAGCAACTCCTTGAACATTAACCTCATTTCCGTTCTAATCTTCATTGTTCTGTTAACATTTTTATTAGTCGTTTCGTACGTCATTTCTGGTTTTATCTCTCCTGGAACAAGGAAAGGCGGAATGATGACTGGATTTATAGCACTGTTTCTAACAGGTTATATGATCCTTAGGGATAGAAATATCCTGAACACAAATTCCCTG
Organism: Thermoplasmata archaeon; assembly: GCA_021794355.1. Taxonomy (GTDB): domain Archaea; phylum Thermoplasmatota; class Thermoplasmata; order Thermoplasmatales; family Thermoplasmataceae; genus Cuniculiplasma. Next base: position 79,955 of record JAJYRA010000084.1, on the reverse strand, counting down.
GATTTTTATATGAGCCTATTTTCTATATTGATCCTATCACTTGTAGCCTCACTGATTGCCACCCCCATCAGGATTGATATTATGAACGAGCAATCCACGGTTGCATACAAGCGCTATGAAGAAAGAATGATTTCAAGAGGCACAAATCAATATGGGGAGGAATATCTTGTGGATAGCCAAAACTTCAGCACTCTCAATTTAGTTGGTCCTGAAAATTCCGGAAAAACCACATTTCTTTCTTTCTTTCTCAATTTTCTGGATTCCATAACTGAACAGACCAATTACACATGGGATATTAGGGAAGGCATAGAAACGATGGAAAATTTAATGCATAGTATAGTTGTAATGGGAGAATTTCCTGAAAAATCAATAAAAGACAAGAATAATGTAATTTCTATAGAAATGAAACAGAAAAATGGTAACATGTTCAGTAATCTTAGAATTATAGACTGGCCTGGAAAAAAGCTCCATGGTGAGGGGGAGTATAAAAGAACACAACTGAGCAACGGCAAGGCTTATGCAGTTTTCATAGATCACAGTTTATACTCCAACATTCCTGAATATGATGCCAACGTGGCAAGAATACTCCAGAATATTCTGAACAACAGGAAGAAAGGTTTACCAGAACCAAAATTTTGCTTTGTTTTGTTCAATTTTCCCTATAGCTCCATTGATCTAGAAGGTCAGAACCCGAAGGATGCAGTAATGATTTTGCCTGAAACTAGGAAAATAATCAGTTCTCATCTAAGTTCTGGTACAATATTTATACGACCAATCATAAAGATAAAAACGACAAAATCAAATGAGATTAAGCCAGAAACACAAGAAATTGAAGGAATATTAAGGATTCCATTTGAACCTGAAATAAACAGAGCTTTTAAAATATTTTTTGGATGGCTACTGACACTTTAAAAATCATGACTTTGTGTCTTCACCCATTATCTTACTTATGAGATTCTCAATTTCACTGTTTGATTGTTCGGAATTTGATTCGCTTTTGTTGCCGACCACACTTCCTAGGACTTCATCCACATTTTCTCCACCCCTGGCGGCAAACTCATCCAGGCTCTGATTGATATTTCCGAATTGATCTTCCAATCTTCTTTCCAGATCCTCCGTTTTCTGGTTTATGGCCTGAATGTTGTTTTCGATCTGCCTTGCCTGTTCTTCCGAAAGCATTCTTTTATTCAGTTCCTTATTGGCACCCATAAGGATTTCGCTGTTCCTTCTCTCGTTATATACAAACTCAAAGGTTATTTCAAGATTGTCAAGATAGAGTAAGAAACTTTTAAGATATTCAACAGAACTTTTAATTCTTACTGCATTTTGAGCTGCGTTTAACATGCCCTTTTTATCCTTTATTGCTGCTGCCTTTTTAATATTATTAATTGCTTGTGCCATTAGCTGCTGCTGTTTTTTTAAGCCTCTATCCAATTGCGACTTATAATTTCTGATTTTACTCCTCGTCTCAAACTGTTTGTCATCCTCACTTTTCCTTAATTTAATTGCCATCTCAACCCAAAATATATTGCTTTACACATAATTAAACATTTCTTCTCTGGCTACGGGGATGATCTAACATCGTGAAAACTATCAATTTTTGTATCATTTCTTGAGGAAAACACAGTGTATTGAAAGGTTTTTTAGTATAGTACCTAGATAGGTACTACATAGAAGATATTCGCAAAGAGTGAGATAACACTGGCAATGTTTCACAACATGGCCAATCCAAAATATGTTGGGGTCGTATTTAGAAAACGGGATATTATATCAATATTTTCAAAATACAGGAAACTGTTCAAGAAACCGGGAATGGCAAAGAACAAGATCATGAAACTGGTGGATAGGGCAATAGAGATAATTCTCAATGATTCATTGTCTGATAACGCATACGATGATGAAATGATGAATAAAGCGAACATATTGCCAAATTTGACCACCGGGTGAAATTATATTCCATTAAAATCTACCGGACAATTTCCGGCATAGTTCTCCGATAAAACAAAAAGGGAAAAGCTTTATTCCACACGGGGAAAAAACTTCTCACTTTCCATATGAAAATTCACTGAGCTGTATACAAAAGAAATGAGTTATTTTTATTCTTGATTAAGTTAAATATGGATTCTAAAATGTGGAGCCATGCAGAAGGAGAGCAAACTGATCCTGCTTATAATGGTGCATTTATGGCAAATTCTTCCAAGGGACCCATAAGGACTATCATTGGGATTTTTGGGAACCACGTCCAACATAGTGGTGCCTGGGAGTTTTATTATTTCCGCATCCATTGCAATTCTTAGCGTGACATGATATGTGGCATACGAAGGATTTGCCAGTACCGGTGAACTCAATAGAGGTGTTAGTGCATCTGTAACATCATCCTTTTTTGGCGGTATAAGGGCAGTATTATTAGTCAGTCTGTGCATTCTACCGGTAGAGGCACTATTCTCATTCTTCAGGGGTAAAGATAACCAAATGATAAATTAATCTAAAAATCATAATCGCATTTTAAATAAATAAAGTAATGCGGAATAATGCGTATTCAGTCTACACTTCTAACGTTCACCCATTCCACAAGGTCATTTATTTTCATGACAATGGCCATTACTTCACCGTACTATCTAAGTTCCTTTCATTATAGTGCCATTGAGATAGGATTTGTATTATTTTTGAGCCTTTTATCCTCATCCATATTTGTATTTCTATATTCCAGAATTAATTCCACACTGAAGATAAGATCTGTGATTCTATCCGCCTTACTCATAGTGGGATTTTTGATACTCATAATCCTCAACAATCCTATTTTTTATGTAATGGGTATAATCATTGGCGCAATCTCTCTCAGCGGCAGAGACCTATCCGCCTACCAGCCCATTGAACAATACACTATCAGCCATTATGAAACAGAGCAGAGATCCAAAAACATGGCATTCTCAATCTATAATTTTGGGTCCTATGGAGCAGCATCCATAGGTTCACTTCTTCTTTACACATACACCTCCCTTTCCTTTCATGAATTGTTCATAATAGACCTTTTACTTGCAGTGGTGCAGATGGTAATATACCTTTCAGTAACATTTCCATATTATGAAAAAAAGAAAGTAAACGGGGAAATATCTAAGGATATGAAGGGTCACATAAGAAATTTAACTCTTCTTTTCTCCATGGATTCCTTAGGTGGAGGTCTAGTCACAACTTCCATGCTCACTCTCTGGTTCAAGGTGGTATACAACATTGATCTTAGCACGGCTGGATTCATCTTTCTTATTGTAAACATATTGACAGCAGTTTCCATACTCATTTCATCTAGAATTCAAAATAGCATCGGTCTGATCAAAACCATGGTGTTCACTCACATCATTAGCAACGGATTTCTAATTCTGATGCCTGTGCTCCACAGCCTAATCTGGAGTGAAGGTTTTCTTTATCTGAGGCAAACTACCAGTCAGATGGATGTTCCAGCAAGGGATAGCTTCATCAACACGTTCATTCCCAAGGAGAGTAGAATTGGGGCAAACTCCGTATTTACCAGTGCCCGTTCAGCCTCCCAGATACCCGGGCCAGTCATGGGGGGCCTCGCAATTGAGTTTCTTCCAACTTCCCTTTTGTTTGTTGCCGGAGGAATAAAAGGGTTATATGATATCCTTCTTTACTGGAAATATTCATGGTTCAAGGAATAAAAGAATAAATAAATCATAGAGTAAAATTTATCTGTATTAAAAACTAAACCACGATTATGAGTCATTCAAACAATTTAGAAATATTCCTCCTCAGGCATGGAGAGACTCAATGCAATAAATTGGGTTTATGGTACTGTCCTGAGGAGTCCCACATAAATGAAGAAGGTATAAAACAGGCTGAAAAAATCAGGGAAATGATTAACGTTATAAGACCAGATATGGTTTTTAGCAGTCCCTTTCAGAGGTGTATGGATACTGCAAAAATTGTTCTTAAGGACTTACCGGCGATTAAACCCACAATTAAGAAATGCCTCGGGGAAAGGGGATTTAGAGGTGTGGAAGGATTAAATACGGAAGGAATCAATAGCATGTTCGGGGTTACAATGGATTCCCCAATTACAGATCACATTGACTTCGTTCAGGATGTTGAAAACAGTAGGAGGTTCCACAACCGTATTGAGGAATGCATGAACAGTTTGATCCTTGAATCATCTGGAGCTAAGAGGATATTGATTGTAACCCACGGGGGAGTGTTATGGTCCATAGTATCGCGGAATTTCCAGATGAAGCCAAAACCCAGAACTTTTTTAAACTGCGCCCTTTTGGGGCTGAGGTTTAGTGAAAACTCCTTTTATCCATTCTATTCCTGCAACATGCGGGAAGGCTGGTTTTCAGAAATTAATCCCTCATGGTCAGGCTCGCAGCTATGATTATGGGATCCCACACAGGACCAAAGGGAGGCGTGTACCCCAGATCATTATAAAATAGATCCTCCGTGGTCATCCCGGCAAAGATCGCCGTTTCCAGAGTGTTCAGTCTCCAGGCTCCGTTATCCTTTGAGCATATCTGACCCCCAAGCAATTTCAATGTGTTTTTATCATAAACTATCTTTACCATAAGTTTACTGCCTCCGTCATAGTAATTTGCCCTGCTTTTTCCTGATACTATCTTCCATTCCGGTGAAAACCCATTCTCCTCTGCCTGTTTTTCATTGAATCCGCACAGTCCAACTTCGTAATCAAATATCTTAAGGAGCGTAGTATCAAGACCTCCCTTAAATTCCATGATCTTTCCGGAAGCATTGGATCCAGCAACCCTTCCCATTTTGTTTGCTATTTGGGCCAGGGGTTGCCACTCGCTTCTGCCCGTGATTCTATTCAGTGAAGTTGCACAGTCACCTGCAGCATAAACACCATCAACATTGGTTTCCATCCTTGAATTTACCTCAATCAATCCATTTTTATCAATTCTGATCCCACTGTTCTTCAGGAAATCCGTATTGGGTGTGATACCTGCGGTAAAAAAGACTGAATCTACATTCACTGTGTAATTATCTGATTGAACCTGTAATTTACTATTTGCAGAGGTAATCTCCTTTACTTCTGAATTTAATATCACCTTTACGCGGGAATTGAAATCAGCAATCATTTCCTGGACCACATTCTGATCAAGCTTTGGGAATAGATAGCTGTGCTTTGACATGAGTGTGACATTTTTCTCATTCATTGCAAATTCTGAAGCCAGTTCCATTCCAAGGATTCCATCTCCAATTACCAGTATGTCTTTTCCCCCATTCTCACCCTTAATCCTTATGGCATCGTCTAAATTCCTCACACTGAACACATTGGGAAAATTGGAAAATTTACTTTTTCTCGCTGAAGCCCCTGTACAGATTACCAGCTTGTCAAATTGAATATTATCTCCATCCAAGGTGGTTATTACCCTATTCTGAAGGTCAATGGACATGACTTTGGTTTTTATCCTGACATTTATATTCCTTTTTTTTGTAAACTCATCTATTGGATAGTGTATCAATTTTTTGTAATCATCAAATTTACCGGCAAGGTAATAGGGAATACCACATTCTGCATAAGAAACAAAACTCCCACCTTCAATCACTTCGACATCATCATCCGGGCTTATTCTTTTAGCCTTAGATGCAGCGGACATCCCGGCTGCACCTCCACCAATTACTACTATTTTCATATTTAGCAATTGGTTCAACTATTTTAAAATTGCCTGCTTCCCAAGTACACATCCAAAAGTTGTGAATCATCCATGTAAAAATCAAAAAAAGGTATAATGCTTGAAGCATTAAGCCATAGGATATATATGACAGAGGAAAAAAATGTAAAATTCAATGGAAAGAACCTCTTTTACAGATATTTGTCAAGGGCCGAAAATTCAAAAAATATCCTGTTTCTGCATGGATTTTCATTCACTTCTGGTGATTGGGAAAGAATCAAGGCCATGAATCATTTCGCAGATCTTGGATATAATGTCTATGCTCCAGACTATCCAGGATTTGGGAAGAGTGAAAAGAACGAAAATTTCAGTGTAGAACGGGGGGAACTTGAAAATGCCAGGCTTTTTGCCCAAACGTTCATGGAGTTTCACAATATTAAAAAATACAGTATTCTTGGGGCTTCTATGGGAGGTGGAATGGCCGTACTCGGTGCTCTTAATTTCCCTGAATCCGTAGAGGAAATGATCCTGGTAGGTCCAGCATGGGTTAACTCAAGTATGCTTATGAAACTGGAAATGAAAACCTTATTTATCTGGGGAGAAAACGATAATGTTGTTCCCTATGATGAATTAATTAAAGACATTGGCAGAAAAACTAATTTTTCTTATGAAATAGTTAAGAAAGCTGGTCATCCAGCATATCTTGATCAGCCAGAAGAATTTTTCAAAATTGTAGATAAATTTTTGAAAAAATAATATTATTTCACTTTCTCTAAATCCGTTTTCATAACCTGACCATCTGAGCCATCCACAATGACATAGAATTCCTTCTTTTTATGGGAATACTTTCCCTGCCAAATGGGAACGTGGAGAAGTTCTGGGGTTCCAACGTCACACTGAGTTTGTAGAGCTTCAAGGTGGTGGTGCTTCTGCCTGATGATTGTTTCCTGAAGTTGAGAGACCAGTGTTTTAGCCATCTCCTTGGAAGTATCCTCATCAACATCACCATTCAGGACTTTTAAGCTCTTCATTATTTTTGTTTGATCAAAATCTATTCTCTGGTCCAATTTGAAGTGATATGAATCGGGCTGAAGATGGGGTTTATCCTTTATGGCAAGAACTGGAAACTCATAGTTCTGGGAAAAAGTTCCACCGCGAATTGCGTTGTTTCCTCCCATGCCTCCGCCTATCATTCCTCCAATCATCATTCCATCAATCATGCCGCCCCCCATTCCACCGCCACGGCCTCCCATGGCCTCGTCAGCGACACCCATAACTGCTGCATCCATTGCTAGTGTACCCACTTCAGCGGCAACGTTCAGGTATTTGAAACTTGAATTGGCACCGGTTGGTACTATCCAGTAAGGAACATATGTAAGAGTCAATTCTTCCTCTTTCGACTCCTCAAAGGTATGTCTCTCAAGGATACCCTTATCCAGATGTTTCTTTATTATCTGTCGTAGCAGATCTGTATCCTGCACTGTAAGATTGAGCATCGTATGTCTGGACACATTTGTCCATCCGGTATTTCCCAGCGTTACGCTCGTTCCACAGTATTCACATGTAATAACTGCTTCCCCCTGGACTGGCTTTATGGGTGCCCCACATCCTGGACATTTCAATTCAGTAACACCACTGGCAGCTACCACTGTTCTTGCACCGCCATTGGGAGTACTTCCATTTCCCACTCTATTCTGAGTATTCGAACTGGCATTTCCAACCTTGTTTCCGCATTTTGAGCAGAAAACAGCATCATCTGGGAGTTGCGCTCCACACTTTGTACAAAACACTTTTTTTCACCCCGTTATTTTCTGTCCACAATCTGGGCAGAACTTTGAGTTAGCCGGTATTTCAACGCCGCATTTTGGGCACTTAATCATGGACTGTTGCTGTACCCTCATATCATAACCACAGTTAGGACAGAAGTTACTTGTTGCCGGAACAGCGGTTCCACATTTTGGGCAATTCCTGGTTTGGGCCTGCTGAGCAGCACCTGCATTCTGGTTATTTGCGTTCTGCATATTACTCATCATTGGTCCTGACATGGCGTATCCCACTCCGGCACCTGCACCCATTCCCACGCCCATTCCTGCCCCAAGTCCTGCAAAACCATTTGGGTTCTTTGAGGCATCAACCATGGCCTGACCTGCCTGGTATTGAATATAATTCACACCAAGGACAGACATTTCTGAACGCGTATCCACTGCCTTCTGGACCTCATCCGGAAGAGAAATGTTTATTCCTTGCAATTTATCTATTTCCACTCCATACTGCTGAAAATTAGACGGAGCCATTCCAAGGACGGCCTGTTCTATGGTTCCCAGATTGGCAGGTATATCCGTTACCTTCATTCCCGTGTCCTTCATCTTTCCCAGAGCATTGTATAGCAGGAGTACAATCTGGTCCTTTAATCTAGATTCAACATCGGAAGACGAGTCCACATTGAATGTACCCACAAATTGGTTTATAAAAAGAGCTGGATCTGAAATCTTCCATCTGTATTCACCAAAGGCCCTGAGATTTACAATTCCAAAGGCAGGGTCCATAAACTGGTAAGGGGTGCTACTTCCGTATTTTCCATCCATCACCCTTCTCTGAATATAATAAACTTCAGCCTGTTGTTGGACTCCGGAAAAATGTTTCAGTAACTCTCCCACCACGGGAGCGTTAAAATCTGTGAGAGCATATCTCCCTGGTTTATCGAAGTAGGTCAGAACCTTGCCATCCCTGTAAAAGACAGCGGTTTCATCCTCCCTCACAACAATATTATCATTTAATCTTATGAGCCTTGGAACTTTCCACATGGCATTACCTTCCTTGAACTGGGTTTCCCAGGCAATGGTAATGGAACCAAACACACTTCCACCCTTATAGGGGATATCGTTAGATTTCTTGCCAAACATCCTAATCACTCCTTAATTCCTTCAACGGTCTCCATTCTCTGTGTCCATGTACTTCTTGCATCGTTGACAGTTTCAGTTATCCTGTTCAGATTAGTAAGGATATCGCCGTCCTGCATTGTTGAAATGTTTTCAAGACCTGAGCACATATCCACAATTTCTTTGCACTTAGAAACAAAGGCATAGTCATATTCATACAATCTGTCCAATGTTGTTGTAGTCACCTTAATTGCAGGTGCAATACCAGAATATCCCTGTTGGCCATGTACAATATCACCTTGAAGAGTTTCAACGGTGGATATGGCATTTCCCAGAAAGGCGAGGGCACCAAATTTATTGAAATTGATTGCATTCTGTCTTGCATTGGTTAGTGAATTGATAGCTCTGTTCAAAACGATACCTATCTGACTCCTCAATAGTTCATCAGCAACCCTTACATCCTCCTTTTCCCTGTATCCTGAAAACCCTGGAATTACAAGTTGTATCTTCTTGAGTAAGGATTTATTTTTATCAACTGCCACTCTTATATCATTGGGATCAGACTGATTGTCCATATGACTTACGTATGCCTTCAACTCTATATAAACCTTAATTTATCTTTCAACAAGGTTGCATCCTTTACGAAAGAATTGGTGACTGAATGTGGTAGTTAATGATGTGCAAATAAAGATGAAAACAATATATAAGCCCAAAGATCATAACCCTGATTATGATGATCTATGATCAACTTTCCAGAAGTAACAAAAAAGTAAATGCTAGGGGAAAGGTGATAAAGATGTATGTATGTGGTCCAACCGTTTACGACGAACCGCACTTGGGGCATATTAAGACATACATCACTTTTGACGTTCTTGCCAAGTATTTGAGGCAAAAAGGCTACACCGTTTTTTATCTTCAAAATATAACCGATATTGATGATAAAATAATAAACCGTGCCGAGGAAATAGGCGTGAATGCTCTGGACCTCTCAAAAATATTTCTTAGGAAATACATGAATGCAATGAAATATGCAAAAATAGACTCGGTTAACTTTTACGCGCCTGCAACGGATCATATCAGGGAAATAATCAGGCAAATAAGAGTTCTGGAGGGAAGAAATTTTACATACAGGCTCCCGGACGGGGTATATTATCGCGTTTGGATGGATAGTAATTATGGGGTGTTATCGGGCCAAAAAGCTGAAAAACTAATAAGCGGAAAGAGAGCCAGCGTATCGGATATGAAGGAAGATCCAAGGGACTTTGTATTATGGAAGTTCAAGAAAAAGGATTCGGAACCTTCATGGAGCAGCCCGTGGGGAGAGGGACGTCCGGGATGGCATATAGAAGATACAGCCATAGCAAGCAAATATTTCGGAAATCATTATGACTTGCATGGAGCAGGAAAGGATCTTATATTTCCACACCATGAGTCTGAGCTTTCCATAATGTCTTCTCTGAAAGGAAACACACATGTTGTTGACATATGGATTTATTCAGGAATTCTCAAGATAAAAGGCGAGAAAATGTCCAAATCCGAAAATAATTTCATTCCCGTGTCCTATCTTACTGATAAATATTCCCCGGAAACCATAAGGATGTGTTTTCTGTCAAACAATTATGGGTCAGAGACAGATTTTTCGGATTCACTTCTTGAAGAAGCTAGGAAGAATGTTGATTACATTTCGAAGGCATACCAGATTCTTCATTCTGCATCTGGGAAAGGCAGTAAAATTGCTGTGAGAAATTTATTTCAAATAATTGAAAAGGAGATGGATAATGATATCAATACCAGGAATGCCATCGCAGGTCTCATTGAAGTATGTTCCATGATATATAAGACCAAAGATAATATTGATGAAGATGACGCAAAATACCTGATCTCTGAAATTGATAAGATCAATTCCTATCTGGGAATAATCAATATTAAGGAGAAGGAATTCAGTACAAACACCATTGAAAAACTAATTGATCTGAGGGATAAACTGAGAAAGGATAAACTGTATGATGAATCTGACATTATTAGAGGAGCTCTGAAGGAATCCGGCATTGTAATAGAGGACAATCATGGAAAATCAGGATGGCATTATGAAAACTGAGAGAGCCTTTATTGGAGTGGACCTTGTCAGAGATTTTATAAATGGTAAATTTGGTTCGGAGAATTCCATTAAGGTTGCTGAAGGAAGTCTCGAATTTTTGAGAAGGATAAATTCAAAGGAGATGATAATTCTGACACTCGATTCTCACATGGAAAATGATCCAGAATTTGCCATATGGGGTGAGCACTGTCTCCGTGGAACAGAGGGGGCAGAACTTTATCCAGGGTTTGATTCCTTATGTGCATACCACATTCATAAAAGATATTATGACGCCTTTTACCAGAGTGATCTGGAAGGTTTCTTAAATGCAAGGGGAGTTTTGGAACTCTTCATCTTTGGTATCAGTACGGACATATGCGTATTGCATACGGTAGCAGGAGCCTTCTTCAGGTATTTCAAGATAAATGTCATTGAGGACCTATGTGCTTCCATTAGAAAAGAGGATCATAACAGGGCTATGGAACAGATGAAAAGGCTGTACGGGATAACTGTAGTTAACTCATGGAATCTGGTGAATTAAATGGAAAATAGGAAATTCTTCATTGCAACTGAAAGAGAAATTGAAGAAGGTAAGGCCAGTGATGTTTACTTTAGCAGGACAAAGGATCTGGTTCTATCCGAGGGTGATGATGTTGTTGCTGAGATAACATCATCCATGCAGGAAAAATGGATAAATTTTACAGGGCTTGAGGAGGTAACCAATCTTCTTGAGGGCAGGAATATACAGATGTGGGCCATACCGGAAGGTACTCTTTTGGGAACAAGAGATACAGCAGGCAGATCCATACCGTTTATTGTTTTAAAGGGAAACTATTCCCACATAATAGAATTGGAAACATCCATCCTTGGTTTTATATGTCAGTCTTCCGGTATCAGCAGTGAGTCAACAAGGGTTTTTATGGAATGTTATCCAAAGCCCTTCATGTCCTTCGGCATAAGGAGGATGCATCCTGGAATTTCTCCAATGATAGATAGGGCTGCCTACATAGGAGGGGCTTCTGGTGTATCAGGAATACTCGGAGCTGAACTTATAGGCATCACACCCTCAGGGACCATGCCCCATTCCGCTGCCCTCATTATGGGAGAAGATCGGGCATGGGATTATGTGATGAAGAATTCGCCACCCGGTTCAAGAACAATTCTTATAGATACCTTTGGAGATGAGAAGTTTAAGGCCATAGAGGCTGCAGAAAAGTTTCCAGACATAGACTATATCCGTCTTGACACTCCTTCATCAAGGAGGGGGAACTTCCCTCAGATCATAAGGGAAGTTCGGTGGGAACTTGACATAAGAGGTTTCAAAAGAGTCAAGATAATGGTTTCTGGAGGTTTGAAGAAGGAACAGATCGCAGAACTCAGGGAAGCTGGCGTTGATAGCTTTGGTGTGGGAACAACCATAGCTTCTGGAAAGGTTATAGACTTTGCAATGGATATTGTTGAGATAGGTGGCAGGGCCATCACAAAGAAGGGCAAACTCTCCGGTATGAAGAATGTATTTCAATGCGAATCATGCGGAAGAACAACCATTGCACTTTTTAATGAAACACCCCTTTGCCCTGATCATGGAATCATGAGGGGGTTGCTTCAAAAGATCCTGCAAGATGGTAAAAGAATCAATAAAAAGGAAAGTGTGATTGAAATCAGGGAAAGAAGTGTAAATATGGCACTAAAATTGTTAAACAGCCCTAAAGAATAGTACATTTTATAATTTTTATCTCATTTATTGGCTTATCATTCCTGCCAGTTTTTGTTTTTCCAATGGCTTCAACCACGTTCATTCCGTCTATTACCTTACCAAAGACCGGGTGCTTACCGTCCAGATAGAGATTATCTGCAAGATTAATGAAAAACTGGCTTCCGCCGGTGTTTGGACCTGCATTTGCCATTGAAATTGTACCTTTTTTGTTATGATTATCCTTTGAAAATTCATCCTTTATCTTATATCCCGGGCCTCCCATGCCAGTTCCGGTAGGATCTCCTCCCTGAATCATAAAACCATCAATCACTCTGTGAAAAATAGTGCCGTCATAAAAGCCTTTCTTTATAAGGGTAATGAAGTTTCCTGCCGTGATTGGCATGTTTTCATCATCCAGTTGAACCTTAAAGTCTCCCGCGCTTGTTTGGAATTTAGCTGTTTTCATACGATATCCTCTGGAAATTCATTCTTCGTATTAAAACGTGATTGGAAATTATCTATTCACGCGAAAATCCAACGTTTCCAAGATCGTTCCGGTAAATCAAAGGATACGTCCTATCGAAATTACCTTTTGGATGAAATGTGCAATGGGTCGTTTAAGACCTTTATCCATTAATTTCACGATCTAGTTGGACAAAAACAGGTTATAGACACCCATCAATAACAGAATATCATTAATGAGCAATCCATGGGTTTCCTGAAAAAATAGCCCAATTTAGAAAGAGTAATATAATGTTTCACCATAATAAGCTATGATAATCGTACAGAATAGGATCAGGGTAGAAGCAGGGTTCAGGAAAGAATTTGAAGAAAGATTTTCCCGAAGACAATCCAACCTGAAGAATTTTAAAGGTTTTGTAAAAAATTATGTTTTAAAACCAACTGGAAAGGATGATGAATATGTTGTAATGACCATTTGGGAATCCAGGGAGGCTTTTGAGACCTGGACAGACTCCAAGGAGTTCAAGGAAGCACATAATATGCCGCTACCACAGGGAGCCATTCTTGATAGACCAATATTAAAAATACATGAAGTGATAAACGAAATTTAGAAACCTAAATTTAAAGGTTCGCCATATCCTCTCATGGAACTGATCAGAAAAGGAAAGGTCAAGGATGTTTATGATAACGGAAATTCCCTTATTTTTAGGTTTTCAGACCGGATTTCTGTTTTTGATAAGATCATACCTGTAATGATACCAAACAAGGGAGAATCGGTTTGTCGAACCTCTGCATATTGGTTTCAGATCGTGGAAAAGGAACTGGGTATTAAAACACATTTCTTGAAGCTCATTAATGGCAGTGAGATGGAAGTTAAAAAATTCAGGGTAAATGAATTGGGTGGATCCAAATTCTGGGTAAACTACCTCATTCCCCTGGAGTTTGTAATGAGACATTATGCCGCAGGTACCCTTATAGACAGGATAAAGGGTGGAAAGATAGATAAATCGGATTTGGGCATGAATAGGATTCCACAGCCAGGCGAACGGTTGGATGAGCCTTTCTTTGAAATGACAACGAAATTTGAAAAAACAGATCGCCCTCTAAACTTTCAAGAAGCCTCAGAAATAGGCGGAATAACTACGGAGGAAATATACAAAATAAAGGAAACAATCCTGAAAATAGACCGAAAGATAGAAAAGGAAGTCGCTAAAAGAAATCTGATTCACGCAGATGGGAAGAAGGAATTTGCTATGGGAGAAGGTAGGGACATAGTCATTGTGGATACCTTTGGCACAGCAGATGAGGATAGATTTTGGGAACTGGATCAATACGAAAAAGGCAGGATAGTTGAGCTGTCAAAGGAAAGCGTAAGAAAATATTATCGTGATAATGGTTACCACGATAGGTTGTATAAGGCACGGGAATCTGGAACCGTAGAACCGGAAATAGACCCATTGCCTGAAAATCTTATCAGTTCCACTTCGGATCTTTACAAAACAATGTTCGAAAGGATCACAGGTGAAAAGTGGCGAGGATATTAATTCATTTTTGAAAATTATAATTTTTTCTACAACCCTATTTCGATATTTATCTCAATATGATTCCACAGATGATGTTCTATTTCATAGGCCCATAGTGATTCAGGAACGGGGTCGAAATATTTCATTGGATTTTTTATGGAACCTTTTAAGGAAATTTCATCCTTTTCGTCAATCCATTCCCTTACTCCAAGGAATATTTCAATTTTATTTGGCTCTCCTCGAATAACTGTGGTCAGTGCCTTATTTGTCGAAAGGAGTGTTCTTAGAATTCCACCCTTCTTCGCCTGAATAACCTTCATATGATCTATGGTAAACATCTGGGTTAAAAATCCCTCTTCCTTGAAAAAGCCCACTACAGTATTTCCAAGTTTCTGTAATTCAACTGATTCGTCAAGATAAATTCTACTAGTATATCGCATACTTGGGCAATAAAGAAATAGTTATAATATTATCTGATCTAATCCCTTTCCATGGATATTGATATAGGGCTATCAAGAGTGAAACGCAGGATAAATGGTGCCAGAAGGGTTATGGCGCTGGACCTCGAGACCCTAGTTAAGGGTGGATTCCTGCAAAACGAAAACATTGTGGTCATTTCAGTCGGTACATTGCAGGGGAAATATGACGTGTTAATGGCAGATCCTGATAATTACGATGAATATGCCCTATTGAACAACCTTCAGGAACTGGTGGATTCGTATCAACCAGAAGTAATAATAGGTTTCAATCACGTAAGTTATGATATAACTTTAATAAATACAAAACTTGTAAAATTTCCCTACTCCAAGCAGCTGTTCTCCTTAAAATATTTTTTTGGGACTTCATATCTTCTTGATATGATGTATGTCTGTGCCCTCGATCTGCGAATAAAGTCCGGCGATTATGCAATTCAAAGTCTCAAAAAGATAGTAAATTCCGAACTCTACTCTGGGATTAATCTCATGAGAGTGAAAGAGACCCTGGAGATGGAAGGAAAAAATCCAGCGGAAGCCGTTGAGTTCCTATGGAAAAATCACGATAAGCGACTCAGGGAATATTCGCTTGGGGACGTTCACGATGTTATAGAACTTTATAAGTACATCCTGATGTGAAAGAACCAAGACTGATGAAAACTTAATGAATAGCAAAGCAAATTTTTTCTAAATTAGCCCGAAGGTAAAATAAGGTACTACAACAATCCATATTTTCCTGCTATATTTTCCACGTTCTCAACATAATCTTCAAAAATTCTCAATATGTCTCTGGAAGTTATTATACCTACATATTTTCCATTTTTCCCAACCAATATTCTCCTTATCCCATTTCTACTCATAATCACAGTTACCTTTCTCGTTGGCGTATCTTCAGGAATACTTTTTATTTCCGTACTCATTATTTCCCTGATGGTGGTTGTGTTTGGGTCCTTTTTTGCTGCAAGAATTTTGCTAACAAAGTCCCATTCTGTTACTATTCCTTCTATATTATGATTTGAACCTACCAGAACAAAGCCTCTATGCTCTAATTCCATTGCCTCTGTGGCTGCTGCAACTGTTAAATCTCCAGAAAGAACAGGTGGAAGAGGACTCATTATGTCTTCGGCGTTTAGAACCATATCAGGTCATTTTTACTACGTATTTAAAAACGATGTTGATTATTCTAGTGTTGGAAAGGACCTAAAGATCTTAGCTTAAAGGATGACAATTTATGCAATCCCATGGAATAGTTCTTTTTCTTCTAACCAGGTTAAATTTTATCAAGAATTCAATGAAGCTTTTATCTTTATATTCACTCTAAATATCACGGGGGATACCCTGAATCGCTGATAGCAATTTTTGTAAAAAATTAAAAAGTATTTAATACACATAGCTATTGACTGAATGGAGTGGAATTAATGGAAAAATTAATGGAAACTGGAACAACAACTGTTGCGATAACACTCAAAGATGCCGTTGTAATGGCAACTGAGAGGCGGGTCACAATGGATCATTTTATCGCTCATAAAGACGGTCAGAAGCTCTTTCAGATAGACACATATGCAGGAATGACCATAGCAGGACTCGTAGGGGATGCGCAGGTTTTGGTAAGATACATGAAAGCAGAATTGGAGCTCTACAGGATGCAGAGAAAAATCAACATACCAATAAATGCAGCAGCTACCCTTCTCTCAAACATCTTGAATCAAACAAAATTTTATCCGTACATGGTGCAAATATTAATAGGAGGAGTTGACACTAAGCCACACATTTTCTCCGTGGATGCAGCAGGCGGATCCGTTGAAGACATTTATGTGAGCACAGGATCAGGTTCTCCTTTTGTTTATGGTGTCCTTGAATCAATGTACAACAAGGAACTGTCCGTGGATGAAGGGGTAGATCTGGTTATTAAAGGCATTTCGGCCGCCAAGTCAAGAGATTCTGCATCCGGTGGAATGATTGATGTGGCTGTCATTACCAAAGAAAAGGGCTTTGTCAAGCTTGAGGAATCAGACGTCCTTAGCAGAATGAAAAAGCTTAAATTAAACCTTTAAATCACATTATTAATTAATATACATAAAATAAATTTTTCAGGAGTCACTTAACATGGTTTTCAGAGATTATATAGGAGATGCAAAGTCCATATTCGAAAGGCTTGTGCCGGACAACGGAATTACTGAGGTAGTATATGAGGGTCCAAATATTGTTGTATACACAAAAAACGAGGATCTATTCGCCAATCGGGATGACATTGCCATAAAGGTAGCACAGGAAATTAGGCGTCGTATTGCCATAAGACCAGATCCATCTATTTTGAAAGATGAAGATGAGGTCAAAAAGATTGTGGAAGATACAATTCCAGAAGCGGCCGGTCTTAAGGATATATACTTCGAATCGGATACAGGGGAAGTTGTTATAGAACTGGAAGAACCCTCCATCATATCCCAAAAGGACTCTGAATACGTAAGGAAAATAAAGCATGAAACAAATTGGTCGCCAAGGATAATCAGGTCACCACCCATGCACTCTCACACAGTAAAGGAAGTCAGGGAGTTTATGAGGGAAGTCAAGGATGAAAGAAAGAAATTTCTCAATTCCCTCGGGCAAAAGTTGAATGCACCTGCTATGATTGGTGAAACCTGGGTCAGGCTTACCGCTCTGGGAGGACACAGGGAAGTTGGAAGAAGTGCAACCCTGGTATCAACCAACAACTCTAAAATATTAATCGACTGTGGGATGATGAACACAAGCACTGCAGGAGAAAAACCATGGGAAGGCTCACCGTACCTTTATCTACCAGAAGTTCAGCCTTTAAATTCCATAGATGCAGTCATACTGACACACGCACATCTTGATCATTCAGGGATGGCTCCCATGTTGTATAAGTATGGATATGAAGGCCCAATTTATATGACACAGCCAACCCGGGATCTGGCCGTTCTGTTGCAGAATGATTTCATAAAAGTTTCACACATGGAGGGCTATAAAGCCCCCTATGAAACAAAGCATATAAGAGAGGAATTGAAGAAAACAGTTGTTCTCAAAAATAACGAAACGACAGATATCACTCCAGACGTGAGACTGACCTTTTACAATGCTGGACACATCCTGGGCTCTGCATCTGTACACCTTCACATTGGAGATGGCCTATACAACGTAGTCCTCAGTGGAGATGTTAAATTCGAGAAATCCTTACTATTTAACCCGGCTAATAATAAGTTCCCAAGAGTGGAAACCTTCATGACAGAAAGTACCTATTCAGGAAGGGATGATTATCATAAAACAAGGAAAGAAGCCTCTGAAATCCTAGTTGACATAATAAACAGGACTTTTGAAAGGGGAGGGTCCGTCCTCATTCCGGTGTTTGCAGTCGGAAGAAGTCAGGAGGTTATGATGGTGGTGGAAGAGGCTATGAGGACAGGAGCTATCAAGAATGTACCTGTTTACTTAGACGGTATGATAATGGAAGCAACTGCTATACATGCCGCCTATCCGGAATTTTTAAACAGAAACCTCCGAGAGCAGATAATGGTGCAGAGAGAAAACCCCTTTATGAGTCCCATATTTAAGAAGGTTGAAACGAGAGAGCAAAGGCTTCAGATATGTGATTCAAATGAAAGTCAGATAGTCCTTGCCACCTCAGGAATGATGAATGGTGGCCCGGTAATGGAATTCTTCAAGGCGTGGTCGGATTCTCCGAAGAATTCACTGGTTTTCGTGGGATATCAGGCTGAGGGAACCTTTGGGAAGAGACTTCAGAGGGGCTCAAAGGAAGTCAATCTGAGTGAAGGTGGAAAAATGACAGCATATCATGTGAATATGAATGTTGAAACGGCTGAAGGCTTTTCAGGACACTCAGACAAAAAGCAACTGATAGCCTATATAGCCACAATGATGCCAAAACCAAGGAGAATTTTGGTCAATCATGGAGATAGTGAAAACGCTCAGGATTTTGCAAGGTTGCTTAAGCAAAAGTTCGGTATAGATGCTTACGCTCTAAGAAATCTTGAAACAATAAGGTTGTATTAGGTACTAAAAATGGATAAAATGGATGTTTTAATATATGCTCAAAGGAAGGTAGAAGAAGAGGGTCAATCCCTTTCAGAATTGGTCAATTTAGTAAGGCGAAGAACTCCTATGAGAATTTTCATTTCCTTAGAAGGAAATAGTGAAAAAGTGCTTCATAAATTATCGGGAACCTTTGAAGACATTCCATTAAAAATAGTGGAATGTGAGGTAACAGGTAAGTTAATTGACAAAAATCAGTCTACGGATCTGGAAGTCAAGAGAAAAGTATTGGAACTTGGTCTGGAAACATTGGCGAAGTACGTCGATAATAATACGAATTCAATAGAATCCCTTAATTCTGAAATAACAATCTCTCTATTCCGTGCTTTTTTCATGTTTTATTCTGCCGCAATGCCGAAGGATTATGAGATCCTATACGAGGACAGAAGAATGTGTATTCTGGGCAAGTTGATCCATACCGGTATTGAAAATGGAGATGTACTGATAACATCCCCATGGGACGCCTATTGGTTTATTGATGAACTGGATAAGGTATAGTGTTCTAATCAATCAAGGTTCAGAAACATTCAAATTGAGCACTATTGCGGTTATATACGATTGATACTCTAATCGTGTTTTGCATCATTTCTTACAGAAAATACCGGATTAAGAAGCAATCAAAACGTGTTACGTAATTACCAGTTATGCTAACAACTGCAAGAAAACATATGAGCAAAAGTGGGAAAGAATACTTTGAATCTGGCTGATAAAGCAATAGAAACAAAGATCAGTAATTCATTGGCCGAGAATACATACAATAATGGAGGGATAAAGTCTATCTATTGCGTAATTTGAGTAATGCGAGTGGAACGTTGTAGCTAAATCAACCATCTTTTTCCGCCATAGATTGAGCACAAATAATTTAATAAGCTATCAGGATTTTACATAATCAAATGGAGATTGAGCTAAAGAAACTTTTAATCTTGGTACTAATGGTATTTTTAGTTGCAACTGCACTATCAATCCCATCATCACATCAAGGAAATAATAAACATGTAAGCCCCGTCAATTATGAAAGTTCCGTTTCAATTGGATCTATGATAGGAAAGGCTGTTTCCGTAACATTCACCTTCGTGAATATAAACACATCTTTAAACAGCTCTGGTTCTCTTTATATCAACGGAAAGATGGCACTTAACTTCTCCATATGGGATAATTACAAATTAAACGTAAAGGTTCAAAAAGACAATTATTACAAATTTATGTTTGTCTTTATGAGCAAGGAATATGTTCCAATTTACCTCAATACAACCGTATATGGTCCATTATCCATTCCAATCAGTCCTTCACAAAATGGTCAGGAACCCAGTGTTTTGAATACTCTTGAAAAGGGACTCAATATTCCAGATACGGTGTTTATCTTTTCAACTTTGTTCCTGATGATATGCTTGGTTGTCATTCCAAAGAGATATATGAGAAAAAATTAATTGTTTTATTAAACGCCTTTTTTCGATCATTATGCACTCCCGTTGGAAAATGCTGTAAATCGTGGAGATGTTATTACATATACATAAAATTTAACCTTAATTTAGCCAGTTCTACTGAGCATCATTAATAACTGAAGGTAACATTTTGACTATGGGCACTTAAATATTATTAGTCGCAAAGAGATATACGACAATGGTATGGAATAAAGTAGTTGGAGTAAAGGCACTGGACAACGCAGGTGGTTCAATATCAGTTAAGGTGGGATAGGATATCATATTTATAATCAAAAAGGAACAGCAATTTTTTGGCATTAACGCTATTTGCAGTCACGCCAAATGCGTTCTTGGAAAGCCGGACCTGGAAAAGGAACAAGTAAAATGCCCCTGTCATAATGCCGTATTTGATCTGAAAACGGGTAAAATGTTGGAACCACCATTTGTCTCTAAAAATGCACCAATGGGTAAACTTGATCTAAAACTCTTCAATGTTAGGGAAAATGAGGGTTTCATAGAAGTGGAAATTTAATGAATGTTATCTCTTTGTATAAAGAAACTTTAAAACCTATTGTTTGATACTTGCCTATTGGTTGAAAAAAGCGTTTCCATTGTTATACCTGCATACAATGAGGAGAGGAGGATAGAGGGTACTATTGGCAATTTGCTCAATGGTGTGAGTAATCTTAAGGAAATTATAGTTGTATTTGATGGAACAGATAAAACACCTGAAATTGTTAAGGCAACCTGTCCAGATTGCATCATTTTGCAGTTTGAGCATAGACTGGGCAAGGGGAGGGCAATTAAGGAAGGAATAGGAAAAGCAACTGGAGATATAGTAGCATATCTGGACGCAGACGGTTCCATTCCCTCCCACGAAGTTCAGCGATTAATAGGATTGCTTGAGGAAGGAAATTTTGTGGTCTCTTCCAGGTGGAGGAAGGATTCCAAAATAAGAGTAAAGCAACCTTTTCACAGGATTTTTTTTGGCAGGATTTTTCATTATTTTGTGTTCTTCCTTTTTCGCATTGATTTAAAGGACACTCAATGCGGTCTAAAAATTTTTGGCGGGAAAAACATTAAGGAAGTAATTCAGAAGGTTAACGTGTTTGACTGGGCATTCGATGTATCTGTGATTTATCATTCTATGAAATACGGGCTAACTCCGACAGAGGTTGGAATAGAATGGAATAACGAGGATGGATCGAAGTTGAAAGTTTTCAAAACAATTCCAAGTATGTTCATCTCTGTTATTGGTATGTGGTTTATAAATAAACATAGCAATCTATCAAAAATTAAAACCATTATTAAAAAGCTTGAATCAGAATTTTTGCACGACAACTAACTATAATCCTCTCGTCTGAGAATACCTGAATAATTTTAGGGAAAGTTTTGGGGATAAGTTATGTAAAAGAAGAAGAAATGAAAGGTTTACATATTCAGAACCGCCATATTTGAAAAAATATTTCATGCACCTGACGCCTTTCTTTACTGTTCCAACTTTCCTCCCCGATTTGTAGATCGCTTCATTACATTCCATTTTAAAAATCATAAGATTTAATGGGATTTGGTTGAGTCCCTCCCCCAATGAGGAAACAGTGTTTTTAATATTTTTTATGGATTCCGTTGTAAAATTCAACTTTTGTTTTCTAAAAGTTTCAAGATCAGTTTTTAGACCTGTCACGCTTTCATGTCTCCTGTAAAATGTAAGCCTGTTACTACACAAAGCTATTTTCTTTCCTCCTGATGTGGATAGCATAAACATAATTTTATCCAGGCTCCTAAACGAATTGCGGATGATATGGTTCACGCTCTCCGCATAATCTCTTTTCATTGACATACATGATACATACCAATCAACTCTACTGGAAAGCAATTTTGACCATCTGTGTTCATCCAGTACACTATTTTCAAAAATCTCGTAATTCATCTTCCTAGGTTGTATATTTTGCTTTTTTATGGGATGTCCCTCCTCAGTTATGACAAGAATATTGTTATGTATAAAAATTAACTCCTTGTCACTGTTGAATATAGAGATAATGTATTCCGCTCTCCTTGGGTCCATTAGATCATCATCATCCAGGAATATAACACAATCTCCCGTGGCATTACTGATACCTGTTGCCAATTTCTTTCCAAAACTAACTTCTTCTGTATATATATTTTTCACTTCTTTCGATTCAAGATATTTGTCAATTGCCTCATCGGAATAATTTTTAACCACAATAATTTCTGGTGAAAAATTGAGATTAATCTGAGAAAGTGCAGAATTAACAGCGGTTATAAGATATTTCTTCCTATCATGGGCAGTAATTATTATGGACACCTTTTCCGTCACAGCAGTCCCTCATAAAGTTCGCTCAATTGGTCAATTATTTTATCTTTCGAAAATTTGTTTCTCAATTCTGCTCTTATCTTTTCAATATTATCCATCCGAGGTTCATTCTCCACTGCCTCTTTCAACTCAGACGGTGATTTTACAATTTTGAGGGACCCAATATTTTCAAGTTCTTTTGCGATTCCCGTGTCTTTGGCTATGACCTTCGTGCCAATATAGGATGATTCTACCATGGAAACACCGAAGGATTCGAAGAAAGAACCAGAAATATAAAATTTCGCATATTTCTCAAGAGAAAATAATTCCTCTTCATTTATGGATCCAAGAAATTTTATATTGACCTTTAACTCACTGGCCTTCCTCTTTATGAAATCCAGATATTCCTCGTCAGGTTGATTTCCGCATAAAACAAGGCTTATGTTCAACCCGGCAATGCCTTCCAGTATAAATTCAATATTCTTATTCCTGTGCAGTCCACCAGCGTGTATAAGATATTGATACCTATCGAGATCGTATTTCTCCAGAACATTATCCAATAACTTGTAGGAATCTATTCTTTTAAAATCCACTGGATCCGGTATCACAGTAATATTATCTGCTTTCTTCTTATTCATTTTTAACGTGGTGGATTTTTCCTGCTCTGTTAAGCAGATTATATGATCGAACCTTGAAAGATAGGAAGGCATGAAAATATTATAATACATTTTATTTACCGCTCCTCCATAAATAATCTGATAAAACCCATGGGCTGTAAAAACCTTTTTGGCACTGATTTTACTAAGATGTGTGTACAGGTAATCAGAGCTCCAAACCCTCTGGCCCTGTACGTGGAGAATATCTGAATTTGTAAGCTCAATTTTTTTCCAGTAGCCTCTTTCTGGAAATCTGAATTTTCCGATTCTCCTCAAATCTATACCATGATATGTTACATTATGTTCATTTTCATCATTCCTTATGTCCGAAAAATCTGAAAAAACATGGAGTTCATTTCCCCTTTCGGCAAGACCATCAACTATGGTTTTTACAACAGTTTCTGTTCCCCCGGAATGTGGATAATAGTGATGGCTGGTTTGAGTTATCCTCATTTTATTTCCTTTTTTAATTCATCGATTATTTTTCTGACTCCTTCATTGAGGGGCATGGGATTTTCCACTATGGTGTTTCTGGCCACAAGTTCATCTGCTTCCTCAACTATAAATGGTTTTTTTTCAGTGAGAACCTTTTTACCACTGATCTTTTCAACAATGTTCAAGAGTTCGTTTACACTGGTACCCTTTCCCGATCCTATCTCGTAATCCCCCGGAGATATTTTACCATCAACAACTCTGATTATTGTTTTGGCAAGATCCTCCACATTCACATAATCCCTAATATGGGTTCCATCCCCGTAAATAATAGCCTTCTCACCCTTCAGGGCAGCATTGGAGAATAG
The DNA here is from genome assembly GCA_021794355.1 of Thermoplasmata archaeon. GTDB lineage: Archaea > Thermoplasmatota > Thermoplasmata > Thermoplasmatales > Thermoplasmataceae > Cuniculiplasma. Next base: position 55,944 of record JAJYRA010000084.1, on the reverse strand, counting down.
ATAGACCGCACCCTTCCTAGCGCTGGTACCATAAATGTTGAAGAGCCTAAAAATGATAACCCTTGTTGAATACAGCTTTCTATAAAGGTTGATCCACTCCACAGCCTGCTTTTTTGTCAATGAATAGGGATTGGAAGGTTCTGCAGTGGAGCCAGAGGATGGAAAGAGGAAAATGGCATCATGTTTTCTGGCCATTTCCAGGTATTTCATTGTTAATCCAAGACCATCTTCAAAGTATTCATAGGGTTTTGAGAAAGAATTTCTAATAAGAGTTCTTGCTCCAAAATGAAGAATAATATCATATTTCTTATTTTCATCAAAAGGATCTCCGATGTCAACTCCATCAGGATTAAATCCTCTTTCCCTTAGGGTATTTATAACAACGGTTCCAATAAAACCACGACTTCCCGTAACTAAAATATTCATGTTAGCATATTTATTCATGTCTTAAAATCTTTGCATTGATTGCTTTCGGCACAGTTTAAATTTATATTTCTTCTAAAAATTCGAAAAATTTCCTGTTGATTGCATTCAACTCATAATTACTTTTGAAAAATTCATAGGATTTTATGGACTTAATCCTTATTTCATCCACATGTTTAATCACATATCTTATGGCATTTTTAACTGCTGCTTCTTCGGGCGGAATATATTCAATGAAATTCATGGTTTCATCCCTACGAAACGCGCTTGCCAGCCTATTAGACGTAATAATAAAGCAACCTGAAGACATGGCTTCTATTACAGTCATGGGAAAGGAATCCCATCTCGTGGGATATATGAAAACATCACTTTTACAGTATATACTATCAAGATCATTATCAGAAACTATACCTTTAAATTCTATCCCTTTAACATCCTTAAATGAATCAACATTGAAGCTACCACCCCCAACAATCATTAGTTTACCATTGCTCGGTTCAACATCTTTCCATGCATTTAACAGAATATCAATACCCTTGATATTCTCAAGTCTTCCCACATAAAGGAATGTTATATCCTTATCTTCTTTATCTGGACATTTTCTATCAATGGCGCCGTTAGGAAGGACTAAAATCTTAGCTCTCCTGGATAAAATAGCCTCAATTTTCTTTCTCCCAGGAAATACATGAAAATAGGATACGTCCCTATAGATCAAACCACTGGTGAAAAGTTTTGCTTTTAATGTGGATATGAAACCTTCATCTCCAAATTCAGTATGGTTGCTTCCCACTATCTTCTTTCCCTTGAATAATTTCCAGTATTGGTTCTTGGTAAGATATACCACATCAAACAGATCTTTTTTGATTTCACTCAAATATTTTCTTTTGAATATGCTGATCATTAATGGTAGAAGAAAATTGTCTAGCCAGAAGGACAGAACTCTTGATTTCCTCAGGAAATTAAATTTATTCTCCCATAAATTTAATGTAACAAAGGTAATTCCTTTATTTTCTCTTTCCCTGAAATTAAACCTTTTCTTATCTGAATAGTCAGTTTTTACCAGAACTAAATTGCTTTCATTCGGTTTCCCCTTGATGGTGTTTATAACCCACCTTTCCACACCTCCACCCATCTCTGGGTCAGTGGTCATGAATAGAGCAACTCTCATCCTCTCCTCTATGCACATTGATTATTTATGGTTTCAATTTTACAAGGGTTTTTAATTCTAATTTCCATGTAGTGCTGGAATGATTGATCTGGAAAAGGAAGGCTACAGCTTGAAGAGCAGTTCTGGATCTTCTAAAAAATCGGTTGAGTTTGAAGAAACCTTATTTTCCAGGATTAGAGACAACAAATCAATTTTTATAGCATTTCTAGTATTCTCCGTTGCCTATTGCTTAATTTCATACTTGAGGTACCTGTCTTTCACAGAAAATACTCTTGATCTTGGGGTAAACGCGTCTATAGCTTATTCCGTACTTCATGGAGAAACCATTGTTGGGCAGGTCATGAATGGTGGTATTGCCGCTAATAAGCTGATATACATTCCCATTGGTCTCATATATGGGATATTTCCTCATGAATATGTGCTACTGTTCATCCAGAATATATTCCTCTCTTTCTCCGGAGTTGTCATTTATTTCATGAGCATGCATTTCCTGCATACGAAAAAAATATCCTTACTTGTTGCTATGACTTTCTACTTCTATTTCCCGCTGGCAGGAGTTTATTGGTTTGATTTTCATTATATGGCTTTTTTTCCCACATTCTTTTTGCTTGGAACATATTATTACTTTAAGGGCGACAGAAAAAAATGGACTATTTTCCTTATTCTTGCAAGTATAACTGATCTCATGGCCCCAATAATAGTATTCCTGTTTCTTTTCATCGGAGTTTTGAAAAAGTCCTATGAAAAAGGGTCCTTAACCTTGAACAAAAGTGAACTCGCAGTTGGAGGTCTAGCCATATTTATATTCATTTTTCCCAGCGTTTATTCTCTGTATTTTTTTCCATTTCACTATATGGGAATAAATTACAACTCAGGCATTTACGGAAACGTATGGTTTAAGGCTGAGTTCTTCCTCAGGGTGTTATGGCCTCTCCTGTTCATTCCTCTTTTTGGAATAGAATTTCTTTTACTATTAATTCCCTACGGGCTTATGTTATTTTCAAATTCCTATTGGCCCTATGAATCACAAATATTCTTCCAATATCCGAGCCTCTATATAACCACAATATTTATCTCATTTATAGTTGGTTTGAGCAGGATAAAAAAGAGAATGAAGATGAAGGCACATTTAAATCGAATACTTGGGGTCATACTTCTAATCAATGTCCTGCTATTCATGTTTTTTTCACCAATAGGAAGTGCCATACCCTTACAGAATGAAAACCATGTCCAGGAGGAATTTATAACCGGATCAAACCAGAGCCTCTATGCATTCTACTCAAAAACTGTCCCAACAGAAGCAGATTTGAAACTTCATTCCTACATTAACACTATACCAAAAGGTTCCTCAGTTCTAGTTTCAGGGAATATGCCAGAATTTCTTCAGGGTTACAAAGCAGTATGCCTAAATTCCAATTTTAATCAGACTGAACCTAACTATATTGTAACGGATCCATACAGTTATTTCTTTAATCAATCAATCAGTGTAGGAATTCCACAGAACAATTCCCCCATAGTCAAGATAAATTACCTTTTAAACAACCTGAATTATCACGTAAAGGATTATTACAAAGGGGACGCCATATACACACTGGATGCGGTGAGTAAACCCAACATTCAGGGCTATATTAATTACACCTCACTACTTCCAAGGATTGAGAATAATAATTCCCTCTGCTTTTCAGCACCCCTTATAGCCCCAGGGTCCTATAATTTGATTTTTAATGGATCATTACAGAACAATACATTGTCTGTTTCATTCAATAGTAGTTATATAACTCTAAAAGAACCACTTTCCAATGGTTTTATTCTTAAATCTACGGGATTCATCCAAAATCTAAAAATCATTTTAAAGGTAAATTCTCTTACGGGGTTAAAGGGATATATGGAAATAGAACAAACGGGGGCTTTTAGCAGATGAGTAGTATGGAAGGGGAAAGCCCTGAGGCTTTTGACCTGATAATCCAGAGAATTGGATTTTTGGCTCTGGGCATTCTTCTTATCTATCTCCCTTATAGTATTTACAGCATCGTAGGTTATTCAGGTCCATTTTATATCATTCTGGAATTTACAATCTCAGTATTGGGGTTTTTATTTATCGTCTTATCAACTCTTTCAGGAAAAAGAAGAAATCTCATGAAAAAATCGCTTATACTCATAATACTGGGGAGTCTCTTAGCAATTTCAGCAGTCATATTTACCATTGGAATCGCCACGAAGCCCATTTATACGGATGAATTAGCCATAGATGCACTTTCTGCTAAACGATTCCTTTCAGGTATGGATCCATATGGGTTTTCATTCGGCTTAACTGCTCTTCGAAGTTATGGAGTTCCCCTATCAAGCCTCACTCCAAAGTTATCAGGTGGTTATGTAACTTCACTTGAATATCCAGATGTTTCTTTTCTCCTTTTGATCCCCTTTATAATTCTTCACCTAAATCCAAACATAGTGTTATTCATATTCACTTTATTGATTCTGGCTCTTATCGCCATAGAATATGTGGAGAAAGAACTGGCATTCATGGCCCCTCTAGCCATAGCAGTTGCATTGTTTAACATAAATCTTATCTTTTTTACGCTTAATGGCATCACTGATGTAATATGGGTCACGTTCCTAGCCTTATCTTTAATGCTTCTACAGAAGAGGTTTTTACCTGGAATATTTTTCGGATTATCTCTTGCTGCAAAACAATTGCCAATTTTTATCCTTCCCTTCCTCCTTATATTTGTGTACAAACGATATGGATTAAAAAGTGCAATGGAGTTTATTCTAACTTCTGCCATAACCTTTGTATTAATCAACCTCCCCTTTATCTTGATGAACCCAGCCAGCTTCTTTCACGCCATTATTGCGCCGGAGAGCGCCCCTATAATTGGCATAGGGTTTGGGTTAGCGCAGTTTTATTTTTCAGGATATGTTCCATTTGCTGACAGGCAATTCTTTACTGCCTTGATGATTTCTGTCTGGGCTGTATTTGTCTTGATCTACGCTACAAAATATGATTCCCTAAAATATTCATTTACAGCTCTACCGGTTATAGTTCTTATTTTTAATTTCAGGCTTCTAGAAAATTATCTTATGTACTGGCCTCTTCTGACATTGATAACACTTCCATATATAATAAGAAAGGGGCATTTGGAGGATAATCGCGATGGGCAATTATCTTTAAAATTTTCGGTATTTACCAGTTTTGGGGCGAAACATAAAGAATTGGTTTCTCAAATTTATAAATACACTCTCTTTGTCATAATCATCTTAATAATGTTGATTCCAACAATCATGTTCATTGAAAATGATTCCTCTTACAAGCAGGAATTAAAGATCGAATCAGTTACACCTGGAGTGATGAGCAGTGAGGGGTATGTGAACTGCCTTAAGCTTAATATTTCTTATACTGGGCCTCAAAGCAACCTATCTTTGAACTTTCGCATACTTGAAGATGGTTTTTTGAATAATCCCAATGGTTTCTTCTGGAATTCTATTTCATTTAATGGTGGACCGGAGAAAAATTATGTGTCAATTCATATATTTACCAATAATACCCAGTACTTTTTACAGAACCATAACAGTTACGTGATCATTGCATACAATCAAAACATCGAAACATGGTACCATATTAATATTGGATCGAGTTTATATCTGTGATTCCCTCCAGTTTTCTCAGGTTCTTTCCACATATGGGATTGATGATTGAGTCTCCCATTCTTGGTTTTCCTTTAAATGGGGCTCCGCCCATCCACGATTCTAAACTATTCAATTTTACACATTCCAGCATGAATTATGCAATTTTACATTCAACCTTATTAACCACCTGTATACTGGAGTTGGAGACCATATTCGAAAATGTTAACATTCCTTAAGGATTTAAATACAAAAAGTGGGAAAAAGATTTTAAGAAATAAAAAAATATTAAAGTTGGACACATCGATAAAATTAATATGCAATTAAATATTAGGTTATTAAAATGGAGGGATCATCATTCCTGAACTATCGATAATAATACCTACATACAACGAGGTTAAAAATATCCCCATCTTGGTTCATCGTATAGAGGATATGAATATTGATCATCAAATCGTTATTGTAGATGACAACAGCCCAGATGGTACCGCTGAAGTGGTTGAAAAGCTATCCTTAAGATATAAAAACATTATACTTGTAAAAAGATCAGGAAAACTAGGTATTGCAACAGCGATCCGGGATGGTATGAAAGCCTCAGAAAGCAAATACATAATTGTTATGGACAGTGATCTTCAGCATCCACCGGAGGTAATTCCGAGAATCTTAAAAGAATTAAAAAAAGGGAATGATGTGGCAATAGCTTCAAGATATACCCGAGGAGGAAAAAGTGATTTCTCTATATCCAGAAGGTTAATATCAAAGGTTGCCACTGTTCTGGCACACATAAATTTACAGGAAGTAGAAGGTATAAAGGATCCTATGTCTGGTTTCTTTGGTTTTAAAAGAGACATAATACAACCGGATCAAATTAAGTCAAATGGTTATAAAGTTTTACTGGAAGTACTTGTAGCCTCCGGTACTAGAAGTGTTGCTGAAGTGCCGTATAGATTTAATAAAAGAGCAACAGGAAAGAGCAAGTTTGGAATTAAGGAATTTATCAAATTTGTTAGACTCCTGCTTGATCTGTCTGATTATCTGATGCTTAAGTTTCTTGTGGTGGGAATCTCAGGGGCAATAATCAACCTTTTACTTATGAAATTAATAGTGGGAAGTTTCCACGATCCTATCTACATGGGGGCTATTTTTGCTTTAGAAGCATCAATCGTAAGCAATTTCATACTGAATAACTACTGGACCTATCGTAATAGAAAGAGTTCAGGATCTGTTTTAAGGAAATACGCTAGGTATAACCTGATGAGCAGCTTGGGTTCGGCCATATACTTTGCCATGATCTTTCTTCTTACAGCCTTTAGCGTGAATTACATGATTGCAACAGGTGTTGGAATAATAGCTTCATTTTCAACTAATTTCGGTGGAAGTCAGGGTGTAGTCTGGCATCTTTAAAACTATTAATCATAAAAACATTTAAAAATACCATTGAAATTGGGTTCAATTAGATGCTAAATGAATACTTCTGAAAATGAGAAACAGATAAATCACCTGAGGTATTTTGTATTCGGATTAGCATTCATTTCAATTCCGTTTGTCTCCATAAATTACACAAGTTATCTGGATTATGCAGCCATTATAAATGGAATCTTACTTGTTATAATTGGAGTTACATTATTTATCTTTTTAATTTCTAAAATAAGGGAAACTAAGTTTTTTAAAAATTTGCCATATTTTGGTCTTGCCCTTTCCATACTGCAATTATTTTTTGTTATAGCCACACTATATCCCAATGCCCTTACTGATGAAATAATCATTCAAACCTATGCAGCAAAGGTATTCCTAGAGGGAAAAGATCCTTATGTCAACAGTAATATGTCAGGTGTTTTCAACTCTATACACCCTTTTCCTATATATGTAACTCCCGGTCTCAATGGAAAATTGGTGGAAATATTATTGTATCCTGGAATGTCGGTTATTGCTTTTTTACCGGTTGCTTATTTTCATTTACCAGACTACACAACACTTTTTATATTCTCTGCAATTAATTTTCTCGCCATATTCCTATACATCAGAAAGAATAAAATGGAACAGGTCCTACCTTACTTTTCCATAATAATACTGTTAACCATTTATACATTTGGGCTCTCCATAGGCGGTTCAACGGATATTCTCTGGATTTTCTTTCTTGTAATGGCCTATATATACAGGGATAGGCCATGGCTATCTGGAATTTTTTATGGACTTTCCCTCTCCTCCAAGCAATTAGCCATTGTTACATTTCCCTTTCTGGTATTCATGATTTTCATGAATAAGGATAAATCATACAAAGAATCCCTTAAGTTTGTACTTTTTGCGGGATTTTCATTCCTCATTTCCAATCTACCCTTTATCATTATGCAACCATATGACTGGTTGAGGAATATTGTGGAGGCAGAATTTCAGCCTGTTCTTGGAATTGGCATAGGCTTTTCAGAACTTTCTTTTACCGGTCTAATAAATGTTCCATCCAGTGTGTTTGCATTACTGTTTTTAGCAGCAATTTCACTTACCTTCCTCTTTTATGTAAAATATTACCATCAATTAAAGTACGCACTGTTTGTTTTACCAATGATTATGTTCCTATTCAACTACAGGGTGCTTTTGGGTTATATAGTGGATTGGGCTCTTTTAATAATAATTTCTTATTCAGATTATGTGAGGGAAAAGGATATGGGCCCTCCATTATTGGAGGACATAAGGGTCCCATCCATCAATAAACCAATTAAATTCAAGAATTTAGGAAACTATTTACATAAAAATATAACATTTGCTACTATCATAATCATAATATTGTCCATGACCACTGGCGGCGCCATATATTTATCAGGGCATGCGAACGACACTGACATATACAGGGTAAACTCAGTTACTAACATGACCGACCCTCTCTGCATTCCGGGATATATTTCTTCAATGACGGTAAATCTGACTTACGAACCAACTCTTGGCTTAAACGTAACGAGTCCCATATATTTTAGAATAATTCCTTCCACTGAAACTGGGGGAAATTACAATGGATTATTATGGTATTCCAATAATGTAATTAAGCCTGGGGTAAACCATGTGCAGGCCTATCCAGAATCCTATGCTTATCTTCTTCATCAGGGAATACCATTTAATATTCAGGCATATTACAATTACGAGAGTAATTTTATAAAACTTAGAACACCCATAATAAAGCAAATGGGTATAGCAAATTATGAAATGGAATACCCAACCAATGAACCCACTTCACCTTTTCCCTGCTGGAAAGTTTCTTCAACCGCGAATACAGGAAACAGATTTAATTATGTGTTAAATAATGGCACAGGCAATAATGGAAACGGATTCAACCTTTCACTTTCCAGAGGTACAAATACATCTGAATATAATATTATCAGCCTTAAGAATGATAACATCAACCTTACCTATCTGAAATCTGTGAATGATGTTCTACACTTTAATTATACATATAACGGGTCAGGCAGCTATTTCACGGGCAAATCAATGAAAAATTTTCTTGGCGTGCAGATCACCCTAGACTCAACCTATTCTGTATATTACGGTATGAACAAAACCGCTTATTCTGATAGAATATATTCATACGGGACAAATTATGTAATAATAGAGAGGCAGGGTATTATTAATTTTACTCAGGTATACAACATTGCGAAGAGTCTAAATCTTAACCCCACCTTAGTGACGCTGTCATATGAAGCATTCTCATACAGTAACAGAGGACAATCCCTAATAATTCAAAATATATCCTTGACATAAAATGTAAATTTCACTTTTTATGCCCATGATGTTTTTCATTTATTTTAGTTGGCCTGAGGCAAACAGGGCAAATCTTGAATAACTTTTTTCTTGCAAGATTATATAAAATGGCCACTATAATGGGCGAAATCAAGGAGGCAGATATGAATTCAGTAAAACCTACACTCCTCCTTGGAGATAAATATGATAGGAAAACGGTTGATCTATTTTCGTGAAGGTAGATATGGGTTAGTTCATAGGATCCAGAATTTTCAATTGATAGGGTATAATTCCCATAGGGTAACTGGATACTTTCGTTTAAGGAGAACGCATATTTATGCCCGCCTATTGAAAAGTTCGTACCATCTTTTACATCTCCTTCAAAGATCAAGTGTCCTTGCCTTTTAAAAAATTTTATGTAGTTCATTCCAGGTGAAGCATTAACCACACTTTTGTAAGGTACAAAAAAACCCACATCCATTATTTCAACTGTCACACTTTCATGAGTGCTATTGATAACAAGGGATCCGTTTTCACTTCTGAATGCAATTCCTCCGCACTCTATTTGAAAAACTTTGTCCGAGGGAAGATTGAGGGGAACCAATATAAATGTGTAATACTCTGGAGGTATATCTGCAATATAACCAAAGGTTTCAACCACATTTTTTATGCCATTGAAGAATTGCAACGTTACATTTACTGAAAGATTCTGAAAATAGAGGCTCTTCTCCCTTACGATGGTCAAATTTAACAAATTAGACTTCGTGACCTGCTTTCTGCTAAGAAAGAAGTCCATTTTACTCTTTGCATTTGCATATTGCGTCCCTACTCTGACAGTCACATTACTCGATTGATTTTCCGATGCAAAAATATGTATTCCTACATTGATGGTTCTGTTTGAAACCAGGCTGCCTGTTTTTTCATTTAGGGATATAAGATTTTTAAAACTTGTCGTGTAATTATATGTTTTGTGGGAGAATATGGTATTCTCATTGAAGGAAATATATCTGGTTATGTTAAATATAGTAAATGAAAATAGGGGATTTCTTGTGATGGTACTATTTTCAATAAACAATGGCAATAGGGATTCATTTAAAATAGGATTCTTAATGGAAACTTCAGATTTGGTAATGTCTTTAAAAATCAGTCTTTTTGCGTAATTCTCACCTGAAATGTTTTTCGGATTATAGGCAAGGGTTCGGTTGTACATTTCATAATACACTTCAAGGGAGGGCATAAAATAGAAAATGGAATCCTCATTGGTGACAACAGGGGAATCATAGGAAAGATTGTTCCCAACAAATCTGGATTGTATAAAAAAGAGAGAGGAACTATTGTCTAACATGAACCCATTTTTTTCAAGATCATAGTACCCTCCATTCATGAAGGGCCTGGAATTTCCAGCAAAGGTTGAATTTATGGCAATAAGTTTGGATCCATATAAAACAATGTAATTGCGGTCAAAACCGGTGAGGTTGAAAGTTGAATTAGACATAAATACGAATCGGGATTTCCAGACTGTGAGATTTGAACCATAGGGAAATTCTGTTTTTAGTTTAACGGTTTCATTTTTCAGATTTGATAGGAAAATGGGCTCATTAAGCTTGATATTACTCTCATAACAATTTGTATTCTGCAATAAAGGAGAGGAGTAATTCATCTGTTTCCCACCAAGGTCAAAAGAGGTGTTGAAATGAACTCCAGGTCCGCTATATGAATAATTTATTTTTATACCTATGCCACTCACCGGAAAGTTATAAAAAATGCTTCTCTGGTAAGAATAGCTGAAGGTTCCAGTTGAGCTGATAGGTTGTGGCCCCTGCCGTATTTTTCCAACCATAACATTTATGGATTTTGAAATAGGATCATTTTCAAATGTCGAATTCACAACAATAACATTATCAAAAGGGAGAAGGATTCCTATTTTTGATGCTCTCGACCCGATTATTGAATTCATGAATTTTATTGATGAGTTAGAAACACTGAACGACCCATTGTATACCAGCCTGGTTTCCTGAAAATTTACTTCCGATGCATTTTTAGTATTGACGATGGAGAGATTTCCATGCATGGAAATGATGGTTTCATCCATGAAAGTTACATTTGTATCAATATACATAAACTCATTTTTTGTTCCCTCAAAAATAAGCCTATATCCATTCACTAAATTTCTGTTGTTTTCATTCAACGTAAGATTGCCATAAATGTATATGTTATGTATGGGTGTAGACTCATCCAGGGACCATTCTTTTTGAGAGTAATTCTCTCCATTAGTCATGGGACCCATGACATGATTCAGTGATAACGCGGATAAAAGAGTGAGAATAAATATAACCATGACAAGAAGGGTCTTTCCTCTCATTTTCGCGAAATTGTTTCTTTTTAAAAATACTATGGCATGACGGTTAAATATGCACAAGTATTATTCATTTATGAAGTATGTAAAATATGGAAAGTCTGGTCTGTATGTGTCAATTTTTGCACTGGGTGCAATGACATTCGGAGATAAAAATAGCTGGAAATTGGGTGGATTGAGTCAGGAACAGACAAATGAAATGGTAAAAAGAGCCTACGACTATGGTATTAATCTCTTCGATACTGCAGACGTATACGATGAGGGCGAATCTGAGGTTGCCTTAGGTAAGGCATTAAAGCCATTCAGGAGCGAAGTACACATTGCAACGAAAGTACGTGGAAGGAGTGGAAAGGGAATAAATCAGATAGGATTATCCAGGCACCACATCAGGGAATCCATAAGAGAGAGTCTTGAAAGATTGGGAACAGATCATGTGGAGATTTATCAGATGCATTCTTTTGATTATCACGTGCCCATAGAGGAAACAATAGAAACCTTTCAGGATCTTGTGGAAAGAGGAGATATTGATTATCCTGCATTTTCAAATTTCCAGGCATGGCAGATGGCTCTTTTCAATGCTACCGCAAGGGAGAATCACTATGAACACTACCATTCAGCACAGATGAATTATTCCCTCCTTAACAGGGATATTGAACAGGAATTATTTCCATATATGCAACATGACACTCTTTCTTTACTCGCCTGGAGCCCTCTTCACGGTGGAGTTCTATCTGGAAAATACGGGAAGAACATGGAAACAAAATCTGGAACTAGATTTGGAGATAGGGGAGTTTTCCCACCTTTCGATCAGGAAAGTGCAAAATATATTCTCGAAGTTGCCGAGGATGTCGCCAAGGAGCAGGATTGCAAATTGGCCAATGTAGCTCTCTCGTGGGTCATTTCAAAGAAAGCAATTGTTCTTGTGGGAGCAAGGACACTGGAACAGTTTGAAGAAAATATGAAAAGCCTTGACATCAATCTTACCAGTGATCAGATTAAAAGGCTGGATGAAGCATCTTCTGACAGGGAAATGTATCCTGGATGGATGATAAAGAGACAGGACAGGGGAAGGGACTTCGAAAAGATTTAATTTTTTCTCTCCATTATCTTATTCAGCGTCTTTGATATTTTAGGGAACATTTCACTTTTGGAATTGAGGTAATCCAGTTCTGTTTTACCCATTTTAATATTCAGGGATTTTCCTTCTACCCTTAACTTGTCATATTCCTGTAATATTACTGACTCAAACATGGATTCCATGAGTAAGGTGAAATTACTTTCCCTTTGATCTTTATCTTTTTGGGATTTTAGTTTCACCCTTAAGTAGGAAGATAACAGTGAAATATACTCTCTTGTGCTGAGACGTCTCCCATTTTCCTTCGAAAGAAGGATAATATCACCAAAGTTATAATTGCATCCCAGAAACATATCCCTTAATATTGATAACCGTCTTTCCTTTTTCATCCTTCTAAAATTCTTGTTATAAAAAATCTGGGAAGGTTTGTAAATTAAGAATCTTTCAATGGAATCCTGCCCTTCAGTTATGAAGAAAAGAATCCCATAGGTTCGACTTATTCTGGCGAAGAGTTCTAAATCTTCTGAAACTGAGAGATTTTTCCAGCCGCCAGATTCGACAATAATTTCTTTTGGAATAACTATGATTTCACTAAATAACATTCTCTTTTCCCTTTGCTTTACGAAATTATATAATATGTCTGCATAGCTTGGATCATAAACACGTTCGGGATCGAATATGACTATATGAGTTCCAGAGCAGTTCTTCAGCACCTCATTTTTTGCCTCTCCTCTCTTATAATTTCCATAATCTGCTATCTTTAAGGGTTTCCCACTTCTCACCCCTTCTGTGGAGACGGAGTTGATCGGAATCATCGTGGTATTTACTATAACGATCTCATAATCAAGTCCAGACTCCTCTGCAATATCAACTACGCTGTTGAGGGAATCTTCAAGTAAAGTTTCCTTTCCGTTGAACATACAGAGAAAGCTCAGCGAAATCAGGGAGGTCTGGCTTTTTTTAAGTTCATAAACCTTGAATTGTTGTGTAAAGGATTCGGGCACGATAATGATATTTGTCAGGCGTTTAAAAGTTTTGTTAAAACATTTCTTAACCGCTATAAAGTTTTCTTTCTCATTGTAAAGATAACTTTATAAATATGAATTAAATTTCAGTTTAATAAAGTGAACTTCATATGAACTGGAAAGAAAATAGGAAAGTAATATCTGTAGTTATTGTTATTTTATTGATTGCTGGAGCACTGGGAATAGCTGGTTATGAATATTCAAAGGATCCCAATAGGACAGAGGGGATGATGATAAACATTAACAGCAATGTTTCCGGCATCCGTCTAAACAGGATAGTATCTCTTGATCCTGCAGTAAGTGCTACACTCTATGCACTGGGAGCCTACAGAGACATTGTTGGAAGTACAGTTTATGTAACATATCCTCCCAGCAATCTGCCGAATCTCACATGTTATCCACAGATGAGTGTACAGCAGATACTGAACCTTTCACCTGATGCCGTAATATCTTTCACACACTATAACCCCAGCTCAGTTCAACAGCTTCTTAATGCTGGAGTTGATTACATATTCCTGAGTGCAGGGCTCAATTCAACTTTCGCTGACATAATGCAACAAAATCTTCTTCTTGGAAAGTTAACTGGAACTGAAAAGAACGCAACTCTTCTGAATACATGGATGAGCAAATCACTGAATGCCTTTTCAAATGTAAGCGTTACAAATAAAAGTCTATTATATGCCATGTGTGTCGAAAATGGGGCAACATGGACCACAGGGCAGGGAACTTTTGTGAATGAAATGTTTACCTATGCTCATCTGAATAATATTGCAAACCAGAGTAACTTTTACCAGATATCAAACGAGGAGATCGTAAATGAAAACCCACAGGTAATCCTATTGGGCTCCTGTTTTAATACTTCAGATCTTAACAAAAGTCCTTTCACATCTACGGATGCATACAAGAACAATTCAATTTATACTGTATTCAATACTAATCTGTTTTCGGAACCCAACTTTAGAAATATATATGCTGTAGAATGGCTTATGTATGAAGTATACGGTATAAAGGTCAATCTTCCCGCCTTTCCCTTTAATCTCCCCTATAACCCGGAGCCAAAGGCGGTCAGTGATCTATGAGTGATTGAATGTTTAGGAGTGCAAAAGTTATTGAATCCATTGAGAGGCACGGTTGGAGACAGACCTTTTTTTTATTATCAATTATAGCCTTTTTTCTTTCTTTCACTACCTCTCTAAGCATTGGACCCGTAAATATAAGTACTCTGATCATCCTGAAATCCATAGGAGAACAAATGGGCCTGAAGTTAGGAACCATAAGGACCTCGGACTACATCATAATAACACAGCTGAGGGAACCTGAAATTCTTGGAGCGGCAGCTGTAGGAGCGGCTCTCGGTGTTGGAGGTGCGGTGATCCAGAGCATATTCAGGAATCCCATATCGGAACCATACATAACTGGTGTCTCAAGTGGGGCCACGCTTGGTGCTGTAATTGCCATTGTTTTTGGAATAACCTTTTTGGGTATATTCACCCTTCCAATTTTTGCCTTTATGTTTTCCATACTTGTTGTATCCACGGTATACTTTCTTTCCATGCGAAAGGGAAGAACCCCACCTGTTGTGTTTCTGCTTACTGGAATAGCCATTTCCCTGTTTGCCACTTCATTTGTGGCCCTGCTCCTATATTCAAAGCCTGCTCTTGAAAACAGGATATTTTACTGGATACTTGGTTCCCTATCTGGAATTTCATGGACAGAAGATCTTTTGGTAGTTCCCGTTGTTGTCATAACGTCCATAATACTTGGATCAATGTATAAACAACTGAACGCTTTACAGATGGGTGAGGTTCACGCAAGATCTGTTGGGGTAAATGCCGAGAGATCAAAAATAATTGCCATAGCTCTTACAACTGTCGCAGTATCTGCTGCAGTTTCCATCAGTGGACTCATAGGTTTTGTGGGGTTAATATTCCCCCATGTGTCAAGGCTGTTATATGGCGGTTCAAACAAATACGTGATACCCTCCTCTGCAATCCTGGGTGCAACCTTTCTCATTTTATGCAACGACATCGCGCATTCCATAATAAGGAGTGAAGTCATACCCATCGGGATCATAACGGGACTCATTGGTGTACCTTTCTTTATGTTGCTGATGATGAAGATTTCCAACAGGGGGTATTATAGTGCTTGAACTGGACGAAATTCAGTTTAAGAGGGGAAACCTGCAAATAGGGCCACTTAATTTATCAGTATCTACCGGTGAAATCCTATCAATATGTGGAAAAAATGGGTCGGGCAAAACATCCACCTTGATAGCAATTAATGGTTACATCCCTCTTTTAAGTGGTAAGATAACGGTTGATGGAAGGGACCTGAAATCCATGAAACCAAGGGATATCGCGAGAAAGATATCCTATGTGCAGCAGGAAATTCCGGAACCCATGGGATTCAATGTCATGGATGTGATGGAGATATCAGGATTCACAAGGCCTGGAAGCCGTGAAGATGTTTTAGAGGCCCTAGCTTTATGCGGAGTTGAAAAATTTATTGACAGAGATTTTGTAACACTTAGCGGAGGTGAGAAAAGGATGGTTTCAATTGCAGCAGGAATTTATCAGAATTCAGAGTACATAATGATGGACGAACCCACATCCTTTCTGGATCTTGATAAAATCAATAAACTATCAGGAATATTGAAAGTTCTCAAAAGTAGTGGAAAGGGGATTCTGCTTGTAATGCATGACATCAATCTGGCATATAGAATTTCCGACTCCATTGTTCTAATGAAAGAGGGTAAAGTCTTGGTAGGTGGCACGAAGGAAAATGTGATGAATATAAAAAACCTTGAAATTGTGTATGATGCAAAGTTTGGTCAGTATAATTCCCCTGAGGGAACGAGATTTTACCCTCTGGACATTGATTTTAATCGATTGAATGGTTTTGAAGAAGCCAGGGAATATCTTCAACACTCTTGATGGAGAAATTGTTTCTGATAAATAGCCAAAATCTTATATCCGTGGAGCAGCCATAGGAAATGAGAGCTTCCTGAACTTTTTTTCGTAATTTAATTCCAGATCTATCAAAATCTGTAAGTATTATGATGCTCTTAAAAGTCCTGGCAAGATTAAAGCTTACCATCTCCAATGGCAACCCCTGGTTCAATTTAATTATTCTCCCCCTGATGCCTATTTCAATGAGGGCCGAAATATCATGATCACCTTCTACCAGAATTGGATTTTTTAGACTCTCTCTTTTAAGGACTTCTATCTCCCTGAGAAAATTTTCTGCTCTCAGTTCCAGAACCTCCTGTTTTTGGCAAACTCAGTTTCCTGTTTCATTATTTCTCTTATGAGATCATCCTCATCAAAATACCTCACAGAGAGAAGTCTGGTGGCCATTTCAGGCCCAATTCCCCTTCCGGCCATGGTCATCAGTGCAATCTTTCCCCTTGCCCTAAGAATATGTATGGACTTGGTGAGGGTGGTTTTTTCCTTCGCAGTTAGTTTATCCTTGTCAATTGATTTAATAAGATCTTCCTTGATGAATGGGGATATGGCAGCAACCAAATTGCTTCCACAGGCAGGGCACCTGAAACTGTTTAAATTTCTAACCCTATCAGTATGTGTCCACAGGCATTTGGTGCAGAGAAGTGTTATTTCTTCATTTAATAATCTTTCCCTTATGGAATCAATGATTGCCTTGGTTGGTTTCAGGGGGGCTATTCTTTCTGAATAATGTGAAAGAAATTGTTCCGATCCCTCACTAAACTTATCCCTTGGAATAAATTCTATATTTTCCATATTTTTAATAAAATTTTCCACTGCTTCCATGTCCATGTAATCGCTCATCATTTTCCTTATGGAATCTTCATAGAGTACCGTGTTCTTATAGGACTCAATAATCTTTTCAATTCTCATCCTGGAAAGATCGGCATCCATTTTTATAACACCAAATTTTCTCGCCTCATAGAGGAATATTCCATTGAAGAATCTTGATCTTTTTACAGTGTTCTCAACAAGCACATGCAAATCATGGTGTTTCAATTGTCTAATTATTTCAATCATCTCTCCCGGTCTTATTCGTTTTCCAGTTCTCATGTATATATGATAGGGAGAGTAATCCGTTTCAACACTTTCCCCTGTGATTGATGTTAAAAGTGAACCAATTATTTCTGAAAGGGCAAAATTCCCCTTGGTTCCCAAAAGGATCTGAATCAGTATTTCCTGACCGTTATTTTCCACGTCTACCTTATTAACAAGGGCCAGGTCCTGTTGAAGCCATTTTTTCATCACTATTTTGGACCTGGGGTCAACGCTGTCTTCAACTATATGATTTTCCCTGTTGTGGGAAACCCTCTGAGTTACATCTGGAAGTACCGGTATATCCTCCCCGGTCCATTTTGGAGTTAGAGCTGCCGTCTGAAAGGGTTCTACAAATATGATCTGTTCTTCAAGTCTTATGGTTCTCCAGGTTGCCCCCCTCATGACGAAGTATGCACCCGGTTCAATCTCGTTCAGCACATATCTTTCATCCAGTGTCCCCACAAATTTTTTATTGATAACATCCACCACCCTGTAGGTTTTTTCACTTGGTATCATTGATATATTATTTATGAAATATTCAAGAGAAACCGTGGATGATATGATGTTTTCTGAATCATACCTTATTTTTCTTGAAAAGGCTAGAAAATTTACTATGGCATAATATTCTTCTATTGACAGGTTTCTTAAGGGGTAGCTTTTTATTAAGATGCCATAGAATTTTTCTGCGTTGAATTTTCTCATTTGATGTGCTCTTAGGAGGATCTGGTTAGCCACGGTGGCGTAGGATAATTCCCTGATAAATACAGGTTCAAGAATTTTGTTATTTACCTGTCCAACAATTGCCATTGCCTCCTCCATCTCTATGAGGTCCCCGCATAAAATTATCCCTCTGGAAACCTTCTGGATCCAGTGCCCTGATCTCCCAATTCTCTGGATGAGCTTGTTTATCTGTCGCGGGGAGTTAAATTGTATTACAAGATCAGCAGACCCTATATCTATTCCAAGCTCGAGGGAAGAGGTACAGATTAACCCCTTTATTTCTTTCCTCTTGAATTTAATCTCAGCATCCTCCCTGGTCTCCCTTGATAGGGACCCATGATGAACCATGACTGGAAGATTACCAAAATATAGGGACATCCTGAATGCAATATCCTCCGCAACACTTCTCGTATTAACAAAGACCAGTGTTCCCTCATGGGATTCTATCAACTGATGAATCTTCAAAATTGCACCTGCATATTCTGGTTCGCAACCCATTTTTCCTGCCACTTCATCAGGTGCTTTCTCCGGTATGGTAATTTCAAATTCCATTGTTTTTATCATTCCGGTTTTAAGAACAACTACATCTCCGGTGTAATAGAGGAATTTTGAAAGTTCTTCCGGATTACCGACAGTTGCTGAAAGTCCTATTCTCTGGAACTTAGGTGCTATTTCAGCCAGTCTTTCAAGAGCTATGCTCAGTTGGGTTCCCCGCTCATTCTGTGCCAGTTCGTGTAGTTCGTCCACTATTACGTACTTAAGGTTTTTTAGATATTCCCTGATCTTTTTTGAATTCAAAAGAATCTGGACGGATTCAGGGGTTGTGATCAGTATGTCTGCAGGGTTATCCCTTATTTCCCTTCTTTCCCTGTTTGATATATCACTATGCCTTACCTGAACCCTGATACCGGTTTTTTTTCCATAATTTTTCAATCTGGAAAGCATATCTCTGTTCAACGCTCTCAGTGGAGTAATAAAAAGAGCGGTTATGGGTTGAATCTCATTATTCATAATATAATCAAAAACAGGAAATATGGCTGCTTCTGTTTTTCCACTTCCCGTTGGAGAAATGAGAATTGCATTATTTCCATTTCTTACCTTGGGAATGAGCATTTCCTGAGCTTCAGTTAATTCTTCAAATGAAACGGATCTAATAAAATTAAACATTTTTTCAGAAAAAAATTCTTTATAGTTTTTATCTTCTATGATAACCATTCGCTTCACTCTTCAGAATCCGTCATCATCGTCATCGTCCTGGTCATCATCGTCATCATCGTCCCTGGGTTTTAAGTTGAACAACACGGTTTCACCTCAACACAATTAAATAACACAAGTATAAAAATGTTTTTTCAAATTTTTAGGGAAAAATTAACTTTATTGCCTTTCAATTAATGTGCACCCATGACTGATGCGCTGAAAAACGTAGACATAGCCATAAGGGAAGCAGTAAGAAATAATATTCTAAAAGAGTCACCGTCCAACATTGTCAGTAAATATAACAGTGAAATGATTGATTTTGTTTCAGGAAATTCCTTCAGTATCCTTGCCATTGGAAAAGCCTCGATTCCAATGTTTAAGGGAATGGACAAATGGTTGGTAGGGCATTCCACTCTGAGAGTATGCTTAAGTCCGGATCCGGAGCCCATGGGTGAGGTTACAGTTCTCAAGGGAAATCATCCTTTTCCATCTTTCGATACCTTTGACTCCACCGAAAAAATTATGGAATTAATAAGAAATGATAGGTCAGACTCACTCATATTTCTTCTGTCAGGCGGCACCTCTTCATTATTTGAAAAGCCCAGGCAAAGCATCTCCAGGGATGAATATCTGGAAATAATGCATAAACTGGTAAATGGCGGGTTTCCAATTGAACAGATAAATAGTGTAAGGTGCCAGCTTTCCGACGTAAAGTGCGGAAAAATGATCAATCATTCATCCTATGGTTCAATCCTCATTCTGGCCATTTCAGACGTTCCCGGTGATGATATCTCAGTAATAGGTTCAAACCCCTTCTTTCCATCTGTAAACAGGGACCAGGAAATAAGTCTCCTTGAAAAATTTCATATTCAATTCGAGAAAACCATTATCAGGGATTGTAATGTGAGTGGTAAAATTATACTTAAAGGAGAAAAATATGCTCGTGATCTCATGGATTCCATTGAACTTGGAATAGAAAAGATTTACCTTGGAAATATTCTGAAGGGTGATGTAAATATATGTGCGGAGAAAATTACAGAATTCTTGAGAAAAGAATATGATAGGCTTGGAAAACCATTTCTTTTTTCAGCAAGTGGAGAGACAACCTCCAGGGTAATAGGAAATGGCAAAGGTGGTAGGAATTGTCTTCTTTCAGCTCTTATTTTGCAAAAAATGGATGAAAATGAAATCTTTACTTTTCTATCTCTTGCAACAGATGGAGAAGACGGAAATAGTGGATTGGCTGGGTTCATAGTGGACAGTGCCTTAAAAAAATCCGTAATAAGGGAGGAGATAAACAGATATGTGGAAAACAGTGATACAGGTACCCTGGCCATAAAACTTAAAAGACACATTTTTACCGGTCCTACAGGAAATAATGTATCTGATGTGGTAATTGGATATTATGGTGGTGTAATTCAATGATGCTTTTGTTTTCCGAATCCGGAACTCTGATGCTCGATGACATAAATAGGAAAATTTTTTCAGGAAGGCGAATAATTGAAATGAACTCATCTGCCGTGATTCACCCTGGAGATGTCATAGTTTTAGATGGTGTGGCATACACCGTTATGGAATATAACCCGCAGTTTTTCCCCCTTATGGGGGAGCGTGGAGCACAGATCATTAGTGGACTTGATTCAGCATATATAATATCAATATCGGGAATAGGTCATGGATCAAGAATATTGGAAAGCGGCACAGGTTCAGGGGCCCTTACCATAAATCTCCTGAGATCTACAGAAAACCCGTCTGGATATGTGGGTGTGGATCACAGTGAAAAATCATCCATGATAACAAAAAAGAATGTGAAAAGCTTTACGGGAATGGACATAGAAGTAGCAATCTCAGAGTTTGATCAATACGAATATGCTGGAGAAAAGTTGGATGCCATATTTCTTGATATGCCTGAACCCTGGAGAAATGTCACCAGTCAGAGAAAGTGGTTATTGTCCGGTAAGAAAGTGATTACCTATCTTCCAAATTATAATCAGGTGGAGAAGACTAGAGAAGAATATGAGAAGAATGGCTTCATTCATCTGGAAACCTTGGAGATCGAGGGTAGAAAACTTCTTGTAAGGACAGGAGCAACAAGACCGAAATCCACTGGAATAATCCACACAGGATTTATCTCTTCATATATGAAAGTAAGTGGTTCTCGAATCAAGGCATGAGGAAAATTGAGGCTGATTCATAGATTGTAAACACCACTTGAGGATTCCTAATAACCACAAAAATGGCATCTTTCAATTCATAGACTCTTGATTCAAAAGGACGTATTTGCCTGTGTTGGGTGGAAAACTATCAGGTTAAGATTCCCTATGAAACCGAGTTTTTTCGAAATTGTCACTTGCCTGAGTTTGGATGTGTTGAAGTTGCTAATGCCAACGAAAGGTAACTCTATATAATGATTATCCATGTCTATTTTTAATGTTAAAGGGGAAGAGTATAGTCAGTATTGACGACGTGGAAACCGAGGATTTTTATGAGATTTTCCATCGTGCATCTATTTTTAAGAAAACCGTTAAGGAAGGAAAAAGCCTGGAACTGATGAAGGGAAGGATAATGTCAACGTTCTTTTTCGAGCCAAGCACAAGAACAAGACTTTCCTTTGAAAGTGCAATGAACCGTCTCGGGGGATCAGTTATCTCGGTTTCAGAAGCCAAGAACAGCTCAGCAGCAAAGGGTGAGACAATTGCTGATACCATAAGAATGGCCTCATCTTATTCAGATATAGTTGTTATGAGACACCCAATGGAAGGAGCAGCAAGAGTTGCTTCCGAGTTTTCCACCGTCCCCGTGCTTAATGGTGGGGATGGCTCAGGTCAACATCCAACTCAAACACTTCTCGATCTCTTTACAATTTGGGAAAAGTATGGAAAAATAGAAGATCTTGAAATTTCACTTGTGGGAGATCTCAAGTATGGGAGGACTGTTCACTCCCTCATAAAAGCCCTAAACAGATTTAACAATAAAATAAACCTTGTATCACCGGAAATCCTGCAGATGCCGGATCATTTCCTGAATACCCTTAAAAATAGAACAAAGATAAATCTTAATTCAAACATAGATGAAGTTTTGCAAACAACCGATGTTTTTTATGTTACGCGGATACAGAAGGAGAGATTTGTGGATCTAAATGACTATCAGAAGGTAATCGGTTCCTATTCCTTCAATCAGGAATTGGTAGATAGAATGAAAGATAATGCCATAATAATGCATCCACTACCAAGAGTGGATGAAATTGATCCTAAAATAGATGGAAACAAAAGGGCTTACTATTTCATTGAGGCTGCAAATGGTGTATTCGTAAGGATGGCTCTCATAGATCTGATTCTTAGAGGTGGAAAGGTTGAATGAAGAAAAAGTGTTGAAAATAAACAAAATCTCGGATGGGATTGTAATTGATCACATAAGCCCAGGGGCTGCTCTTGAGGTTTTATCAGTGCTAAAGATCAATGGAAGGGGTAATTTAACAGTCAGTGTATTGATGAATGTACCTAGCAAGAAAGATGGCACAAAGGATATTGTTAAGGTGGAGAATAGGAAACTTGCAAAGAAAGAATTGGATCTCATTAGTATAGTTTCCCCAGAAGCTACAATAAATATAATAGAAAAATTTGAAATCAAGGATAAGTTCAAGGTAAAAATTCCAAAGGAGATAAAGAATATAATTAAATGCAACAACCAGAATTGTGTAACAAATGCCAGGGAGCCTGTTGATTCACGATTTGGAACAGAGATTGAAGGAGGAATGGAAAAGTTCAGGTGCCATTACTGCGAAAGAACCATGGATCTTAAGGAAGTCAGAGAGTCACTTATGAAGTGAGGAGCACAAGGTTCCTAATCATTTATTTTTAAGATCATTCACCCGATTAACCGTGTCCCATTTTTTTTGGCATTACAAACAACACGATAATTATTGATTGTTTTAATTGAAAAAAATTTAAAAGGCCTTCTGCAGAGATGAGATTTCGAAAATCATTTTCTCTATTTCCTGGTCTTCACTTTTTTTCTGAAATATTGTCTTTTTTAATCTATTCTCAGATTTTATTTCCTTGAACATATTCGTGTTATTTTTTATGTTATTTTTCAATACTTTTAAGTTAAATTCTTCATTTACATTTTCTGTACTGGTGAAAACGAAAGATGCCACTGCATTGTTGAACTTTTTTCTTCGATACACAAGAGAAGAGTGAATGTTTCTTGCAAATCCTTCAGCCAGATCGCTTCCTATTATGGTAACCCAGGTGTTATCTACAAGGCCAGAGACTATTTCTGAAGCTCGTCTGATCTCCCTATCCGATTCCAGATGCTTGAAATGGACCTGCATAACTTCAGGGAACGAAATTCTGGAGGCACTGTTCTTTTCATCCATTATATTTCCATCGAGATCAGTAACACTAACAAAAGATTCCTCAGCCTCTTCATGAAAATCCTCATATTTCGGAGCAACTTTAGAAACGAGGGGATCTTCTTTTTTCTGAGTAATGTAAAGAATTGCATTTTTTCTCCCACTATTAGTTTTTATTAAACTCCTAAATACTTTATCCATTTTTGAACCTATCAGCACTATGGTTTCATGCATGTATAAATCCAAATCAGAAGAGCCCATCTTTTCTTTTTCCATGCTTACATTTATTTTTTCCATTCCTTCCATTTTTCCCACCCTAATATTTTCCATATTTTCCTTCTTCATTTTCCTTCTCCACCAAGCTCACTTTTTCGTTTGATCTCATTGATTTTTCTATTTCCTGGTATTTTTCTATTTTTTCTTCAAATATCTTTTTAATGAATCCTGAATCAAAGACGTATTCGAGAATGGATTTTATAGCGTCTTCCTTCGATGGATAATATCCCATTCTTATCATACGCTCTATGTACTCTTCCTGTTTTTTTGAAAGGGAAACTCCGTTTCCAGACTCCCATCCCTTAAAGGCTTTCTTAGCCTGTATAAAATCTAGTGCGCAGTTCCTGAGAAATTCAGATCTGCTACCATATGACATGTTTTCTTCGAGAAAACTGTCTATCATATCCAGATCATCTTCGGAAATTCTTAACGTTATTTTTATATCTTTGGAGTCTGGGTTCATTCTTATCAATTATACATATACATAGCAGTATAAAAACTTTCTGTCTATTGACCACACATAAGTACTGACAAAATTAGTTTTAATTACCAAATTAAATATTTATAATTGAACTCATCAATCTGTTTTACTCCACTGGGAGAAGGTTTAACAACTCATGTTTTATTGAGTTTGATTCTTAGTATATATCTAAAGTAAATACAGATGTATAGCCAAATTGTAATTTAATTATTCTGCGTCAGAATTTATTTCCAAATATTAGATTCATATGAAGGATACCACGGAATGTTTATTTCCATTTAGTTTGGCTTTTTGTTACGTTAAAGCTCCAACTTTAGGCACTTTCCAGTTGTGAAAACTTGATTAAGATTTTTTTATTGAAAATGTGCAAATAAATTTTTTAAAAAGAATTCATAAAGTGATGACATTCAGTCTTTCTTCGGGTGTATGGACAGAGTCCGGCTATTAATATATTCTAAGAGAGTCATTTTAAAAGTGATTAATTTTCTGTCAAATAGGGCTATTTCTCTGCCTGATTTAGTTTTTATAACTATCAATTTTTTACCATAATTTTTATTCTCTTCTATATCTTGTATGTCAGTAAAATGGACAACCACTTTTTTATTTGTCATAATAATAGCAATTAAATCTTCATATAATTCAACGGTAGCTCTCTTTCTATATTGAACAATATTATATCCCCCAATGAAAATTGATATTACAATGAAAGGAAAGTAATTCAGCACATTTCCCAAGAAGAATCCAGGGTAAAGATAAATTGGCAGTATGACTGCTATGACCATGAAAAGGGCTGATGCGTAAGGTAGTTGGTTGCTACCAGCCTTGAATACGGTTAGTGGAATCGAGTTGGGCATATTTATGTAATAACTTTACATTATAAATTATCTTCCAACAAGAATTTTTTTTTGCAAATATCACCTTTTCTTTGGACCTTCAATTCCGAAGCCATTATGGAAAGTGGAGCCTCATAGGTTGGTTCATTATGACTCCCATTGGAAATGTTAAAATCTGTCGTAAGGGCATGATCTTTTCAGATCTTCATTTGATATTTTAACGAAAAAAAAATTGGTAAAAGCCATAACTTTTATCCAAATACCGTCACCATGGTATATTCAATAAGGAGGTTAGAAATTCCCATTTCCATCAGAGCACTGAGAACTGCTTCTATTTATCTATTAGATAACGGTAAACGAAGGATACTAATAGATACTGGTATGGATAAGAATATAGTGGATTTTCTAAGAACAAATCAAATTGACCCAAATCAAATAGATCTGGTACTACTTTCCCATATGCACATCGATCATATTGGCGGTGCACAGGAACTTCAAAATCAATTTGGCATCAAGGCATATATAGGGCGGAATGATCTGGAACGAATCGAGTCTCTCCAGGAATCTCCCAAGAAATACATTTCGTGGCAATTGGATTATCTCAAGGAAAATGGGGTTCCTGATAAATTTCTGCAAAATATAGGTGAAAATCACCCTATATTTAAAGAGCTAAAAAATTATTTAAGTTTAGATTTGAATTCACTGGAAAAAATTGACAATAAATTGGAAAATATAGAATTTCTTCCAGTTCCTGGGCACTCATCAGGGTCGACATGTTTTCTCATAAAAGATCAGAATGCAATTTTTACGGGTGATCATGTTCTGGAAAGGATTACACCAAATATAAGCTATTACGATGAAAGCGAGGATATGTTAGGAGAATATATCTCCAGTTTAAAAAACACTATTTTTGACCAACCATTGGAGGCACACCCCGGACATGGTCATCAATTTGGTGATTTAAACAAAAGAATAGATGGAATCTTAAATCATCATGAGGAAAGAATAGGGGAGATCCTAAAAATAGTTGAAAAAAAATGGGTTTGTGCCTATGATGTGGCAAGACAGATGAAATGGAGTAAGGGTAGAACCATGGATTCAATGAATATGATGGAATCAAATTTTGCCATAGGTGAAGCCATTTCTCATCTAAGACATATGAGTTTTAAAGGCATGGTATCGAAAAAAGAAATTAATGGGGTCCATTACTATTCTGACTAAAAGAACTTTCATTTTATAACATTATGGAAAATGGTTCAGGAAGAAGCCAGTTTTTGCTTAGAAATAAAACCAGGAAAGATTAACAAAATCAGATAAATAACAAAATACGCCAGAAAGTATCTCCATAAGTACGGTTTAGAAAAAGGTAACTTTTTAATTCTCCTTATGATCATATCTCTACTTATACTCTGTTCTTTTATTAACTGTCGAAATTCGGAATGAACAAGATAATCGTTTCTTTCAAAATTTGCATATTTAATTGTCATTACATTCCCTTTACTTACAGCAAAATTAATCATACCTTCTCTCGCTTCTAATTGAGGCTTTTTTATGGCTGACTGATCATTGTCATTTAATTCTATAGTTTTTGGAGAAGAAGATTTTATTCTATAAAGTGTCAATTTTCTGCTATCAATAAAAATTTCAGAATTTATAGTAATGGATTCCATAAATAAAGAAATATCTGGGGAAGCAGATGCAAGTGAAAGTAGGACCATCCCATTACTTAATATGGATCGGCTAACCGCTATTGAACTCATATTAAAATCTCCACCTATTTTCTTTGCTTTTACTAAATCTTTCAGTCTATACTTTGGTTGGATCAATAATACATTGGTGGATTGCGAAAATTTCTGATCATTTATCCTAAAATTACTATTAATTCTTTTTCCATTATCGTCAATCAGGTCGAAACTATTATGGTAATATATGTGACCTTTTTTCCCATCAAAAAATTTCAATATTTCTGAAAGTCTCTCTTTTTCATAAAGATCATCATCATCAAGAAATGTAATTATATCTCCTCTGGACTCTTTGAACCCCTTTAGATATTTCATTCCTACTTGGGGTTTATCAACCTTTAAAACCTTAATTGATCCTAGAAATTCGGTATCCCTATCAAAGTTTACATCAATGTTTGTTACAACTATGATTTCATACAATTCTTTATCCAGACTCTGGTTCACCACAGAATTTAAAGCGTCAAGAATGAAATCAGTTCTATTATATAGAGTCACAATGACTGAAATCTTTGGAGTCGCCTTTTCCATATTATTAATGATATTTATTCATGAAATAACCTTTTCTGTAGAGTTACTCGCATGAACCTTTTTTTGGAAACATTGAATTGATTTGTATAAGGCTCAAAAACCTTGGAAAATTTATTAACTATCATGAATTCTGGGAACTACCGCCGTCGTAGCTCAGCCTGGTAGAGCGCGTGCTTGGTAAGCACGAGGTCGCGGGATCGAATCCCGTCGGCGGCTTGCTCCCCTCATGCCATGTTCTCTCTAACCCCACCCATAATGGTATAGTCTAAACTTTGTGTTAAACTACTGATAATTTCTTCAATGACATAACTCATTTTCAGAACAAGTATCTAAATAATTTTCAAAAAGGCAATGAATTTCCTAACCCTTTTTCTCGACATAGCACTCCCGATAAATATGGGCTACAAATGGAAAAGGAAACTCTAGGCGGCAAATGAAAACCCAAATTTCGCGAATTTGCCTAAATTCTGGGCTTTGCATAACCAACTAGAGGGGCAGGGAAAGCGGTTGAGATAGAGAACTTCCAGACGATTCGTTGAAAATCACGTTTGGTGTCAGAACGAATAGCGTGAATTAAGAGAAAAAAAGGAGAGTTGAAAAAATGAAAGAACTTTCGGTGCTTATTGCTCTGCCGTTCAGTGGCAAGACAACGAAAAAATGGGAAAAAAATGAGATCTGGAAATAAATTATCAAACTATATTACCAATGGAAATAAGATAAACACACAAATAAGTTTTTTCAATCCAGAGCTTCGCTTTGTTTCTTTGTTTCAGGCGGCAAAATATTTGTAATCAAAAGATTATCAAGTATTACCTATTAATTTTGCAAGTCAGCCGATAACCACATATGATTGGAAAGATGCAACCGGGGATCTGGATGTAATTGCTGAACGGTCCATTAAAACCCATATCAGGGCGTCCTTCCGGTGAACATCGCAGCTGTGCCGAAACTAAACTCTGGACGTTTCGACATGAAAGTCGATCACCATGGTGAAAATGGAATTTTAAGGAATAGCCAGCTCGCAAAAGGTGAATTTTTAAGGGTTTTCCAGGAATCTCCAAGAAAATTTTTAACAAATACTTAGAATTACAAATCATGGTCGAAAATATTGTTGACTATCACAACTCGAAATTCTCCGTTGCGTTGAGTTCTACTATAAGTAATACATTTAAAGGATTTCCGACCCCATCTACTGTTAAAGTTACAGCATCCGACGGTAAGCCGGTTCCAAATGTTAAGGTCAGATTAAAGTATGAGGATAATGGGGAAGTTCTGACGGAGGGTGAAACGGATAAAAATGGGATCGACGTATTCATGGCCATTATCAGCAAAATAGAGAATATCAAAATTATTGCAGAGGCTGATATTTAATTTGGCCACTCAAAGTGACTCTTATTCAATGACTGTTGATGAGCGGGGTGAGATAAAGGAGAGACTAACCAAACTTGAAGCAGATTACAGGTGGTTAAAATGGTTCATTAGTGGGATTATGACGACACTCATCACAATAGCTGTATCTGTAATCAAGTATGTGCTTTTCCCTTAGAATAACTGAACATGGAATCCCACCATTTCCCCGCTTCTAAATGGTAAAGCGTTTCGATAGGTTCCAAGATGCCATGGATTAATAAATTCTGTGTTCTGACTCTTTTCCAAACAGATTTTCAGGAATTCATTGAACAGAAACGGCAGTGAAGCCTAAACCTCTTTCAGATTGATTTTCTTTAAAAACTTGTTCATGTTTAGGCGACACATTACCAATAATACTAGAGATTCTTCGTGCATTTGCTTAGAACTAAGATCGTGTTTATCGCGGAACTGATTTTCTAAATGATCTCTTATAATGTGTGAAAAAGTTTATTTATAAATATAATTGTAGGGGCATTATAGAGAAAAAGTGGAAATTATGATGCCAAACAATAACAATGTGGACAAAATAGAGCAACTGTGGGAAAAAAGCTATCCTAAGGGAGCTAGAAGGGAAATTAAAATCCCAGAGAGAACTGTATATTCACTACTTCAAGATACAGTTCTGAAAAAGGGAAATGCTGTCTCCATCGATTTTATAGGGAAAAAATATACATATGCACAATTGAAAGAGATGGTTGATGAGGCCGCAGTTTTTCTCTCTGATTTGGGGGTTAAACAATACGATAGGGTAGGCATAATGGTACCAAACTCTCCTATTTACATTATAATGTATTTTGCCCTTTGCAAACTTGGGGCAGTAGTAGTTCAGATAAATCCTCTTTATACCAGTTTCGAAATAAGCGTGGAACTTGCTGATTCAAATGCCGATATAATAATAACGCTTGATGATTTCTATGAAAAAGTCTCTGGTCTACGTAAGAAATATCTCAACAAAATAGTAATATGTAGGATCCAGGATTACTTGCCCGGAGCAGTTGGTTTCATTTACTCTTTAGGTAAATCCCTGAAGGGTAAGCGTCCAAAGATTCCTAAGAGTGGTGATATAATTTATTTTAAGCATACCAAGAAATTAGAAAGGGAGCTAAGAGAAGTTAAAATTAATCCACTGATAGATCCTGCAGTTATCCAATACACTGGTGGGACAACTGGCACTCCAAAGGGGGCATTACTATCCCATGAAAATTTGGTTTCAAATGTATATCAACTAAATGAGTGGATTCCAGAGGTGGATCGAAGAACTGGCTTTTTCCTGGCTGCCATACCATATTTTCATGTGTATGGAATGATGACATCCATGCTCTTACCCATATTTCTCGGAAGCGAAATCCTCATCGTACCAGATCCGAGAGATACCAAGAGAATTCTTGATACTATGAAAAAGGAGAAATCCATAATTTTTCCAGGTATTCCCACCATGTATCATTCAATGTTGAGATACCTAAAAGGAAAAAAAGGAGACCTATCGAATCTTTCCATATTACTTTCAGGTGCTGCCCCTATGGCTGCAGATCTTGAAAGGCAGTTCACTTCAAGAACAAAAGGGAAAATTATTGAAGGTTATGGACTCACTGAAGCATCTCCAGTAGTTTGTGCTACACCAGTCGATCCGGCTAAGAGGAAGTTTGGTACAGTTGGCTTTCCGTTACCCAACACAGAGGTAAAGATAGTGGACATTGAAACTGGGACAAAGGAAATGGAACTGGGGGAAATGGGTGAACTTATTGTAAAGGGTCCACAGGTAATGCTTGGATACCTTAACAGAAAAGAAGAAACTGATCAGACCATTAGGGAAGGCTGGCTTTATACAGGAGATATCGGTCTTATTGATAAGGAAGGGTACATAAGTATAGTGGACAGAAAGAAGGACATGATCATTGCAGGAGGATACAACGTATATCCAAGGGAAATAGAAGAAGTTCTGATGAGTCACCCATCAATAGATGAAGCAAGTGTTATAGGGGTCAGAGACCCGCACAGGGGTGAAACAGTGAAAGCTTACATAGTGTTAAGAGAGGGAAAGAAGCTGAATCAGAAAGATGTCGTATCTTATTGTTCACAAAAACTGGCAATTTATAAAATTCCGAAAAGCGTTGAATTCGTGGATTCACTTCCAAAAAGTATCGTAGGGAAAGTATTGAAAAGAGAATTAGTTGAAAGAAATAACAGAGCCCTATGAACGGAAGCAGAAATCCACAGATTTATACACCATAATATTTAAATTTAATTTGACGCGAGGAGTGGGATTTGAACCCACGCTTTCCATAGGAAAAACAGCTTAGCAGGCTGCCGCCGTACCGCTGGGCCATCCTCGCAGGTTGTTCAGTTAGAGAATCTCTCACCCAAGTCGTTGGCAATCTGCTCAAGGATATCTTCAAGTTGATCATTTTCCAAGTTAACCACTTCTCCAGAAGGAAGCGTTATTCTTGCAAGATACACATCACCGTCTTTAGAAATCTCAACCTCAGCCAATCTATCTGCCATTAAACCAGTAATTAAACAACCTATAATATTCTTTCTGACTCATCTTCAAGACCAAGATTAAGAATCTTTAGGGTTTGTGTGACCTTTTGGTTGGTCTTCAAGTTCATATTGTTTCCAATGATCTTATCCTTATTGATGCATTTAGTCATTCAGAATTCCATACCTTGAAACAAACCAAACATTTTTAATAGGTATTAACCATTTTTAACCAAAGTGTTTGATGTGTATGTCTGTTTCAAATTCAAAAATCAACGGTTATTATAAAAAAAATATACAAGAAAGAGTAGAGATTCTTCGGGAATTATGTAGTCTAACTAATGAGGAGACAAATACTCTTAGTAACTATGGTTCCCTTGATTCATCCATAGGAGAGAGGTTGATTGAAAATTTTGTTACGAATATGGAAGTTCCGATGGGAATCGCCACAAATTTCTTGATTAATGGGAAGGATTATTTAATTCCCATGGCAGTTGAGGAGCCATCTGTTATCGCAGCCTGTTCCAATGGAGCAAGAATTGCTAGGATTTTAGGTGGATTTAAAGCTCACGCCTCTGAATCCATTATGTTTGGGCAGATTCAAGTAATAGATGTACAGAATATAGAAAAGGCAAAAGTAGATCTATTGATGGTGAAGGATGAGATAATACAGATTGCCAATAGTACCAGCAAGACGCTCAATAAAATGGGAAAGGGAGCCAGTGACATCAGTTTTCACGGAGTCAAATACGATGAACATGTATTAATGGGGAATCTTGAGGTAGACACTGGTGATGCCATGGGTGCAAACCTGATTAATTCCATGGTAGAGAAGGTTACACCATTCATAGAAGAAAAAACCGGAGGAAAAGTTGTTCTTCGAATTCTAAGTAATTTAACTCCGATGAGAATTGTGAGGGCATACGGGATCTTCAGCAAAGATGCCATTGGGGGAAGGGACGTTGTAAGGAAATTTATGCATGCTGCCATACTTTCTGAAGAGGATATATTCAGGGCCACCACACATAACAAGGGTATTATGAATGGTATTGATTCCGTACTTCTGGCTACAATGAATGACTGGAGACAAGCTGAAGCAAACGCCCATGCCTATGCATCAATAAATGGCCATTATGGCCCACTCACTCATTATAGGGAGAATGAAAATGGTGATATTGTTGGTTCAATTGAAATACCAATAAGTGTTGGAACAGTAGGAGGAACATCTGCAAGCATTCCAAAGGCAAAAATTGCACAAAAAATACTGGGCGTTAATCATGCCATTGAGCTGGAAGAAGTCCTTGCTTGCGTGGGCTTGGCACAAAACTTTGCTGCCATGAGGGCCTTGAGTGATGAAGGAATTCAAAAAGGGCACATGGAATTACATTCCAGGAACCTTGCCATAGCCGTAGGAGCTAAGGATGAAGAAGTAGATCTGGTTGCAAATGAACTCATTAGATCAGGTGAAATCAAAATGAGCAATGCAAGAGTAATACTTGACAAGATTAGGAAGAGGTGAAATATATGGACAAAAATGAATATACGTTAGGAATGAAACAGGTTGAAAAACTATTGAACAGGGAAAAGTATACTGATGCGTTGACTTTATTGAATAGTCTCATGGAAAAGGGTGGAGACGAAAAAGAAATGAAGGCGGATATATTGAGTAAAATTTCTGAAGCATACTATGGCAAGGAAGGTATAAAGACGGACAATGCCATTTCCAACCTTATCGAGTCGTTGAAAATCAGATCAGAATTGAATCAACCTGAAATTTTAGCCCTTGAAATGATGAACCTTGCCTATCTTCAGGATGAATCCGGAAGTCTGGAAAACGCGGAGAAAACCCTTAAAGAAGCAATGGAGGTGGCAGATCAGCTTGAGGATATTACCCTTACTCTCTCCCTTAAGAATGCCCTGGCCGATATACTATCAGAAGATCAAAAAAACACCGATGAATCAATCAGGATATACACAGAAATAATGAATGATTCAGATAAGGATCAAATCTGGGAGATTTATTATGAAGCTTGCGTGAGTCTCATAAAGCTGTTGAGGGACAGAGGGAAAATGGAAGAGGCAAATGATCTGTCCATGAAGAATATTGAAAAGGCCGAAAAAACGCTCACAACTTTCAAAACAAAAAAGGAAAAGGAAGAATTCAAGGACACCATTTCCTACCTTTATGATGTATCCATAGATCTTGCAATGGAAAATGAGGATATAGGAAGAGCCAGGGATCTTGCAGAAAAATTCAAGGGGGAGAAATGATACTGAAAATATCTTTTTCTATCTCTTTTTTAATGTCAGAATAATCGATGTAAAGATCATTCATCAGTGAACATAGTTTTATGGTAAGATCTATATATTCAAGTTGTTCCAGTTGCTTCTTTGCTTTCTGCAACGCTTCCTTCTTAGTTAATTTTCCCGATGAGACTATGGAATTCAACAGTTTATCCAGTAGGGACGTGTCTTTTGTCTCCTGCTGAAATAGGACGTTTTCATCAACGGAAAAATCGATGGGAACGTGCTCACCTGCTGCATTAAAATTTACCAAAAACTTTTCACCATCCTGTGAAAGAATTCCTTCATTCACACATTCATCCTCAAATCTTTGAGCACTGCTCTCCTGAAGGAACTTTCTCTTATAAACGAGGATGTTGACGATATCATTGCCCGTGATGGATCTTGCATATTTTTTCTCTTGGGAAACTATGGATATTAATTTTCTTGCCACTTCTCTGTCCATGTTAAAATGGTAGTATAACTTTTTATTTAAATATAAACCAAAACATTTAGTGAAAAAATGATTTTTTTAGTAGAATCAGGCTTAATTAAAGGTAACACATTGAATATAAATACTAGGAAACCCTATGCCAATCGTGGATATTGAAAATCGAGTTAAATATCTGGCGGTTGAAATAGGTTCCATTGTGACCCTTATATTCGCCATCATTAGGATAATAATTCTTGCAGTCTTTGGACATTTTGCCCTAATCTATGGGGCATTTAATGCAAATGGGAATCTTTTTGCGTTTCCAGGAATATTTGGATTACTTATAGCCATAGATATAGTCATTCTAATCTTAGCCCTTTTACCCATTCACTACGCAAATAAAATAAATGGAAATGAATCAACCCACGTACACAATGGCTTTATAATTTTAGCCATCGGGATCATTCTACTTGTGCTTGGGGCAGGAGATTACATAGGTCCGATATTTATTATCCTTGGTGGATTCGCCTTTTACGTGAGCCATAAAACAATAAGCATCAACATCTAGTAAAACCAAGAAACCTAAAATTTTAAACACTCATTTATGAAGGTAAAGGGCGTATGAATCAGATATTTTGTTTACAAAGGAGTATCGTTCGAATTGCAGAATTCCCCTTGTGTGAACACCTCTTTCTTCAATAAATCCATGATCTTTTGTTCCGTCTGGTTTGATCACCTCAAATTCTGGAGAATCTTTCTTTACCCAATGTATTATTTTTCTTCTTATTGAAGTGTCGTTTCCTGCATATTCCCATTGTTCACCATTAAATTGTATATTGTAAAGATCCTTGAGTCTAAGTGTCTCGCCCTTCTTCAAATCTTTTATGTCTAATTTCTGCAAATAAAATTCCTGATCGCTTTCAACAGAATACTGCCTAAATCCCCTGTCGGGCTCGTTAGGATATAGTGGAATTTTACCGATTGATTCTGGAGAACCTTCTATTTTTACAAGTACAGGATTGTGAATAAAGAAATAACGATCAGCTCCGTGATCGATAAATTGCCTGTTCATGGAGTTGAATATTTCCCAGGAAAAATCGGAATTTACGTCATTGAGTCCAGAATCGATCCAGTATTTTCTGAAAGTTTCCTTTTGGTACCCCCGTCTTCTCAAGGCCAGAAGTGTTGCAAGTCTCACATCATCCCATCCAACGAATTCTCCAGCTTCTATGCCCTTTCTCATGGTTGTAGTACTTAGGATGGCATCCCCAATATTTATAAGACCATAGTGGAAATATTCAGGAACTTCCCATCTGAAATATTTGAATATATACCTCTGTCTCTCTGTGTTATTCAGATGATCCATCCCTCTGATAACGTGAGTAAGTCTCAACTCGTGATCATCAATTGCCACGCTGAAATTCATCAATGGATAGAATCTATATTTTCTTCCTGTGTGAGGATGTGGTGTTTCTATGACCCTGAAGGCGATCCAGTCCCTTACAGCAGGATTTGGGTGATGCAGATCGGTTTTGATCACAAGAACTGGTGAAATGTCTCTGTCTTCACCATTCACAATTTCTTCAAATTGTTCGAGCATTAAGTTGGTGGGAAGATCTCTGTGGGGGCATGCCCTGGAAGCTATAAGATCTTTTTTAAAATCTTCTACTTTGCATTTACAGATATATGCCTTTCCCATCTCAATGAGTTCCTTTGCTCTCCCATAATATATTTCCATTCGTTCTGACTGGATTATAAACTTGGTAAAATTGACATCAAGCCATCTCACGTCCTCCTGAATCATTTCATAGGCTTGCGGATAAATATTGTTTGGGTTGGTATCCTCAATCCTTAAAATTAGATCTCCACCATATCTTTTTACATATTCATCATTCAAAATTAGCATTCTACTGTGGCCAAGATGTAGTGGACCTGATGGCGATGGAGCCAGTCTCATAACGACCTTACCCCTTACATTTTTCAGATCTGGGAGGTGGTGTTCTTCTCTTTTCTTTTCCACAACAAGAATATCACCATATTTTTCTTTGGCCAGATCCATCTGCTCTTCCTGTGTCAGTGAGTTTATCCGTTCTATATATGAATTAATCTCCCCCATCAAAGATTTGATGGAGGTCCTCAGTTCAGGAAAAGATCCCAGTATCTTATTTATGACGCTCTTCAGATCAGCTTTACCGTCATGTTCGATTGCGTTTTTAAGTACTGCCCTTTCAATATCCGTATTCAGTGAATTCACCAGATTCACGTATGATAAAGTCCTTTAATTCCTTTATCCCAGTTTTGTTTATATTGGAAATTGCAATTTCTTCCTTTCTTTCACTTATATCTATCTTTGTCTGAATTCTCACGATTTTCTTAGGAAAATGGGCTTTTATATCGTTGTATAACTTTTCCTGCTGTTCAATAGTGTATCCTGAAAAACCGGAATAATCTATTAGAAAAAGTATGACACCACGTATATCCTTCAGGCTTAAGATTGATCTTCGTTCAAGCTCATTTCTCTCATCCATAGGTCTATCAAGAAGACCAGGTGTGTCTACAACCTGAATCTTTCTCTCTCCGTTGTTCATATGGCCTATGAACACATTTAATGTTGTGAATGGGTAAGGAGCAATTTGAACATTATTGTTTGTCAGGGAATTCAGGAGAGAACTCTTTCCCACATTGGGCATACCCGCAATGACAAAGGATGGAACCTCTGGATCTATTTCTGGAAGTTTTCTAAGAAAATCCCTACATTCTCCAAGCATTCTCAGGTCCTTGTCCACATGTTCAAGAATGGAACAAAATCTTCCGTAGAAGTTCTTTCTTATGTTGACCATTTCATGGGCTGTTCTGGCTCTTTTTAAGTTATGGATGGAATCCGTGGCAAGTTCTACTATTTTATTTCCAGCCCACTGTACATTGTTGAGTGATCTTTTGTAATTATCTATTCCAAATTTTAACTGGAGAAAGTCCTCATAGAATGGATGTAACTTTTCGGATGTTGGAAACTTCTTAACTATCCTCTTTAAGTAAATGGCTGAAACACTCTCGGCCGTGGCTATTCTATCAATATTTTCCTTTCTAACCTTATTCTCAAAAATTTTGTCGTACGGTTCATCTATTTTAGATGCCTTTCTGAAACTCTTATCAATTAGCTCATCTGAACGTAAAATAGTTGGGATCGCTTTCATCTTACTGCCCTCGAACATACCAAATCCATTTGCCTGAGGAGAAATTGAAT
The DNA here is from genome assembly GCA_021794355.1 of Thermoplasmata archaeon. Taxonomy (GTDB): domain Archaea; phylum Thermoplasmatota; class Thermoplasmata; order Thermoplasmatales; family Thermoplasmataceae; genus Cuniculiplasma. The sequence goes on along the minus strand of JAJYRA010000084.1, from coordinate 18,528 downwards.
CATCAGGCGGATCTCCTTATGGGACCTTGCCATTTTTACCTTTTTTATATTAATATTCATCTTTTCTTCACCTTTCCTAATTATCCCATTTTTATTATCATTCAAAGTAAATATGCAGCTACGTGATATATATCCTCCTGTGGTTTTGAATTCAATCACCTCTAGATTTTGAGAACCATTTGCTAAATAATGCTTATCGGGACTTGCATCTTCTTTTAATTCATGATTACATATGCTGCTAAACTGTGGAAAATCCATAGGAGCCAACGCATTCCTTCCTACTAACTTCTGCTTTTCTTTCATGTTTTTTACCACCTTGTTAAAAACCCTCAGTTAAACCATTGCACTGTTCCTGAAAGAACAGGCCTCAGCGCTAGCTTGTGGTATTTATCCAACTCACTTTTCCAGTATAGCCTTATTTATTTTTTCTTCCCATTCAGGGCTTATATCAAACTGGTTGTGAGCATATCTGTTGTGAATTCTAATCTTGTTCCATAGATCCTTATGCGTCGGTTCATCTATGTGATAACTGCACTCAAATCCTACATCTTTACATGAATAGTAAAATCTCGCCATACTAAAGGTAACGCTTACGTGGATAAAAAATTATCATTTTAACATTTCCTGTGATAATTCCACTTTCCATCGATATGGCGAAAGGTGAGAGAGCTAAATTGTTACCCTTAAGGTAATGCGAGGAAAGGAGGAATAACTGAAAATTATTGAATAGAAATCCACTCAATTAATTCACACTTCAGAAACACTGAGGTTCTGCCAGTAACTCTTAAAGTGGGAAGCCTGCTGTGAAAGTTGGAAGTTTATGTCCCTAAAGTTTAAGATTCCTTACACACAAATATGATGATTCAGATTGGATTCATAATCAATAAAAGGGCAAACATTCTCCTAATCTCCCCCGAGGAGCCAACTATGTCTCCATTCACACCTTTGAAAACATGGGTGAGAAAAAGTATCCATGTGAAGGCAATCAACAGGGATATTACGGTAACCGGAATAAATTCAGGAAAAAACAGAACAGATAGGAAGAATGGTATGAGAATGCCTACAACAAAAAATCCAAATCGAGATGCTACGGGAGAGAAGAATTTGCCAAATCCATCTCCAATTGCCACGTTTCGGTAAAAAACCACTGACATAAATATAACATCAATTATCTGAGAAAATAGTATGGCAAGGGGTACTTCACTTGCCTTTAGGGAAAACAGTGCACCCAGACCAAGTCCATACACAGCGAAGAAAATGAATATGGAACCTGCACCAACCGAGGGGTCTTTCATAATTTTCAATTTCTGACCTGTTAGACCCCTTTCATCAAACCGTCTCCCAGATCAAGAGGGAATCTATATTTTGAGCTCCGTGGGTAATTCCCACAGTGCAAAGAGAAAGAAATATCAGAATGTATACAGTGAAAACAGTTTGCAAGAAATATGTTATAAAAAATGCAACAACTCCAGAGAAAATATAGGGAAACCAGATAAAATAAGTGCTTCCGGGAGAAAATTATCCGATTTAATCGGTATAATGGTGAAAAAGGAGATAGCAGCAACGAAGGACTTGCAAAATTTCAACCATACTAAATTGTGAACTAATATAAATATGAAATTAATTGCATTTATATGAAGAAAAGTTCATTGGAAGATTTTGAATATAGAGATTCGTTCTTAAAGGAACTGGAAAAAAAACCAGATCTGAAAGATTTCTCTATAAACATTCACTGGAGGGAGTGGATATGGATTTAAAATTTGATCTGAGATCTGGAACCCACTATCCAGTCGGCGAACTAAATGTAGAAACAAAGCTATCAGAAATTTATGGCATCAACAAGGATCGCATCATTGCTACAAGTGGTATGACCTCCTTAATTCATTACGTTTATCAGATGTTTTCAGGAAAAAATGTTATCTTGGTTGAACCTCTTTCTTCCGAACACAGAAGATCAGCCATTATCAGCGATTGTCACATTACAAGAATCGGTTTGAAATCCCTTTTAAAGCATGCAGAGATACTCCATAGTTTTAACTTCCAGCTAATATCACTTAATTTACCAGTAAACCCGACAGGTGAAATAATTAAACCCATGGAACTGCAGAAAATCCTGAACATGGCAGAAAAGAAAGACGCGATAACATTTCTGGATCAGGCCTATATGGATTTTCTGAATGCTAAAACGAAACACATGATCCAGAAAGTAAGTTACTCCTATCCGTCCATAATAATTGCTAGGTCGATGACAAAGATAACTGTTTTTCCTGGAATAAGACTTGGGTTTGAGATTTCATCCAAACAAAAAATAGTGGACCTCAAGAAGACACGTGATCCCTGGGACATCCCATCCTATTATGAGCAGTTTCTCGATCATATGGGAAATTCAAAATTGAATGTAAATGAAGTCGAAATGGAACGAAAAATTCTTGAAGAAGGCATCAAAAAGTTAAGGCTGCAGATCATTAGAAAATCAGAAGTGAATTTTTTTTCCTCCACTCTAGGGAGGAAATATAACGGAAACGAATTTTATAAAAAAATGTTGGATTCAAGTTTCCTCTTAAGAAAATTGAATAATCTTTACGGTTTTGGTGAAGGTGATTTTAGAATCAATGTCAGAATGCACGAAGAAAATATCGACTTATTAAAAGCCATTGAGGTTGCTTTGCATGGGAAGAGGTAAACTAATCCACATTCTGGGAACGTCCTCAAATGCCGGAAAGAGTACTCTATCCATGGGACTGTGCAGGATAATAAGCAATATGGGATATTCAGTTACTCCATTTAAGGCTATGAATATGTCCCTCAATTCCATTTCCACTGAAGGGGGGTTTGAAATTGCGCGATCCCAATGGTTACAGGCGAGAGCTGCAAGAATAATGCCTGACTGGCACATAAACCCAATTCTACTGAAACCGGAGGGTTCTGGTAAATCACAGGTCATCCTCAAGGGGAACTCTATTGGAAGAAGATCCCTGGAGGAGTATGGTGAAATATTGAGAACTGAAGCTAGGCAGATAGTAAAAGAGTCAATGGAATTCCTGCTCAATAGATTTGATTATGTTGTGGCAGAAGGTTCAGGTTCTGCAGCTGAAATAAACCTTTATGACAGAGATCTTGCAAACACATGGATCACCCATGAATTCAACGGGACTGGAATTCTTGTGGTAAACATAGAAAACGGAGGAGCATTTTCATCACTATACGGAACAAAAATTCTCTGCCAGTACCCAGAGGTTATGAAGTATTTCATAATTAATAATATGCGGGGAAACCAGGATATGCTCATGGAAGGAGTTAAAAAAATTGAGGAAATGACGGGGATGAAAAATATGGGAATAGTGCCACATCTAGAGGGAAACCACCTCCCAGGGGAAGATTCTCTAGATTATGAGAGAATATATGGTAAGAGGGTTGGAATTATAAGATACCCATTTTTTGAAAACTACAGTGATATTGATCCTCTGATACAAATGGGGTTGGGAACTTATGTAAAGTCCTCAGATCAACTGGAAGGACTATATTCCGTAATCCTTCCCGGATCAAAGAATGTATCTGCAGATCTGGAATTTCTTATTCAATCCGGTCTTGATCGTTCACTTGGAGAATTTGCAGATAAGGGAGGCAAAATTATGGGAATATGCGGTGGCTATCAGATACTATCCAGGAACATCAGGGATCCTGCAAATGTGCAACTCGGAAGGCCAGAAATTAAGGGGTTGAACCTTTTGAAAACAGACTTTATTTATGAAGGAATCAAAACCGTTTCCAGCGTGAAATATGAGGGAAGGTTGAATGGAGAATACTTTGATGTGAAAGCATATAATATTCACTATGGCATGCCGGGAAATAATGAAGAAATCTACTTTGTGAATACAGATAGTGGCAGGGAAGGATCCATCAATGAAAAGTTAAATGTTATCGGCACAAATCTTCATGGAATCCTTGAAAATTCTACTGTCTTCCACTGGCTCACTGGAATTAAAAGGGTAAAATCCTATGAAGAGGCACTCGAGGAGAATATAGGGAAATTCTCTGAAAATATATCAGTAAATTTAAAAAGAGAACAACTTATGGATGTCTTAGATGGTCTATGAAATATTAGACTTAATGGTTGCGACACTTTTTCTTGCGGTGTTAGTGGATATCATATTTGGAGAACCAAGAGGTTTTCTTCATATCGCAGTAATTTCAGGGAAATGGGCCAACATATTGGGTAATAAACTTGAAAAGTCCAAAAAACCCGTGAAATCTGGATATCTCATAGTATTTCTTTCAGTCATCCCCATAACAATTTTATTTTCATTCATCTTTAATGCCCTATATAGCATTCCCATGATTTACATTTTCTTTCTCATCTTTTATGCAATCATAGAAAAATCAACGTTTGCCTTTACATCCATGGGAGGTCGTATAAGGCCCATTATCAGGAGCCTTGAAAACGGACAGCTTGAAGAAGCCAGAGTTTTCGCTTCAAGATGCGTGAGAAGGGATGTGAAGGATTTAAAGGAACCTCTGTTAATATCAGCCGCCATTGAAACTATATCTGAAGGAATAACTGATTCCTTTGTGGGGAGCCTCCTATATTTTTCAATTTTCGGGGTTCTTGGAGGGCTTGTTTATAGAATTGTAAACACCCTGGATTCAACCTTTGGATACAGGGACTCAAAATATCTTAAGTTCGGAAGAGGTTCCGCATATACCGATTCAGTTTTGAACTACATTCCTGCAAGGATATCCTCTGCACTTATTTCTGTTTCAGCCTATCTGATGAACTATAGTAACAAGCAGACAGGCATCAGATCTCTTTTGAATAATGTTCCAAGTAGAAATGCAGCCTACTCCATGGGAACGATGGCCTCAGTCTTGAATCTGAGGCTGGAAAAAAAGGGGAATTATATCATCAATCCAAAGGGGTTTGAACCCACACTGAATGATCTTCGAAGGGCGCTGAACATATTTTATCTTAGTTTTTTTCTTATGGTCGTTTTCATAGTGATACCCTTAATGATCATTTTCTCCTTTATTTTGTATGAACACATATACTTTGTATTCCCCATAAAGCTTCAGGTGCTCATGGGATGAACACAAAACCTCACATGAACCTGTTGATTGGTGGAAGCACTGAACTATCAAAAATTCCCGGATTAACATTGGATGGGACTAACCCTGAACTCACCTTTCTTACTCCCACAGAGGACGGTGAAACTAAGGTTGAAGGGACATGCAAATCATGCCCGGATGCACAGGTGTATATTAGTATCCCATTTTTTAAACACTCCTGCTCTAAATACCTGACTATTTGTAGTTAATTATTGAAGAACCCGAGAACAGTTATTTAAATCGTGGTCATGGGTTTTAATCTCTATCCAAAACATGGAAAGCAATGGAAAAAATATTAAGGAAGGATCAATAAAGGTAATAGCCGGACTAGGTTGGGAAGCTAGGCACTTCCTGTTACCCGAAGCCTATATGCGGGAACGACAGTTCAGAGAGGCCAACCTGGCCTCTGTTAAGCCCTGAGGAATCTATGAGATCTGGGCCCAGTGGATCGGAGGCTTGCGAGAGGCATTTCAAAGGAGATGTCTTTTTCAACTAACTCACTAAATCCGCCAGGTCCGGAAGGGAGCAACGGTAGGTGGGACTTTCGGTGCTGCTGGATACCGGGGTCGAGTGAACTCAGGGAACAACTTAGCAGGACGTCAGGCCCGATCCGAACGTGTCCGGTATTTGAGGTTTAACATGTTTAAAGCCATTCAGGACCCAGTGTGGGGTTATACAGAAATTCCTGAAAAGTTTTTAAGGGTCATTGACACACAAGAATTCCAGCGACTGCACTGGATCAGGCAACTTGGTATGTGTTACCTGGTCTACCCCGGGGCTGTGCATACGAGGTTTCAGCATTCACTTGGAACGATGGTTCTGGCACAACAGATAGGGGAAAAGCTTGGGACCCAATTTCCCAACGAGGTTGCAGCAGCCGCTCTCCTTCATGACGTGGGCCATTTCCCATTCAGTCATTCCTTTGAGGATTACTTTGAAAAGAAATTTAAAACAAATCATGAAAAGAGGGGAATCGGGATTGTTAATGGAAAAATCGGTTCGGGAGAAATAAATGAGAATTTGATTAAGGAGAATATTGATCCGGAAATAGTTGGTATTATTCTATCGGGAACGAAGGAGGAATTTGCCCTTGAAAGCAGTATAATAAGTGGACCCTTGGATGCAGATGAGATGGATTATCTCGTAAGGGATAGCTATTTTACGGGTACAGACCATCTTTCGTTCAGTCTAAAGAGGATTATAGATATACTAAGGACAGACGGGGAAAGGATATACATAGAGGAAAAAGGGGTTACTTCCATAGAATCTGTTTTGATTTCCAGATTGCTTATGTACAAGTCCGTATATTTCCATAAGACGGTCAGAATAGCCCAGAAAATGATTGAAAAAACTCTTTATAAATTGAAAAATCCTGACATTTCATATTTATCCATGCATGATGATTTGTTTCTCAGCACTGTGGGACAAAGGGAACAATCATCAGGATTAATAAATATGATAAATAAGAGAAAACTCTATAAAATGATATACAGAGGGGAGGCCCCCAGTGAAAGGAAAGAAGAAGTTGAGAGAAGATTGCTTGAAGCATACCCGGAGTTAATAATAGACTACATTCCACCCTACTCATTCAAGGACAGGAAGAGGAGTAAGGATGAGGTGATTGTTAAGCAAGAAAATGGATTTAAGGATATCAGTTCCATCTCACCTCTTTTAAATTCACTTTATGACAGTTTCAATCGGAGATACTTTTATGTTTATGGACCAGAGAATATAGAAATAACTCATCAAACAATAGAAAATCTACTAAGCTAGGAGCTTTTCCATCCTGTAGGCATTCCTGCTTCCTTTGAGTTTTTCACTGTAATAATTTTTCAGCAATTCCTTTAATTCATAACCCAATTTCTTATAGAGTCCTATGGCCTCCATGTTAAATTCCCGGACTTCCAGTTGCATTCTTTTAAACCCCATTTCTTTTGCCATATTTTCAACATAATTCATAAGACTCTTGGCAAGTCCCTTTCCTCGAAAATCCGGATCTACTGCAACGGATTCAATGTCTATGGACTCATCTGATATGGGTGAAGCAATTATGTATGCAGCAATTCTCTTACTTTCTTCAATCTTGAACGCCATATCTCCAGCCTCTTGGAGGGCATATTCCAGCATTTCCAGTGAATAGGGTCCAACTTCAAACGCTCTCACCTCCAGTTTCACCAAATCTTCAAGGTCTTCAGCCTGAAGTCTCTTTATTAACATGTTATCTACCTAAATTTGAGTATCTACTAAATATTTTTAATATATCCAGACATATCTTCCTATGATGAATTCGACGCAATCTGTTTTTGATAACGCAATTGATCAGATCAAACATGGTTCTCCCATATTAATATTTGATGACGCAAAAAGAGAGGGTGAAACTGATATGATATTTCCCTCTCAATTCGTAACACCAGATTCCATTAAAATGCTGCGTCAGTTCGCAGGTGGATTGATCTGCACGACATTGAGGGAAAAAGAGGCTGAATCACTTCATCTACCATTTTTGGAGGATTTGTATAAACGATTTTTACCGTACGGAGAAATGGCAACGGATACCAGGGATATGGGCTACGATAAGCATTCATCCTTTTCTTTCACAATCAATCACAGAAGTACCTATACTGGAATTCCAGACAATGACAGATATGTTACTGTAAGAAAATTCGCCGAGTTTTTAGGCAATATTGATAATAGGCAAGATGTTGTAAAAGATTTCTATACTGAATTTCGAATTCCTGGTCATGTGCATCTTATTGTATCAAGAAATGGTTATTTCAGCAGGAGAAGGGGTCATACTGAATTAGCTACCTATATGATGGAAAGTGCGGGGGTAATCCCATCTGCCACCCTCGCCGAGATGCTTTCCGATAGCGGAAAGGCAATGTCACATAGAGAAGCTCAAGATTTTGCAAGGGAACATAACTTAACATTTATAGATGGGAAAGAAATTATAGAAACGTGGACTAATGATTAAGGTCATGGCAACAGGTGTATTTGACATAATTCATCTCGGGCATATACATTACTTGCAGGAATCCAGACAGATGGGAGACTTCCTGACGGTGGTGGTTGCCACAGACGAAACAGCAGCAAAAAGCGGGAAAAAACTTGTATTTTCAGAGCAGACAAGGAGAGAAATCGTTTCCAATTTAAAAATGGTGGATGAAGCAGTAATAGGAAACCACGGTGATATATTTGCCACCGTTGAAAAATTGAGGCCAAATATTATAACACTTGGTTTTGATCAGAGGTTTATTGAATCACAGATAGTTGAAGAATGCAGGAGAAGAAACATTGACGTTGAAGTGAGGAGATGCTCAATCTATGCATCGAGAGATCCTGTGAGTACAAGAATCATTAAGAAAAAAATACTGGAGTTGGAGGGCATAAAGGCTTGAAAATCATAGGGATCGCTGATACCACATTTGCAAGATATGATATGGGAAGCTCCATAATTGATGAGTTGAACTCCGCAGGCACTGGTTTCAGAACGGTTAGATATACTGTACCAGGAATTAAGGACCTGCCGGTAGCGTGCTTGATTCTTTTTAATTCCGGTTGTGATATTGTGATCGCCTGTGGCATGCCAGGAAAGAAGCCCGTGGATAAAACTTCCAGTCAGGTCGCTTCAACGGGACTGATGGAAGTTCAACTTAAATGTGCCAGACATGTAATAGAAGTATTTGTGCACGAAGATGAGGCAAAGGATGACAGAGAGCTTGCCTGGCTCTGTGACAGGAGGGCAAGAGAACATGCACTGAATGCATACAATCTCCTTTTTTTCCCTGGTAGACTCAGAGAAAATGCTGGGAAGGGATTGAGACAGGGATATGAAGATGCAGGGGATGTCTATGGCGAAGGGGGAAAAGGTTCCAATACAATGGGGCATTAAGAGGTGAAATATATGAAAATAGGAATAGTGGTATCTGAATATAATTACGATATAACAATGATGATGTTGGAGAGAGCCAAAGAGCACGCTGAATTTCTTGGTGTTGAGGTATCAGAAATACTCAAAGTACCTGGAACATTTGAAATCCCATTTGGCGTGAATTCACTCATAAAGAAAGGAAACGTGGATGGAGTAGTCACACTGGGGACTGTAATACAGGGTGAAACAGACCATGATGATATAATTATGCAGAATGCGGCTAGAAAAATAATGGATATATCAGTGGAAACTGGGATACCCGTATCACTTGGTATATCAGGACCCGGCCAAACGAGGCTCCAGGCGGAAGCTCGTATTGAAGGGGCGAGAAGCGCTGTGGAAGCGGTCGTAAAAATGCTGAAGAAAGGAAAGAAGAACTGATTAGCAATTAGGTCTATTCAAAAAATCCCAAAAAATCCATTAATTTCTTAGTCTTGTTGTTGTAACTATCTGAACAAGAAAGTACTAGCATTCAGTGAGTAGCTGAATTGCGGAAATATCCACAACAAATTGAATGTCTGGTTATACACATCGAGGTACTTACCTTCGAAAATCTTCTTTGCCCTATGAAGAAACCATTACCTGGTAAATCCAGCCATTTGAATTTACTGAAAGGGAACAACTTGCACAGAATTCAATGGAAGCGGAATATAGGAATAAATATGGGATTCGGACCTCATAAAAAGCGGGCTTGGTGGGATTCGGACCCACGATCACCGACTTAGAAGGACGGTGCCTTATCCAGACTAGGCCACAAGCCCATGCAAGGAAAATACGATCTGGCATAAATATTTTTGAGTTGAATGCATACTATGTTATGAGTGCTGAGAAGTATAGAGTCACATTAACATTTGAAAAGCCTAGATTCCATAAACATATGGAATCTGTTATACCCAACATGGATAGAATAATCGGTAGGGCCGTAACAAATTTCAAAGAAAATGAGAATTCCTTTCAAATTTATATAGAAGCCAGAGATACTGTAGCAGTTAGAGCTGCTCTTGGTTCTGTTACTAAGTGGATTCTAATAGCGAATAGGATAATTGAAGAGGTGAATTAGGTGGAAGGTGGAATAAGTAATTATTTGCAAAATCAGATAAGACAGGCGCAACAGATTGAAAATCAATTAGAACAGATAGGTACTCAAAAATATCAGTTAGAAGTGAGAATAAAGGAACTGAGTAAAACCATAGAGGAACTGGGAAAGGTGGCTGAGGGATCACCAGTTTATAGGAGCGTTGGTCCCGTATTATATAAAGTTGATGATAGAAAAAAATTGTTTGAGGAACTAACAGAGCAAAAGGAACTCAGTGAAATAAGAATAAATACCATAGAAAAACAACAAAAATCCCTTGAAGAAAAATATAAGGAAATTGAAGAAGTGATTAAAAAGACTTATTCAGAGAATAAAAGCCAATAGGTATATTGAATGGTGAAAATAAGGGATGTGCAGGGTGATGTTCCTTTCCATCTTATACCTGTGGAAAAGGTTGGGGTAAAGAATGTTCAGGTTCCCATAACAATAGTAAGGAATGAAGAGGTTTTTAATCTTTCAGCAAGACTGAATGTGTTTGTGGATATTCCATCAACACGAAAAGGGGCAGATATGTCAAGGAGTATAGAAGCTATCAACTCTATTATAACAAGGAATGCCAAGAAGGATGCACTGGAAAATTTCTCAATGGAAATCTGTAAGGAATGTCTGGCCAGATTCGACTACTCAAAGACAGCTGTTGTGGAACTCGATACTGTGATTTATTTAAAGAGAAAATCTTCTGGAGGGTTGGAATCCATAGTGCCATATAACGTGAAAGTTTCCTCCAGTTTGAATAGTGATGGAACTAATGAAACTAGATTATCTGTGGAAATACTTGTAATAAACGCCTGTCCTTGTGCCATGGAAACAGTGAGAACACTCTTGTCTGAGGAGAATCCAGAAATAAAGAATTTACTCATGAAAATACCTGTGGTAACTCATAACCAAAGGAACCATGTTACGATTCAGGTTGAGTATGCAGATAAACTTAATTTAGAAATAGAGGAAGTTATTATGTTCGTGGAAAGCAGAATGAACGGGTCTTTATTGCCTTTACTAAAACGCCTCGATGAGGGTGAGATGGTCCTGAATGCGCACATTCATCCCAAGTTTGTGGAGGATATAGTCAGAGATATTTCATTCAACATTGTTAAGAGATTTCCGAAGATAGGAAATGATGTAAAACTTAAAGTTTCATCAGAAAGTGAGGAAAGCATTCATCCGCACAATGCCTATGCTCAAATAGACACGACCTTTGGAACAATAAGGAAGGAATTTAACTGACGCACTTCCACAGCTAAAGGCTAAATCAAAACGTAAAAATATATTATATTATAACAAATAAATACTGAAAAATAGGTAATCCATAAACGATTTGACACATAAAAGTAATAAATAGTTAAATACTGTAATTAAATCATACATCAGTGAATTCAGCTTTAATTCTTTACATAATTAGAAGGACAATATATGCAGTTGTTTCACTGTTATTTATCATAACAATAGTATATCTGCTAATTCACGCAGTTGCGCCTTCGCCACTGGCTCTTGCCAAGGTTTATGCAGGACCTGGACATACTTCGAAATCTCAGCTGTTAGCAATTATAAAAGAATATGATTTAAACGCCCCCTTGCCTAATCAGGTCCTAAATTACATTTCAAATATATTTCACGGGAATCTGGGATTTGATCCATCGTTTCACAGGCCTGAAATAGATCTAATAGGAAGATATTTACCAAGAACTCTTGAGTTGGTTATCCCCGCATTATTATTTTCCATGTTACTGGGGTTGTATACAGGAGCCTTTGGTGCCTCCAAGAGGAGAAAGGCAGGAGATCAGGTCGTAAAGGGTGTATATCTGGTAACATGGGCATCGCCCCCATTTTTGGTTGCAATTTTCCTCCAGGTATTTTTCGCCTACGATTTACATCTTCTCCCAGCGACTGGCTTAGTCAATCCAGTATTACTTACACCAAAAGATGTAACTGGTTTTCCTCTCCTAGATGCTTTAATCGCGGGAGATTTTACGTATTTTGTAAGCCTTATCCATCATATGATACTTCCAGTGGTTGCCATAGGATTGCTAAGCTTCGGAATAATAACAAGGCTAACCAGAGCAAGCATGCTTGATACCATGGAATCAGAATATTTTAAACTGGGATTGATGAAGGGAATTTCCAGAAAAAGGGCCGTTTATACTGTAGCCTTGAGAAATGCTTCTATTCCCATAGTTACTTTGTTAGCTTTAACTTTCGGATACGCCGTTGCTGGAGCTGTGGTGGTTGAGGATATATTTAGCTACCATGGCATGGGATGGTTCATTGTATACGCCATAACTAACCTAGACTATATTGCCATTCTTGGAACAACCATCATAATTGCCATATCAATTATAATCGCTAATCTTGCGGCAGATATATTATATGGAGTACTTGATCCAAGGGTGAAGCTGGAATGATAAACGAAACAAATAAAATAAAAAACGACTCTGAATCAAAATTAATAAGAAAGCGAAGAGATAGATCAAACTTCCTCAAGTTGATGTCTAAGGACAAAACAGCTATCATAGGGATGGTTATAGTTGTAGCGTTTCTGGGATGGTCTGCCATTCAGGGTCTACTAGAATATCTTTCAGGTTATACGGGGTACTCTTACCTGTCCTATATACTGTTACCATCAAACCCATTTCATACCGTTCTGGCGGATAGACTATTAGCACCCTCAAGCAAGACTGTCTGGATGTGGTTTGGTACAAATTTCGAAGGAGAAAGCATCTTTTCAAGAATGCTCTATGCGATGCCGAGAGACGCGCTAGTTTCTGTTATAGTTGTTTTTTCAGCCATAGCAATAGGAGCGATTCTCGGAATTGCTGCTGCATATAGAGGGGGTTGGTTGGAAACCATTATAATGAGATTAACTGACTCATTCTTGGCCATACCTGCCTTAATTTTAGTGATTGCTATTTCAATTCCGCTCAGGGCCACTTATTCCGGTGTAATACTTGGGCTCAGTATAGTATGGTGGCCCACTTATACAAGATTTTTCCGTGGTCAGGTACTCAGGGTAAAGAATATGGATTACGTACAGGCTGCTAAGATTAATAATGTGAAGCCAAGAAACTTCTTTATAAAGTATCTATTTCTGAACAGTATTGATCCCATAATTGCTTATGCCGCACTTGATTTTGGAAATGTTATTCTCACATATTCCACACTCGCTTTCCTTGGAATAGGTCTCTCAGTACCCATACCTGAACTGGGTGCTATGGCATCAAATGGATTGCAATTTTTGCCCGCTGACTGGTGGTATTCTTTTTTCCCAGGGATATCCATTCTGATAATTGTGATAGGCTTCGTATTAGTAGGTGACAGATACCAGGACCTAATCAATAATAGGATAGATTATTAAGGTGATTCTTTGTTATTAGAAATTAAAGATTTGAATGTCAGTTATAAAACGGTGAATGGAGTTGCCAGCATTCTAGAAGATTTCCAACTTCAGATGCAGGAGGGTCAAATAGTTTCCATAGTTGGTGAATCAGGTTCCGGAAAGAGCACTCTAGGTCAGGCAGTAACAAAGTTGCTTCCCATGTCAGGAATAGCAGAAGGTCAAATACTCTTAAACGGCACTAACATTGTTAAACTTAGGGAAGATCAGATGACTGAACAGAGAGGTACGGAGGTTTTCATGATTTTCCAAAATCCACTCAACAGCTTGAACCCTGTAAAAAGGGTTGGTAGCCAACTAATAGAAGCAATAAACATCAGGAACACAAGGAAGAAAGAGAATCTAACCGAAGAACTGATGTACGAGGAAGCCGTTGAAACTTTAAAGATAATGAGGCTACCAGATCCAGATGAAATTATGAAAAGATATCCTCATGAACTCTCTGGGGGACAGGTACAAAGAGTTGTGATTTCAATGGCTATTATATTAAAGCCTAAATTGCTTATCGCAGATGAACCGACCACTGCACTGGATGTAACCATTCAGGCCCAAGTCATTAACCTTCTGAAGCAATTAAATAGGGAATACAAAATGTCAATTATTTTTATTACCCACGATTTAAGCTTAGCCTATGTGCTGTCTGATAGGATCATAGTTATGTATGCCGGCAGAATCGTGGAGAGCAACCCTTCAGAAAGTCTGATTAAAAGCCCCTTGCATCCATATACTGATGGATTGTTAAAAAGTGTGCCAACCGATTATAAAACTTCTGGTACCCTTTTCTCCATTTCTGGTTCACCGCCTTCATTTTTCGACATGCCGGTTGGGTGTCGTTTCAATTTAAGATGCCCAAAGGTTTTCGAAAAATGTAGAGAAGAGGAACCTAAATTAAGGGGAAGAACGGACGGATCATCTGTGAGGTGCTGGCTTTATGAGTGAAATATTTAGATTTGAGGATGTTAAAAAATTATATCCGGTTCAAAAAAAACAATTACTTGACGTTATATTCAGACGTAAAATTCCTGATGTGAGAGCTCTTGAACATGTTAACCTCAGTCTGGATGAGGGCAAGATACTTGCAGTGGTTGGAGAGAGTGGTTCTGGCAAATCTACAATGGGGAAGATCGTAGCTACTATAGAAACGATTTCGGGAGGAAAATTATTTTTCGAGGGGAAAGAAGTAAATCCAGGGAATATAAGGGAAGTCAGAAGAAATGTTTCAATGGTTTTTCAGAACCCATCTACTTCTATCAACCCAAGAATGCGAATTAAGGAGCTTGTTTCTGAACCTCTAGGCAAATTTGATGAAAAAGCAGTTAGAGATGTGTTAAATTCAGTGGGATTGGATTACGACGATTCCAAGGATAAACAACCAAGGGAGTTTTCTGGTGGACAGGTACAGAGAATAGCAATTGCAAGAGCTCTCATTAAGGACCCGAAGTTACTTGTATTGGATGAGCCCACTTCCGCACTGGACGAGTCAATTCAGGCGCAAATGCTGAATCTTCTTATTTCTCTTCAGAAGAAAAATAAATTAACTTATATTTTTATTACTCACAATATTGGGGTGGCCAAATACATAAGTGATGAAATCATCGTAATTTATGCAGGAGAAATAGTAGAGTATGGAGATACAAGAAAAATCATTGAAACCCCTAAGCATCCGTATACTCAGCTCCTGATCAACTCTATACCGTCGTTTAAAAGTAAAACAGTTGCTTCTCCTGTAGGTGATGTTCCAAGCTTAATAAATCCTCCTGAAGGTTGCAGATTTCATAGTAGATGTCCATTTGTGATGGAGATATGTAAAGGAAGAGAACCGCCATATATTGATGTTAATGGAGTAAAGGTAAAGTGTTGGTTGTATGGGGAGAATGGAAATTAAGACAATCCTAAAGGCCACAATACTGATAGCCATTTTTTCATTATTTCTGGAAATTTCCCCAAAAAATATTTTGAATTATATGCTCTTCCTTGGAATTTCTTATATACTCGTTCTTATGTATATTATATGGAAAAGGAATTATAAATATTTTATATCAGATAGTGAAATCAGGGTAAGAAACTTCCTGATGGATCACACTATATTGGTGGGAAACGTGGGGGAAGCTTTCCTAAACCAAGGATATTTCCAAAGGAGATTCAATTTACGTTCCATATATATAATCTCTAAAGGAAGAAACCTTCTAATTAAAGATCTGCCGCCTGAAAGTCAAATTATTACCGATTTAATAAGAGTTTTAGGTAATAAGTTTACACAATGAAAGTTGTTGTTCTCTTTGGAACCATTAAAGAAACACGGACCCTGCACTCGGTATCATAAGTCATACTCCCTTTTGTCGAGTCTTATTTCGAAGGCAGTTCCGACCTATGTAATTGTTGAAAATTAAGCATAATTGAACTTTTAAAGAAGTGATTTGCATCTCTCATTTGATCTTTCAAACCCTAAGATTCAAGATACAAACTGGATAATTTAGAACCATATCCGTTCCATCGACGTCATTCCGTCGACAAAGAACAATTACGACTGGTGTCTATAAATTTAGGTTGTTGATTTGAAACAGAGATAATTTACGTTCAAATTTAAATAATCACCAAAAACGGATTTTATATATTTTAAACTCATTTTTTCAGCTGATTTTACAAAGTGGATATATATTCTTCAGTAATGTTTAATAAGTTAAGTATACTGATCAACGGATGGCAAAGAATACTAAAGCAATAATAGCTGTCGTTGTTGTTGTCATTTTGATCGCTGCAGGCGTAACTGTGTTTGAATTTTATCACAAAAGCAAGCCTGTATTTACTGACACATCGCAAACCGCTGCGCCGGGAGAACTTGATCCGGCAACGGGTTTCTTTACGACAGATGAGCCTCTTTACACTGCTCTGTATCAGGAACTAGTACAGTTCCATGGATCTGGTGTAGGAGTTGAGCCGGTTTTAGCTAAAAGCGTATCGAATGTTTCCCAGCAAAATTATACATTTACATTAAGGCAACATGTAACATTTAGCAACGGGAAGCCAATGACAGCACCTGACGTATGGTTTTCAATATATAGAACAATAATAATGGCTCAAGGAGTTTCCACTTCTAACTACCCTAACATATTGTTCAACTCAACTGACTATGCAACAACAGGCGTAGCACTGCCATGGGGTATGATCAACGCAATTGAAAATGACACACTATCGCATTATAATATTAAGAGTTCCAATTTTACAAAGGAGTCAAGAAACGCTGCTAATGTTACTGATTTTGTGCTTTCCAATTTCAACACAAACAAGTCAAACATGATGCTAATGAATTACTCAAATCAGGCAGTTGTTGTAAATAATAACTACAGCGTAACTGTAAAAGGATTATCTGTATACTCTTTTATGCTTTCTGACCTTGCTGGATGGTGGGGAGCTGTTGTCTATCCAGGTCAAATAGATGCTAATGGAGGGGTTGTTTATGGTCAGCAGAACACTTTTTTGAACGATAACGGAGCAATTGGGACAGGTCCCTATGTTGTGTATTCTGCAAGTGCAGGATTGGATACAGTTGTAATAAAAGCGAATCCCAACTATTGGGTTGCAAATAGCACCAATGTACCTTCCGTTGCTCAAGCGGCACACATTCCAGAGATTGTGATTAAATATGCCCTCAGCCACACAGATAGGATAGAGGAGTTTGACCAGAACACTTCACAAATATCAACTATCTCACCTGGAAGTTTTGCTGATATTATAAACCATTTCTACAATAAATCACAGGCAAATTTCAACTTGGTAAAATCTTTCCCAATTGATGGAGTTTTCTATTTCTCCATGAATACGCAGAGATCATTTACCAGCAACATTCATTTTAGAAGGGCGCTTATAGAGGCAAATAACTACTCGGCACAGACAAGCGTTTATAAAAACAATTTCAATAATCAGTCTGAAGCATATAATGAGCTTGGTCCGATTTCACCATCATACGGACCTGGGTTCTACAACCCAACGAACTTGCCTACTCAAGCCATGAATCTTAAATACGCCATCCAAAACATAACCCTAGCGGGACAGGAGGATCATTACTATGTCTCAATTGGTGGCAAAAAATATGGCGACACCTCTGGTTCTGATCTTTCAACATCGGTAACATTTAACCTGACCGGAATTTCACCCGTGACGAGCATAGAAACTGCACAATTCGATTATGCTATATCAGCGTTTTCTAAAATAGGTCTTCACTTTGCCGCAAAAACAGTGACTGAATCGGTGTTTCCAAGTTTGGTAAATGCCTCTTCATTCCCAAGATTCATGGACTTAGGATGGGTTCCAGATTATCCAGATCCAATTGGTCAGCAGTTGATACCGGTTTATGACAGTGCCCAAGGAGGAGCTCTAGGAGGTAACGATGCATTTGTTAATAACAAAACTCTTCAGTCTCTGTTCTCAACTTTGGATTTCCAAAATTCATCAGTTCAGATTCACGATATGAAACAGATATACAACATAACCTACAATCTATCTGCGTATATATGGCTTCCAATGCCAAACAATGTATACTTTGTACAGCCTTATATCCATGGTTTCGTTGATAATGCATTTGTAGGTTATTTCTATAACCTGCTTACCATCTCATATCACGGATCTGCGTCCAGTCCAGCCTCATCGGCAATATCCAGTAATAACCCATCCAATAGTGGGCCAACATTTGTAGCATCGATGATACTGGATGCCTCCATCTTTGGAAGACTATTTTAATCGAAAATTCTTTTATTTTTAATTTTCAAATTTTTGAGCAGTAACAAATTATTTATTTTCTATAAGATTCATGCATGGCTAATTATTTTATATAGATGTAAAAAGAAAAGATAGCCTCGGTGTGTTACCGTCATGTCTAAATTTGTGTGCGCCGTCAAAGGTGAATAATCGTGAGTGAAAGTCTCAACATAGGAAAAACCGAAAACTATGAAGCGAGGGTCAAGGATGGACTGGTAACAGTTCCGTCTGAAGCAGACCGACAACGGGAAATAT
>JAJYRA010000042.1 GCA_021794355.1 Thermoplasmata archaeon | reverse complement strand
AGCTCAGTAATTCATTGGCTGAGAATACGTACAATAACGAAATGATGGATAAAGCCTATGCTTTGCGAAATTTGAGTAATGCCAGTTAGAAAGGTCTGAAAGAATCAACCATCAATTTCCGCCATAGTGTTAAACAAAATATTAATATACTCTTATGTCGTCAGATATTTATGCGACAATTGTCTGCCATAGGAAGAAGGAATAAGAGACACGGCAGCAGAGCCGAGGTAGATCTCATAGGTGTAAAACAGCCCAATGAGATAAGAAATGGCTTTCTGACCTCCATAATATCCATAGCTCTTCTCTGGTGGATCCCTGTTGGTGGCCCTCTGCTATCGGGATATGTAACTGGAAGGAAGGCTGGAAGTGCCAAAAACTCATTGGAAGTTTCACTCATAATGTCCGCAGTTATAATTTTTGTATCCCTGTACATGATATCCACAGGATTACAGGCAGTAAGTCTGGCGGGGTACTACCTGAAGGATGGTATCTATGCCTTCTCCAGAGCACCCTTAGCCTCCTATTCTAACCTTGTAGTTTACACTGAAACATTCAATGGTATCCTTGTATCCATGGGATTAATTTTACCAAGCAGCCTGATCATATTCAACGCCACATCATTTCTTGGTGGAACCATGAGCACAACAGCCAAGGAACAAGGAAGATGGAAGATGCCTGCATCGAGAAATTACGACTACAGACCGGAAGAGAGAGACGAGTTGAAACCTCTCGGTAGGGGATACAGTGTCTATGATGATAACCCATATAGTAAAAGCAGGGATATCAAATCCTGGTCAGAAGGGCGGGAAGAAGAGGAACCCATTCCACTGAGCAAGCTATAGGATGTCTGAAAAAACTACCAAAACCTTTGATAAATAGAGGGAAGCCTTATTTCTGCGTATAAATATTTCCCGGAGTATAATATCTGATTAGAAATAAAAAGCAAAGTTTTTAATGAATGATTTTTTATTATATTATGAAAGTTGGAAAAATAGTTGATACTCATATATTCACAATAGACGAGAACGCATCCATTTTTGAAGCTGCTCAGATGATGAATATGAATCACGTTTACGGTCTCTTCGTTGTCGATCAATCCGGAAAATATGTGGGAATGCTCAGCGAGAGGAGTATGCTCAAGAGGTTCATTCAAAGAAATGTAAAACCGGATTCTCTAAAAGTAAAGTCGGTCATGAGACACCACATCCCAAAGGTTCCATCGGATTACGATGTCAAGGACGTGGCTGCCTTTCTTTCAAAGAATGCGTTAACCAGATGTGCAGTATATGATGATACAGGCAAAATTCTTGGTTTAGTAACGATCACAGACCTTGCCAGATATTTGTCCTCAGAGAAAATTTACGATGTATTGTTTTCCCACAAGACGAGGGATTATACCTACATATGTCCAAAATGTAGCACAGGGAAGCTGGAGGCCGTATATAGCCATAAGGGAGAGATAACTATTTTTAAGTGCAATAACCCTGACTGCGATTATGTGGAATGAGGATATTTTCTCTCATAACAGACTGAACCTTTACATCTAAACCATGTAGATAAAAATATCAGGGAGAGAGAATATTCCTGAAATAATAATAAATCATGAAGATGTGGATATATAAGTAAGTTCTTAAAAAGTGTTAAATGGTTTTGATTTCACACTTTCTCCATCATTTCATTACCTTTTCAAATAGAACCTTAATATAGCCCGTTTATTTCCTATTTTAATGATTGACATTAAGAAGTTGAGGGAAAATCCTGAACCTTACAGAAAATCCCTGAAGGGAAGGGGTGGAGACCAAGATTTAATTGATAAATTCTTTGCCCTTGATGAACAGTGGAGGCGAAATATCAGAATTATAAATGAGTTGAGAAGCAGGAGGAATTCCCTCAGCATTGAAATTTCACAGATGATCAAACGCAAGGAAAATGTTGAGACCTTAAAGGAAGAGGTAAAAAATATTAATGAAGAGTTGAAAGTTCTTGAGGAATCTCAGGGGAATGTTGAAAATGAAAGAGAAAGAACGGTGTCCAGAATACCGAATCTCCTCAATGAAACTGTACCAGTATGCTTTGGGGACGAGAACAGCAAATTCGTAAAATTCTCGGGAAAGGCCAGGGTCAGGGAGGAAAATCTGGAAGAATTCATGAAATATACGGAAAATGCAGGTAAATATGAAATAACGGACAAAACCTACAGTCACATCGATCTGACTGACAGGATGGGATTGGTAGATCTGGATAGGGCTGGAAAAATCTCTGGAGCGAGGTTCTACATTTCAAGGAACCAGCTTGTTAAGCTAGAACTTGCACTTATTAATTATGCCATAGATTTTATTGGACAGCGTGGTTTTTCCATCGTGGAACCCCCGCCCATGATCAATGGCAATGCCATATGGAAGGCAACCGATGAAGGGTCATTCAATGAAGCAGTTTACAAGATAGAGGGGGAGGACCTTTATCTTATTTCAACCTCTGAACATCCCATCGCCTCCATGCTTATGGACGAGATTATTGAACTGAAGGAGTTGCCATTGAAAGTTTCCGGTTTTTCTCCCTGTTTCAGGAAGGAGGCAGGAGCCCACGGTAAGGATACAAAGGGCATTTTCAGAGTTCATTACTTCAAAAAGGTTGAGCAGTTCATTTTCTGCAAGCCAGAGGATTCATGGGATTATCTTGAAGAGCTTCTAAAGAATACTGAAGATTTAATGGAAAGCTTGGGTCTACCTTACAGAGTTATAAACGTCTGCTCTGGAGAATTGGGAAGTCTGGCTGCAAAGAAATATGATATAGAAGGATGGTTTCCTCATCAGGGAAAATTCAGGGAGTTGGCCTCAATTTCAAATGATACAGATTATCAGGCGAGATCCTTGAACATAAAATACAGGTCATCCGAGGGGAATCAATTTGTGCATACACTCAATGGAACAGCCGTTGCAACCACAAGAGCCATGGTTGCCATAATGGAAAACTTTTCAACAGAAAATAGGATAAACATCCCGGAAACCTTGATACCCTATACCGGGTTCGATTCAATAACTGTTTAATCAAAAATTCATTCTTTCATGCTCTCGTCTCAAATTATTGATAAAATCAGTTATGGATTTCCTTGAATCCAAAATGAATATTTCCCGATCATAAGCTTCTTCACTCAATTCCCTGATGATTTGAGGTCTATTGGTTTTTGAAAAATGACAATTATATTTCAGTAACATGTTGGGGGAGAGCATCCCCTTTCCTTGGAATATTAAGGGAATGTTCTTTATTCCACTCTTCTCAATTGCTGTCCTGACATCCCTCTCGATCAGCGCCTGAATGATCATGGCAATGAAATACAGGAAGAGAGAAACCTCTATTCTCGTTATGCCCTTGAACAGCACCGGCAAAATACCAACTCATCTCGACCTTCTGGGTTAGATTTTTAGAACGAGAAGAGTCCCAAGGACATAAAAACGATTTCAAATAATTTCGTATAGTTTTAGATAATAAATAATAATATACTTCGGATATATCAACGGTGTACAAATCGGACAAAGAGAAGCTCTCAAGTTACCTGACCGATATTTCAAAACTTTATACTGACATAAATACCGAGGATCCAAACTTTCCTAAATCCCTCGAAAATGAAGAAGTCATAGAATACGTCAAGGGTTTGAAGAGTACCAAGCCTGAGACACTACTCTCAGATAAACTCTTCAAGCCGATTATAAAACTCACAGGAGTCACTAGTCTTCCTGAGGCCAGGGTTGGTGAAGGCTGGGTTGACTTTGTTCTCGCGAGTTCCAACAGTATGGGATTCCCAGTGGCACTGGAGCTGAAGTCTCTTCATAACAAAATCGGTCAAATGAATTCTCTGGAGTTCGTAGTTCATGGAATGAAAAATGAGTTCCAAAAAAGAAGGAGTAACCAGATAATTAAATACATCGTAGGTCAAAACGGAGTTGAATATGTCATACTGACAAATCTAAAAGATGTTTATATATACGACAAGAGTTGCGTGATTGACTTTGACCCTGTTGCAAAGGAAACATTCAACGAGTTTATAGAGGGAATCGCCAGTACAAAAAATATTTCAGATTATCTTAAAAGAAAGACGCAGGAAGTTAGGAGGCATGACTTAGATAAGCTCTTCATTCGTGATCTCAAAAAATGGTACGGATACCTTCAGGAACTTGAGTGGAAGGAAGATCCCAAAACCAGCAGTGTTCTTCTGTTGAACAAGCTAATCTTTGCCCTGACTCTTGAGGATTTCATAATAATAGATTACAGGTACACGTGGAATTCGTTCGCCACAGCATATAACAAATGGAATACAAAGGGAGCTCGAAAAGTATTGGAAGAGTTCTTCCACGATCTTGATAATTTTCTCTATGAGTATTTTGACACGGAGTTATTCACATCATCAAGCAATATCCTGTCAAAACTTGGATCAAATAAGGAGAACTATACCAAAGCCCTTGATGTCATCAAGAAAATCGCAGGTTTTGATGATCGAGTTGAGGCATTCTCAGAAGGCCTGTATTCATACAGTTTCAGACTGATCGATGAGGATGTTTTTGGAAAGTCATATGAAACATTTTTGGCAGAGAATAGGAAAGATTCTGGAATTTACTACACTCCAAAGGAGATGACACATCACATGTCAAACGCCGTGGTCGTAGAACTTTTCCACGATCTGGCAGAGGATATCATAAAAAGCATTGATAACAACGATTTCGATCGTGCAATGGCCACTACCACCAGTTTAGTTTCATTAGGAATAATCGATCCCGCATGTGGATCCGGGCACTTCCTCATAGGGGTTTTGAGGGAAATATATCAGGTGTATCTAGGATTGATCGAAAGAACAAACTGGGTTCAAAACCAGTTTAAGACTAATTTACTTTTCCTTCCACAAGATATTGAACATAAAATAAAGAGGACGAAACAGATCAGGGAAAAACTTGGCATTGATGAGAGCAAAATTCAAAGGGAATTAATATCAAAGATAATTCTCAGGCACATATTCGGTGTGGATATAGATCAAACGGCGCTTAACGTAGCGAAGGTGAATCTATGGAAGGAGGCTATCAAGTTAAACCCGGAATCATTCTATTACCAGAAACTTCCAGAGGAAGAGAACCACATACTTCCGGACCTGGAACTCAATTTTATCAATGGAGATTCAATTGTCACATTGCCGGAAAATAAAGTCATCGACATTATGCAACGGGAATTCAAGGATGAAATAGTGGAAATGATCAACCTGCATAAGGAGTATCTGGAAAATCCGACAAGATCAGATATCGCGGGAATTATCAACAGCAAAAAGGAACTCATTAGGATAAAACTTATTGAGGAATTTGAAAAATCTTATCCACCCAAGGGAAACCCATTGTTTTTCCCCCTTGAATACTTTTTCTTCTATTTCGATGAGAATGGATTACCGCTGGAGAACGGAGGGCAAGGATTTGCGGGTGTGATAGGAAACCCGCCCTGGAATAATCTGAAACCTAACAAGAAGGAGTTTGCAGCAAAGCATCCGGAGATTTTCGGTGAGGGAATTTCAAAATACTCCATCACGGGCAAAGAATTCGAAAAACTGTTCAAGGAGAAAACGACAAATCCTGAAGTGGGTGCCTTGTGGGATTCATATGTACTTGCGTCCAGGACATTTTCTGAATTCATATCATCTAACTATCCGCTGCAATACAGTGGTGATTTTTCCTTGCAGAAAGTCTTTCTTGAAAGGTTTCTAAGGCTAAGTAACAAGGTCTTTAGCGTATTGGTTCCTTCTAACTTTCATACAGATGAGGGTGCATTCCTGATGAGGAAAGAGATAATGGATAACTGGGAAATACGGGAACTTATCTCGTTCGAGAACAGGGGGAAAGTATGGTTTCCTGACATACATGCACAGTTCAAGTTTGATATGCTTACGATTTCGAAGGAGAAGTTAGGTACTCCATTTAAAGCCAAATTTTACATCACTAAGTGGGATGATATGGAATCTGCCTTTGATTATCCGGTGGAACTAATAAAAAAACTATCACCAGGCGTTCTTGGAATCACAGAATTCAGATCGAAGAACGATATCCAACTAGTTTCGAAAATTAGAGGAGACCACAAGCTTCTCAAAGATACCGGTATCAGGCTGAGAAGGGAACTGGATGAAACTAATGATAAGGACATTTTTACAACATCATCAGACGGCATAATACTTTACGAAGGAAAGATGATACACCAATACCAAACTGATTTTGGAAAAAACACATACTGGGTCGATGAAAATAGTGGAAGAAAAAAACTCACAGGAAGGAGTATCAATAGAATATCAGATAAATTAGGGTCCGAGCATAAAAATAATCTCAAAGAAATCATTAAGAACGCTATCGAAAATCATGAAATAAAAATGGACTATGAAACGCAAAGACTAGTTTTTAGAGATGTAGCGTCTTCAACCAACGAGCGGACGCTAATTTCCACGATAGTTCCACCGCGGGTCTTCCTGACAAACACGCTCGTTTATTTAGAGCCATTTGATTTCGAGTTGAAGGGCGAAAAGCTCTCTCAAACTCCCATAAAATACAACATTTTATACATAGAGGCTCTCTTTAACAGTTTTGTGCTTGACTATTATGTGAGGCAAAGAGTGACCTCCCATCTGAATTTCTTTTTTGTGTACGAACTCCCAATACCTGAAGTTGACAATAAGCTCGAGAATAAAATAATTGATACCGCAAAACAATTGATGAATAACAACAACCGACAGATAAGAGCAACTTTAGAGGCTACAATCGCAAGAGACGTTTTCAAACTTAGCAAGGAAGAAATGAAGCGGATCTTGGATTCATTTATATATGGGGACATTGACGTGGAACTCATCAAAATGGTGCTGGACTTAATGTAATTCGGAGTTGATTTCAAATGCGGCTAAGAAACTATGCATGAGAGGATGTGAAACAGTTTCTTGGGAAATGTTCTTTGGCCTCAGTTCCATAGCTTCTTCAAAAGTCTCAGCGTAGATGAACTACCCTGCTAGTGCCCTGTATTGAGCCCAATGAGCAGAGAAGGAACCACCATCCATCAGGAGAGAACTGATCTTTATGCCATGTGATTCAATGATATCCAGAAGCATGGATACTATACTCATATTTGTCCTCTCCCCGACCGTGATAACGGCAATGACGAATCTGATTCCCTTCATCACTATTGAAGCGGTCGCATATTCGTATTCATAATTGGTTCCATCATTATTCGGGAAGTATCAGCAAGCCTTATGGTTGAAACAGGAAGCTTTACAGCTTCGGTGTTAGGTAACTTATTTTACCCTGTCTGCATAGGCCATCTTCGCTACCATTGGAGAGAATTTTTTCCACCTGTCCAGTAGGGGAAGATATTCTTCATTTACCCTGTCCATCAAGTTCAGATAATCAAGGATGCCCAGAGTTGCAGTATCTCCATCCCTCACTGCACTTATTAGATCATGTGTCATGTTTGTGGAATCCCCTCCAGAGAATACACCTTCTATGCTTGTCATCCCCCTCTGATCAACTATAATTCCACCATGGGGTGTGAGTCTTAACTGTCTTGCGTATTCCTCTCCAAGAAAAGAAAAATCTGTTTCCTGCCCTGTTGCTTCTATGACAAAATCCACCTCCATCGTGAATGTTTTCTCCTTTTGTGGAACCGGTTTTGCCCTTCCCCCCGTGTCCTGAATCATCTGGTTCTTCCAGTACTTTACCTGTACAATTCTATCCCCTTCCTTTACGTATTCGAAGGGCGTAACTTCCCACATATAATTGACCTTCTCTGAAAGAGATTCCTCCATTTCTTCGTCTGCATTCATTGAGGGATATCCTGGACGATCTATCTCCCTCCTTCTGTACATTATATTAATATTATTGGCCCCCAGCCTCAGAGAAGTTCTTGCTGCATCGTTTGCGGTAAATCCCCCACCAATCACGATAACGTTCTTTCCAACAGGTAATTTTTCCCCAAGGGAACTTCTCCGCAGAAACTCTGTAGCGTGCATGAAATTTTCTGCATCACTTCCAGGAGTACCGGTGAACCTTGGCTTATGGGTTCCGACACCTAAAAACACGGCGTCATAATCTCTCAAAATCTCTTTAAACGTAATATCTTTCCCAACTCTTGTGTTAAGTTTGACCTCCACACCATTTGATGTGATATATCCGGTTTCCTTTTCAATTACTTCAAAGGGGAGTCTGTATCTGGGAATCCCGACTCTCATAAACCCACCCATCACCGGAAGGGATTCAAAAACAGTTACCCTCACACCCTGAATGGATAGATAATAGGCTGCGCTCAAACCCGCTGGACCAGCCCCTATTATTGCCACTT
The DNA here is from genome assembly GCA_021794355.1 of Thermoplasmata archaeon. Classification (GTDB taxonomy): domain Archaea; phylum Thermoplasmatota; class Thermoplasmata; order Thermoplasmatales; family Thermoplasmataceae; genus Cuniculiplasma. The sequence goes on along the minus strand of JAJYRA010000042.1, from coordinate 8,504 downwards.
TCTTATCAATAAACGCTCTCTTCTTCACGTTAAGTATTTTTCCATAATCTGCAAATTGATCTGCAGCGTATCTTTTCAGGTGCCTTATGGCCAGAGGTCCCCCTGTATCATACATAACACATATGTCCTCGCAATTATGCGTGCATACTCTTCCTATTATGGCTGGAAAAGGCAAGTTTTCAAAAACAATTCGTACCGTCTGTGCAGGATCTCCCACAGCTGTACTGTTAATATAGGCGCCGATATCCAGACTTGCAGGACAGGCCTGCGTACAAATGTTGCAACCAATGCATCTAGATGCTTCAGCAGTAGCTTCTTCAGTAGTATAGCCTTTCATTGGCTCCATGGTAAAGCTTTTGCTCCTCTTTTCTGGTTCTTCTTCCTGGATTTTAACTCTGTCGAATTTAAGCATAAAGCACCACTAGTTCATATTAATAAAATTAATAATGTTTTTGTCAAAAATCCATAATTCTTCCATTTTGCCAATATTTTTTTCTGTGTATAAACCTGAAATGTAAGGACCCCATGAATTCACCCTTTAATGGAGTTTTCCTGATAATTTAGGAAAAAAATTAAAGATGTACAAACCTGGGTATTATGAATATGGCAGTGAAGAGGTTGAAAAGCACTAGGAAGGTCAACAGCACATATAGCTTGTTCTTTGTGTAGATATAGTCTATGAGAGAAGTGAACAAAACGGTAACAGGAGTGAAAATGAGCACCCACAGACCTAGTGAGATGAACCCCAGTGGATCCAATGTGATTATGCCTTCTGGGATTTTTGATGGGGGGTATATAACGGATGAATAGTTTCTTGCGACCTTGTAATTATTGTAGTTCGCAAGAGTATTCAAAGAGTACCCATCAGCTTCACCCTTAATGAATAGTAATATTACCCCAATGATTATGAGACCAATGCTCAGAAAAACCGCTGTTTTCAGGATAATACTAACTGCTTTAATCAGTTTTGGTGATGTCTCTTCCATCTTTGCTCACCTCCATTTTCATTTTTAAGAACAGTATGACGATCAATACTATTGAAACAACTATGGCCACTGTAAAAGCAATTAAGCTTGGAATATCATAAATATTTCCAATCGTGATTCCCTTGAAAAGCATATCGATTCCAAGGAAAGAAAGGATGGCGAAGAATATCCATCTTATCTCCTTGTTGGATATTTTCAATAATACGACCGATCCAATTCTAGACCCTGCAAGTACTCCTATGGCCGTTGCGGCTGCAAGGAAAAAGCTTATATATCCTGCATACCAATAAATACTGCTTCCAGTTGCAGCGGTTATTCCAATCATGAAGTTGCTTGTGGTTGTGGTAACTTTCATGGGTAGATTCATGGCCCAGTCCATGCCCAGCACCTTCAAGGCACCGCTACCTATTCCAAGAAGCCCGGAAAGTAATCCTGCAAAGAACATTATGATCTCTCCCAGCCACCACCTAACACCTGTGTAGGTGATGGTCTTTTTTGCCCTCTCATCATTATATTTTCCCGTAAGTTGAAAGGCTCTGCTTGTAAAATCTGGCATTTTAGCCTCAGGATATTCATATTTCCCCCTCTTTATGGTTGGTATGAGAGATGTAAGCAATACAATACCAAACAGAAGGTAAAGGACCCATTCCAGATCTTCTCTTGTTACAAGAATAAAGGTTAATGCTCCCACGATTGCACCAAGAGTTGTTGCAACTTCAAGTCCGACGCCAATCTTGATATTAGCAATGCCTTTCTTTGTATATGTACTTGCAGAACCCGCAGAAGTAGCGATGGTTGATATAAGACTTGCCCCTATGGCAAAGTCTATGGGTACCCCATAAAAGAGAGTCAACACCGGAACCAATACAGATCCTCCTCCCAGACCAGTCAGGGAGCCAATCACACCTGCAATTATTCCTCCGAGAATTATTACCAAAAATTCTCCCAGAGGGCTTCCGAATAACATAGGGGGTTATTGTAACACTTTATAAATGTATTTTGCAACTAATTTTGTTAAAACATTGAATGAACTATCGAAACACCCCAGTTGTTTAACTCTTTTCCGGAATAGCCCCTCACCTCGAAATTCATAGCGATCATTCTAACTTATAATTTATACTAGGGTGAAGGCGTGAAAAATTGTATTTTTCAATAATAAAAACCCACGTATAATTTCATAGGAAGTGAACATGGTTAATGAACAACAAGAACAGCCATGAATCCAATTATAATAACCTGAAAAAGTAACTGCAAGGCACCAGAGAGGGTTAGACGTTTCATCAGCAAAGATACACGGACATAAGTTTCCTCATTAATTTCCTTCGATGGATTCAATCGGTAAATTTTTAATGATGTGGGCAGAATTAGAAGAAAAGAGATCAGGATAATTACGATGGCTATCAGGAACAGCAATATTACGAATGTGGGAGAGAACCCATTGAACGCGTTTTCCCTGATTTCAAGAATTAACCCTGCCAGAGGAGTCAAAATAGATACAGAAGGTATAAAATACAGTGTCATGGGTAAAATTCTCTGAGAAACATCATACTTCGTTTCTGAATCCAGAGTCTTAATTACCCTGCTTAAAATCAATCCAAGAAATACGTCTGTGCCTGTCCATATGGCTCCAGTCAGTACATGAACATAATCCAGCAGTAATAAGCTACCACTGGCCATAAAGATGACCATTGAAACCCATGGAATAATTATTGAACCTGCTGCAAATTTTTGGTTCCTCACAAAGTTCCTTAGGCTCATAGGGAAAACCTCATGGCAAACTGGGCCATAAACAGTATAATAACAATCTGAAAGACGAGTTGCAGAAGGGACAATTTGAGATTGAACATTGTAAGCCTCACTATTTTTTCCACATTCTTGCCTCCCCTGAGAATTTCCAGATAGATCCTGACTTCATTTGGAAGAAAAATAAACAGTCCTTGAACCATCAGGGCAAGTGCAAGAATGGCCACTATTATGAAGTATATGCTGAAGAAATTTATATGCAGGGCAATGGCCACATAAATTCCTGCAGTAATGGTGACCGTAGAGATTGCAGGCATAAAGAATAGCATTACCGGGATCAATCTCTTGGAAATTTCACTTCTCTGAACCGGTTTCAAGCCCTTCATTATATATGCAAAGAATAGCCCCATAACAAGATCCATTCCCGTCCACGCTGAACCTGATACAACGTGAAAATACTCAAGGAAATAGAAATTTTTTGTCACCATTATAAGGACTAAAAGTACAGGAGGGATAAACAGCAATGGTAAGCCATAGGCCATGGATGATCTCAAACTGAACAAAGAACTCTTTTCCATTTTGTAATGCCCTAGGTGTTCCCCATATATATTTTTTTACGGTGGAGAAAAGCTTTCAATTGGCCCTTCTGATTATAAATTCTTTAATCTTTCAAGCAGTCAGGACACAAGCAATCAGAAGCAATTTTGGAGATTAGATTTCTCTTCGTAGGGCTAACCTTCACCTTTGTGCACCAACAACCCATTAGGCTTCCACAGATGAATTTTGAACCACAAACACCACAGATCTTTTCTCTCCCCATTGACATCAATTAGAAATATTCGGCAATTTATAACTATTTTTCGATCTTTTTGTGACAGATGGTTAACTATTATTTATTAAATTGTGGGTATTTGGATGAATTTGCCTAAATTTTAACCTCTATGATATTTACTCCACTGGATTTTCTGGATTCCTTCAAAGCCTCATGAAAACCATTCCTTTCTTCTGCGTAGAAATAATCGCATTGGAAACTTTTTGCGAGGAGATCAAAATCCGGATTGCCAAAACGGATATAGTTTGGTGGTAATCCTGCATCCTCCTGGTGCTTCTCTATGAGACTGTATTTTCCATCGTTAAAAATGATAGCCGTGAAGGATACACCCAACCTGTGTGCAGTTTCCAGTTCCTGTACATTCATAAGAAATCCTCCATCTCCCATCACAGCTATAACGTCCAGATCTGGATTTGCTCTTATGGCTCCTATGCTTCCCGGAAGAGAACCACCCATGGACGCAAACCCATTATAGATAATGGTTCTATCAGGAAACTTTGGTTGATAATACCTGCTCATCCACACTTTGTGAAGTCCCACATCTGAGATTACAAGTGTGTTTTTATCATTGTTTTCTGATAATACTTTAATTATGGATTTCGGTACAACCTCTCTTCCTTTTCCCGGGGAATCAAAAAACTCCTTTCTTCTTTTTCTTATCTCTTCATATTCCTTTGAAGGGGCCCTTCGTTCGATGCTTCTTGAGAGCATGTCAAGGGTTATATGGATATTTCCCACGAGATCAAAGGCCACAGGAAAATGCTCATCGGTTTCGGCCATTGTTGTGGCTATGTTTATAACCTTCCTTGATGAGTCCAAATTCCATATCACTGGATCATATTCCACCATATCAAAACCTATGGCTATAACAAGATCTGAATGAATCAGGGGCCTCATTTCTATGGGAAATGGCCTTCCACCCACTATGAAAAGATTGTTTGGGTCGTCATATGGCAGTATGCCCTTAGCCATGAAGGTGCTTACGATGGGAATATGAGTGAGATCGACAAATTTCCTGACAGTTTCCCATACCTTGGATCGTATTACTCCATTCCCGGCCAGTATTATGGGGTTCTTTGCTGAATTTATAAGTTGGGCAGCCTTTTTGACAATACTTCCATTGGCCTCATAAATGGCTTCATCTGGAATTGGAATCATTTTCACTTCGTCAGTGTCCATCGATCCTATATCTTCAGGAAGCTGAATGTGAGAAGCCCCTGGTTGCTCCTTCATTGAAATGCTGAAAGCCTTTCTTACGATTTCAGGAATGCTCTCCGGGACGATAATTGATCTGTTATACTTTGTAATTCCTGAAAACAGTGCTATGGTGTCCACATTCTGATGAGATTCCTTATGCAACCTGTCCCTGGAGGCCTGTGCCGTGATGGCAACTATTGGGACTCTATCAAGATGGGCGTTAGCAACACCGGTCAGAAGGTTTGTTGCCCCTGGACCCAGGGTGGAAAGACAGACCCCGGGAGTCTTCTTAACCCTTGCATAGGCATCGGCCATAAAGGCTGCTCCCTGCTCGTGCCGCGTTACAATAAATTCAATCTGGGTCTTGGCAATGGAATCGAGTAGATCTATATTTTCTTCCCCAGGGAGACCGAATATGTGGTTCACACCTTCATTGATTAATGCTCTTGTAAAAAGATCGCTTCCTTTCATATAATTGTATATATCAGGACCTTAAAAAAGCTTTGAATATTTTCAGCTCAATGATTATGGGTGAAAATAACGTAAATTACGGTTTTTCCTGAAGCCATACGGTTCTGAAATTGGTAAACTCCAGTATTCCAAATCTGGATAATTCCCTACCATAACCACTCTTTTTAACCCCACCAAAGGGAAGCCTGGGATCTGATGCTACCACCTTATTAACAAAAACCATTCCCGATCTGATCATGGGGATCAATTTCTCTGCCTGTTCCATACTACCCCATATGGATGATCCTAGACCAAACCCAGTTTCATTGCTCAGTTTGGCCGCATCTTCCAGAGTTTCAAATGTTTTGAATATGGCTACTGGTCCAAAAACCTCTTCGGTGTAATCTGCCTCTGTCCGTACAATTGTGGGTGGTATTATATTCCCATGTTGCTCACCAAACATCTGGAGCTTTCCGAGGCTATTCAGTTGTTCAACTTGCTTTCTGATGGTTTCGGCCTGAGATGCGGATGAAAGTGGTCCAATGTAAGTTTTGTCTTCCAACTGATCGCCGATCTGAACCTTTGAAAAGTTCTCCTTCATCAGTTCGTAAAAATCCTCTGAAACCTTCTTGCTTACAATAAATCTTTTGGATGCGATGCAGCTCTGACCATTGTTCTGCAGTCTCGCATATGTGCTCTGTTTTGCAGTCTCCTCGAGATTTGCATCTTCCAGTACTATAAACGGATCAGACCCCCCAAGTTCAAGTACTGATTTCTTAATGTTTTTCCCTGCCTCGGATGCTATGGCCATACCGGCATTTTCGGAGCCGGTGAAGGAAACGCCATCAGAATATTTTATGGCAGAAAGGGCATGGCTTCCCGATACCTTTATGACCCTGAATAGGGGTGTCCCAAAGATTTCTTCCATCTTTTTCGCGCTTCCAGTCACTATGGATGCGTGCTTGAGCACTATTCCATTCCCGGCAACCATGGCCGGTATGGCTGCCCTCATGGCCTGCCATAGGGGAAAATTCCATGGCATCACCAGAAAAATTGTCCCAAGAGGTTCAAATCTAACATAACTTTTCTTTGCCTCAGTTTCTATGATATTATCTGAGAGAAAATTCTTGCCTTCACTACAGAAATATTCTGTCATTTTTATGCATTTATCTATCTCAGCACGACTCTGAGTTATGGGTTTTCCCATTTCTGATGACATCAATAGGGCCAAATCTTCCTTTTCCTTTTGAAATCTTGGAATAACCTCGTTTTTTAGAAAATTAATTCTTTCATCTATACTTTTTCTCCAAATTTCCTGCTCCCTGTTTACATCCTTAAAAATTTTTTTAACACTTTCTTCATCATCTTCTTCATATTTTGCAAGTTTTCCCATTGTGTATGGATTAAAAGTTTCAATAGTCATATTTTATGATGTTTTCAAAGCATAAATTAGTTATGAAATTTCAAGAGTTCAATGTTCCCTCTTAACTAAATGAGCTTTTCATTTTTACTTCATGTTTGTCTTCATTCCTCATAGTCAGGACAGTTTTGTGAGAGCCCATTATGGCGCCTTAAGGTCGCTATCCATTATGACATTACCTTTTTACGAGTATCGATCTGTTCCGTTTGCACCCATCCATTTCTACGTTCAATCTCAATACGCCTTTCTCTGTTCCATGTCTGGTTGAAATACATAGGCATTCCCAACCTCCTATGGAGGATTTCATATAAGAAATCAAATTCATCCTTTTTTCCCAGGACTTATCCGGTAGATTACCGCCTGATTTTATATTTCATGAATCCATGGAATCACTCCTGATTTTGATGCAAAATTATGCGACTCTACAAACGGCACATAATCTTTTATATATTTTTTCCCTTTCCTTATTTATGAGTCTATTTTATGAAAATATTCTTGGTGCAATAGGCAACACTCCCCTTGTAAAGCTTTCAAATATATCTAAAGGCAGTGGTATAAACATATATGCGAAGATAGAATATTATAACCCTGGCCTGAGCATAAAAGACCGGGTTGCCATTAAATTTATAGAAGAAGCAGAGAAGTCTGGAAAAATTAAGTCTGGTGGTACTGTAATTGAAAGAACAAGTGGTAATATGGGTACCGGTCTCGCCATAGTGTGTGCGGTGAAGGGATACAAATTTATTGCCGTCATGTCTGAAGGGAACTCAGTGGAGAGAAGTAGAATGTTATCTGCCCTCGGTGCTGAAGTCGTTCTTGTACCGCAGGCTCCAGGTGGAAAACCTGGATTTGTTTCTGGAGAGGATCTTGACCTAGTGGAAATCAAAACCAAGGAATTGGCCAAGAAATTAAATGCTTACAGACCAGATCAGTTCAATAATCCAGACGGTGCTAAGGCTCACGAGGAGACAACGGGGCAGGAAATATGGTCACAGACTGAAGGAAAGATAGATGCTTTCGTCGCCTATGTTGGTTCCGGAGGAAGTTTCGTTGGAACATCCCGTGCCCTTAAGAATCACAGTAAAAACGTGAAATGCTTCGTCGTTGAGCCAGAAACCGCCCCCTATCTTGCGGGAAAGAAGATCACTTCAACAAGGCACAGGATACAGGGTGGGGGTTATGCTTTCAAACCGCCATTCTGGGATGATAGCTTGGTTGATGGCTATCTTATTGTGTCAGATGGGGAAGCTCTGGCATCTGCAAGGGATCTTGCTGGAAAAGAAGGCATTTTTGCAGGATATTCAAGTGGTGCAAATATTGCAGCTTCCCTGAAGGCGGCCGAACTTTTGGGGAAGGGCAGCAACGTTGTTACAATACTTCCAGACTCTGGACTCAAGTATCTTTCAACGGACCTTTTTACGTGAATATCACCTATACCCTCATTTACCCAAGAACGTTTATTTGATGATCGCACTCCAGCATGGAATTCAAATACCACTTTCCCAAGACCCTTCACAAAATGGTAGTAGAATATGAGTTGCAATACCTTTGGGAACATTGCAGATACGGATTCCCTTATAGCATTGCCCATATCCCGGAGAACAAAGATCGAATTGCCAAAATCTTTCCTTATTCTTTTCAGGAGTGGAATTCTTTATTCGCTGTTTTCTGGGGGGGTGATCTTGCATCTATGGTTATTCCCCTCGATCTGTCCTTTGCCATGAATACGATCTAATCGCCTGATTCCATTGATCTGCTCCAGTTGAGATGGCACACATTTTGACCCATCACATCGATCATATCACTTCACCTCTTTTATTTTTTCCCTTACATTCTCTTTTTTATTTTTCATTCTATTCCTCTCCTTTCTCTTTTC
>JAJYRA010000075.1 GCA_021794355.1 Thermoplasmata archaeon | reverse complement strand
TAACAAGCATCCACCTCAATTACCAGCAATTCCACATGATGACGGAAAAAGGAATATTCCAAAAATTCCTAAGTTCCGACAAAAGTGTGAGGAATCTTTACAATGCATCGATACAGGCGCAACAGAATGTTTTTAAGAAACAGAATTATGAGTATGGAATGCATCTCATCAGCAGTATAAGAAATGGTTCATTGAATTCTACAAATAGCGTTTATAATAACAATGGATCAACATACATATTAGTCCACACAATGCAAAACGGATTGCCGGGACCAATATCAGGACAGACAGGAGGTCAATGGGAAATGGTGGACATAAATCCGACATATTTCTGGGTACCGATATGGGTATCCACATGGTGGGGAGGTTATCCATCGTTGGCATGGGAAGAGGTAGCACATACTGATTATCTTAATGATGTTACAACTGGTCACAGTGCATATAATTATTACCAATATGAAAGGAATAATATCAATGGTGCTCAAGCAAGTCTAGCTAAGTTTTTTGCTGTAGCCGGTATAGATCTGAGTTTTATCTCTTTCGCAATGAGAGCAGTTTTAGACGCAGCAGATGTGGCTATAGTTGGAATAGCACTAATCATTGAAGCGTATATATTAGAAAGTTGGTTAAGTAATATACAAAACAGTCTCCACACACTATACGATTCAACCTATGTGAAGGTTTTAAACGGAATGCATGGTAGCAATGCTGGAGCACCCTATATGTGGACTGAATTTACTGTTATCGACGCATGGGGATATGGTATAACGGCAATTGGAGATGGTGTTTCTATAAACGGATATAAGTATTCAGGCTCAGAGATTAATCTCGTTCCTTACATACCTTTGCCCGTGGTAGCGCAGGTATCTGCTATACATATCAACTCAGTTGCTCAGTCCATTGCATCAAGCGCTGGAAATGGAAATTGGGCATATGGGGGCTCATACAATTAATGTGAGGCAAGAAAAAAATGAATCTTTTTCATCCTTTTACTGACTCCTTGTTTATCGTATCGAATTCTTTGTTGTGTGGGGTCGCTGTTTGGGCCACATTAAGAAAGAGAAAAGGAGTCCCATCTCAATCATCATTAAACTCGGACTATAACCAAAAATTGACAAGAATTGCTTGGGTTATAGGATTGGGTTCTTTTCCTTTGCCCATTCTTCTTATATATCTATCTACCATAGTTCCTTCGAATCAGGTGCTTCTATTCGGTCTTGTACCGGGAATTGTGATTGGAATTTCTTATTTCCCCATAACTCATAAAAGAGCACCATCTCAATCATCATCAAACTCGGACTATAACAAAAAATTGGCAAGAATTGCTTGGATCATAGGATCTGGTTCTTTTCTTTTGCCCATTCTTGCCATATATCTATCTACCATAGTTCTTTCGAATCAAGAACAGGAGGGTCTATTCAATGTTTTTATGCCAGCAACTGTGCTTGGAGCTTTTTATTTTCCTCTAATGTACAAAGCAAATCACTATGAGCAGGATGAAAATAAGAAATCAAAGCAAATTGGAGGCAATGAAAAAAGTGAATCTTTTTAATAATCACCTTTTCTTTGAGTCTTTGTGAGTCGTAGTTAATTCCTCGTCGGGTGCTACAGTTGTTTGGTACGCATTAAAAAAATAGTAAAGGAGTCCCAAACCAATCACCATTAAACTCGGACTATAATCAAAAAATAACAAGAATTGCTTGGGTTATAGCATATGGTGGTCTATTTTTATCAGCTCTTGTTGCTGGAGCTTATACAAAGCTCTATGAATCTACTTATGCCAAAGAACCCGCTGGAAACAAGTATATGTGGGCATTTCTGGTTAACGATTATTATTACCCATGGATTACAGTAGCAGTATCCCTAGAATCATCATTAGGGGCTGGGATACCTTTCAAACGGAAACGTTCAAACTATACGGCCCAATGTGGGATGGCTAGCGTATGGATCTACTCCTGGTGTCGCATTAAGTGCGTAACTGTCATCATCCGTGAACAGTTTTACAGGGTGATCTGCCCCACTATAGAATGGCACAATATAGTATCGGTTTGTATATTTATACTAATATGTAAGTGTGGAGGGAGGGGTTTTTGAATCTCCTGCACTGTTCCCGTGAGAGCATTGAATTAACAGTAATGTTTTTGAATGTTACGGAGTTAATGTGATCATGACAACAAAGACTTATACTATGGAGGAGAAGTACAACATCATATTCGAATCACTCTCAACAAACCAGCTCATTGAGATATGTCATAAATATGGGATATCTCCGTCAACATACCAGATATGGAAGGTACAGTTCCTCACTGGTGCAATATCAGGTCTTGAGGGAAAAGCAAGGAAGAATCCCTATGTTAAACAGGTGGAGGATCTCAAGGCAACAATTGGGTGTACGAAGGACAGGAGGTGAAGGTGTTAAGATGAATGGACTGTTGTTTCTATTTATTATTATAATCGGCTATTCGGCATCTCTATTTATTGCTCAAATCTATTATCAAACTCACCCGGAGAAAATTAAGGGTCAATATTCACAGGTTGAAAGAAAGTTCGTGATACTTGGCCTTGTAGTATCTACAGCAAACATCCTGATTGGGCTCTATTGGGGGTATTATTATAGAAACGTGATTCTTAACGCGACCTTCTCCAACGAGTTTAATTATTCGGCATATAGGCCCGCTTCCATTTATGGAATAGTGATTCTCATAAGCATGCTGACTGAATTAGTGATCTTGGTTGTGGTATATCTTGCCATGCGGTATTCTACACATAAACGATCAAACTATTAAGCTAAAGATTGGTAATGTATGCTCAATTATTCCAGGCTTTGGTTCTCATGTTCCAGTTACAGCACGTTCAACTGTCCTTTTTCCTCATCGCTTATCACTGAAGGGTCTGATCTGCTCCAGTTGAATTAACTAAAACTCCCCCTTGAGAGATAAAATCTCGATGAAATGTGGCAACTGTGTGCAAAGATGCTAAGAGTAAGTGTTTGCTTTCAACACATTGGGAGAGTCTATACTTTCAGGCTACATTGGTCCAGGGATTATTTTTTAAGGAATCTACTTAAGAGATCTTTGGTGCTTCTGCTCTGAACAAGCCTTACGAACTCTTCCTTTTCCACCCTCATACCCTCATCATATCCAGTTTTGGAAGCAATTCTCATGGTTCTCTTGATGGATTTCAAGGTCATAGGGTCCTGGGTTGAAATTTTGGTTGCTATTTCTAGCATTTCGCTCTCTGTTTTTACAACTTCCTGCACAAGACCAATTTGCTTTGCTTCCATTGCAGAAATGATCTTTCCCGTAACTGCCATGTAAATGGCATTCCTGTATCCAACCTCCACAGGGAGAATGCTGTTTCCACCAGCACCGGCGTTAATCCCTATATTTATTTCAGGTTGTCCTATTCTTGCCTTTTCATGGGCAATAATTATATCTGACCACTGGGCCATCTCCAGGGCACCGCCAAGAGAATATCCCGTGAGGTAGAAAATGTATATTTTTGTGGAAAGGAAAATCAACTGAGTGATTTTTAGCATGTTTTCCCTGAATTTTTCGGCCATTTCCCGATCCATTTTCACAAGTTCCCCTATGTCGGCTCCAACGGAAAAGTCTTCCCCGGATGATCTTACCAGAACTACCTTTACGGTATCATCCTGCTCAATTTCCTGAATGCTGTTTATTATGGAATACTGCATATCAGAATTCAATGCATTCCTCCTGTCTTCCCTTGATATGAGTAACTCACTGAGATTTCCGTTCTTTTTTATGATGGTATAATCATTCATGATTATCTTTCAGATCAATCAAGGCTTTAAACTTTTACTGAGTGAAAACTCTCTGGCTCCGTTCAGAAGTTCTATAAATTTCTCCCTCGTGATCCTTCCAGTATTAACATTTCTAGGACTGGGATGAAATATACAAAAAACCCCTATTTCATTGGCAAGATAAAAATTTCCGTTTCCAAACTTCCACCCTTTTGTATTAACACCCATCTCTTTCAGGGCATACACAAGGGAATCAAAGGCGATCTTTCCCAGCACTATGATGGTATTCAGATTTTTCATAAACTTCAGTTCTTGAATCAGAAATCCGTTGCAATTCAACACTTCCGATCTTTCAGGTTTATTTTCAGGAGGAACGCACCTCACTGCTAGTGTGATGTAAGAATCTATATATTGCAATCCATCATCCTTTGAAGTGGAAGTTTCCTGGTTGGTCAGGCCTGCATTTTTTAAGCATGAAATCAGGAAATCTGAACTCTTATCCCCAGTGAACACCCTCCCAGTCCTATTTCCTCCAGATGCCGCCGGGGCCAGTCCTATTATCATTATTCTTCCGGATATATCCCCATATCCTGTCAACGGTTTTCTCCAGAATTTTACATCCGAATACTTTTTAGAATTCTCAAGAACATGTTCCCTGAACTCAGCCAGCCTTTCACAGCTTTTACATGCTACAACCCTTTCATTCAATTCATTCAGGGAATCCCATTCCATGGTCGGTTTATCTCTTCAACTTAAATAATTTTTTAGAGTAACTGCGAACCTCCGTGGGTGTATATGAATTTCTCCCGGTATACTCCCGCCTTTCCCTATTCTTAAGGGCATATGTCTTATCCAAGGGCAGTTTATCTCTTCTTCTCTGACTTTTCCTTTTCCCTGACCCTTTTCCTGAAACCAGAAACGTCACTGGGCACCCATGTTCCGTCTGTTTTTCTCTCATAGCCAGTTTCATAGTTGCTCATGCTGTCACTGACTGAAAAAAAGGAACCGGATGGAACCATCATGTCCCATCCTTCCCCAAAGAAGTCCACCTCATTGTGATCCGCATAATGTACCACATCCTTGGAATTCTTCAGGATGTCCGGCCAGATCTCTACGTCCAGAATATACAGGGAAACGCCCTGATCGGCGAGTAACTGTGTCGCAAGATCCGGTCCTGTCGGCTTTGAAATTAAGTCGCCTGCGTGCACGATCAATTTGTGGCCACCAACCCTTGCCGATCCTGTTCCATTCAGCACGATGTATAATTCCTCCCGGGCAGTGTGACTGTGGAATCTCGCGAAAGTTCCTCCTTCCGGAATCCTGTAGGTGCGTATGTTTGATCTTCCACTTCCTAGAATTGGTGAAAGAAGGGAATGAAATGCACCGTGATGATTTTCTGATATATGTTTCAGAAGGGCACTGTCTCCCGGTATATCATTAATGTTAACAACAGGCGGTATCCATGCATTTCTTTCTGGATCTGAACTATTGGTATCAAAGACCCTATCAGACCAGAATGAGCAGGTCCTGATAACAAGTTCTCTTCCTTCATCTGATAATTTAGGACAGACCACAACCACCTTTCTTTCCTCGGGCTTTCTCATGTATCCTGCCTTCCTACCCAATTCGATCCAAAGCCAGTTCTTTAGTGAGTCACAGTTTTTACTCCACTGATCAGGTATGGTTGCATTGGAGTCTGGCAGGAAGAGTTCCCATGCAGTGTCAACCCGAATAGCATCATCCGGTATCTTACCGGTGCCTTTTTCCACTAATGATATTTCCATAACAGAAAATCTGCAATGGCTATTAAATCGTTCGTAGTTTCAATTCTTTCACGATAACTGCCCAGAACTTCCACTCAGTTCTAACGACGATTATATGTGCGAAAATGCAAAGAAATTAGGATAATATAAATAAATAGATTGAATTAAAGTCTCATGAAGTTGACTTCTGTTCTGGGCGGGGCAGCCCTTCTTTCCTTTTACTTCGGGATGAATATTTATGAGCATTTTATACTTTTTTTTGTTATAGACCTTATACCCGTCCTCGCCCTCGGTTCCTTTCTTTTCGTAAGCGGTATAAGATCAAAGAGTGTCAATACCATCAGAAAGAAGTCGGAACAGTCTATTTTTGATGGAATCATGAAGATGGGTCTGGAAAAGATCAGGAGGGGGGACCTAATGGTGGATGAAGCTAAATTTTCCATCATAATGAATAAGTTAAACAAATTTATAGTGGATCAGAGGGAGGTGCCGGAGTTCGGCTTCAATTCACTTTATCTCAGGGCTGCAACTGAATCCGAGGCAGAAGACTTCAGGGAGAAAATCAAAAACATGGGAATCGACTGTAAGGTGATGCAGGACAGGGGAAAATACTATATAATGATCGAATTCTGATTATGATTGATAATCAGGAAATTGTATTATAATGGGTGATCATTATCTAAGTGATGACCGCTCAACTGTCAATAACAACGGAGGATTATCTAAAGTCCATATACGAATTGACTGAGTATAAGGGCTTTGCATCCTTAACGGACATATCACAGATACTCGGCACTGCAAGGCAAACCGTATACGATGAGATAAAAATTTTATTGGAAAGAAAATTCATTAAAAGGAGTGAGAGGGGAAAATACACACTTTCCAGGGCGGGAGAAAGGGAAGCAAATAAATTTCTAAGAAAACACAGGGTATCAGAAATCCTCCTGTGGAAGGGACTTAACATGCAGTGGTCAAAACTGGACGATCAGGCAATGGGCATAGAGCATGGGATGACCGAGCAGATAATCAGCGCTGTGTGCAAGCAGTTCGGATGCAAAAAATGTCCACATGGCAACCCAATCCCCAGTGTCGAGGGAATCGTAGAAGAAATACCAGATCTAAAATTCTCCGAACTGGAAATTGATAGGGTGTATTACATAAGCAGGGTTGTGTTTGAAACGCCGGAAATCCTAAACTTTTTGGAAACAAACAGCCTCCTTCCAGAGACAAAAATTAAAAAAACCTTGAGTAATGAGCTGGTGATCCTTACGCATAATTCTACTGTAAACATACCTCCGCATATTATAAATGCCATAAGATTTCTTGACCATAACCAGAAATCCTGAATTTTTGAAAATTTAAGAGATCACTTATTTATTGGATCGTTTGCCCTATTTGCGCTTTCTTTCGAATATAGGATTCCAATCAACAGCAGGAATGTGCCTATGAAAAGGAAGGCCAGCCAAGAAGTCCCAGTTGTCTCAAACAATTTTGCTGAAGAAAAGAATATTACGGCCGATATGCCGAAACTGGCTGGAATAGCCGCTCCATTATAAACAAATCCAATGGAGGTTGTTCTGTGTGTTTTACTGAAAACTTCGGAAAGGAAAGCAGGGATCGTTGAAAAAATAGCTGCTTCTATGAAGGCCTGAACGGAAAAGGCTAAAAGTGTATCTATCAGATTACCTGAATAGACCAGCAGGTATATGGGGAAAAGGGAAATCAGAAATATGATTGAAAAGGCCAGAAGTGTCATCTTCCTTCTGAATATGAAGAATGCAATTACACCACCAATCCATACACCGACCAGTGAAACCAGGTTGATATATGAATTGTAAAGATCATCCAGGGATGTGTTTGCCAGCTTTGGATAAATCTCTCCGAGAAATGTTGGATAAAAGCTAAGTGTTACGGTATTTATCAGGAGAAGACCTGCCACCATGAGAAAGGTTGATAATAGGATCCTGCTCTGGCTGATCATGCCCTCTATGGGCACCTCTTCAATTTCCTTTTTAACCTCCATATCTTCAAAAACCGGGCTCTCCTTTGAAAAGAACCTGATAATCAGGGCCACAAAGCCTGGAATTATGGTTGATGCAAAAATGACCCGCCATACAAGGTCATCGTTCTGTGCCGGTCCAAAATAGGACCTGACCGCCGCTGCCACCAGTAGCATCACAAAGTAACCGACTCCATACCCGCTCTGAACGAATGCCCCGATGGGCATCCTTTTTTCCTGGGGTATAGACTCCATTGAAAGGGCTGTGCCTCCCGCATATTCGGCTCCGGCAAAAAGACCAACCATGAATAACAGAGCATAGAGAATTGCAGTGGCCAAGAAACCCACCGATTTATATGTGGGAATAAAGGCAATTAGAAACGAGAAAACAGAAAAACCCATGATGGAATATAGAAGCATTTTTCTTCTTCCCAACCTGTCACCCAGGAAATTCCCCAGTATGAGGGAACCAATAAATCTTGCAAGGGCTCCTACTGCCAGCCCCAGAAATGTAAGCAACAGTGAATCTGCAAAATTGGAAGGGAAAAACACGTTAGAAATGGTTACCGCAACCACAACATATGCTATGGATGTATAACCGTCCATCAACCAACCTGAAAACGCGGATAATATCTGCCCCCATTGCCTCCTGTTAATGCCTACAAAACTCACACAAGGCTATGAAAATATAATATATATTGATATGCATAGGATATATGGGTCCATGACAACATGAATCTTGCAAACGAAAAAATATCTTATTTAAGCCCTGAATTTTACTACAAAAACTTTAAAATTATCGGTAACATACAAGGATATTTTGAGTGAAAATAAAAAAAGTTTTTTAAAAAAAATTAAAGGAGTATTTGAGCCACTTCTTTTTTCCCGGGAATACCTGAAGAATAAGAAGTGGGTAATATATCTTATTATAGGCTTTGCTGTGTTATCCACGGCCACTAGACTTCTTGTACCCATTATAATTGGAGCCATTATAGATTCACTGGAGTTAAAGAATTTTAATGCCATATATCTGGAAATCGAGTATATACTCATACTGGCAGTTCTTTCGGCTCTCGCATCTTTCGTGGTTAACTTTGGAGCCCAGTATTCCAGTCAGATCTATGCCTATAATCTGAGAAAAAAAGTTGTAAACAGCATGGTAAAAAAGAAAACAAAATTTTTCCAGGACAAGACTTCTGGAGACCTTCTTTCCAGAACAACAATGGATATTGATGCAAGCAGGAACTTCATCATGAATTCCCTATCTCAATTGATACCGACAATTCTCATAATTATCTTTGCTGTGGGATACCTGTTCTACATAAACATGTTTTATTCCATTTTTTTCCTTGCAACGGTTCCAGTTCTCATTTTTATAGGCATTAAATTCCAGAGAAAGCAGAGACCTCACTGGATGAAGATAAGGGATACCTATGGCGTGATGACTGAAAGTATACAGGAAGACATAACGGGACAGAGAACCGTGAGGTCTTACCTGCAGGAAGAACCCCAGATAGACAAATTTACCGGCATTACGGATACCTACTATGGAGAATACCTTGAGGTGGCAAATTTAAGGGGATTTTATAACAATCTGATGCCCTTCATAATCAGTGCTGCTGCAACAGCAGTGATATTTTATGGCGGTTATACCTCAATTGTTGCAAGGAGTGAGGTGGGAGGACTTGTTGCTGCAGTTAACATTTTTACAATGGTAACATTCCCCGTAAGTTTTCTGGGAAGGTTAATAGCATTTTCCGAAAATGCAAGAGCCGGAATAGGAAGAATTAAGGGTGTACTGGACAGGGATATGGATGAAGACGTCCTGACAGGTGGAGATTTCCCGGGAAGCAATGCAATAAGCCTCAGGAACGTAAAATATAAGAGAGGTGATAGGGAGATACTGAAGAATGTGGATATGGAAATACCCTCAGAATCATTCGTCTGCCTGACAGGAGAAACAGGGGCCGGAAAGAGTTCCCTGGTTAATCTCATACCGAGGCTGGAAGATCCAGCTGAGGGAGAAATCTTAATTGGAGGGGTTAATGTAAGGGACATCCCACTTTCATCCCTGAGAAAAAACATTGCAATCGTTCCTCAGGAAATAAGTCTCCTTTCCGGCACAATCAGTGAAAACATAATATTTGGAAGAAAAAATATTACCGAAGAAATGGCAAAAAAGGCGGCTAAAGTTGCAAGGATTGATGACTTCATAGAGGGGCTTCCTGAGGGCTATTCCACAATAATAGGTGAAAGGGGCATAACCCTGTCGGGAGGACAGAGGCAGAGAGTAGCGCTGGCAAGGGCAATTGCATCTAACCCAAAGATCCTGATCCTTGATGACGCCACTTCCAGCGTTGATCCGGAGACCGAACTTGCAATTTTTTCAAGAATAAGAAAGAATATAGCTGGTATAACCGTAATTTTGGTTTCCCTGAGATACTCAGCCATGAAATATGCATCCACCGTTTATGAACTTGAAAATGGGGAGATATGTGAGCTTGAAAACATCGATGGATTGAATTATGCCATGGAAAAGGAGGGGTTCGAAAATGAAGCAGACCTATGAAGAGGTGGAGGAAACCTATATTAAAACCCTGAAGGGCAGAACAGCACTGAAAAGATTGATTAAGGATATGGCAAAGAATCGAAAACAGACAGCCATACTCATAGCTTCAGTTATGATTACTGCAATTGCAGCCACATTTTCACCCCTGGCAATTGGTGGCGCAGTAAATGGAGTTGCAAGTAGAAGTTTCAGCACAATATTCGACTTCAGCCTTCTATTCATCTCACTGGCTCTCATACAATTTGGTTCAAACAGATTCAGGGTTATAAGTTCGACCATACTTGCCCAGGGAACGGTTAAAAATCTTAGGGACAGATCTTTCCAGAGTATACAGCATGTGCCCATATCATTTTTCAGCAAGGTCAAGGCAGGGTTTCTCATAAGCAGAATGACGAATGACGGTGAAACGTTGGGAGAATTTCTCACATTTCAGATTCCTTCCGTGGTATCCGGAATGACAACGGTTATCCTATCCATAGCCATAATGCTCTATCTTGACTTCGATCTAACCCTTTATGCACTCATAGTTCTCCCGTTCCTTTCTATTTTTACTATCTCCCTCCAGGGAAAGGTCAGGAAAAATTATTTGAGAACAAGGAGAACCATAGCGGCCATTACGGGTAACCTGGCAGAAAATATTTCATCCATAAGGAGTATAAAAGCATTCAATGTGGAATCATACACGGAAGATAAATTCGATGGTCTGAATGCAGACAATCTAAATGCAAACATAAAAGCCTCCAGGCTTTCTTCCCTGTATGGTGCAATTGTAAGGATAATAGAATACACGGGAATAGCCATTGTTGTACTGGCAGGAGCCATCGAATTAAAGGCAGGGTTGATATCCATAGGTATACTGGTCGCATTTATCTTTTACGTCCAGGAGTTCTTTGATCCCGTAATCCAGCTCTCGCAACTATACAATTCTTACCAGTCTTCCATTGTGGGGGTGGGAAGAATATACGGTATAATAGACAGCAAGAAGGAAGTGGTTTCCGATGGGCAGATCACCATATCTTCCCTCAGGGATTCCATAGTTCTCAAGAATGTTTCATTCTCCTATGATGATTCCAACGCACTCAGGGATATCAACCTCACCATAAGAAAGGGTGAGAATATAGGAATTGTTGGGCATACGGGTGCAGGCAAGACCACCCTTTCAAACCTCATAATGAAGTTCTATGTACCACAAAAAGGAGAAATACTGGTTGACGGAAAAAACATCATGGATATTAACACAGAATCCTACAGGAATCTCATATCTCCGGTTTTGCAGGAACCGTTCCTGTTCCATGGGAGCATATATGAGAATGTAAAAATTGCAGATCCTGCCATGGCAGAGGAGGAGATTGAAAGATTGGCAAAGGAGTTCAATCTCAACAGGATATTTGATAAACTTCCAGAGGGGATGGAAACCAACGTGGGAGAGCTGGGAAGAAATCTATCAGAAGGCCAGAAACAGGCCATAGCCATTTTGAGGGCACTCTGCAGAAATCCACAGATAATCATAATGGATGAACCAACATCAAACATTGATCCATACTCGGAAAAGTTTATCTTCCAGAGCCTCGAAAAATTTGCCAGGGAGAAAACCCTGATCCTCATTACCCACAGGTTCTCAATGATATCCCTCGTGGATAAAATAGTGGTGATTCAGGATGGATCCATAGTGGAATCTGGAACTTTTCCAGAACTGAGGGAGAAGAAAGGCATATTCTCACAGATGTATGACATACTCTATGGAAGCAAGGGTGAGGGGATAGATTAGTTCGAACTCAATCTTCACTATTCAGCAGGCTTTCCATTGTTAGGTTAATATCCTTATATTTCAACTCATAACCAAGGTCCCCTAACCTTTCTGATTTTATTGTTTGGCTCTTCAGAACAAGATCAGATGCCCTGCCAAAAAGGGTTTTTATTATAAAACCGGGTATGGGAATGCCAGATTTTTTGTTCATTGCCTTCCCCACGCTTTCAGAGAAAATTCTTGATGTTGTGTTTCCACCCACACAATTTATGGGTCCTGAGAAATTATTATTTTCAATGGCTTTCATGATGATCCCAACCTCATCTTCCATATGAACCCATGGAAAGACCTGGGTACCCGGTCTTGCATACCCACCCAGACCCTTTTCAAAATAGGGGACCAGTGTTTCAAGGGCACCGATACCCTCTTCCAGCACAAGCGTAGTTCTTACGGTTACAACTCTCACTCCAAGGGTTTTTGCACTGTTAGCCTCATTTTCCCAGTCTGTTACCAATTTTGCCCAAAAGTCATTTCCTGCCGGGGAATTCTCGTCTGCTGCAACTTCTCCTGAGTAACCATAAATTCCGGCGGCTGATCCGTTTATGAGCACTTCGGGACGTTTTTCACATTTCTCTATGGCATCCACGATGTATCTGGTCCCCTTAATCCTGCTATCAATAATTTCCTTCTCGTAATCACCTCTCCACCGTGTAAATATAGGTGCACCGGCCAGATTAATTACAGCCCTTGCACCATCGATGAAATCCCTCAGTTCAAAGGGTTTTGACACGTCAAATTCCACGAAGCCAGTGGCACCTGGAAGCAATTCTGATGCCCTTTTGGGATCTCTTGAAACCACATAAACTTCATAATTCTGTCTTAAAAGGGACTCATAGAGCCTCTTGCCTATGGCACCAGTGGCTCCTGCAATAACAACTTTTTTAATTTCCATAATTCTATAATACATGATTAGATAATAGGTTTTATAAAATATTTCGGGAGGAACAGCACTTTGGGAAAAGTAATAATTACCTGTGGGAAATCACATCCCATGGGTCGATCCATTGAAGATGTTTACGTGGTAGAGAGCCTCAGGACACCCTTTGGAAAACGGAATGGGGCACTGAGAAATATGAACGCAGTTGATCTCCTGGGCAACCTGGCTCTTGAAATCTTGAAAAAGATTCCAATTGAACCTGATATAGTTGAGGATTTCATGATAGGATGCGTTGATCAGATTGGTGAGCAATCAGCCAATATTGCAAGAAACGCATGGCTTTCGGCAGGGCTTCCGGAGGCTGTTCCTGCAGTGACCGTGGATAGACAGTGTGGATCAAGTCTGCAATCCATTCAGTTCGGGGCTACTGGAATTGCATCGGGAATTTACAATTTTGTACTGGCAGGTGGTGTGGAATCCATGAGCAGGGTACCGATGTATTCCAGTATATCTTGGGAATCAAACCCAATGACGGTAAACCTGAGGAAAAGATACAATATTAAGGATGATTGGTTCAGTCAGGCAAGGGCTGCTTCCATAATCGCTGAGAAGTATCATATCGGGAGAGATGAAATGGATAACCTGAGTTTTGAAAGCCACATGAGGGCAAAAAATAACCTTGAAAATCTCAGGAATGAGATTGTAGCGGTTCAGGGAACTGATAGAAACGGCGAACCATTCCTGATGCATGACGATGAAGGGGTGAGGCCTGACACAGACATCCAGAAACTCAATAAATTGAAGGATGCCTTTCCGGGAATAAAAGATATTACGGCAGGGAATTCAAGCCAGATCTCAGATGGTGCATCTCTAACTGCCATATGCTCAGACCACGTGGCGGAAAAATACGGTCTGGATAAAAGGGCAAAATTAAAATCATTCACAGTGGCCGGTGTAAATCCCATAGAAATGCTCACTGGCCCCATAACCGTGACAGAGAAGATTTTGAATAAGGAAAACCTGGCCATTGAAGACATTGATTATTTCGAAGTGAATGAGGCATTTGCCCCTGTTGTCCTTGCATGGATAAAGACCACTGGAGCCGATCCTGGAAGAGTAAATGTAAATGGAGGGGCCATCGCCCTGGGGCACCCACTTGGTGCAACAGGATCAAGACTTGTAGGTTCAATGGTAAGAACACTGGAAAGAAAAAGGGCAAAAAAGGGTTTGATTGCAGTGTGTGAGGGCGGAGGAATGGCTAATGGAGTTATTGTTGAGAGGATAGAATAATCCTTACTGACTGATTTATCTTTATTCAGGGATCATATTTTTCTTATCTGGACAAAATTCACCTCATGATTCTCCATCTTTCTTAGAATCAATTGAGCATGGTATTTCGTTCTTTCAATATTCATCTTCAGATTCACCCCGTTTATTCTTTCCCATATATCCAGGCCAATACGAATGGCCTCCTCCTCATCTATGGTTGCGTACTTATTGAAATAGGATTCCCGGTTCCTGAAGGCAGTATCCTTTAACTTCAGGAATCTCTGAATAAACCACTGCTTTATTATTTCCTCCTCTGCATCCACGAAAATGGAAAAGTCGAAGAAATCAGATACCATTAAATCATGAAAGTTGTCATTTATTCTCCCGGCGTGGGATTGGAGCACGTTTAATCCCTCAAACAGTATTATATCCGGTTGCACAATATTTATTTCTTCTCCCGGTACTATATCATATTTTAGATGGGAATAAAATGGAACCTTTATCTCTCGCACCCCGGATTTAACCCTGTAAAGAAATCTTATCATGGATTTAAGATCATAACTCTCTGGAAACCCCTTTTTATCCATTATTCCTTTTCGGATGAGTTCTGCATTTGGATATAAGAATCCATCTGTGGGTACAATGTATACATTGAGTTCCGTATCCCAGGTAGATATGAGCTTTTTAAGTATTCTGGCAGTTGTACTTTTTCCAACGGCTACGCTTCCTGCAATACCGATGATGTATGGTACCCTTCCATTATCAATTTCCAGGAAAGCTTTTCTTTTCACATTGAGTCTCATGTAATTATCGTAATATACTTTGAGAAGCCTGGTGAGTGGTGCATAGATATCCTTCACCTCCTTCATGGATATATTTTCATTGAGACCTCTTATTTCATTGAGCTGTTCCTCTGTAAGGTTAATCTTCTTTCGGTCCCTTAGCTTCTTCCACTTTTCCCTTTCAATTGTTACAAAGGGTGTCTCAACTTCAAAACTTTCCATTTTATTGTACCTTCTCATGCATTGCTTGAAGCATTTAACATTTACGAGCGGGAGTTCCCTTTCTGAAAGATGGAGGGCGCAATTGAGCTGAATAATAATGATGTTACCGGGTTAAAGTCCAGTTCGCTAGAAGATAGAAGTGAAAGGCATCGGATAGCATATTTCTTCATGAGTGCATCCTTCCGTAAACTCAGGAATATTTGGTTGGAAGAGAGATTACCATCCGGAAGAGAGGAAATCGGGCCTATGGAAATTTCACACTCAACCTTTGTAATTGGACATTACTTCCTAAATCTGGGAGAGGAAGGCACAGAATACCTCAAGGGGAGCTATTCTTTAAATCATCTATCTTAGCAATGCATTTATCCAGTTCCCTGATTATTTCATCATAATTGTTCAGGCACCTGATCCTTTTATTCGGAATATCTGCATATATATCACCCCCATCTTCGTGAAAATGAAGAATAGCTTTTCCCCTGTAATAAAAAGGCTCTCTTCAACATTAGATGGGTATATAAATAATCCAGTCTATTCATCCCCGTAGGAGAGTCGATAGTGTGAGTTTCCATACAACGAGGAATATCATTGAGTCTCTGCATTCTGGATTCTTGAAATCATGGGAGTGCTAAAACGCAGTCTTGGACCAGTTATTTGTCCATTCTGCAAGTACCTTGTTCAGATCAGGAACTATTGTTATGTTGATAAAATCAATGAAGTATCTCTCCATTATAGGATATTTTCTATATATATCATCTCTTTCAAGTATAGATCAATTTTTACCTCTTGTACGTACGACATTTCTAATGAGAAGGTGTTTTAGGCTATAATTCACTGCCAAGCATAATAAGTAAGAATCATCCATTTATATACCCATCACGGGTTGATTAGATCCAATAAAAATGAAATGGGGACTTCTCTCTTATTCCCTTAATCTGCCTAAGATAATTGGAAATATCTATGGAAATTCCATTTAGTTGTTCCGGACTGGCATGCCTCATGACTTGAATAGCGATTTAATTTACCTATTACATTTTCATCATGTCTTGACCCGTTCGTAATTCCAAGGTTTTTCAGGTGAAAAAGTTTATTAGTGTGTAATGGGTATACCTATTACATATGGCAATCAGAAAGAGGAAAGTAGGCAACTCCACATATCTTGAGGAATACAGATCTTTCAGGGAGGGTGGAAAGGTTAAGACGGAATTTGTTAGGTATGTTGGAAAGGAGGAAGGAAAGGATGTGGTGAAAGGTTCCAATAGGATCATAGATAGGGTAGAATCTTCAGATTCCACAAGAGCAGGCGATATTGATCTTCTCTGGGCACTTGCACAGGATATGGATATCCCAGACATAATTGACAGAATGTGTCCCATGAAATCATCCATATCGCCAGGTAAAGTGCTCACTGCATGGGCAGTTAATCGTGTAATTGATCCGGAAAGTGCAACTCAACTGGAGTCATGGATAAAGACAACAGATATTCCAAGATTATCAGGCATCCATACGGATAGATGGTCGAAGGATCTGTTTCTTGACTCACTTGATGCAATCTGCTTCAATGACAGGACAACGCAGGAAATTAAAGATCTTACCATGAAGATTGACATGGAAATATTCAGGAAATGGAGGGAAAATCATCCACTGAATAAAAAGGATCATGTGGCATATGATCTAACAACAGTTCTCTTCTTCGGAACATCATGCCCACTGGCTGAGTTTGGGTATAATCCCGGTCACCTGAACAGAAGGCAGATCAATATTGCACTGATGGTTTCGAAAGAGGATTACCAGCCCGAATATCATGCGGTGTTTGAAGGTTCCAGATCAGGATCAACAACCGTGAGGAATATGC
>JAJYRA010000026.1 GCA_021794355.1 Thermoplasmata archaeon | reverse complement strand
AGGTACAGTATCCCATGGAAAAGGGGATCAAGAAGGATCAGGTATATTCTGCTCTTGATAAATTGATATCAATGAAGGATGAGCTTGAAAGTGCAATAGTAAAGACATTGAACCCTGATCTGAAGAGAGTATATTACGATCTAACATCAACATACTTCGAGGGAAAGGAGAAGAATGATCTTGTTTTATTTGGATATTCCCGGGACAAGAAGAGGGGAAAGAAACAGATCAATATCGGTCTTATGATGGCCGATGGCATACCCATACACCATGAAGTATTCCCCGGCAATACAGTAGATCCAAAAACACTGGAACCCATGAACAACGATCTCAGGGAGAAGTTTCATGTGAAAAGAATCATATTCTTCGGTGACCGCGCCTTTGGAAGAAGACCATCACTGAGGTATCTTGATAAGAATGAATATGTAACGGCAGTATACAGGTGGGATCAACCCTACAAGGATAAATTGAAGGAATGTTCCTTCACTGATGAAGATTACCTAAAAGATGTTGATATATATGCAAGGGAAGTAGAAGTGAAATGGAATACAAAAGGTATGGGAAAGAGGGAGATCAGGAGAACAAAAAACAGGAGGGCCATAGCCATATACAACAAGGACAGGGAGCAGGAGGATATTGCAGAAGTGGAGGAGAAGGTAAAGATAGTAGAAACAATCATGAACTCGGGCAAGAAAGGAAAGGATCTCATCAAAGCCCTTGGAAGCCTCAAATCATATACGAAATCCAATGGAACTGAATTGAATACAAAGAGAATAGAGGAGAAGAAGAAACTGGCAGGCCGTTTCATGATTGTCACAGATACAGATCTTCCAATTGCAGAAATCGTTAAGGGATACAAGGATCTGTGGAAGATAGAAAGATCATTCAGAACAATCAAGTCATTCCTCGATATAAGACCGGTAAACCACAGGAAGGAGGAGAGGATTGAGGCTCATGTATTTGTGTGTGTTCTTTCCCTACTCATTGCAAGGTTATTCGAGAAATCCATGAATGAAGAGATGACCATATCAGTCATATCGGATATGTTATCAGAACTGAAAGCCATACCCATAAAAACAGCAGATGGTATAATTACACTCAGATCTGAATCGGATAATGCCAGGCATATACTTAAGAAGATAAAGATACCCTATCCGGGAAAAATATTAAGTTCCGTACCAACATAATTCTTTAATAATTAACATTCCAATCCGTGTAAAAGCACTTCTGCATGAGATCGCTCATCGATCTCTTCTCGAAAGTCAAGTATTAACTTAACTCTAACTAAAATTAATATATGACGCAAACTTTAAGTAAATATGAAAAGACGTATGTTGGATTCTGGAGAATCCAATGGAAGCATGTTAAAAGGAATGGTTGCAACTTTCCTTGCCCTTCTGGTTCTGGGGCCATTTATGGCCTTCGGGTGGATTGTGGCGGGGTTGTTTGGTGGAATTGCTGCAAGGGGAGGGTTGAGAGGATTTGTTACAGGTCTTGTTGGTGGAATTATTCTTGCGCTAGTTCTCATAGAGGTCTCATATTATATTACTCCGGGAACGATAAACTATATCACTGGATTTACCGGAAACTTCTATTTCATAAATCATCTCGTAAGCATATATGATGAAACAAGGTTGCAGATATCCATAGATCCGTTACATACCATAATAAGTGTAATCGCTGACGGTGCCATAATACCAGCTGTTGGTGGATTGATAGGTGGGTTATTCCTTCCCAGAGATTCTGAGTAATCACAATTCCATTTTGATATTGTCAAGCATTTTTATAAAGTAATCCTTTTCCAATTTATGGGTTCCCCTGTAATTTTTTTCAAGTTCTTTGATTATACTGTTTCTCAGATCATCTCTCTTCACACCCAGATAGCCCATTACCTCCGGATCCATGCCACAGGGTCTTATTTTTTTGAAACCATTTATGGATTCTTCACTGTAATTTATTGAAACCCCATGATATGAGACTCCAGAATCGATTTTCATTCCTAGGGAAGCCACCTTCCTATTCCCGGTTGGTGAATCATAGATCCATATGCCAGGTTCTGGACCCAGATGAGGGTGAAACCCCATGTCTTCCATGGAATGTATCATAATGTTTTCAATGCTATTTACAAATCCCCTCACGTCTCTCCTTTCATTTTCTTCATAAGCTCTCATAATTGGGTATATAACCAGCTGCCCTGGGCCATGGTATGTTACATCCCCTCCTCTTTCTATGAGAATAGGATCTATGTCTGGATAATTTTCCTTATTAGAGCCACGACCTATGGTGTAAACACCAGGAACATGTTCTACAAAAATGAACGTATCATCTATTTTATTCGTTTTTCTTAAAAAATGTAGTTGTTTCTGAAAAGACCAGGTCTCCCTGTAATCCTCACGTCCCAGATCAAGATATTGGCTTGAAATGTAAGGGTTTATCATAGGCAATCTCTGCTGATTCCTGGATACCTTCAGAAACTGTGGGATGGGGATGTATGGTCGAACCAACATCCTCAACGTTCAGGCCACTTTCCACTGCAAGACTAAGTTCACTTATCATCTCCGAGGCATGGGGTGCAGCAATCCCTGCCCCTGTTATGGTTCCATCTTCGTTGTAATATATACTGTAAAAACCCGTTGTGCTGTTCAGACCCTGGCTTCTCCCATTGGCTGCGAGAGGGTATCTCGTGGTCTTCTCTCCCTTACTTCCCGTAAAGGCAATTTCTGGATCAGAATATACAACCATGGGCATGGCATAGTAGTCCACAGTTGCATTCTTTCCCGCTATATTTTGGGACACGACCTTACCGTCAAAAAAAGCCCTGTGGGCAAGCATTGGTCCACCAGTGGAAACATCTCCCACTGCATACACACCTTTTTCGCTTGTCATTTTATGCTTATCCGTCTTGATGAAACCGTTCTCAAGCTCCAGTTTTAAATTTTCCAGACCGAAACCTTCTGTATTTGGCTTCCTCCCCACTGTAACAAGAACCGCCTCTGCAGAAATACTTGCACCGGATTCCATTTTAAGGAAATACTTATCCCTCTTCTCAACAGATGAAACCTTTGCAGAGACAAGAATTCTTATTCCCATTTCCTTCATCTTCCTCTCCACCGGTTTAATTAGTTCTGGATCTATTCCTGAAAGTATGCCCGGGAGCATCTCTATTATTGTTACCTGAGTTCCAATCTTCGCAAAGGCTGTTCCCAGTTCAACTCCTATGTAACCTCCACCGATGATGACCAGATCCTTCGGTACAGTCTTAATGTCCAGTATCTCCTTGTTGTACATTACGTCCTTGAATGCGTCAATCCTCGTTGGTGATGATCCGGTGGCTATGACAAGATTATCGCACTGATGTGTCTCTGTCCCTATCTGGACATGCTGCTTATCAACTATCTTTGCCTCCCCATTTATAATTTTAACACCATAGGCCCTGCATAGTGTCTCCACACCAGAAACCAGTCTGTTAATCATGGACCATTTCCAGCCCTGCCATTGATTCATGTCTATATTGTAACTGAGTCTCACCCCGGGAAGAGTTTTCAAATAGGACAGGTTTTCTGCCATTTCAATAAGCGCCTTGGAAGGTATGCAACCATAGTTGAGGCATTCTCCCCCAACCCTGCCCTTCTCTATCATGAGTACACTCTTGCCAAGCTGTCCAAGTCTTATGGCCGTTGAGTAACCCCCTGGTCCTCCACCGATTATAATAGCATCATATTTCATTTATTTCACCTTATAAGGAAAGATATGGGATCTTCAAGATATGACTTTACCTTCACAATGAATCTTGCAGCATCTGCACCATCTATCAACCTGTGATCACATGAAACGGATATAATCGTATTGTCAGAACCAGGCTCATAATTGGAACCTGTTTTCGTTGATCTGTGGACGGCCATTATGGCAACCTCAGGGAAGTTGATTATGGGTGTGGATATTAAGCCTCCTATACTTCCAACATTGGAAATGGTAAACGTTGAATCCTGAACGTCAGATAAAGTTAACTTATTCTCCCTGGCTTTTTTGGCCAGATCGGCTATCTCGTTGGATATCTGTACAACTGATTTATCAATGGCATCCCTTATTACCGCCACCGTAAGGCCGGACGGCGTGTCTATGGCTACACCCATATTTATGTTCTTCCTGAAAATATATCTCTTATTTGCCTCATCGTAGTGAGCATTGAACTTTGGAAACTCAGTGAGTGCAACTGCCACTGCCTTTACAAAGAAAGGTGTTAGTGTAACTTTCGTCCCCTTCTCCCTCATATCATTCATGGTCTTTGTTAATTTTGAAATGTCAACAGACTCTGCAACCATGAAATGAGGCAATAGCTGTTTAGACTTTGCCATTTTTTCAAAAATCAGTCTTCTGAGACCATGGGGCTCATAAATCTGATCACCCTCTGAAGTGTTTACAACCTCCTGCGCTGGTGGCAGTGCTTCAGGTTCAGCCTTAACCTTAATTTCCTGTTCTGGGTGCTTTGCACTGGCCTGCGTTATGGGTGCCTGTTTCTCTGTTTCAGGAGGGGGCACCGGTTTAGTTGCAGTGCTCGCGGGTTGTGTCTCCCTTGCTGCTGGTGGTTTTGGCTCATGTTCTTTCTGCTTAATCGCTCGTTCTGCATTATCCAGGTCATCAAGGGTTACCCTTCCGTTTGGACCCGTTGGGGTGATGGTATCCAAGTCTATTCCTCGATCCTTGGCAATCCTCCTTATGGTCGGGGATGCCAGTATTCTTCTATTCTGTTCATCATTTCCCATTCCCTTTTCACCTTCAATCGCCTTTACGGTTTCGATATTTTTCTGGGCAGCGACCTGTGGCTGTTTTTGTTCCTCACGGGAGTTTGTTTGATCCTGCCCGGCTGGACCTCCATTATCTATTTCTATAATGACCTCACCAACCTTTACAACACGTCCCTCCTTGAAAAGTATCTTTGACACCTTTCCGTCAACGGGACTGGGGATGTTGATATTGACTTTGTCCGTCATTACCTCCACCATGTCCTGTTCCTTTTTTATGGAATCTCCTTCCTTAACAAGCCATTTTATAATTTCCCCTTCAGTGACACCCTCTCCGATGTCCGGTAACGTAAATTTATACATTTCATTCACCTGTATTGTTGCAGTTTGTTAACTGCTTTCAGTATCCTCATCTCATTTGGCATATAATAATCTTCCAGTCTGTATGGGAAAGGAATGTCAGGTCCAGTCACCCTTAGGATGGGGCCAAGCAAATAATCTATGGCTCTTTCCGAAATAAAAGCTGATATTTCAGAGCCCATACCAAGTGTCCTGGGTGCCTCGTGGACTATAATTACCTTACCTGTTTTCCTTACTGAATTCAATATGGTTTCACCATCGTAGGGCAGCAGTGTCCTCAGATCTATTACGTCTGCATCAAGATTATTTTTACTGACCGTATTCATTACCGTAGGAACCATGGAACCATAAGTTATAAATGTAAAGTTATCTCCTTCATGAACAAGAGATGCTTTCCCTATGGGTATTTCATATTCCTCATCCGGAACATCCACCTTCTGGCTCCTGTAAAGCCTCTTTGGCTCAAGGAATATAACGGGATCATTCATCCTAAGACATTTTATAAGCAAACCCTTGGCATCATAGGGATTGGACGGTGAAACTACGGTGAGTCCAGCGGTATGTGCAAAATATGCTTCCCCGCTCTGGGAGTGATAGAGCCCTCCCCTGATGCCCCCTCCGTAGGGTGTTCTTAAGACCATCGGAACGTTGTACTGTGCACCGCTCCTGTATCTTATCTTTGCTGCCTGATTAACCAATTGATCAAAGGCCGTGAAAATGAAATCTTGGAACTGTATTTCCGGTACTGCCCTCAGACCTGAAACTGACATTCCTATGGCCATCCCCACAATGCCCAGCTCCACAAGAGGCATATCCATAACCCTTTCTGCTCCATACTTTTTCTGGAGTCCCTCAGTTACCCTGAAAACACCACCATCAATACCTATATCTTCTCCCAGCAATACAATGGAATCATCCTTACCCATCATATAATCCAGTGTTGAATTGATGGATTGTACAAGATTCATTGTTTTTGAACTCATAGAATCTCACCCTTTTCCTCGTCAATGATCCAGTTTGACTTTTCGTAGATATCCTGGAACATGGTCTCAGGGGTTGGAGGTGGTATTTTCTCCCTCTCATCAAATATCCTGTCAATGTTTTCCTTTGCATCCTTTTTTATTCCTTCTATGATTCCATCATCAATATAGTTTAACATTTTCAACTTCCTTTCGGCTATTACCAGTGGATCCTTATCAGATCCCTCCTTTACATCATCTGACCTGTATTTTGAAGGATCATCAGACGTGGAATGTGGTCCCATCCTGTAACTGACAGCTTCAATGAGTACCGGTTTTCCGTCTTTCCTAACACGTTCCAATTCCTCTTTGGCTGTTTTGTACATTTCAAGCAGGTCATTTCCATCCACTTTTACTCCCCTCATTCCATAACCTTCTGCCTTTTTCCATATCTCTGCTCGTGTCTGTTTTTCTACGGGAAACGAAATGGCCCATTTATTGTTCTCACAGAGAAATACAACGGGAAGATCAAAATCTGCCGCAAGATTCATTGCCGCATGAAAATCTGGTGTCGATGTGGAACCGTCACCAAATGTGGTGAGAACCAGTCCATCCTTCTTTCTATATTTCAATGAATAGGCTGCCCCAACTGCAAGAGGTAGATTTGTGGCTACAGGGCTCTGAACAGACATGAAATTATGCTCCTTAGCGCTGTAGTGGGACGGCATCTGCCTTCCCTTTTCGCTATCGCTGGAATTACCCATTATCTGATCTATGATTGCTGCAGGTTGTACACCCCTGTGGAGCATCAATGGCACATCCCTATAGTATTCAAAAATTAGGTCCTCATCTTTCAGGGCCATTGACACGCCTATCTGAGTGGCCTCCTGCCCCATGGTTGGAGTGTAAAACCCGACTCTTCCCTGCCTTTGTGACATTACTATTTTCTTGTCAAGGGTTCTGGAAAGAACCATTGCCCTGTATGCCTCAATTAATTTTTCTTTTTCATCCATTTACCTTCTCACCTTTAATTAAGCTTAATATTCTGGGAAGCCCATGCCTCAAATGCCCTATAGGAAGTCCTTACCAGTGGTCCTGAAGCAACAAATTTGAATCCATATTCATAACCCATTTCTTCAAACATCTTGTATCTTTCAGCGGTACAATACTCCTTTACTTCCAGTTGCTTCTTGGAGGGCCTCAAATACTGTCCAATGGTAAGTATATCAACACCTACACTTCTGAGGTCAGAGATGGCCTGTTCCACTTCCTCATCTCTTTCCCCGTGTCCCAGCATTATGGAAGACTTTGTTGTCATATAGGGATTTTCTTCTTTTATATAGGACAGGATTGAAAGGGATTGTTCATAACCTGCTCTCGGGTCTCTTATGACAGAGGACAGTCTCTTAACGGTCTCTATATTGTGAGCCAGTACATCCGGTTTTGCATCAATAACTCTTTTCACAAGTTTTTTATCTCCCCTGAAATCTGGAATTAGAGCTTCAACCCTTACACCGAGGGTCTTGACCTGTTTTATTGTTTCAGAAAAATGATCTGATCCCTGATCCGGTAGATCATCTCTATCAACAGAAGTTATAACAGCATATTTCAATCCCATATTCCTTACTGATTCCTTTACCTTTATGGGTTCTTCCGGGTCTAGAGGTTCCATGTTTCCATGGGTTACAGAGCAAAACCTGCAGCCCCTGGAACAGTTTTTACCCAAAATCATGAAGGTTGCTGTTCCGGAGCTCCAGCACTCTGATATGTTAGGGCACCTTGCCTCCTCGCAAACGGTATGTAGTGAATTAGATTTAATCAGGGAATTGAGATAATTAAATTTCTCCCCTGAGGGAAGCTTTACCTTAACATATTCTGGTCTCTCCATGGAGGTTATATTTTTTCGTATTATACTAAATTATCTTTTTTTATAAAGGATTAAAAAATTGGAAATAGAAAGGATCAAATTCATAGAAAACTGTTTCAGGGAAAAATTAGTTCCATAGCAGTTGTTTCCATTCGAAACTTTTATTACTTCACGGAAAATGAAGGTAAAAAAAGGGGTCGTAGCTTAGCATGGTTTGAGCACCCGGCTGATAACCGGGAGGTCACCGGTTCAAATCCGGTCGGCCCCATTCTCTATTCGGGGATATAGATAAGGGGAAAAACTGTCTGGGTATATAAAGTAATATTTATAAACCAAAATATTAATTATTAACCACTTGCGGATTTTGAATAAAATAATCTGATCAGTAATTTAACCGTTTTTGTCTTTGGATTAACCCTTTTACCTGACCGTATAGCCTTTTGTGTTCTTTGCAATCCCCTTTCCGATATCTCATCATCTTTAACGTCCTTAGACTTGAGGGTCAATAGCCATTGCTTGAAGCATCCAGATAAAGTTTAAATTTTTACAAATCACCATAGTTTGTCTAGAAGTAAGGGTATGCATAGAAAATAACTATAATTAATCCAACAAGAATTGAGTTGTATGCCCAAGCAATTCTATAATAAGTTTTGCTCCTTTTTCCATTTGCCGTGTAGGATATTACCGCGATAACTCCCATTATTAGACCTATATTTGCGTACCACTCAAAAAGGGAAAGAAAGAGGGTACCGTAGTAAGCTAAATTTGATTCAGAATAATAAAAGAGGACATTCAAAGCGATTGTATTCGTAAATATTTGAATTCTCCCAATATAGTGTTGATTTGTAAGGTAACCGGCGATTATAAGGGAAACAGGTGCCAAATACATTACATATTCACTTGGAATGATGGAAATCCAAGGGAACCCTAAAATACTATTAATGAAGTTATAGATCTCATATACAAATTGAATAAGATACTGTATGATTAAGCTTATTATGTCCATATTATCCAGACGTTCCCGCCATTTCTATTATGCTGATTTCTGATTTTTTCAGTTCATAAATTTCATATATTATTGAATTTATTGTTTCCTCATTTTCTTTAAATTTCCGTTCTAAATGCTGTTTCTCATCTGTGTTGTTAAGTTTAGATATTACTTTAGTGATACTCTGTTGTTCATTTGATAACATTGATAATTTTGTTATTTCTGGACCATTGCCAAATTTTATCGGTAATTGCTCAATAAAGCGTCTCCCATAAGAGAAATAACCACCCCTAAAAGGTGTGCTAATGTTCTTGAGATAGAACTCAAGAACCTTTGAATTGAGTAAAGCCAGAATGTAATAGTAATAATCTTTGTGTTCTTCCTTTATAACAACGCCGTATCCTCCGGCATTTCCACCACCAACGAAGTAATACTCACCTTGGCTATCGAGTGCAAAGGTATTGCTTGACGCAAGAACCTGAGTGATGATTTTAGTCTGTTCGAATTTTTCTATATTTTGTAATCGTCCAAACTGATGCCAATTTTTCTCGCTCACAAAAAGGTTATTTTCCCTTCCCTTGAGTTTTTTTTCGTAATGTTTGAAATATTCAAAGGTAAGGGGATAATCTTTCTCAATCTCAGAGAGTGGAATCAAAGAAGCTTTACCTGTTTTGACCAAATACGGATACACAACATAGTAAGCATTCCATTCGACAGACCATTTCTTGATGTCTTTGCCCTTTAACAGCTTCTTAAGTATGCGTCTTTCGATGGTAAATTCATGGTTATCGGCAAGGTTCATTATTCTTGCCGTTTCCTTTGTTTCCGAGATTACCTTTACAAAGTATACGTTGTCTGAACCGGTAACAAGTCCCTGAAAAATATTCTCACAAACTGCACCAAGTCCTTGACCGTTACCCTTGAGTTTTTTCATTAGATTGCTCGTATTATTATCAGATAGAACCCACGATTCATTTTGAATCGGAAGTGGTAAACGATATTTCTGGAATATCTCACTATTTGAAACTTCTTGCAAAGTGAAATTTTCCTTTGATTTAGGATACAGATAGTCAAATTCTTCATTTTCTGAGTGCCTCAGAAACAGTAAGCAAGTGTAGTTTGTTGCATCTCCAAATACCTGGATATCCTTAAAATCCACGAATTTATGCAAGGTTTTAGTTTCTGCTATTAAGTTTCTTAAACCCATTCCGTAATCGGCATTGATAAACTTTGATGGAATTATAAAGCCGAGATTGCCGTTTTCTCTCAGCAATTTAAGAGATTTTTCAACGAATAACAGGTAAATATCATAGTTCTTAAAGGCAGATTTGAAAGTATCGTTAAAGTGTTCAATTTCCTTATCATCAAGATTCTGTATTCTAACGTAAGGGGGATTTCCAATCACAATATCGAATCCTCCTTTTTTCATAATATCAGGAAATTCCTCTTCCCACTTGAAAGCATTAACAGAAACAGACGGATCGTCAATCAAGCTGTTTCCATTCTTTATGTTGTTCTGCAATAATGGTAATATCTGTTTCCTTTCGGATATCTGCAGTAATAGATTCAACTGAGCAATTTCCACAGCCTTAGGGTCAAGGTCAACACCAAAAATATTGTTTTTAAGAATTTCAACTTTCTTGGAATAAAATTCCTCGCTATCAAGTGTCAATTGAGCAAAATCTGAATTTTTTATCCAGTAGTTTTCCAATTCCTTATATGCTCTTATCAGGAAACTACCAGAACCACAAGCCGGATCAAGTATCCTCACTTTACGGATTTCCTCAGGTGTATGGGTCTTGATGTATTCACCAACTGTGTTCTTGACGATGTAGTCAACAATATAAGAGGGCGTGTAGTAGATGCCCTGTTCTTTCCGGTGGGTCTTTGAAGACTCAAGTCTTGCTCTCTTGGGTGTAGACTTGAGGATGTTTCCCAAATACTGCTCGTATATGTTTCCCAACACATCAGATTCAATGATTGAGAAATCATACCTGTATGAGTTATCCTTAGATTGATTGAGACCCTCTATGACCTCTTGAAGGGCTTCATTCTCTAAATACAGGTCATCGCACAAGTGGTGAGCAAATAGTTTGCTGTTATAATTCTTATCGTAATCTGCATAGATTCTTGAGATTTCCTTTAAAAGATGACCTTTGCCCTTTGCATACCATTGCCTAACGTTTGACTGCAATTGGTTCTCTTCAAGACCCCTATCCTCAGCATTTCTTATGAATATAAGGCGGTCAAGTATCCTCTGTACGGATTCGTCTAAATTGTCCTGTGATAAATGCTTGTGTTGATTATTTTTCAGTATATCTTTTGATAATATTTCCCTGAAATGGATCATATCCTGTAAAAGCTGTTTGTTTATTGGATTCTTTACCTGTTTCTTGCCGTATTTTGATGCTGTCTTATCAAGCTCATTATTTTCAAAGGCGACCTTTGAAAGATTTGTGAATCTGCTATCGGTGAGAAAATCGTTGGGATGCAACACAAAAAAAAGATTTCCACCAAAATAACCAGATTTCCAGTCAGCATTATAAACAGCTGTGGTCTCAAAGTTAGTGAGGATAGCCCAAGAACAGGATTTCATCCATGCATAGTCTATGGCTTGAGTAACGTATTTTGCATTTGTTTGGATGTTTTCTTCTTTCAATGATTTTGCTTCGAGAAAAAACTTAGGTATTCCGTTAATCCTGAATCCATAATCTACACGCTTTTTTGATATTGTTTCCTCAGCACTTACTGAATCGTTTTTCTTTCCCCTGTTTGCCGTATTCCAACCCAACGCCTCAAACAAAGGCAATATGAAATCCTTCTTTGTTGACTCCTCATTGTATCGTTTGATTTCACCGGATTTCCTTTTTTGCTCATAGCCGTCAATAAGCTCTTTGATTCTTTCGAAATCGATTTTATATTCTTGTTTTGTTTTTTCTGACTCGGTCATTCAATCCTCACCATTGTCTTATTATAAACCTTAATAAACTTTCTTTCTTTAATCTTTTTTTGCTGATACCATAGTGTTGACTTGTTAATTTTTAGCTCTTTCCGTTTCTCAGTATCGATTGATATGATCTTATTTCTCATTTCATTATCAACATTTCTTTGTATATTAATATTGGGGATATTGAATTTCATTTCCCCTGTCTTTCCCAATAAGTATTTGCCCAATATCCCAACATTCTCAAATATGATGTTATCAAAAGTGTACTGTTTGCCCTTGAATTCATATCGCTTGTTGAAATTTCCCAGAATTTTCTCAATCAATAGCTTTGCTGTATCTGGCTTCAATCGGGGTGAAAATTTTCAGTCGTAATGAAATAAGATTTCTTTAATCCGGACTTAAGAAATTCTATAACAACTAAACTAATTTAGGCACACCTGGTTCCCAATTCCTTACGTTTCAGAGATAAAGTCAGATCTCAGATTTCTTCATCTTGATCCCAAATTTATGTGTGGATTACTGAATCTCTATATCAGGAACATTTTCTAATCAGATGTTCTTTGAAATATCATCTTAATAAAGCTCCCGATGTAAGAGATTTCAGAAAGCATGTCCTCAAGTCCAGAACCAAGATGTCCTCCGCTACCCATAAGGAGGTAAGTTTCATTCCCGTAATCTTTCATCCTCTTGTAAAACTTCAGTGCATGGGCAGGATGTACACGATCATCATCCATCCTCGAATAGATAAACGATGGTGGATACTTCCCAGGCTTGAGGTTTTCAAAGGCTGAGTATTTTCTAAGAAATGTAACATCTTGTTCATTATCGGGGTTCCCATATTCGCTTACCCAGTACTGTCCTGCAAGCAATCGATGGAACATCATCAGGTCAGTCACAGGGTTTCCAATAATGGCAGCCTCCAGATCTTCCGGTATCTGTGTAAGTGTGTAGGATGAGAGCAGTCCTCCATTGCTCACCCCATAACAGATCACCCTACTCCCAGATTCCTTGAGTTTCTTTATGACTGTCTGAAAAGCAAGGTAGACATTATTCTTATTCTCCCTCATCCCAAGTTTATGCCACCTCTCTCCATATTCACCTCCCCCAGGAAGGTTACAGACAACCACATCAATTCCATTGTTAACGAGATAGGCAAAAAGGTTGTTGTATGAAGGCATAAGGGAAATATTAAAACCACCATATCCATAGACAAGGGTATTTCTGGTTTCCTGCTTTGATTTTAAAACAAAATAGTGAATCTTCTCATCTTTCATCATCGCATGATCCTCCTGAATGTTGAAATTTGATACTAAGTTGCTCTCCTTCATTTCCATTTCTCTCCCATTGAGGGAAAATTCAGAATAGGTAATTCCGAAGGAGCCCATCACCAACAAGGCTCTTTCACCATCAGAATCCATTGTAAGAAGTCCGTAGGGGGTATTCATCGGAAACTCCTTCAGTTTCTTTCCATCCAGATCGTACAGAACCGGTACGGACTTGGCATCTCTCATGTGAACTACAAGAAGGCCATCTCTTACAAGGACAGCATCTTCAACTGGTTCTTTCATTTCTATACTCGTCTCTCCAACCTTTATCTTCCCAGGGCCTTCCCTTAAGAGAATGCACAATTTTTCATCCTTATATCCCAATACTTTTGCTTCTGTTTCATATTTCTTGAGTATTTTCCAGGATGATGGATCATCTATTTTTCCTTCATAAAGAGTGGAAGTCGCGTTATCGCCTGATGTTAATATAACCTTATCTCCAAAGGTTTCCCCACCGACACCCTCTCCACCTCTCAGTTGCTTTCCAAAAACGTATTCTCCGTTCAGATATATGGCGTTTCTTGAGGAGTTAAGCTCCTTAACAGTTTCGTCCCTGTTCTCCTTAACCACATAAAATTTATCACCTGCAAAAATAATGTCGTGGATAAACCCCTTTTCTTCGTAAATAGAATTTTTCCCCCTGTATATTCGTACCGTCCCATAATCAGAACCAGAGGTCTCAAAGAAGGCTACCTTATCATCATTTTCTTCCACCTTTATCCATACAATAATACCATCTGTTGAGAATATGACTTCCCCATTCACTATGAGAAGCTTCTTACCGTTTTCCACAGTCACAAAAATTTCCATTGTTTTTGTTATTTTTACAAATTTAATCAATTTCTGATATACATAAGGTCTGAGTTCTTCCTTTAATCTTTCATAATAGGGCTGAAGCGTTTTCTTTACCTTTTCAGTTTCATTCCCGGCGTAACTTCTGACACTGGCATCCATAGTTTCAAAATTTAAACTCTCCATTTTTGCTTCATAGGAAAGTCCGGTATATATTTTATTCCACCAATTTCCATTAGCTGTTCCAGTTGAAAAGAGTGAGTTGTATGATTTCTCATCATCGTTGTACAAAATGGAAGATATTTATAAAGAGAGCGTTAAAAGCTCCATGCAGCCGCATCCATAGATAATAATTCTATACTCTCAATTCCGGTAATGTAGCACGATGTAATAAGAGGGAAGATTGAAACATGGTGAATTGTGTGACTCAACCTTTGAAAATAAGCTAATATCTACCTATATCAGTGATGGAACCTGTGAGTGTATACCATATACAATTCAGGTAATAGAAAGAATAAACTCACAATGGCAATGGGATATCTCCAGATATCCACAAGAGAACATCCTATCTGAATTATGATTCCGTAGGAATCATGTGTTCTTCCACTTAAGAATCTCCGTTTCCACTCCTTCTGACTCATTTCCGAGTTCCATCCATCATTGAACAGGTGGGAAACTAAATCCACCAGAACCCCGAAGGAGGCAAATGCACCCACTTCAGCAACAATGAAATAAAAAAGTGATGTTCTTGAATACAATATTGTTATGGCGTAGATAATGAATGTCAGGAGTGACAGATAGACAGCTTTTGTTTTTCCTGTGATAAATAGTCTTTCCCACTCCTCGAAACTAATTTTATTGTCTAATTTCAAAATTCAAATCCCCTTCCATGTAGTATGGACGACCATATATATATAACATTGATCAGTATCAATTATTTTCAAAGATTTCATATATAATGTTTTGATTTGAAAATCATGCAAATTTTCAAAAAAGAAAGAATCATTCCAACAACAAAGAGTCTTGAAGACATCGTAAAGGGATTCTCAAATTACCTTATAAACAATGGATGGAAGGTTCAGAGTAACGTTCAGCAGGATAAAGCAGTACTTCAGGCACAGAAGTTTGGTATCCTGAGGGGATTGATTGCTGCCGATAGGGCGCTAACATTCGTTTTTACTTCCGATGGTGCACAGGTTAAGGTTGATGTGGGTGTTGGGAGGTTGCTGGGAGATATAGCAGTTACCGCTGTAGAAGTTCTTCTGCTTTCAGAAATTTTCATTGTAATAGACATTCCAGAAATTGCATGGTCAGATCATGTGGAAAAAGAACTTCTCAACGAACTTCAAAATATCGCATCACAGTGAATAACACCAAAAGCGAACCACGGGGATTCCCTGGGTATTGGGCGAGTCAATTGGAGATATAAATAGAAATAGCAGGAAGTTCACCAATGGTCAGTTGAAAATCTTATTTGTTAATTTAGTATCAGTCCTTCATGGATGGTGACGATTTTGCAGAATTTCTTTACAATGCGAAGAAAAAAGCCTATTCTTCCGGGATTGCATATGCACCGGGGAGAATAAGGGGGACAAAAGAATTCTCATTTTCAGAAGGGAATCTGAAATATCTGGATATTTATTCAGGATCTCTCTTCTTTCTTGGGCAGGAACTGTTATTTGAAAAGGAAATTCCCCAGTGGGGCATGGTATACTCCGGTGGACTGATTGACGACAATTTCAGCACAAAGGAGGTGTATGATTTCTTAAGAGAAGCTTTGAAAAAAATGCCGGAAGATTTGCCCCTTAGGGGAAATGAATTTTTTTCCAATAGCCGATTTATTTACAAGAATTCCACGGATGGCGACATAGCCCAATTTATAGGTTATGAAACCATTGAACATGGTGAGGATATAATATACGAACTCCATTACTCTGGAGGGTTCATTGAATGATCCAGTATTCAAGATAGATACCTTTCCTCATTATGTTATAACCTCAATGGAAATAGATCCAGCGTAGTTATTACCGGGTGTTTCTATGATAACAGGAATTTCCATGGCATTTCCTGAATAAACGTAATTACCACTTTTTAGGGTTGCCTTGAAATCAGATGTAAGGGAACTGACTTCACAAATTTTAAAGCTACTCGGGGATATGCCCTCTTTCAAATAGAGTTCCATCAAAAATGTGCTATGGGTACCTTGGGTTTCTTTACCATAGGCATAGGAATAGGTTGCTATCTTACTGTCAGAAAAACTAACATTCACCTGCTGAACGTTGACGGTACCACCCCAATAGAATCCGAACACGGAAAGCAAACCAAAGGTTCCCATAAAAACTACTATTATCAGGGCAAAGAGCTTGATTCCCATTTTTTTTGTGATCCATGGTCTTTCAACTTCCAGAGGCTTCATACAGACCCTTTAGAATTTAATCTTCATATTTATAATATTGCCAGATAGGCATATGGTTATATCAACAAAAGGAGGAAATAACCAATGGGCAGAAGGTGAAAAATCCCATTGATTTTAATGGAAAATGTAATTAAGGAATTCTGCTGAAACACCTGTAATCCTCTCGTATCTCCTTATACCAAAGCTCTCAATAATGCTTTTCGATTGAGATACTGTATCCCTATTCTGTACGGGATCAATGTTTTTCCAGTTTGGAAATATGGACACCTCTTCTGTGTTGTTGTGTTCAACGAGCAATTTAAAAAATAGCGGGCTTCTTTCTTTCACGATATCAAAATTCTGGGGGTCCCTCCATTTTATTATGTTCTGTGCAAGCGTTTCCAGAAGTCTGTGATCTGCCATTAGGTTGTGATTTCTGTTAACCATGTTAACATAAACCTTTGGAAGTTATCATCTGTTTGATGCTTAAACTTCGTGGATACAACCCAATACCCTCTATCCCGTTCACAAACGCTTCAGGGATTGCTTTTTTTATTATGTTGTATACTGCATTGAGATCTCCATGTATCAGTATTCCCTTTGCAGATCTGAACACACCTCTTTTAAT
>JAJYRA010000089.1 GCA_021794355.1 Thermoplasmata archaeon | reverse complement strand
CACACCAGGCCTTAGAGTCAGGAACTGCTCCTGGATCGTTTGCTATAAGCACTATTATATCTCCATTTTCAGCCTTTTTGTAGGCTCTGATTAAATCGGTTATTGGCCCCGGGCAGGCTGTTCCCCTGCTATCAACATTCATTGTTCTCATTTTTATCACCTTACAATACGATTATCTGGCTTTCCGCAGATTGAATCATGAAATTTGTAGCTCCTACAATATCTTCAATCATCGGATCAAAATCTTCCTTATGTTTGTTTAAAGCACTTGACATAAGTGAGCATGCATATACTTTAACGCCTCCTTCCTTAACCGCATTCTTTAGAAGCTCATGCCAGCCTTCAAATTTGACTCTTGCCAGTCCATCACGGAGTTCCTTCATGAATTCTGGAAACCCTTCAGGCGAGACAGGTTCTTTCTTATATCCATCCTTAAGGAAGAGTTTCAATGCGGTGCCTGTGACAAATATTCTAAGAGGCATCTCAAGATTGACTGCCGTCTGAGTCAATACTCCCAGCATTACCATCTTTTCCTCAGTTCCCGTTGATATAACAATTGCTAATCCTTTTTCAGACATTTTTCTCACCTAATTTTTATAGATAATAATATATCATATGTAACAAATTAAATACATAACCTGAGATATAAGGTATAAGATGTATTAGCTTGTTTTGCTTTACCTATTAGTTAAGAAGAAAGCTTTTCTTTCAATGGTCTTTCATAATGATTATAGAGCTCCTTTATATTGATCCTGTACGGAGGTTGTTGAACAAAAAATTTTACGTTTTAAGTTACATTTATTCTCATTCTCCTACAATAATTATTCCTTCTCCTTCTGGACTCCATAGCCTTGTTAAATTTCTAGGCAATAATCTTTGGCAGATCTAAAACGTACAGCACTCGATAAAATAAAA
Source organism: Thermoplasmata archaeon (assembly GCA_021794355.1). Taxonomy (GTDB): domain Archaea; phylum Thermoplasmatota; class Thermoplasmata; order Thermoplasmatales; family Thermoplasmataceae; genus Cuniculiplasma. Next base: position 2,950 of record JAJYRA010000089.1, on the reverse strand, counting down.
CTTTATAATATAGTTCACTATAGACAAATATGACTATCTCAACAATACAGGTAAAGGAAGAGACAAAGAAGAGGTTGCAATCCATGAAATTACACCAAAGAGAGACTTATGAAGAGGTAATTGAGAGATTGATTGAAGATTTGAGCGAACTTAATGATGAGACAAAGGCTGAGATTGAAGAGGCTAGAAAGGAAATAGCATCTGGAAAATTTGTCACACATGAGCAGCTGAAGAAGGATCTCGGTCTCTGATGGACTATACGATCGTCTGGTCCCTCAAGGCGGCCAAGCAGATGGAAAAACTCGATAGGTCGATCGCCAAGAGGATATATGAGAAGGTCGATCAGTTGCGTCAAAATCCAGAAAGATACGTTGAGAAACTCGTCAGTTACCCATATTACAGACTTAGGATCGGCGACTTCAGAGTGATTATTGACATTCAGAGTCAGACGTTAACTGTTCTAATATTAAAAGTTGGTCACAGAAGCGATGTCTACAAAAGATGAAATACGACTGAAAAGTATTCCATTGAAATTTTAATAGGAATTCCAATCAGTTTGTCCTTGACGTTTTCTTGTTATGTTCTTTGGAAGCAGGAAAATTGGCGAATAGTTAATCATGCTGTCTCAATAGTTATTGATAAAATACCCTCATAATTTAATCTTGGCCTGAAGTTTCTATCCACATATCCTCCGGGATATTGATTACAGGTCCTTCAAGTTTCTCAGTTGTAGATTCCTGATCGAGGTTAAAATGAACTGTGATAAAGAATTTAGCCAATCCAAAACCAGAAAAGAACTTTCCTTCATGCGGATCCACACTTCCTTTTGACAGTACAATAGCACCGGCCGAATTACCGATTAAAATACCTTTAAAGTCATGGAGCCTATTCTGCAATGATCTTTTTTTGATTTCTCTATACAAAATATCCGGATCTCCCACGGGTAGATAGATAACATCGACAGAGGTGATTTTTCGAGTTATTTCTAAATTGCTGTCGTCTGTTTCAAGAAATAGTACATCCTGGAAACCACTATGGGTGAAATAATTGTTAAATATTGTTCTATATTCCATTTCCTTTTCCAGAGTCTTTGAGGTCCATGGAATAACCAGAATATTCTTGGTCACAGAAAGATTTACCACATTCTTGAATAGGATCTCATTTGTTCGTTTGCCCACATCCTCCCCTCCCTGCAGGATAATAAGTTGTGCCTTCATAATATAGTTAGGAAGACAATGACTAAAAGCCTATCCTATAATAGAATATCCATAAAAATTCTTGTAGATCTGGTTTGATTAAATTTTTTGCATTATCTATGAAAACGGATCTAATTAACTTCCAGTGGGTATATAAATAGCTGATTCATATATTTTTATGCTTGATAGTGAATTATTCCCTAAAACGCTGAGTCTTGTGAAACCATGAAATGTCAAGGAGGTGAAGATTGATCAATCGACGACAAGGTTCTGTATATATAGGAAGGATTTCAGATTGAAGAGATATTTCAATGATATGATCAACACTATGATAATACCTGATCTGAACAACGCGGTTGCGGAAGCCATAAGCAATAAGATTACGACAGCATTTAAGCGATCCTTCGAAACCAAGATTCCGAACACATGGGCATAAGGATATTCGTTGTTGCTGGAAAACCCATACCACCAAGACCTTTTGGAAGAGTGAACAGATTAGATTACTTATATATCCATCCAATGTTGAAGAGAGCCCCATAATCCTATCAGTGATTGGCGAACATCTATAACCTCAGAATATGGTGTCCATTCAGGGAGTGGCTCAACCAGGAATTTGTCAGATCTTGTTCAGGCATTCCGAATCCGAGTAACGCTTCTTTCATTTCTTTTTCTAAGATATGGCGGTAGGGGACATAAGATTCAGTTTTCATATTTTCTTACTTTAAATTATATAATTCTCCCAGTTTTACTAATCTTCCACGTGATAAATCCCGAAACGCTTCTTGCACTCCCGATATAAAACCCGAATACCAATCGGTCAAGTTCCCACAACAATCTAAACTCAACCATTTATAATGCAATTTATATGATCCAAGCTTAACATAAATTAATGGCATAAATAATCTTAAAAAGATCTTTAGGGTAAAGCAATCCACGGTATCCACATAATTAATAGGCTTCTAGCAACCTGTTGATAGTTAAACGATCTATTGTTGTCCAAATCAATTCTTGCGTAAATGTTTTATTTTAAACTTTAATGTTATGTTATGGATTTGCCAGTTCTCTCAGATATGATTGAAACTTTAAAATTTCATGGCAATTTAATCACCAACTCGCTAGAGTCTATTGATTCCGAATTTCTTAAAGTAACCCCCATAAAGAATGCAGGCACATTCGGTAAACAATTTAGGCACATATTAGACATAAGAAAGTGCTACCTTGATGCTTTGCGTTCAGGTACCCTTGACTTCTACCGTAGAGATATAGACCATTCACTTGAAAGCAATAAGCAGGAACTTCTGGAAGGGTTGAAGAGTGTTTTAGCAGAGATCTGTAGAATAGTTTCAACATACGGCGGTCGAAAGGTTCTTGATAAGTGGATAGATTGTACTCCATCGATAAAATATCTCGGTGAAAGCCACCAGAAAATCAGCCCTTTGCAGGTAATAGGGTTCCTTACTGAGCATGAAGTTTTTCATGAGGGTGAATTAGCATTATATTATAAATCTGCAGGAATTAGATTTCCAGGAAACTGGATAGCTTGGGGATTAATCTGAAACCGTAATACCAGGGTTAATAGTGATCAGTAAACTATTTGAGAATTCTCACGAATTCACTATGCAGATTTTCAAATGCCTTGTCTTGGGTTAGCAGCATTTCGCTGTTAGCGATGCACACTCCATAGATCATTAAATCGTTATCACTCATAACTTTTCCAGTAGATATCAATCGGATGTAGGCATTTGCTGCCTCTC
>JAJYRA010000016.1 GCA_021794355.1 Thermoplasmata archaeon | reverse complement strand
TCTTAGTACCTGAAGGAAAAGAAATCAATTGAGATACCGTTACTAAAGGCGATCGAAAGCGGTATAAGGCAAACCGAATTTTCCTTTGAAGAAAAGGAAAAGTTGTGGTGTATGGACTCTTCCCAACATCTAGTATACGAATCAGAATGGCCTGGAAAGGTCAACCAAAGAAGGTGATAGTCCTGTAAGAGTAAGTATAAAGGTTATGAGGAAGAAGTTCCGGAGTACCGTGCGTCGTTATTCGCGCGGGAAGATGGGTGGCATCAACATCCAACCTTAAATACTTCTCAAGTCCGATAGCGTACAAGTACCGTGAGGGAAAACTGAAAAGCAACCCGGAAGGGTAGTGAAAAGTACCTGAAACCAGACAGTGATAAACTTATAGGGCGCTAAAGCGGTGATCTTCCTAACACGAAGTGAGCGGCGTTCTATTATCCGTGTTGAAGAACGGGCCAGGGAGTTTTGTTGAGTGGCGAGGTTAACTCTTATGAGAGGTAGCCGTAGCGAAAGCAATTACACGCACAGCAATGGAGGTGTAACGTAATAAATGCGTCAGTCACTTGAGGAAGACCCGAATCCGGTCGATCTACACCTGAGTAGGTTGAAGCTAAGTGAAAACTTGGTGGAGGACCCAACTGGTTCTGATGTGCAAATCGTTCAGATGACTTGGGTGTAGGGGTCAAAGGCCAATCTAGGCCGGTAATAGCGGGTTCCCCCCGATACTACCCGCAGGTAGACCTCAGCAGAGATGTTGGGCGAGGTAGAGCGACCGAATAGTTGGTTAGCTGATGAAAATCAGCGTCGACTTATCGAACTCCGAACTTGTCCAAATCGTAGAAGCTGGGTGCTAGGGTACAGGGATAAGCTCTGTACCCGTGAAGGGAACATCCTAGACGAGGGTTAAGGTCCCTAAAACTAACTAAGTGCAAATTAAAGAGGTTAATGGCCTAAGACAGTGTGGAGGTAGGCTTAGAAGCAGCCATCCTTCAAAGAGTGCGTAACAGCTCACTCACCGAGGCTATTTGCCTCGAAGATGGAAGGGGCTAAAGTTAGTTACCGAGACCTTCGAGCACCGAAAGGTGATCTGGTAGGGGGGCGTGCCATTTGGGCGGAAGCTTCTTCGAGAGGAGGGGTGGACCGAATGGCATCGCGGATCTTGGTAAAAGTAGCAGATAAGAATTGTGAGAATCAATTCCGCCGAAAGGGCTAAGGGTTCCTTGGCAATGTTCGTCAGCCGAGGGTTAGTCGATCCTAAGGTTATTCCTAACAGGAGATGACCGAATGGGAAGACGGTTAATATTCCGTCACCATGAATGTTTTGCCATTAATGTAGGTTCGAGATAGGGAGAGTACACTAGCCTGTGTATTTCTAACCATAAGTGAATGGAGAGTTGTAATGACGTAAAGTTTGCGAAAGGTTAGCAGTTCCCGTTTGGGAATTCTTTTTATTCTTGGATCCTGTGAAAACCTTTAATGGGTCAAGTTCATGTTCGTACCAAGAACCGACACAGGTGCCCCTGGATGAGAAGTCCAAGGCGTTTGGGAATAATGGACGCGAGGGAACTCGGCCAAATAGCTCCGTATCTTCGGTAGAAGGAGTGCCTGTTCCGAGAGGGAACAGGTCGCAGTGGCAAGGGGACCCCGACTGTTTACCAAAAACACAGGCCGCTGCTAGTTCGAAAGGATGTGTATAGCGGTCGAAACCTGCCCAGTGTCGGTACCTGAAAGTCCCGTTCAAGGGAAAGAAGGGCCGATAAACGGCGGGGGTAACTATGACCCTCTTAAGGTAGCGTAATACCTAGCCGCTTAATTGGCGGCTTGCATGAAGGTTCAACGAGAGTCCCACTGTCCCCGCGTTCAGCCCCGTGAAATTGATGCACTGGTGCACAATCCAGTCTCTCCCACGTGAAAGCGAAGTCCCCGTGGAGCTTTACTGCAGCCTGTTGCTGTAATACGATCTACATTGCGTAGCGTAGGAAGGAGCCGTCGATGCTCAGGTTTTGGCCTGAGTGGAGGCAACAATGAAACACTTCCCTTTGTGGATTGCGTTACTAACCTCTGAAAGGAGGGACAACTATTGGTGGGCAGTTTGGGTGGGGCGCCACGCCCCTGAAAAGTTAACAGGGGCCCCCAAAGGTTGGCTCAGGAGGGTCAGAAATCCTCCGTGGAGTGTAAGAGCAAAAGCCAGCTTGACCGTGTTGTGCCCAATAAGCAACGCGGATGCGAAAGCAGGGTCTAACGAACCACCCTGTCCCCTTTTGTGGGGGCGGGTGATAAGAGAGAAGTTACCCCAGGGATAACTGAGTTGTCCTCGGCAAGAGTTCACATCGACCCGAGGGTTTGCTACTTCGATGTCGTCTGTTCCTATCCTGGTGCTGAACAAGGTGCCAAGGGTGGGGCTGTTCGCCCATTAAAAGGGATCCTGAGATGGGTTCACTACGTCGCGAGACAGTAGGGTTGCTTCTCTGTGGGAGTGTTCGATGTCTGAAGGGAAGGAGCCTTTAGTACGAGAGGAACGGGGGTTCGTGGCTTCTGGTTTACCGATTGTCCGGCAGGGCATTGTCGGGTAGCCACGCCATACACGGATAAAAGCTGAAGGCATCTAAGCTTGAAGCCGACCCTGAAAAGAGACATCGTCTGAGACCTCTCATAAAAGATGAGATTGATAGAACTGGGATGTAAGTATCAAGGTTCGCCGAGATATTCAGTCCACAGTCACTAACAGGTCGAATGCACAATCCATGCTAAAGAGCATTAACTGGTTGAATCATGCCAAGTGCCTATTTAACCTAATTCTGTCCCAGGTATTGATACCTGAGACGGTTACTTAAATTAGTTTTTTTGGATAGATACATTATACAATGGATAATTTCACTTTTTATTTGTTGTTTTCAGACTTTTTCAAATTTTAGAAAAATAAAATTTATGAAGGATTCTGTTTATTTCTTGTTTCAATTTGCTCTATCATAGCTTCAGCTATGTTGTTATAGATTTTTTCAATTTCCTTAGAAACAGTTACAGCTGGAATTCCTGTATCACCGTTCTGAACAATTTCAGGAAAGATAGGGATCTTGCCAAGGAAAGGTATGTTAAGTTCCCTGGCTAGGGACTCCGCCCCTCCAGACTTGAATATGTCCGTAATGGTACCACAATGGGGGCAGGCAAAGCCACTCATATTCTCAACTATTCCAATAACCTTAATATGCATTTGTTCTGCGAAATTTATGGCCTTTTTTGCATCCAGGAGGGCCAGTTCCTGTGGTGTCACGACAATAACAACTCCTTCTGTCTGAGGGATCAGCTGAGAAACAGTGAGAGCCTCGTCCCCGGTTCCCGGTGGGAAATCCAGTATACCATAATCCACATCATCCCATATTGTATCCTCAAGAAATTGCTGTACCGCTTTATGTCTCAGGGAACCCCTCCAGATTACGGCAGTTTTCTCATCTGGAAGAAGAAAAGCCATGGATACGACCCTAACTCCATAGGGGGTGTCAATAGGTATGATGCCCCCCTCAGAAGTGTATAATTTTTCCTTTGAAACACCAAGAAGTTTGGGATCGTCAGGTCCGTTAATATCTGCATCTATAAGTCCCACACGATATTTTCTGGCCAGGGTGACTGCAATGTTTACAGAAAAGGTACTCTTTCCAACTCCTCCTTTCCCGCTCATGACCATAATTGTATGTTTTACCCCCTTATACTTTGTAGAGGCCTGAGGAGCTGTTTGAATGGGTGGAGGAGGAGTATTTATTCTGATCTTTCCCTTCGGTATGTAATTTGATTCATTCGGATTATTTTCAGTCATTCTTAGACATTTATGGGGATTATTTATGATTATTGTAATTTTTCTTTGACAAAGAAGTATGGAAATATGTTCAGATCATTAAATGGTAACATGGTGTCGACCCTTCCGCTTTTCCTTAATATGCCGGGGTAGATACCAAATTAATATCAGTGAACCTGGAATAATGCAATGGATGGTATTCAAAGGCAGACTTTTTGTCTTCAGTTCCCTTCCCTTAATGTTCATTTCACCTAAACTCTCCTGGATAATTCTCAATCGGGCCAAAGAATGGCGATCATATATTATATTTTTGGAAAAATCATATATAAAGAACCGTTATATTATCCATAACCTAAAAGTGAAAAAAGTCAACTACCCCTGACACAGGGGTCTTGCCTCGCGAGGGGCAGCGCAAGAGTTGATCAGGGGGCTTTAATAACATGGAGAAGAACATGAAAGAAAAGCAGAAGTTAGATTGGAGAAATACATTCACACCTACGGATGCTCCACAAGTCCGTAGCAACTGTAACTCGTCCCACAATGGGATAATGAAGTCTTTAAACAGAGAGGAAACTCTCAGTGAGCCGAGCTTAAAAACACCCTCTAACAACCCCGATGTGGACGCACAGGGCAACGCAGTCTGGACGGTGGGTCGAAAGAATCTACTCGTGGTTTCTGCGGATATTTTTCCAAAAAAAAAGAGAGGCGAAAAAAAGATGGACATAAGCACGAAAAAGGTCAAACTGGTAAAATACGGTAAAGGAGTGAGATTCACTGCCCAATTCTATCCCACACTTTCCCATGGGGTTTCCCTGGGGGAAGTTATATGAATCCTGCAGTTACTAAAAATAAATTGTCCGCAATGAGGGACTTTAATCTCTATGAAGCCTTCGATCTATTAAGATCGTTCAACCAGGGCAATGAAATAAACTTTTATACCTATCTTCCCCTGGCAGAGGAGGCATGGATAGAATATGACGATATTAAAAAAACACCGGAGGAACAGAGGGATAAAGTTTTCAAATTTGCAGCAAATAAAAACTGGAACACAAGGAATATTTTAGTGTGTTACCAGGATGAATCCGGGTATGTGAATCGGAAACACAATCCATATTTTTTTGATCCAGTAATCAAGAATGAGGATATCTCTTCATACACTTCCGGGAAAAATTACAGGGCATTCGAATTCATGGGGGCTCACTTTGTGAGGTTCCCAGAATGTCATGGAATGAACTTTACGGTATACGCTCCAAATGCAAGATGCGTCTCTGTCATGGGCAATTTTAATCACTGGACAACGGGAAGTCACCCCATGCTAAACGTTGAAAACTCAGGTATATGGTCTCTTTTCATACCGGACATAAAGGAGGATGAGATCTATAAATTTGCCATAAGGACAGGAACTGGTGAGATACTGGAAAAGAGTGATCCCTATGCCTTTAAGACTGAGTTAAGGCCGAAAACAGGCTCCCTTGCATACAGGGATCGTTTCAAATGGACGGATAATACCTGGACGAGGGAAAGATTCGCTGTCAACGAACTTCAGAAACCCATTTCTGTGTATGAAATGCATCTGGGATCATGGATAAGGGAGGACGAGTCAATGTACGCATCCTATCTGGAAATTGAGGATAAGCTTATTCCATACCTGAAAGAAAACGGGTTCACCCATGTGGAGTTCCTTCCAGTTATGGAACACCCCCTTGATGACTCCTGGGGATATCAGGTAGTTAACTATTATTCTCCAACTTCCCGTCATGGCAATCCTGAGGGGTTCAAGCACCTCGTAAACTCCCTGCATGAAAACAATATAGGCGTATTTCTCGACTGGGTCCCGGCTCACTTTCCCAAGGATTACTATGGGTTGGGAATGTATGACGGCACTCATCTTTATGAATATGAAAACCCAAAACGAAGGGAACAACCGGATTGGGGAACATATACATTTGATGTTGGAAGACCACACGTAATCAATTTTCTCATTTCAAATGCATCTTTCTGGATAAAGGAATATCACATTGATGGAATCAGGATAGACGCTGTCTCATCAATGCTTTACCTTGATTACTCCAGGAAGAACGGTGAGTGGGAGCCCAATATATATGGCGGAAGGGAAAATCTTGAATCCATAGCATTCTTCAGGGAACTGAACAGACACATACATCGATCCTATCCGGGTGCGGTCATGATTGCAGAAGAATCCACTTCATGGCCCGGTGTAACAGCAAGGGAAGAGTCCGGCGGACTAGGATTTGACATGAAGTGGAACATGGGATGGATGCATGACACACTGGAATATTTCTCCTATGATCCCGTACACAGAAAATATCATCAGGATAGGATCACATTCTCCTTCTGGTACTCATTTTCTGAAAGATTTATCCTACCCCTATCCCATGATGAAGTTGTATATGGAAAGGGGTCTATTCTCCAAAAAATGCCGGGAGACAGGTGGCAAAAATTTGCAAACATGAGATTACTTTATTCATACATGTTTGCCTTTCCGGGAAAAAAGATGATGTTTATGGGGGACGAATTTGCCACTGCAGAAGAATGGAACTTTTCCAGGGGCCTGTTGAACTCCCCAATAACAGATGAGTTTATGCTGGGTGTGAGGGAAACCATCAGGGATCTCAATAAAATCTATAAAACCAGAACTTTTCTTGGGAGGGAAGACTTTAACGGTAGTTCTTTCCAGTGGATCGATTATTTAGACAGGGAAAACAGCATATTTTCATTCATGAGGAGAGACCTTGAATCAGATCATTTTCTTGTTTTCGTCTTTAATTGCACCCCAGTGGTCAGATACGGTTATAGGATAGGTTTACCGGGATCTGGTGAATGGATGGAAATATTCAACTCAGATTCCCAGTATTACGGCGGATCAGGTGTTGGAAATAACGGGAAAGTGCAGGCTACCCATAAATGGTGGCACAACCTGGATCACTCTGCGGAATTGACACTACCGCCACTGGGATGCCTGATTTTAGAAAGAGGGGAAAAAAATGAAATATGAAGATACATACATTGAAAAAGTTGCACCAGTAGTGGATTCGGGTAAGAGGTCGGCCAGGGCCAGATCAGGTGATTTTATGCCTGTGGAGGCGGTAATATATGCAAACTCACACCAGTTCCTGAGAGCAAAAGTTATCCTGAAGAATGAAAGGGGAAAAAGGATTGAGGAGAAAGAGATGAAAAATACTGGTCAGGAAGATGTTTTCAGAACAACAGTACTTATGCAATCCAAGGGGAACTATACGTTTTCCATAGAGGCATGGGTTGACAGGACAACAACAATCATAAGAGGGATTCTGGCCTGGATAGAGGCAGGGGAAAATATAAGCAGTGATCTGCTGGAATTGAAGGAAAGAGTGGCAAGGATGGAAAATAAAGCCAGGGGAAAAAACAGGAGAGGATTCAGGGAGATGTGGCGAATACTGAATTCAGCAAATCCATCCAGGGAAGATCTTGCTCTAATCCCGGAGAAATTCTCAAAATTACTGGACAGGTATGACGAAAAGTATTCCCGTGCAAAAGTGGGTCCTTACAGGGTGGAAGTACTTGGAGATGAATTATCCATGGCATGGTATGAGGCATTTCCAAGATCCCAGCCACCGGAGGGAAAGACAAGGGGAACACTGAGAGATTTTGCCAGTAGGCTTGACTATATGAAGGGAATGGGTTTCGATGTTGTTTATATACCTCCCATACACCCCATAGGAAAGACAAACAGAAGGGGAAAAAATGGCGTAATACCCAATAAAAAGGGGGATCCCGGAAGTCCATGGGCCATTGGCAGTGATAAGGGAGGGTTCATGTCCATAGAACCAGAACTGGGAACACTGGAAGACTTTAAATTCCTGATCAGTGAAGCAAGATCAAGAAACATGGAAATAGCAATGGACCTTGCTTTCCAGTGCTCACCGGATCATCCCTATGTTAAGGAACATCCCGAATGGTTCTATAGGAGGTCTGATGGCACCATAAGATATGCTGAAAACCCGCCAAAGAAATATTTTGATATCTATCCACTGAACTTCTATTCAGAAAACAGGATGGCCCTGTGGGAAGAACTGAAGAAAGTGGTCCTTTATTGGGCTTCCGTGGGCATAAGGATATTCAGGGTGGATAATCCGCATACCAAGCCCATAGGTTTTTGGGAATGGCTGCTGGAGTCTGTCAGGCAAAAGTATCCGGACACGGTGTTTCTCAGTGAATCATTCACCACTGAGAATCTCATGTATCGCCTCAGTAAGGTGGGGTTCCAGTTATCGTACAGTTACTTCACATGGAAAAACCTTGACTGGGAGATACGAGATTATTTTCAGCGACTGAACAGCTCTGAAATAAATTCTTTTTTCACTCCAGTTTTATTCACCAATACCCCTGATATACTGTCACACACACTTCAATCCGGTGGCAGACCGCAATTCATCATAAGGGCCATACTTGCTGCGACCCTATCGTCATCATGGGGGATTTACAGTGGTTATGAGATCTGTGAAGATACTCCTATTCCAGGAAGGGAAGAGTATCTCGATTCTGAAAAGTATGAAATCAAGAAAAGGGACTTTGAAGACCCAATAAATATCAGGGAGGAGATAACTAGGTTAAATGCCATTCGTTCCGGCAACAGGGTCTTGAAGGAAAGGGGAAACCTGGAATTCCTCAGAACAAATAACCCATCGATCATGGCATATACAAGGGGATTTGACCGGGATAAAATACTCATAATAGCCAATCTCAACCCCTTTGAAGTTCAGGAGGCCATGGTTGACATGCCGGAGGAATGGAAGGGTTACAGCAGAATAAATGTTATGGATATATATAATCAGGAGAGTTATTCATGGGTTGATGGGCAGAATTATGTGCGACTCACACCAGAATTCAAACCCGTCCATATTCTCAAGAGGGTTTCAAAATGATCAATGAAAACCAGGAAAATCTGTGGTATAAGGATGCCATATTCTATGAGGTTCCCGTGAGATCTTTCTATGATTCCAACGGTGATGGAATAGGAGATTTTCCCGGGATTATGCAAAAGCTCGAATATATAAAAAGTCTAGGTGTTGATTGTATCTGGCTTATGCCATTTTATGATTCACCCCTGAGGGATGACGGATATGATATCAGAGACTACTATTCAATCCTGCCAGAATATGGGACCATAAGGGATTTTGATAATTTCATTACTGAGGCTCACCGTCTGGGACTCAGGGTAATAGCCGATCTTGTTCTAAATCATGTATCGGATCAGAATAAATGGTTCCAGGAGGCAAGAACGGACAGAACAAACAGGAAAAGGGACTGGTTTGTATGGTCTGACACTCCGGATAAATATGAGGGGGTTAGAATTATATTTATTGACACTGAAAGATCGAACTGGACCCTTGACCCACAAACAGGACAATATTACTGGCATAGATTTTTCAGCCACCAGCCAGATCTCAATTATGACAATCCGGAAGTGAGGGAGGAGATGAAAAATGTAATCAGGTTCTGGTTGAACAGAGGTCTTGATGGGTTCAGGTGTGATGCCGTTCCATACCTTTTTGAAAGGGAAGGCACATCATGTGAGAACCTTCCGGAGACCCATGAATATTTCAGAGAAATCAGGAGGATGATAGATGCAGAATTTCCCAATAAAATACTACTGGCAGAGGCCAATCAGTGGCCCGATGACGCAAAAAAATACTTTGGCAATGAGGATGAATTCCAGATGAATTTCAATTTCCCCCTTATGCCAAGAATTTTTATTTCCCTTGTAAAGGAGGATTCGTTCCCCATAGAGAACATAATCTCGAAAACCATACCTGTGCCTGATAAATGCTCATGGGGGTTGTTCCTGAGGAACCACGACGAACTGACACTGGAGATGGTTACTGATGAGGAAAGGGATATCATGTACCAGGAATATGCAAAGGTTCCAAAAATGCGTCTTAACCTGGGAATAAGGAGGCGGCTCGCACCCCTCGTGGATAATGACAGGTATGTGCTGGAATTTCTTCATGCCTTGATAATGTCGCTCCCAGGATCTCCTATTATGTATTATGGTGATGAAATAAACATGGGTGACAATATATACCTTGGGGACAGAAATGGTGTTAGAACACCCATGCAATGGTCTTACGATAGAAACGCAGGTTTCTCGAGGGTAGATCCTGAACAGCTGTTCGCACCGGTAATCATAAACTCGAATTACCACTATGAGGTGAATAATGTGGAATCCATGTCAAGATTGCCCACATCTTTCCTCAACTGGCTCCGTAAATTAATCATCACGAGGAAGAAGAGTGCAGCCATATTTGGAAGGGGGACCATTGAGTTCATACACGCTGATCAGAAGGAAATTCTTGCTTTCCTCCGATATTATGAGGGTGAAACCATACTGTGCGTTTACAATTTGGCCAGAAAACCATCATACGTTACTATGGATCTTAGAAAATACTCTGGATGGCATGTGAGGGAAATGCTCAGTCTGTCCAGATTTCCAGATATAGGAGACCTTCCGTACTTCTTTACATTGCAGAGGAATTCATTCTTCTGGATGAGCTTGGAGAAACCTGATCCACAATGAAAACACAAGATTTGATAGATAGAAATTATGATCAAATAATTAACAAAACAGTGAATGAAAGATGGTATCCCCTGAAGGGTCAGAACATGAGCCAGCTCAGGCAGATAGGAGCTTATCCGGAGGAGGTGAATGGGGAGGAGTGTTTCATCCTGCAACTGGAATCAACAGAAAATGGGATGAAAATAAACCTGGTGCTCAATCGGGAGTCAGATGAAAGTGGTTCTGTAATAGATTCCATCAAATCAGGCAGAATATTGAATTTCATAGGGGAAGTCATAGGGGGAAAATTCGGTAATGATCTTTTATTTAAGGGAAAGGGGGATGAAATATTGAAAAGCATCGGTCGTTATAGGGCATTCAACGGAAATCAGAGCAACTCATCCTTCATAATGGGCAATTCTGTTATAGGAAAATTTTTCAGGACATTTTCAGATATTCACAATCCCGATTTCATAATACCACTGAATCTCTGGAAATACACTTCCTTCAGGAATACGCCAGAACCGTTGGGAATTGTGACACTGAGGGAAAATCAGTGCCTCATAGCTTTCACCAGGTTCGTGGAAAATCAGGGGGATTACTGGAGTTACCTCAACGAAAGGGTTAATTCTCCAGGGGATAGGGATCTTATGAGGAAAACTGCAGAGGAACTTTCAGGTCTCACGGCAAAACTTCATTTCTCCCTGTATTCATTAAATGGGGAAGAGTTTTCACCGGAACTATTTTCCCCTTCTGACGTTTTCTCCCTTAGAAATTCCTATTCTCAATACCTGGAAAAGGTATGCAAAGTATGCGAAAAGGAGGGAAATAGGGCGGAATTTTTCAATAAAGTATATGAAAAAAAGGATATGCTGGACAGGATTGGAGACAACTTCATGAACCTGGAAAGGGGTAATTTTATGAAGCAACGAATACATGGCGATTATCATCTTGGGCAGATATTAAAAACTGAAAACGGTCCACAGATAATCGATTTTGAAGGAGAACCCTTGCGAACCGTTGAGGAAAAATCCTCGAAGCAGAGTCCTCTCAAGGATCTGGCAGGTCTCATAAGATCCTTTGATTATCTATGCCAGAGAAGGTTGAACGGTGATGTTCATGAATCATCCAATCTTGCAGAGATAATAATATCAACATATGAACAGACAATGACTTTACTGGAACCTGAATTTAAGGATAAATCAGGAGAATTCAGGGACGCATTGACCGCGTTCATAATTGAAAAGGCGCTGTATGAGACCATGTATGAATATGGTAACAGGCCGGACTGGATTCAGATCCCCCTTCAATTCATAAACACATTCACAACAAAAATAGAATGAATATTACGATTTCTAAAGTGGAAACTAAGGAAGTTCCCTGAGATAGAATATCCTCTCCTCAATTCCCAGCCTTTTGTTGGACACCAGCCCGTGGAAAAAGAGGACTGATGAGAGCCTGTTCGCATAGGCTTCCAGTACCGATGGAATTTCCACTTCACTCTTTGCTTTCACAAGATCTCTTTCCAGTCTTCTGCATACCGTTCTGGCCATATGGAGACTGGTGGCTTCCTTACTACCTCCAGGTATGACAAAAAGCCTGATCTTTCCATATTCCTTTCTGTAATAGTTGACCCTATCCTCAAGCCACTTTACCCTTTCCTCAGTTATGGTCCTTCTGGTTCCCTGTGTTGTAATGTGTTCTCCAAGGGTGAAGAGATCAACCTGTATCTGCTCCAGATCCTCCCTTATATCATCCCACTTTGTATTGACCAGAGCAAAGCCAATAAAGGAATTAACCTCATCGATATCCCCCTCCGTGTCTATTATGGCTGAACCTTTAGTAACTCTCATTCCCGTTCCAGTATCTGTCTCCCCTTTATCCCCTCTCTTCGTATACATAAAGTAACATTAATGAAGTATAATTAAAGATTGTGAAGGTTACTTTACAATGGGTGGGTTGCAGAATTTATTTTCATAACACATCCTTCTCTCTGGTAATGCTTGCAGCTGTGATTCTTTCCATAATTCTGTATCAGATGATCCTATTCACAGCAAAAAACTATAAAAAATTGAACATCTAATTTTTGTTAAATTATCCATCCATTTGGTACTTGATGCCATCCTGTTCAGTGAAATCTGATGGAAAATAGCCATTCTGGCCAATGTATTTCCACATCATCCTAAAGAGCGATGCGAAACCATTGAAAGAACTAGCCCTTCAACCATTCTAACGAATAAAAAATATAAATGAAGTCATTTAAAATTTTAAAAATAATCCCTCTGAAAATGAAATCGTTAAAAATACATTTTAAAGATCAGGATGTGAGGGAAGACAGGATTTAGAGGAATCCAGATCTATCTCCATATATTTTTGATGCCAGAAATCTTTTGTCTTCAACAGGTCTGTAAATAATGGCACTGAGTGCTACCGAATCCCTGTAAAACTTTTCGACACCAAAGTCCTCAAGATACCCATATCCTCCATGGAACTGAAGTGCATATTTGGTTGCCTTCTTGGAGAAGGAAGCAGACATGTTCTTGAGCATGAGTAATCTTACCTCATCAGCCTCATCAGAAAAAAGGGAATATTTCATTATTTCCAGTTCACTTTCCAGTTCAGCCATTTTGAATGCCACCGGTTCATAGTTCTTGAGGGGTTCATTAAACGTTTTCCGGACCCTTGTATACTCCATGGTCTTTTCAAGAGACCCTTCAGCTATACCCAGGAATATGGATGCTATATCCCCAGAAGATTTTATGAGCAAATCTTCGAGAACCTCTTTCTTTCCATATTCAACCCTCTTTTCCGGGAAGAAATTGCATATTCCCATCCCTCTCAGTCCCAGTGGCTTGAAGTCCTTTACAGGTTCGTTCTTTCCTTCCACAAGGTAAACCTTTCCGTCGGAGAATAGCCCAATGGTCTTATTGCATGATGAGTTTATGACCCTTTCCATGACCTTTTCACTGGAATTCGTTTTTGCTCCTTCCATCAGACCAGGCCAGTAGATTCCATAATTATCCTTACCCTCTAGCAGATTCCTGATACTTTCTTTATCTGATCTAGTTTCAAGAACCTTCGAGACAATGTCGTTATGGAAAAATATATAGGCAGAAACAGAAGGGGAAACCTTAGCAAACTCAAAAAGCATGAGTCTTTGACTGAGAGGATCGAGTCCTGCTCCACCCATATCCGGGCTCAGAGTTGCACCAAGAAATCCCTGCTGTAAAATTTTCTCCTTTATATCGCTGCCAATCCCCTCCCTTTCAATCTTTGTTGCCACATCTTTGAGATATTTTTCAGCAAATTCCCTTGCCGCTGATCTCATGAGTTCTGCCTGTTCATTCATTCTTATCACCCTTCAGTATCATTCTTGAAATGACTATCTTCTCCACCTCACTCGTACCTTCCCATATTTCCATTATCTTTGAGTCCCTGAAAAATCTCTCAATCTCACTGTTCAGCCCCGTTTGCCCGGTGATTTCCATGGCCGTTTCTGCAGCAAATGATGCAGTTTCAGAGGCGTAACCCTTCGCCATACTTGTTAGGGTTGGGTTGGGGTTATAATTAAACAAAAAGCTTGCTGCCTTATACATTAAAAGACGGGAAGCCTCAACTCTGGTAGCCATCTCTGCAAGCTTGAATTTTCTTTCTTCACCCACATAATCACCATTCTTCTCAAGGTTCTTAAGAAAATCAGTTGTTCTGTCAAGCACTCCCTGTGCAATACCGATTGACTGGGCGGCCACGAATATTCTGGATATGTTGAAAAACTCCATGATATAATAGAAGCCTTTTCCTTCATCTCCCACAAGGTTCTCAGCCGGTACTTCCACATTATTCAGTATGAGTTCAGCGGTATTTGTTGCCCGTACCCCAAGCTTCCCGGTGAGTTTGTTAGAATCAAAGCCCTTGAAATTTCTCTCCACCACCAGAACACTCAGTCCTCTGTGTCTCTTTGCAGGGTCATCTGGATGTGCTGTTCTTACAAGCATAACGAAGAAATCCGCAATGGTTCCATTTGTTATGAACATCTTGGACCCGTTGACCACATATTTATTTCCCTCTTTTCTTGCTACAGTTTTCAATCCCGCAACATCGCTCCCCCCTCCAGGCTCGGTTACACCAAGACCCATAATTTTTTCTCCGGCTGCAACCTTTCCAAGGTATTTTTCCTTCAGGTGATCGCTTCCGTGGAGCATCAACACCTCGGCCCCAAAAAAGGGTACGGTAACTGATATGCCAAGACCAGGGTCGACCCTGCACATCTCTTCTATGCCTATCATGGTTTTCCATGGGTTGGAGAAATCTATTATTCCTTCCTTCAGGGCCTTTATTCTCAATTCATCTGGATATTGTTCCTGAATATCATAGATGGAAGCAACTTTATTACTGAATTCCTTCAAGGAAAATTCCCTGACTTTTTTCCCATATTGTTTCAACTCTTCACTGAGATCAAAATCCATTTATTCCGCCTCCAATACCACTGAATATCCCTGTCCTCCGCCAACACAGAGTGTTGCCACTCCATATTTCTTTCCTTTTTCCTTAAGTTCCCTTGCAAGGGTACCGGCAATTCTTGCCCCCGTAGCGCCCAGGGGATGTCCAATGGAGATACCTCCACCGTAAATGTTAACCTTATCCCGCGGGATTTCAAAGGCTTTCATGGCATTGAGCACCACAACGGCAAAGGCTTCATTTATTTCCCAGAGATCAATATCATCAGCTTTTAGACCAGCTCTTTCCAGAGCTTTCTGGGTCGCAGGAACCGGTCCTTCACCCATAATGCTTGGATCAACCCCTGCCCATCCGACACTCAATATTCTGGCCATGGGCTTGAATCCGTATTCCTTCACTTTCTGTCCGCTGGCAAGTGCCACCAGAGATGCACCTGCATTTAGGGGTGAGGAATTTCCGGCTGTTATGACGCCATCTTCTTTCAGTATGGGCTTGAGTTTTTTCATATCTTCCAGGGTGGCATCCTTCCTTACGGCCTGATCCCGGTCAAAAAGAACGGTCTTCCCACCATTTTCCACTTCCACTGGAAGAATTTCACCCTTGAAAAATCCATCTTCCTGTCCCTTTACTGCTCTCTTGTGACTTTCATATGAAAACTGGTCCATTTCATCCCTTCCTATTCCCCTCAATTGAGCAAGTTTCTCTGCCGTTGCAAGCATATTGTAGGACACGTTCATCTGGTACTTCATGTATTCCGGTCTTACCATGAGCTTCATGTTAGGTTTGATATGGGGGTTATTACTCAGTGGTACGTGTGTCATGTGTTCCATTCCACCGGCCATAACTATGTTGGAATTTCCCGTCATTATCTCCATTGCACCTATGGAAATGGCATTCAATGAAGAGGAACACGCTCTATCCAGAGACATACTGGGTACATTGAACGGCATTCCAGCCATGAAGACGGGATGTCTCCCACCGTACGTCCAATTTTCATCGGCCTGAATGGCACATCCTGTAATCACGTCGTCTATATCCTTTGTATCTATCCCTTTCTTAGATACAGAATCCTTAATCAGTAAACCAAGAACCTCATCCATTCTCATGGAATTCAGCATATCCCGCTCCGGATCCTGTGGCCTGGATCTTGAAAAGGCGCTTCTTCTAAAATCTATTATATGAACACTGTCGTTATTCAACATTTCACCTTAATCCATATTGATTTTCTACATAAATATATTTTCGATATCGACCTACGAAATCGACACATTCTTAAATGATCAAAAAATGACCAATTAATTAAGGCCGAAAAGGAATAATTACCCTTAATGCAATAGGGATCAGGAGTGATAAAAAATGCCCATGAATATTGTTGTATTGATCAAGCAGATAATAGATATAGATCAGATGAAGACAGATCCAAAGAGTGGGGAACCACTTACCCAGAATATACCCATGAGAATTGAAAACCTCAGTAAGAATTCCATTGAAGCAGCCGTACAGTTAAAGGAGAAAAATGGCGGAAAGGTTACAGGCATTATCTTTGGAACAGACAAATCCAACGCTGCAATGAAGGAAGCCTTTGCCATGGGGGTAGATGAGGGCTTTATAATTACGGGATATTCTGGAAATAATCCTACTTACACTGCATCAGTCTTAGGAAGGAAGATAAGGGAATTGGGTTCTGTCGATTGCGTGATTATGGGAAATCAATCTGCAGATTCGTACACAGGATTGTTGCCCGGGCTACTTTCTGCAGCATTATCCATGCCTCTACTTGGAAACGCAGTAAGCGTGTCTCTGGAAGGGGAAAAAATAAAGATAAAGAGGGTACTGGACGAAAAGGATGAAATAGTCTCTGCCCAAAAACCATGCATAGTTTCAGTTACACAGGAAATCAACCAGCCAAGATTGCCGCCGGTGCTGCAGATTATGGCGGCCGGAAGAAAGCCAATCAACACTGGGCAGGCAGAAAAGGGTGACTTTGAAATGCCCAAGGTTCTGAGTAATCTGGCACCAAAGAGTGATAGAAAGAGGGAGATATATGAGGATATGGATAAGGGGATAGCTGAAATATCCAAGATTATAAGGGGTGAAATGAAATGAAATTCCTCGTTTTTTCTGAAGATGGAAATGGAGCAACAGGGCTGGTTACCAAGCTGAGAGAGTCTGGAGAAGTGGATTCAATAACCCTAGGTGGGGAAGAATCCAAATGTATCAACTACGGTTCGAAAACTGTCACTGTTTTAAAGGGTCGTGCAATGGGCGACAATTCCTTAAAGGCTATTCAGGCAATGAACCCTGAATCATATGATAAAATATTTATTTCAAGTTCCCCCCTGGGAAGGGATATAGCCGGGATGATTGCAGCAACCTTGAAATCACTGGTAATAACAGAAGTCTTTGACTTCACTCTTGAAAATGAAATCATCAGGACAAAGAGATTTTTCTATGGCGGTAAGACCATTCTTGAGGAGGAAAGCAGGGCAAAGGTAATAACCACCCAGCCAGGGGCTTTTGAAGCGAAAAAAGTCGACAGTTCAAGTCCTTTAAACTTTGTGGAATTGGAAGAATCAAAAATTTCTCTTGAGGAAGAGGTTGAAAAAGACAGATCCGGAACGGATATAGAATCTGCATCCATATTGATTTCTGTTGGAAGGGGAATAGGAAAGAAGGAAGCTCTGGATCAGGTAAAACCGCTGGTGGAAGCAGTACATGGAGAACTTTCCGGTTCAAGACCGGTATGTCTTGATTATAAGTGGTTGAGTGAAGAGAGGCAGGTCGGGCTCTCTGGAAAGAAAGTGAAACCCAAGGTCTATATTGCATTGGGCATATCTGGCCAGATCCAGCACATAGCTGGAATGAGGGGATCAAAGATTGTAATTGCCGTAAACAAGGATAAGGAAGCTCCCATATTTCAGGAGTGTGACTACGGTATTGTGGGAGATCTGTTTCAGGTAGTCCCTAAACTGGTTTCTTCTCTCAAATAATTTTTAAAACGCACAATAAATTTTGTTTTATTTCAAGTAATTTACACTTAATTTTATCCTGTGAAAGCTCAGCAATTCAGGAATATGGAAGACTATATAATTGCAGGTTTAATACCAGCTTGTCTTCATGATACGGTGTCATTGCAGTGAATACCTATCGAAACGCTAATTGCCTTCCAAGATCAGTAAACTCAACTCTCATGAAAGTCGGGTGATTCAAGCAAATTACAACCAGACGCATATGATTTAAGTGCATGAAAATTTTATATAGTGATGGTGTGTTATTGCTTTTACTATGAATAAAAAATTGGCTATATTGGTAATGTTTATCATGGTCCTGGGAGCGTTTGTCACGCTATCAGGAAACAGCAACGCGCAGAATGTACCATCTTCACAGGCGCAATCAACAGTCATGGTATCCCTTTCTGCAGGCACTACACACGTACTTAATCACATGAATGGCATAACCAGAATTGGAAATGTAAACAATAAGAAATTATCAGTAATGATAACATTGAAATTTAGAAATCAGGAGAAATTAAATAATTTACTTTCTAACCTGAATAACGTAAATTCACCGTTGTATCATAAATATCTGACTTCACAGGAATTCACTGATCAGTTTTCTCCTTCAGCATCTCTTTATAACAGCATGGTTCTTTATTACACATCCCTTGGGTTCTCAGTAAAAACATATAGTGACAGAACCTCAATAGTGTTGGGAGGTAGTGTAAATCATTTCAACCAGGTCTTCCACGCGGGCATACAGTTATTTCAAAAGGGTAATTACGAATTCACCGCCCCAACAGCATCAGCTATTTTGCCAGCACAGTTCGCGCCACAGGTAATAAATATTGCTGGAATGAATAATGAGCACGTTGCAACATTGAACCTTTTCAACACGTCACCTTATTTCACCACATCTTCAGGTTCACAATTGCTTTATGGGTCAGATATGCAAGCTGCTTACCACCTCAAGCAGTTATACACTAAATATGGATATCCAACCAACGAAACCATTGCGACAATTCTATGGTCCGGAACAAACAGTGCAGGAGCATCTGTTGCACCATTCGTTCCATCGAATATATACTCCTATTTTAATAAGACACTGCCTTCTGGAGAACCACATTCATCCGTATACGGAGCACCACTGGGTGGAGCACCGGCACCGGGACCCTCAGCAGCAAACGATAAAACTCAGGCTGATTTCGAAAGTACTTTAGATCTGGAAATGGCTGGATCAGCAGCACCAGGAGCAAATGTTGTTGAAGTTTACGGTCCGAAAGCTACACAAACCTATCTGGATCAGGCATTTTCATTCATATTGAGTCCAAGCTCATCATATCCTCAACTTAAGCATACTGTTGCAATTTCCAACTCCTGGGGTGGAACTGATATGACAGATGCGACATGGACTTCCGATCTGCAGCAGGCTGCAGCAATGGGAATTTCAGTTTTTGCATCATCTGGAGATGACGGAAATTCCGGTTCTGGAGGAGCAGCACCAAGTTTCCCTGCAACTGCATCATATAACACATACGGTGCTACAGCAGTGGGTGGTTTGACAACAACTGTTTCGGGAACAGCATCTACCGATGGAAGTGGAACCACGGGAATTTCAACAGAATCCGTATGGTACAACACACCTAATGCCGGTGACGGCTCACAGGGAGGAGTTAGTACAATTTATGCAGAACCATCATGGCAAAAGGCAAGTTCTGACGCAAACTCAGTAATAACTGGGGCATCAGCTACAACGGGAGTAAGCTCTGGAAGAGGAGTTCCGGACGTTTCCGCTGATGGTGCAAACATGGAAATATGGATATCTTACAGTGGAAGCACAGGATACCAGGAACTCTGGGGAACAAGCATTGCCTCACCCCTTACGGCTGGTCTCTTTGCAACAATGGATTACTCAGTGGGCCACAAATTGGGTTTTGCCAACCCCCTCATATACAAACTAGCCCAGGCTGAATACAACGGATCATACAGCACATCGAAGCCATTCTACTTTGTATCCAATGGTTCAAATGCGCTTTTCAGTGCAAACAATGGATACAGCTTGGCAGTAGGATGGGGGTCAATAAACGCTAACAATTTTGTCAATGATATTACATCATCAACACCAGCACCCACAAGCTATACGGTAACATTCACCGAATCAGGATTGCCATCAGGTACCTCATGGTCAGTGACATTCAACGGAAAGACATCAACATCCACATCTTCCACAGTATCATTCAGTGCAGTTAATGGAACTTACTCATATACGATAGGTGCAGTTTCAGGTTACACGTCCTCACCATCAAGCGGATCAGTAACGGTGAGTGGATCAGCACAGGGAGTAAGCATAGGATTTACACAGGATAAGTATCCAGTAAAATTCACCGAATCAGGATTGCCATCAGGTACCTCATGGTCAGTGACATTCAACGGAAAGACATCAACATCCACATCTTCCACAGTATCATTCAGTGTGGTTGACGGAACCTACTCATATACGATAGGTGCAGTTTCAGGTTACACCTCCTCACCATCAAGCGGATCAGTAACGGTGAGTGGATCAGCACAGGGAGTAAGCATAGGATTCAGTGCGTCATCAAGCTATCCAGTGGGAACATATGTAATTGTAAATGCTTCAGCATCAAACATTTACCTATACACTCTTCCTGAAGCTGAGAAATTCACGGTTTCAAACACCGTTACCGTGAATAATGTTGTTATGTATCTTGGAGGGGGATCTGGGGTAATCTCATTCGCCATCGGAACAACACTGGGTGGAACACAGGTAGTTGGAACAACAGACGTGAGTGTCGGCTCATCAACCGGTTGGGTACAGGCATTCTTCAACCATGTTCAGCTAACATCGGGAACTAGATATTTCCTCACTCTCAACCTGGTATCAGGTAGCACGGAATGGGGATACACTCAATCACCATCAGTTGACACTGGAGCGCTTCAGGACTATTGGTACAGTGGATCTACACTGGTACACGACAACACATATCCTGACGTATTTTCCATAGGCTATAACACACACTCAACTTCTGCAACATTGGGACAAACATTATGGGATAATACCATGGCCAACACCATAGCCAATAACAACCTCCCAACCCTTTTTTAAACAATTTTTAACTAATTAATTTTTTTTGTTTTTTTTGTTCCTTTCCATTATGGAAATAGATTGTAGCCTTGAGACATTCTTTGTTGAAGTATGCATTAACTGTCTTCTGAACTGCAGCGATCTGTGAGTTAGGTCCCACTACAATTTCATCTGTGATTTAGTGCCAGAAATATGGGAAAATATAAAATAGATAATTGCAGTTCATTTTTGCAATCTTCTTCTCTTTTTCCCAGTGGAAATGCGATGCCAAGAAATCCGATATCTTCATCAACACACCAGAAATAGAAGGATCAATTCCTGACGGCTGCAAGATCAGTTCTTGAAGAAAAAACAAGGAAGAATCCATAAGAGAAAAAGGTAGAGGTACTCAAGAAAACAATTGCAGATCCTGGCATGGTAAACGATGCTTCAAAAAAATTTGACAGAGGAGGAAAGATGATGACCTGGTGTGGTAGATTTGAAGGGCCTACAGTTTTAAATATTCTTCCAAAATCAAACGGTATGAAACAGGATGATAAAGTAAAGGAATTTTTTGGTAAACATTCGTCAGAATACGCAAAAAGCACCTCGCATGCGAAGGGAAATGACCTGGCAAAACTGATCTCTCTGATGGAGCCCAAGGAGAATCAAATTTGTGCCGATTTTGCATGTGGCACAGGATTCACCGCAGTGGAGATTGCTAAACTGGTCAATTTGGAATATGCCATAGATACGACGGAGCAAATGATAGAGGAGGCTAGGAAACTCGCAAGGGATGCTAAATTGGAGAATATCATCTTCCTGAATGAGGACATTACAAAAACCTCACTGAAATCAGGTACAATTCATATTGTTACATGCAGGAGGGCCGCCCATCACTTTGAGGATAAGCGAAAATTTCTTGATGAAGTCAGGAGGGTCTTGAGGAAAGGTGGAAGACTAGGGCTTGTTGATATGGTCA
The DNA here is from genome assembly GCA_021794355.1 of Thermoplasmata archaeon. GTDB lineage: Archaea > Thermoplasmatota > Thermoplasmata > Thermoplasmatales > Thermoplasmataceae > Cuniculiplasma. The sequence continues at coordinate 36,922 of JAJYRA010000016.1, read as the reverse complement.
GGCAACCGGAAGATGGCCAAAATGTCCTAAACAAAATGGAGATTATCCGGGATCGCAGCCATGTTGAAGCCTTGAGTGAGAAGGAGTGGTTGAAGATCATCGGTGAATCAGGATTTAAGGTCAAATCTGTTTACAGCGAAACTGAACCCATGAGCTATGACAGCTGGTTAAGACCCATTAAAATAGGTTCTAAAGAAGATCTGGAATGCACATCCCTTCTCACCAGTCTGGGAGAAGAGGATTGCAAGAAAGGGGGGTTTGACAGGGTAAATATGAAGGTGAACAAGACAAGGTTCATCGTTATCGCGGAGAAACTATAAAGTCATCCAATTATGGAATACACTTTCCTTCTGAGATCTCTCATATCATTTCCTTCCTGAATCAGATTTCCTCTTAGTAGTTCCATGAGTGCGTTTTGAACCGTTCTTCTACTCATTCCGGTAATTCTCATCAGACTGGCCTGATCTATTTTTACAGAATTCCTGATTATATGAAGGACAAACTTTGTTGCCGGACTCCCTTCAAATTTATCGCTTTGCCTTTCCATACTGAATGTATCACCCCGAAGGCCGAATCGCTGAGTAGCTAAGGCACCAACCGATTCCATGGAAACATTTCCCAGATTCACCTTATTTCCATATCTAAGGATGAGCTCAACCTGCTGTTTTTCCAGAGGGGCTTCAAACATCAACCTGTCGAAAGAAATCATTTTTCCAATGGTGTCCGCCCATTCCCACTTGATATTTCCAGAACCATCATATATTTCCACGTCTTTTCCTGTCTCCCTCCCCTCAATTATGATAAGATCTGGCTCAAATTCCTCCACCTCCTGCACCTTGTCCAGGGTTTCATTAAGATCGAGCTGTTCTGACTTCCTCTTTTTACCAACTTCCATTATCAGGAACAAACCATTTTCCCTTGCAAATTCTGCAGCCATCTTTCTTTCTCTTTTTGGGATATTGCAGACACCTTCACTTATTTCAATGTGGGTAAAACCTGAATTTTTCAACAGGGTTAGGCCATTCTCAAACTTACCCTTAACATAACATGTTTCAAGAAAAGTTCCACCATTGCACACACCTGTACCCATATCCTTTATGCGTGTGATCCTGTCACCGAGAATCCTTTCATTTAGGAGAAAGGATAATCCCCAGCCTATCTTCACATAGGTCATAAATTTCGACAGGTGTTGCATAGAATCTAAATTCGTTGAAAGTCTGTCAATAACCATTGTCTTTCCAAACCCTCCTGATATTTCCCTACCAATGCCCGAAATACTCTCACCAAAATAATGATCCATTTGTGTCAAATCAACATGCAAGAAACTGTATATATATTTTCTATCAATATGTAAAAAATTCACATAAATAACCCATATATAAGAAAATAAACCCGATTCAAATCCCCTTCTATGTTTACTGATGTGGATGGCGGCAATATTTTGCGCACTTTATCTGAAGCGAAGAAAACTTATGGAAACGATATTGTTTTCCTGTGCAGTTTTAGCAATGAGGATATGATTATATTTGATACAATATGCAGAAACGATCTGGATATTGACATATATACCATTGACACGGGCAGGTTGAATCAGGAGACATATGAATTTATTGATCAGGTATCCAGAGATTATGGAGTAAGAATTAATTATCTGGTTCCGGACGCAGATGCTCTATCTTCCATGCTGGCAAACCATGGTCCACAATCATTCTATGAGAGTGTGGAAAAGAGAAAGTTGTGCTGCAAGATCAGGAAGGTGGACCCACTGTCAAAACTGCTTTCAAATAAAAAAGCGTGGATAACTGGAATAAGATCTGAACAAACAATTGAAAGGAAGAATTCATCCAAGGTGGAAATCAACAATGGGATTGTAAAGATAAATCCCCTTATTGATTGGACCTACCAAATGGTCTTGAAAGAAGTGGAGAAAAGAAAATTGCCAGTTAACAAACTCTATAAAATGGGGTACAGAAGCATAGGATGTGAACCGTGCACCAGACCCCTCTATCCCGAGGAATCGGAAAGGGATGGAAGATGGTGGTGGGAAGGCAGTTCAAAGGAGTGCGGAATACACACTTCAAATTTGGGTGGTGGCAGTTGATACCAAACTATCATGGAGTGAGACAGGTATCAATTCCCAATCTTGAAAATAACTATGGTGACGGCCAAAACGTTTTGGAAGTTGATGCGGATGCATTTATATTTCTGACTCTTATAAAAAATGGAATACTCAGTCCACTGGAAGGATTCAACACTTATGAAGAGACAATAAGTATAATGGATAACAGCAGGTTGCCATCAGGAGTTCCATGGTCCATGCCATTTCTTCTTCCAGTAAGTGAAGATGAGATCAGGAAGATCAGACCTGGGGACGAATTGATTCTCAAGCATAATGGAAGAGCAATTGCCAGGATGAATTTTGAGGGTACTTTTTCCCTCGATCCAGAGAAGTACTGCATGAAAGTATTTGGAACAAGGGATCAAACTCATCCGGGAGTAAGGAAATTTTTTATGAGGGGTAGCACCTTTGTACAGGGAAAAATTACAAGAATTTCCTCAGAAAACTCAGTATTTGGATACAAGCAGCCAGATCCAGAATCATTAAGGAGACTGTTCCACACCAGAAATTACAAAACGGTGACAGCTTTTCAAACACGTAATCCACCCCATAGAGGACATGAATTTCTTCATAAATTCTCCCTTCTCTCCACGGATGCATTATTTATAAATCCTGTAATTGGACCTAAAAAGGAGGGAGATTTCAGTGACAATGAAATATTCGAGTCATATAAAACATACGTTGAGCATTATCTTCCCAAAGAAAGAACCCTGCTTGAGCCCCTCATTTATACCATGCAATATGCAGGACCAAGGGAGGCATTAATCCACATGATCATGAGAAAAAATCTTGGATGCACCCATTTTATTATCGGGAGGGATCATGCCGGTGTGGGATCATTCTACAAACCATATGCTGCAAGGGATTATCTGGTGCAACTGGGAGATCTGGGAATAACTCCGATCTTTCTCAGGGAAGCATATTATTGTAATTCTTGTATGGAAATTACAAACGAGGACATCTGTCCCCATGATGAAAGTAAAAAGGTACACTTCAGCGGTACGAAGATCAGGGGGATTTTCTCGGACCAGAGGGTTCCCGCGCCTCATGAAATGAGGAAAGAAGTTTACAATTGCATCATATCCTTGAGATCCAGTGTGATGAATGGAAATGAAATGGTGCAACAGGCATGAAATATATGTCTAAATCGCCATGAAGGTGGAGAGGAAGGGAAGTTAAATACTACGGGAATTGATTTGAAGGCAGATAAGAGATTCTCTGGTGTATACAGAGTTCCGAACTCGTACGAAAGAGAGGAAAACTCCCTTTTAGGACTATCTACCATAACTTCAGAGGTCTGAACTCTCACCATTTTGGACATTATCACTTTTGCGTTGATAATTTGAAAATGGAAAATACTGTGGAACAGTTGCTTGGAACAAAAACCACACTATTCTCTGGTTCAAGTAAATGCTCACAAAATCACTGAAATCCGCAAAGGGAAAAAATCAACTAAGATTTGACAATGTCCCATTTTGAAAAACTTAAAATACAGTTTTGCATAGATATTCACTTATGGCAGAAACCAACAAAGAAGATATTTCACTTCCTGTGGATGAATACATATCACACCACCGGGGAAGATACGAATCTCTTCACAAGGAATCCATAGAAAAGCCTGAGGAATTCTGGAATGAGCATGCTAACATTGTGGAATGGTATAGCAAGTGGGATATGGTTCTTGACGATTCCAATGCACCCTTTTTCAGATGGTTTATAAACGGAAAGCTTAACGTATCATACAATGCACTTGATAGGCATGTTAAAAGTCACAGACGAAACAAGGCGGCATTCATATGGGTCGCAGAATCAGGGGCAGAGAAAATTGTGACCTATCATGGACTTCTCAGGAGAGTCAATGCCTTTGCAAAGGCTCTTCTGGATATTGGCCTTAAAAAGGGAGACAGGATTGCCATATATCTCCCAATGATCATTGAGGCACCCGTTGTAATGCTGGCCGCAGCAAGAATAGGGGTGGTATTCACTCTGGTATTTTCAGGGTTTGGATCAAATTCACTTGCAGAGAGGATAAACGATTGTGGCGCAAAGGTTGTGGTTACTGCTGATGGTGCGAATAGAGCGGGGAAGCTCATAGATCTGAAAAAAATTGTTGATGATGCCATTGAACAGGTGACCACGGTTGAAGAGATCATTGTTGTTAAAAACACCGGAAACAAGGTGGAAATGGTTGAAGGACGTGATTACTGGTATCATGAGGTGACACAGGATCAGAACGTTTTTGTGGAACCCGAAAGGATGGATTCAAACGATCCCTTGTACATACTTTACACCTCGGGAACTACTGGAAAGCCTAAGGGAGTGGTTCATGGAAACGGTGGATACAGCGTATGGATCTCCAATACACTCAAGTGGGCATTCAATCCACAGGAAGACGATAGGTGGTGGTGTGCAGCAGATATTGGATGGGTCACAGGCCACAGCTACATTGTTTTTGCACCCCTTTTGCTTGGTTTAACCTCAATAATGTATGAAGGTGCAATAAATTATCCCGAACCGGATATGATGTGGGAGATAATTGAAAAATACGGGGTGAACCTTCTTTACACATCTCCAACCGCAATAAGGATGTTAATGAGATACGGTGACGCATACCCAGGTAAGCATAATCTCAGCAGTCTCCGTGTTCTTGGCACTGTGGGAGAACCAATAAATCCAGCCGCATGGTACTGGTATTTTAGAACCATAGGAAAATTAAGATCTACTATTGTGGACACATACTGGCAAACTGAAACGGGAGGATTTATAATATCCCCTGCAGTTGATCTCGGTATAGGTTCACTGAAGCCGGGGTCTGCAACATTTCCGCTGCCTGGAATAGACCCTGTTATTCTGGACGAGGAAGGGAAGGAGGTGCCCATAGGTCAGAAAGGTTTCATAGCCGTGAAGAAACCGTGGCCCGGACTCATGTTGGGACTTAACAATGACCCTGAAAGATACAGGTCGGTTTATTTTTCGAAGTACCCTGGAAAATATTTCAACGGTGATTATGCCATGAAGGATTCTGATGGATATTACTGGCTTCTGGGAAGGGCAGATGAGGTAATGAAAATTTCCGGCCACAGGATTGGAACAATAGAAATAGAGGATGCACTGGTATCATTCAAGGAGATCGCTGAAGCCGCCGTATTCAGCAAACCAGATGCGGTGAAAGGTGAGGGAATAGTTGCATTTGTCATCATCAGGCATGGGTTCACTCCCGGCAAAGAACTTACTGAAAAACTCAAGAAAGGAATACGTGATACCCTGGGACCCGTATTCGTGCCTGATGAAATCCATTATGTGGCGGCAGTTCCAAAAACAAGAAGCGGTAAAATCATGAGGAGGGTTTTGAAGGCAGTTTATACTGGACAGGTGCCAGGTGACATAAGCACACTTGAGAATGAAGCGTCAGTTGCTGAAATAAAGGAAGCCATCAAGTCTCTAAGGGCACAGACAAAAAAATAGAGACTGATAAAACAACAACTCCCTTTAGGACCTTGGGCAAGAATGTCACTTTGGTAATTTGAGGAATGAAAGAAAGCGGTTAGAAAGCATATTACTTCATATGTACACACTACACCCTGAACATGGGGAATTCCCTGCGAAAGCCGGGAGAGTGAGTTGCATACATTGAACCGTTACAGTAATAGATTCAGGGCCAACTAAGTAAGAAATATGAACAATGCAGTTGCCAAAAGAACAAGTATAACAATATAGTCTATCATTACCGGTTCAACCCTTTCCATGCTTTTGAGAAATCCCATCCTGGCCAGCATTACAACCAGCATAAGGGAAACTCCTCCGGCAACAATAAAGATGATACTCAACACACCAAGAAAGAGATTTCCATAGACGGTGGCGGCAAGAACAATAGGTAGGAAAGCAGGATCGGGTATGAAACTGACCAGAAGACTTGTATTTTCAATGCTGCTCTTATTTTCCTTCTCTTTGAAAGCATTTATAAAAATATACACACACACTGCGATAAGAAGAATAATTGAAGCTAGCTTCACCTCACCGTACCCCACCAATTTCAAGCCAAGAAATGCAACTGCAAGTGCAAGTATGGCGGATAGAATGCCATGGGCAATCCCTATAAAAAATCCATAACCGGAACTTTTAGCATTGTTATACTTCCTTTTTGCTGACAATATGGAAATGGGAATCCAGTGATCTGGTGCTATCATGTGAAGTATAGCCAGAACGAAGGTAATTCCGATGAGGTAAAATTCGAAATTCATGCTAATCGGGGTAATAAATCAATGCATAAAGAGTTATTCCGTGTTAGAAAAGGTCATTTTTCTTTGACTGCATTAAATGCGAAGATGGTTATTATCTATCAGAGACGTTTTAACCTTAAGCGAATATTTCTTTCAACTCTGGCATATTTTTTGGGACTACTGTTTTTTCCAGCATGATTTAGTGATTTTTCAAGAACTTTCCTAAGCTCATCATTTTTCCCAGTTATTTTGATTGCAAATCTGTCAGCAGCATATTCCTGTCTGATCAGATAGATCTTTAATAACACGGCTAAAACGAAGGAGACTATGAATAAAGTTGTTAGGATAAGAATGGCATCTTTGCTAAATCCTGTAATGATTGTAACAGCAAAATAAACAAGTAGACATCCTATGGCAATAATGATTAACCAGGATAAAATATATGCTTTTGAAAGGTCCCTTCTCACGTAATGCCCTATTTCATGAAATATCAGTACTTTGCGTTCCTCGGGATCAAGAGAGCAAAAAAGATCATTGAGAACATAGATTCTTGGAATCTTCCCGCGAATTGAATAAGCTGGAGAGAAGTATCTGGAATGAAATGTATCAATAATCCTAAATATCTCTATATCTCTGTTAATAAAATTTCTCGCATATTGTGAATATTCCTTTGAAAGGTCATCATCCATATAGGACCGGAGCCCATTTATATGAAAGGCTTTTTCCGATCCCCTAGCTCTTCGCTTAATTATGATATACGCCCTTCCGGCCAGAAATGCAGCAGATGTTAAGGGGAAAGTCAAAAGGGCTAATTCCTTATTGTACTGGTAAATAGTATTGTAAAAAAAGTGCTCAACGTAAAGGGCAAACCCAAGCAATGATAGCCAAATTATAAAGTAAACTACCCAAGTTAATTTCTTTCTGTTTAATTTCATTTTGAGATCGTTTTCATGTACTTGCTCTTAAGAACTCTTATTATAGACGACGAAGCAAAGATCAATGTCCCCTTCCATTGTTTTCTTGACGAGCTGCTATGTATCTTTATCACTTCGCTTTCTTTTGTTTTCAAGTTCCCCCATAAGGGGTTTATCCAGTGACTTTCCACCTAAAGTGAATTCTATATAATATTTTAATCTGAGCGCTTGAGCGTTCTTTCAGATTGTTTTCAGATCTGACAGAATCCCAACTCCTCTTCTTGAATAGTATGGAACATTGAGTATCATCCTAGCGTAAGGTATTGACCATTTTAATGCGGAAAGCAAATTTTGGATTACGGCAAACAGAAACCCCATAGGATTGCAAGTGAAAAACACTGAAAAGTTGTTTACTTCATGGATGAAAGACATATTGCCTTATTCCCTCCAAACCAGTCCAGACATAATAGAGGGTGATATAGCATCCACAGAGAGAAATGCCATATGACGTAGGGAAAGAATTTCACAGGGGAGAATTGGAAATTGAGTCATACATATGGGTGTACCCAAAGGGAATGTTTATGCTCTCAAAGGTGCAACCCTAAAACAGTATTTCTTGAACAACCTGCAGGGTTCCTAACTTGGCTTCAATTAAATAATAATGCAGGGCTTATTCATAAATGCATAAATATTCAATAAAGTGTTTAATAGAAAATAAAGATAGGAGCCTATGGTTGAAGAAAAAATTTCATGGTTGAATGGAAATTTTATTCCAGAAGATAAGGCAGTAGTACCAATTATGACTCACTCCTTACAGTATGGGAGTGGAATTTTTGAGGGGATTAGAGGCTACGAAACTTCTCAGGGCACGTCCATATTCAGGTTAAGGGAACATGTAGAACGGTTCATCAATACTGCTAAGATATACGGAATGAACCTTGGGTTTTCCCAAACAGAATTGGAAAATGCCATTATAGAGGTTGTAAAGAGAAACAATTTAAAATCATGCTACATAAGACCATTTGCGTTTTACGATGATCACACAGTAGGGGTTGGAACGTCAGGGAAGAAGATAAGCGTATACATAGCTGCCTTCCCATTTGGAAAGTATTTCTCAGAAGCTGACACGGGGTTGAGATGCAAAGTATCATCATGGCACAGAATTGATCCCACCACCCTGCCCATCGAAGCCAAGGCCAGTGGTAATTATCTAAACTCCGTCATAGCAATGAAAGAGGCTAAAGCATCTGGTTTTGATGAAGCCATACTGACATCCAGGGAAGGATATGTGGCAGAAGGACCAGGTGAAAATATATTTCTTGTTAAGGATGGGAAATTGCTGACTCCTGGAAGGGATAGCAGCATTCTGCTCGGCATAACCAGGGATACCATTATAGAACTGATGAGAGAAAATGGTGTTGAAGTCATTGAAAGATTCATTCACAGGGAAGAGCTCTATACGGCAGATGAGGCATTTTTTGTGGGAACAGCAGCGGAGGTAACACCAATACTGAATATTGATGGTATAAGCATTGGTGATGGAAAGGTTGGTGGAATGACGAAGAAGGTGAGAGAACTTTACTTTTCCTTAGTTCAGGGTAAATCAACCAACCATGGAGACTATTTAACTGTGGTGAAATAGTAGCATCTTAATGTCAGGGTAAATCAACCTTGGCATCCTAAATAAGGTGTTTCTATCAAATCAACATTAAGTGCGGAAAGATAAAAATAGGAATCCACAGTTACATTTCGTGGAAGCATTTCAGGATCTCCCATTAATAGATAACATTCGTGGGTCCTATCTCATGAAGTCTATGTGTGTGTACATCCCAAGAGCGTTAACCTCTACCGCACCATTCGGCCCCCCAATAACAGTACCCCTGAGTATTTTCATCATCATTTTCTCATCTGTTTTTATCCTCCCATAATGAAACTCATGTCCACCTACCTTTACCTGCGTGCTGTCTTGAATAACAGAAAGTGAAGCATCTGTCACGGTTGTTTTTCCGGAGCCTGTTGAAATCGCTACTATTCCTACAACTTTCATAACTGGGATAAATTTTCTTATGAATCACTAATCTAACCCCTAATATGTGCATTATTTTCGCCTTCATTCATGAACAAAACATCATTTTTCATAAGGAACATAATGGGAAACAGGGATGATAATTGTGGGAAAACGAAGTGTAACATCATTCAAAACTCAATGGGGGACCAAAAATTAGTTTCGGTATATAAAATACTAAGCAAAAAAACCTTTTTTTATACCACATTGAAACAAAGGTTCAACGGATAAAAATACATTTAAATACTTTCGATTTTTAGGTTCTATGGGAGGTCGTAAAATGTTACATAATGTCAGACTATTGTCATCTTATCTTAAGGCGATTTCGTCATGGCCGGAGGAAAACGACCTCACATTTAAATCCCTGCCATCCCCATACCAGCTCGCCAGGAAAATAAATATATCCGCCAATTCGTCCTATAAATTGTGGAATATGATATTTCAAAGGGAGTATATAAAGGATATTCTCATAATGCCTGAAATTTTTCCGGGTGACATAAAGAGATACTTCTTATTAACCATACTCCCCTTTGAAAATTTGGAAACCCTCTCAAAAAAGTTTTTGGAACTACCTTTTATAGAGCTTCTTCACACATCAAACTATATGAAAAAGAAGAGGAGCAGCATGGGTGTTGAGGACTATATGGAGCTTGGGCACATACAATTTCTCTCTGAAGACAACTTGCTGGAGCAAAAAATGGAATATATAAAAAACGCTTTTAACGACGTGGGTTTAGATTTTAACCCGATCAATTACTTCTCTTATTCTGAGGTTAACAGGAAACCAACAAGGAGTCAGTTGAGGCTTGTGACCAATATATCATACAAAAGCATGAGAAATTTCTCCACAGAAGAAATAACAGAAGATATAAATTTTTCCAGGAAAAAAATCAGGAAAAGCTTGGATTCCATAGTGGAAAATGGATTCATAAAGGGGAAGGTAATCTTTAACTTTAAAAGAATCCCGAACATGATCACGAAGCAGGTTTCCATAATGGTACCGGAGGAGAATACCAATTCATATCAAAATTGGGTCAGATCACAGAGAGAAATCAGGAATAATTATATTTATTTCGGAAATTATCCTCACACACTTACTCTTACACTTTTTGGTGAGACGCTGGAAGAGATTGACGACGCCATTGCATTTTTATCAGATCGTTTCGAAAATGTGCATATCATTGATAGATTTGATACAGTTTTCTACAGGGGAGTGAAGGATTTTATTTCCACCATTGCTGTAGATCAGATAAGGGAAACCATGTAAACAAAAATTTTTTCCATGAAAAAATGTTCCTCAGTAATTCTTGTAAATTCATACTCCCTAAAATCATGGATTAATCCATCTATATTCGTAAGGGAAGAAAGGATGAGATAACACTTTCCGTTACCCTGTAGATGATGAATTAAACCCCTCAGGAAAGAACGAACTATTGAAAGTCCATCTTCCCCTCCATGCCATTGCTCACTTTCACTCGCCTTTTCTTCACCCGGTTCTCCTGGGAGATAAGGAGGATTGAATATTATAGTGTCAAATTTACCTTCCACTCCATGGAAAAGATCACAGCAGATTGTTTTAAGAACAACGTTATTCAATGCTGCATTTTCCTCCGTGCATTTCACCGCCCTGCAATTTATATCTGCAGAGGTAACATCCAGACCATCCATGGCAAGAAGGATAGAAATAAATCCGCTTCCACATCCAATTTCGAGGCATTTCCTTTGTGGTTTTATGGACCTGTAAAGCAATATGGAATCCTCTGCAGGGAAATAGACCCCATTACACCTCTTAATTCTGATGATCTTTCCATCAACATCCATTTGCACGGAATCCATCTACGAAAAACATATGATCATTCAATTTAAACACCACGGATTTTCAGACAATATTAAATAAATCAGGCTTATAAGCTATAATTATGGTAGCCATTACTAGCCCAACACTGGTATTCATCCCGAACAGTGAATTAATTGCTGATTACGTACTTTCTTTCGCTGTTCTTGCTTTTGTACTGGCAGAATTTTATATCAGGTATAGGAAGGCAGGACTGAAATTTGTACCCTCCGTGAAATATATCTTAAGAAACCTCAGGAGATTTATTGCACAGATACTGAATTATGGGGCATTTCACAGAAAGAATATCAAGAATGTTTACGCAGGCATCATGCATCTAATGATTTTTTATGGAATCCTGATTCTGTTCATAGCAACATCATTAATCGCCCTCTCACATGATATTCTCAAGAACATACTGGGGTATGGCATCCTCACGGGGAATTTTTACCTGAACTTTGAAGTATGGGCCAACATTGGAGGCGTAATCCTCGTCGCAGGTCTCCTGATGGCGTTGATCAGGAGAGTAAGGAAAAAAGTCCCCCTTGACACAATAACCCAGGACTTCATCATAATATTCGGTCTCCTGATTCTTTCAATTGAGGGTTTCTTTCTGGGTGCCCTAAAGATAGCACTGTTCAGGGAGAGTTTCGATATTTACAGGTTTGTTGAATGGCCCCTCAGTTACATTTATTCGCCCATCGGAGTAACGGGCAATTATGGAATTGAAGTATACAGGATACTCTGGTTTATCCATGTGCTTACGGCCTTTGGTGTGGCAGCCTATATCCCATTTTCCAAATTATCCCATATGTTCTACTCCGCTGTGGGTATAGGAGTCCATCCTCAGAATAAGAGGGGGGAAATGTCAACACCATTTATTCTCTCTGAGGCACTGGAATCTGGTAATTTTGACTTTAAAGTTGGTGCAAAGACAATAATGGATCTTAGTTATTTCCAGAAGACAGATGCCATAGCCTGCACTGATTGTGGAAGATGCGAAAGGGCATGTCCGGCGGTATCCTCCGGAACAGATCTGGATCCAAGAATTGTTGTTCAAAACATCCAGAGGGCCCTATGGAATGGAGACGCACCAATGATAGATGGAATCATAAGCCAGAATGCAGCATGGTCATGCACAACATGCCAGGCATGTGTGGAAGAATGCCCTGTTCTCATCGACCCCCAATCCTATAATTTAGAGGCTAGAAGGACTCTCGTGATGGATAATAGGCTTTCAAAGGAAACATCCACGTACCTAAATAATCTGGGAAACACCCAGAATCCCTTTGGAAATAGCAACTCTGACAGGGACTCAATGCTTCAATATGGGAAGAAAATAGAAGAAGGAATGGACACTATATACTGGGTGGGATGCATGGGTGCCTTCGATCCCAGATACAACAAAGTGGCAAGGGATGTCATCGATCTGCTGAAAAAGGGTGGTGTAAAGTTTGGTCTTCTGGGCTCTGAGGAAAAATGCAATGGGGAAACGGCAAGAAGGATGGGAGAAGAGGGGCGGTTCCAGGAGCTGGTGTTGCAGAATATCGAAACCTTCAATAAATACGGAATTAAAAAGATAATAACATCCTGTCCTCACTGCATGAATACCTTCAGGAACGAATACCCAAAATTCGGTCTGAAGGCAGAGGTCGTCCACCATTCCGAGGAACTGGCCAATCTAATAAGGGAGGACAGAATAAAAGTGAAAAACAATAGGGAAACTGTAACACTCCATGATCCATGCTACCTTGGAAGAATTAACGGAGAATATGATAACACAAGAATGATTGTGGGCAGCACTTCAAATCTCAGGGAAATGGAAAGGGGCAGGGAAAAGAGTTTCTGTTGTGGAGGTGGAGGAGGGAACTACTGGTATAAGGTTGAACAGGAACAACCCATCAGCAAGATAAGAATGTCTCAGGCATTGGAAACAGGGGCCAGCACGCTTGCAGTTGCATGTCCATTCTGTACCGCTATGCTCGAGGATGCCTCAAGAACCATGGATGTGGAAAACAAAATAAGGGTAAGGGACATTTCAGAGATAATCAAAGAGAATCTTGAAGGGTGAATAACGTCATTCATATCCCTCAAGGGGAGGGGCATGTTTCATAACGGAGGGCGCAAAAGCTGAAGTGGAACCTTTAACACCACGATGAAAAACAGGAAAGAAATGGGGAATGGTGAAAAGAAGATGGATATCAAAAGGAAAAAGGTTAGGTTGGTAGGATACGGGAATGGTATGCCATTTGTACCCAAATTAACCATCCTACTCACGCACAGAGTTTCATTCGAGGGGATTTGATGAAATTCATAACCGAAAAAGATGTGGAAGAAAACCTGAAAATGAAGGAGTTAATGGATATACTGGAAGATGCCTTTTATGAATATGGGGAGGGTAGAGCAGGGGTCAGTGCAAGGAACAGGCTCTTCACCGGTAGCGCATTTTTGAACACAATGCCTGCCTATATAGACAAGTACGGTATAGCTGGGCTTAAAACTTACATAGCAGGAGTTAATGGAGTTAAATTTCTGGTTCTTTTTACTCTCATGGAAGATCCCGAAAACTTCTTCGTAATGGAGGCAAACAGACTGGGCCAAATGAGGACTGGTGCACTTCCCGGTATGGTAACGAGAAAGATTTTTAAGGGCAGAAAGTTCCACCCAGAATTCCTGCTCGTTGGATCGGGCTTTCAGGCTGAAACACAGCTGGAGGCCATGAAGGTGGCACTGGATCTGAAAGAGGCCACAGTTTATTCAAGGCATCAGGAAAGCGCGGAGAAATTTGCGAAAAAAATGTCGGAAAAGCTTTTCATGGATATTCATGTTCAAATGGACAAAACCAACTTCAGAAAATATAATGTGATAAACACTGTTACCAATGCAAAGGAACCCATAATAACAGAGAAAAACGGACCGGAATATTATCACATGAATCTGGTTGGTGCAAATCTTCCTAATAGAAGGGAGGTAAGCAGTGACGTGATGAAGCAGTCCGATCTGATTATTGTCGAGCACATGGAACAGGCGATGCTTGAGTCAGCAGAAATCCAGGATGTAAATGGATCGGAGAGATTGATGGAGTTGAAGGATTTCATGCTGGAAGGGCCCACTTCTGCCAAAAGATCTGTCTTTAAAACCATGGGCATCGGACTTGAGGATATTGTTGCTGGTTATCTGGTTGTGAAAAACATGGGACTTGTGTGAGCTGATAGAAATGGAGGAAAGACAGGACCCGTGGAGTTCATCCCAAATCAAGGATTACCAGAAAATGAGGGAGGAATTTGGTATAGACTCTTTCAATTATGTACTTGAAGACAACCTGATGGCCCGGAGATCCCTATTCGTTGGTCAGAGGGACTTCTGGAGAATAAGGGAAGCAATTGAAAGAAAGGATAAATTTGCGGCAATGACGGGACTCATGCCATCAGGGGAAATGCACCTTGGAAGCAAGGCCATAATAGAGCAAATGATATATTTCCAGAAGAAAGGAGCCCAGGTTCATATTTCAGTGGCAGATCTTGAATCCTATGCCACCAGGAATATACCGCTGGAAAAGGCAAGAACAATTGCCATCGAGAACTTCCTCCTGAATTACATAGCCATGGGTCTGAAGAGATGCAACTTCTATTTTCAATCTACAAATGCAAGAGTGCAGAAATTTGCATTTATTCTGGCAAGGGAAATCAATTTTACTGAAATGAGGTCTATTTACGGGTTTGACGATTCCAAAAGAATGCTCGAAATCAATTCCCCAATCATACAGGCATCGGATATACTGAGTCCACAGATATATGATGAACCTATGCCAACCATAGTGCCTGTGGGGGCAGATCAGGACCCGCATCTTCGGCTCACAAGGGATATTAGTTCGAGGATGAACATCATAAAGAGCAAAACAAATGGAAAATCCATAACTTTTTCAATCGGAGGAAGGGAAGACCCTGAACCGTATTTCAATATAATTCGCGATGTAATTAAGGATTCAGGTTTCGAGATAGGGAAGATAAACCAGAAATACAGAACAGCTGAAGTGGAAAATTTTGAAGGAAGTACATACGATCTTGATCTGAAAATAGCAAGGAAGGAAAGGGAACTTAATCACATTAATTCCATAGCTCCATCATCAGTCATAATGAGGCTTGAAACAGGCATAAGGGGTGGTAAGATGAGTAAATCAGTGCCCGATTCCACAATCTCCTTAAACGAAGAACCAGATCAGGCAGAAAAGAAAATAAGGCGTGCAGTGACAGGAGGTAGGGAGAGTGTGGAGGAACAGAAAAGACTGGGGGGGAATCCCTATATTTGTCCAGTATTCGAACTTTATCTCTACCATCTTTCAAGTACAGATATAGATCTGAAAAATGTGGAAGAAGAATGCAAGAGCGGAACGAGACTCTGTGGAGGATGCAAAATAGAGGCTTCAGATCTGATGTCCCATTTTCTCTCCGATCTGAAGGAGAAAAGAGAATCTTCTAGGCATCTTGTTGGGGAATATTTGGAGAATGGTAAATGAAATGTGCAAGATGTGACCAGATTGCAGTTTTTGAAAGCAAACCTTCCCATATGGCCCTGTGCAGGGGGCACTTCATGGAAAGCGTGGAAAAAAGGTTCAGAACGGAAATAAGAAAACAGGTACACTTCAGGAATGGAAATACGACCATAGGAGTTGCCATATCGGGGGGAAAGGATAGTTCAGTCCTCCTTCACCTTCTATGGAAAACACTGAACAAGAAAAGAAACGTTATTCTAAAGGCATTCACCATAGATGAAGGAATAGAAGGGTACAGGAATGCGGGCCTTATTTCAGCCCAGAATTTATGTAAGGAGCTTAGGATAAGCCATGATACAATTTCCTTCAGGGATGGTTTCAACACAGAAATGGATAAAGTGGTGAGAAATGGTAATCTGGAAGGATCACCCTGTGCCTATTGTGGACCCATGCGACGGGACTTGATGAACAGGATGTCTGAGGAATTCCAGGCAGATTATGTGGCTCTTGGGATAAATCTTGATGACTATTCCCAGAGCATAATGATGAACGTTTTACGGGGGGATTATGACAAGATGCTAAGAATGGCACCACACAGGAATCTTGTGGATGGGCTTGTTCCAAGGATAATTCCTCTGAGAAAAATATATGAAAAGGAGGTGAAGTTATATGCTATACTTGCCGGCATAGAACATGACATGGGATGGTGTCCATATTCCATGGAGGCACAGAGAAATAAGGTAAGGGATCTTCTCAACAGGATTGAGGAGGAAAGCCCTGGAACTAAACTTGCCATTGAGGGTTTCCTGGAAAAATTACAGCAGGCGGGAATTGGGGAAAATGCGGCAACCCTTACCCAGAAATGCAGCATTTGCGGCAACCCATCCAATGGCCCCGTATGTCAGGGATGTATCAGGAGTGGAAGATTTAAGGAAGATCAAGTGCCAACCCAAAAAAAAGATCACAAAAAGAAGAGTTTTCCAGGCAATCCTTAATTCTAACTAAATTAGTATTCTACTAACCCTTAAATAACCCAATTAAATCATAAGTTGTGTTGCAGATTTCAAACCTGAGTTCAGGGTATGGGGATAAAAGTGGTTACACTGAGGTCCTGAAAAATTTTGATCTGCTGCTGGAGGATGGGGAAATTGCAGGCATTGTGGGTGAGAGTGGATCAGGGAAAACAACCCTTCTGAGAACAATTATGGGGGAACTCTACAGAAGCGATGGGGACATATTACACAACGGCAAGAGCATTTTTAGCAGGGAACTATATTCAGAATTCAAATCCAAGCGAATTTTAGTCAGGCAGGATTCCCTGAATATCTTGAAGCCGAAATATTCAGTGGAATTCCAGTTAAAAAAACTCTATAAGGGTGGAAAATACCTGAGGGAAGATGTGGATTGGGCATTCATGCATTTAAATCTTTCACAGGATGTGCTTGAGAAGCTGCCCGCGCAGCTGAGTGATGGCACAAGACACAGGGTGGTACTGGCCATGGCAGCCATAATGAAACCGGAAATTTTACTGCTGGACGAACCCACAACCGGTCTGGATTCCTCTTCCATATTGGGGTTCTTGAACCTGCTCAGGGATCTCAGCAAGAGCACATCCATAATATTCGTGAGCAGTGATGTTGTTCCAGTATTTCAGGTATGCCATAGGATTTATGTTATGAAGAATGGGATGTTGCTGGAGGATGGAAATTGGGAAAATCTCATTAATAGGCCATATCATCCATACACAATGGATCTGGTCAGGTATGTACCCTCCATGGAAAACAGGAATTTGAAATACAATCCCACTGACAATGGGGAAGATTCAGAATGTGTTTTCTTCAGGAATTGTGATCATATCTCGGACCAGTGCAGAACAATTATACCTTATAAAAAGAACGGGGACCATGGATACAGGTGTATAAGATATCCGGAGTGGACTCATGATTGAATTAAAAGGTGTTCATAAATATTACAGGAACAGGGGAAAAGGTTCAGGAAATGGCAGGATCTATGCACTGGCTGGAGTCAGTGCGACCTTCCAAGAAAATAAAATAACTTCAGTTATGGGAAATTCAGGCTCAGGGAAGACCACCATGGCACACATAATCTCAGGCTTCGAAAAACAGGACTCTGGGGAGGTTCTATATGATGGTTCTTACCAGAGGGGCAGATTAACCGTAAGAAATGTCTTTCAGGATCCATATATATCTCTGAATCCGGTAAAGGATGTCAGATGGCATCTTGAAACCGCAGCATCATTGAACAATCTGGAAACGGAAATATTTTGGGAAAACCTCGAAAACACGGGATTAAGAAAGGAAAATATGGAATCAAGGGTCGTGGGTTCCATGTCAGGGGGAGAAAGACAGAGGCTTGCATTCTCAATGGCCATTTCACAGCAACCTGAATATTTAATCATGGACGAACCCTTTTCATATCTGGACTCACTGAACATGTTTAGGATTCTTCAGTTAATTAAAGAGTTGAAGGATAAGATAACATTCATCTATTTTGATCATGATATGAACAGGTGTACATTTCTTTCAGATTATATTTACATCATAAATGGAGGAAGAATAGAGGAAGAGGGGGAACCTGAAAGAATTCTATCAGACCCAGTGAGTGATTTCACAGAATCCTTGCTGAGGAGCATGCCGGACATCCATAGGAGAATTTAATCGTTACCTCCGTTTCGGTTTTCACGGGGAATTTAACATTTCGAAGGTTGCATGTGATATCCACGCGTAGTTGACACGCCTCCTGATGGGAAATACTCTATCTTTCATGCCATGCTATATGGTTCTACGGTTACATTCCCATTTGAAGCAATATTCCATTCAACCATTTTATCCTCCATCTTTTCATGGGAGAATTCCGGATTGAAGAGTCAGAATTTTTTCATTTTCATCTGTTCTAATTATTCCTGCTTTTATGTTCTTCATCAACCAGGTTTACAGATCTGCCTGCTGTTTTCATCAATTCAGGTCTGTTAAAATGCATATAAATGGCATAACCAACACTGAACATCATATATAAAACAACCACCACCACCGCCTCAGTTATGGGATAAACCGGTGGAACAATGGATTCATATAGAACAAATAAAAAAACTACAGTAGCAATTGAAGGAAAGGCATAATGTTGCATGGTATGAATTGTTTTATCGATTATTCCCGTATGTTTTTCCTTCAATCTCCTGAACATGGTCATAACACTTGTATTCAGCAGTACATGGGTTATGATCAATCCACCCAGGGCCATCGTGGTGAGAAAATCAAAGCTATTTTCCAGTGCACTGACAACTTGCGGGTCGTCGGCGTTGTTGAAAAGGAGGGTGTGGGGCGAGATTCCCATTCCATAAGCCACCATAAAGGTAACAGAAACGGAAATTATTGAGGACATTACTGCAACGAAAAGGAGTGCGTTTACAGGAGTGACATATTTTTTATGTATCTTTGCAAAAAAAGAGGGGATTATTCCATCCCTTCCCATGGCAAAGTATACCCTACCTGCATTGGCTTGCATGGCAACGGAGTCTGAGAAGGCTGAATTGAAAGCCACAAGCGTGAATAATACTCCACCAAGAACGCCTGTGTAAGTAACAGCAACCACTATTCCCGGAATTGAGCTTTTGGTGAAACTTACGATTAACGGTATACCCCAACCCACAATCTGTGCATATGCCACTTCCGTCAGGACCGTTCCAACAATCAATAAGCCAACCACCAGTGATCTGGTAATGGCCTTTGGGTGATTGACTTCTTCACCAAGAGGGGCGGAACCGCCGTAACCTATAAAACTGGTAAGCCCAAATATCATGCCCAGACCTACACCCTCAAAAACTCCACCATTCTTGGCGAAAAGTGAATTGTATTGAGGCCACGCAAAGGGATTGAACACATTAACTGTATTATCCGGGGCTTTTATAATTTCAATGGCAGAAAGGACCGCGAGGAAAATGATCTCAAAAAAGGCTGCATATCTTATATATCTCATCTGTGGTCTTATACCTATAATGGCAATCATTATTGGTACTATTATAAAAGCCAGAATAAAAGGAATCCAGACCCATGCGGGCATACCGAAGTGAAGAAAATACTGAACCACTCCTGGAAGGAACACTCCTGTTACGAATACAGGTATGGCGGCCGTACTCACGATCTGATACATTGGATACATGAGTCCACCACTCACTGCAGGAACCGGGCCGAAAGCATTGGCAATATACCCATAATATCCACCAGCACTGGAGTGCCTTTTGGATAAATGGTAGAGTGTGTTTACTTCAAGCAGCATTGTCAGGGTTGCAATTATGAATGAGAGGGGAGTCAGAATAAGTGCAAATGCTGCGGAAGAGACAACAAAAGCTACGGAATCGCAGGCTGGTGCCATAGCAGATATCTCCTCCGCAATGGCTCCCCAAACACCCACCTCACCTTTTTTTAGACGATTTTCATATTTATCCCCTAAATTAGTCTCCTGCATATTAAATTAGTATGACACTAATATATATAATCTTTATTCGTATTAATCAAGGTTCCTACCTCATAAATAGAGCGGATCATCTGCATATCCTTTCCCGATTCTCATTCAGTTCAGAGTACAATGAAAAAAAGAGAAAGGGATAGAGGAAATGAAAAATGATGCAAAAGTAAATAGATCGAAAAACATGAAAGGGGTGAAGTGGATTGATCGATAAAAGGTATCAAAATGTGTGCCATCTCAACTGGTGCATATCAATTGTAAAGAAGCACAAAATCAACAGAACCTAATCGGATTTTGAAGCCTTATCCTCCATCATTCTACTCTACCAAAATATTAAAATATGATTAATATTTAACTATCATTGAATGACTGAGAATAGAAACAGGAAAATAATGTTATTTTCAGTTCTTATAGTCCTTATAGTTGCAGTTCCAATTTCTTTCCTTGAATTTTTTCCTTCAAGAGAACCCGCAATTTCAGTAAGTGATGGAAAAACATTCCATGCATGCGATGCCAACTTCTCCGCTAACATTTTGCCTTATTTGCGGATTCCCAATATTACGGCATCAGCATCAATTGGAGAGGCAGGTTACCCCAATTCATCATTATCCTTAACCGTTCGGGGATATGAGAACTGCTGTAAGGAGTTGGTGGTGAGATCAGGGTTCCGTATTCTTATCAACGTGACAGGGAGCCTACCTTCCAATCTTCACCCTTCCGGTCTGATGTTGACGCAGAACCTGAGCTCTCCAGGATTTGATTGCTCGCCATTCACTGGTTTTTGGTACTTCCCTAGAACTGCAATGATGACAAATACATCCTATAGCAAAACGGCACCAACACGTCCATGTTTTTTCGGGAATTCTTCATGGAGTGCCGAATATAACATAGAGAATCATGCAAAAGCCAATCCCGGCTCACTTTTCAACTTTTCTGTGAGTAGCGGTCATTTCGCTTCGATGATCTGCGGATGGTTATATTTCCCTCACCCGGGAGATACATACTATACAACCATAGGTGCTGAGATTCTTGGTCTCTCCAAACCTGTATCTGTACAGGTAGAATTCGCTTTTAAGGATGTGGTGTGAGGTAGCACACATTTACCTCACAATCGCTGAGAACGTGGAAATAAATGTGATGTGACAATGCCTTATTATGAGAATGCTATGCCTGATCCTGACTTAAAATGCTCTAGAATACTGAGTGTGAGAGATTGTTAACGCAAAAATACGGGGAGCGTAGTACACGAAAAATAAAACATTGATCATAAACCCACTTAGTGCAATGGATAAAATAAGCGTAAAATTTTAAAATTATTTAGGAAACAAGAAATGTCCCTAAATTTTCCGTAGATTATGGAGGGGTTGCCAGATGTGAGAACACTGCATTAAATCCGATGTATCCGGAGGCAATCATCGCGCCAAGTACGGAAACCCAGAAAATGGCCAGTATAATGGTCCAGCCAATCCATTTTGGGTTTCCTCTCTGAGGGACCCTGTCCACTATGAGTGTCACCGGATAGGACATTATCCCTACTGCACCGAAGGCAAGGAACATCAAGAAGAGGTCAATGGTCGCTGAACCTATAAGGTGCAACTGATATGCCCTGAACCGTAATAAATGGCCATTAAACCGGAATAGGCTGCGAATAGACCCACATACTGCATCTTATAACCAAGACGAATGGTTATGGCAAAGGCCAGAATCACGATGGCCACCAGAGTATACATGTCTGAGTATAGGATATTGAACGCTCCGGGCAAAGGCCAGATGATCTCACCGAACATACCAAGAGCAAGCATGACAACTCCCAATAAAGTAAGAGGAGCCATACCGGGCTTTAGATGCCCCTCAATATCCTTATCCCCATCTTTTCTATATCCAACATAGATAGACAATGTCATATACAATATCATCAATGCGGCCAGAGACATCGTTAGAAGCTCAAAGGCCAAGTCATCCACAAACATTTTGTCACCATTTCACCATAAATGTATGGTAATTCAATCACTACCCTTACAGGTAAGCCTTTTTAGACCAGTTTTATTATTAATACTTGTCTTTTCAGGACTTCGTGAGGCATCATCATTCTTTTTTGGGGAGAATTCAGTCGCTCAGTATTGGATATAAAACTTCAGGACAATACAATTAATAGGTGATTTTTTCTATGTGTCTTTGCAACCGCGCATAGGGGAATTGTAAACAAAGAAACTTCAACACATTACGTACGAATTTTAAATTTTCATGGCACCGGTTTACCCACTTAATCGCCCTATTTAATTGTACAATTTGGGGTTATTCTTTTTGTTCAGGGTTACCGGCAGCTTCATTTTCTTTCGTGTGTCTCTTTTTCACCAGGAGGTATGATAAAACTATAATTGCCACAGCAATTGCAGCTCCGGTTATCCCATATATATAAAAGGCTTGTGGAGAAGACCTAGAAACTGATGTCAATGGCACATTTGTTTTATTTATGAGCACCGTCTCTTTAGTCAAAATTGATCCTTGGTGAATGCTCACATTCTCCTGTAGTATCAGTCCGGAACTTTCGCTGATGAAGTTAGTACCATTCAAGAATATCCTAGTGCCGTTGTTGGGTGGGACGATAATTGACTGATAAGTGACCCTGTCGACGGTATAGTTTCCTATGCGGGTGCCGAGAACTATTCCTGTAAAAACCCTATATAGTTTAACTTCAGTATGGTTCTCAAAGGGTGGTTCAGAACCCTTATTGATGTAGCTCAAGTCGGACTTGTTTGCCGCAGGAAAGATAGAAGGTTTATCCAGATTCATCTTTATCCCTCCTAAATTAGTTGATGGAGTTCTTGCGAGTACCAGATAGGTGCCGGAGGTGAGATTAACGTTTGAAATGGAATCGTTCAAGGTAAAATTCCCCTGAGTGCTTGACTTTACAGAGTACTGAGCAAAAGAACCGTTAAACAGCCAGATTGGGATCTGCGATGATGAAACTGTTTCAGGGCTGAAATTGGCATTATTCCCGGTTCCATTGGCATCTGCCTTGGCATGGACGAAAAACATCGAAATGATGATAAGAACTACCACAAAGCATGCATACTGTAGAGATTTCCGCATATTAGACCTAAAAACTTTCTCATAAATTAATTTTTTCCCAAAACTTCCAATGTTCGGCAATTATTCCTTGGAGTTATGTATTGCGCAACCCATAATTCTGGTGTTAACCAACTCAAGCACGTCAGTATGCATCTGTCATACTCCATAATATCATCGTTACTTTCCGGTTCTGTGACAGTTCAGATCAAGTGGGAAGTCGACATTGTAATTATTCAATGTCCTTCAGATCCCAGATAACTAAATACTCGGAAACCTTTGTTTCAATAGATTCAAGATTTTGTGATATGATCTTAAGCTTTGCCTCCTCCAGAATTTTGTCCAGGGTGTTTTTTGGTATATTCTCTGCGATCCTCACGAATCTTGAAGAATAGCGAAATCTATCTACAAAATTTTCAGGTTTCCTGTTATATACATAATTCGAAACAAATATTTTTCTTGAAGCGGGGAATTCTTCCAGAATGTGCTTATCTGTTTTTCCTGTATTTGCATGTTCAAGATTTAATCTATAACCATATTTCTCTGCCACTTCGTCCAATATTTTTCTTGATCCCTGCCTCATCACACCATGTGAATCATCTGTTACCTGTCTTTCCCTTATTAAAGCCAGAATAAACCTATTTGTAACTCTTTTCGCTTCCATCATAACTGCGCGTTTATCCTCTATAAGGTGGAAAACATGAATCAGAAGGGTTGCATCGAAGGATCTATCCAGAAAGGGAAGATTATCTGCATTTCCGATGACAAGATGCCCCAATCCCTTTTCCTTTGCCTTTTCAAGCATCTTTCTGGATATGTCCACTCCGGTTATATCAAAGCCATGGTCCAGAAGAGGTTTCATAATCCTTCCCGTCCCGGCACCAATTTCCAGAATGGATTTGCAGCCCTCCATAGCCTTAATTAGTGAGTTAAGTTCCTTTTCATCCAGTGCTCCTCTTGTGGAATCATAATGATCTGCAATTTCGTCAAACACAACTTTCTCGTTTTCCATGTAATATAATACACGTACCTGCACTTACCCTTTTTCATTTTTTCCTTATGGCAAGGTATATTGATCCTATTATCATCAACGCAATCATAGCCCCAATGGCTCCATAGAATTCCAGGTAAAATTCTGGGGTCAAGGTCGGTACCTTGCTAAGTTTTATGGTGAAAATAATGATCTTCCCCGGTCTTAGGGAGAAGTCACTGTGGAAATAATTATACCCAGATCTATTGGCTTTCAGTTGGAAATATCCAGCCTCCACGCTTATATTAAATGCGCCACCACTGGTTTGCATGACCTTCCCATTTATGGTAAGGGTTGCATCCGATGGGAAAAGGTTACCTGATATGTAAGCAAAATGGTAATAATTTATCATTTCGTCAACAGTTTTCCCATGGACTATAACAGTTATATTTCCAATAACATTATAAAAATACCTTAAGGTGGGGATGCTGAAGTTATAGGTTCCATTTGGTAACTTGAATTCGAGTTCCGTACCCACAGATGTTTCCGTTGTGCCGCCTGTATCCAGTACTTCCCATTTGGTATGGTTGGTCAGGCCATTTTCGGTGAAAGTAACATTAAAGGTTACAAGGTAAAAGCCAATATCTATGGTGAAGCCGTGACCATCTATTTTTGTAGAATTGCTATGAAAGTAGGGTGCATAAATCTTGAGGGAAGTGGCCACATGGTATTCAGAGGTACCATTGGGCATACGTGTGGTGAAATTCCTTCCCTGAACGGGTCCGGATGGCTTGAGCCCTGTTACATTGACATACCAGTTAATACCTGAGGGAAGCCCAATTTGATGGAAAATTATGGGGTATGAAAAGTCGAAAGCGAGAGAAACAGCCTGAGATTTTCCATTCACAGTTACAGTTCCATTGTATGGGAACAGTATATACCTGTTGTCCTGGCTGTATGCTGTGTATGTGAATGTTCCATTGTGAAGATTGACCCTTAGGGTGTTACTGGTAATTGGTCCTATCTGGTTCCTTCCCGTGAGGTTCAGATACCAAGCCGTGGATGCGGGTAAACCACCCTCAGTAAATGTCGTGGCATAGAAATGCTGCACATTATACACATATATGGCAGAGATTTCCGGGTCCACTGTATATATATATTGATTTTTGAGATCGAAGATGGACAGG
Organism: Thermoplasmata archaeon; assembly: GCA_021794355.1. Lineage (GTDB taxonomy): Archaea > Thermoplasmatota > Thermoplasmata > Thermoplasmatales > Thermoplasmataceae > Cuniculiplasma. Next base: position 11,567 of record JAJYRA010000016.1, on the reverse strand, counting down.
CTGGGTATGGCAACGGAAGAATCCGGAATGATATATGGGGCTGTTCCCTCGATGCTCAAGTTTTTAGGATTAATGATCCAGAATTCTGAAACGTTCCCGATCTCATTCACGTAGGTAAGGCCATTCAGAGGATCGTGGGAGGAAGCAATGGCAAACCCACCAAGATTTGGCCCCACTTCCATCTTTTTGGAGGACGTATTGAACGAAAGGATGGGGAAGGAATTCCCAGCTTTGCCAGAAATAAACAGGATATTACTGGCACCAGAGGAGAATATTGAAAATGGAATAATACTCCCTCCCACGGGTACAGATCTTGATGAACCTGTGGTTACATTCATTATCTCCACATTTCTTGAAGATTGATTCAATGCGTATATGAACCCATTTTCATAGGTATAATATGGGGAAAAACTCCTAAAGCTTTTAATACTGGCTGAAAAAGGATTGTTGATCTTGCCTGAACTCTCATTAATAAGGAAAAATTGGGAATCTGGACTGAACAAAATAACATAATCAGAATGCTCCGTGGAAACCATTGTGGGGTCATATCCTGTGAGCGAACTTATGGTGATATTTTTTTCAACACTCAAAGTGGCAGGGTTAATCAAGGTTACATTTCCTGTGCCATTGCTGAATACTGATATGAGGTTCGTGTAATTGTTGAATACGATATAGGATGGATCGCTATTCAATCCCAAATTAATCTTTTTATAAAACTTATCATTCGTAATGTTAAGAATATCCACCATTCCCATCCTCCTGCTCAATGTAAAAAGCCTCTGATTTCTTTCATCTAAGGCAAGTGTACTGGATCCATTATTAACTTTGTTTTTACTCAAGGAACCCGCGTTTATGGAGCTGCCTTCCATGTAAATTCCACTGTTTCCATAGGAAGATGCAATCGGCCTTAAAAGCGTGTTATTCCTCATGGACTGAAACTCCACGGGCAGGGAAAAAACAGTTTTTCCTGAAACTGAAAAGGAATAATTCTGTGGAGCATAATAAAATCCTGAAGAATCTCCAGGCTGAACCTCATAGGTGCCATTCAGAAGAGCAATTGAAATAAAAGAATTGGAACTGGAATCTCTTAAATCACCCATTTTTATATTCCAGGGATGATCGGGTGGAAGCCCACTTTCCCTGAAAACCACATCATATGAAGGCAGGTAGGCATATATTCCCTGATTGGCGGCACCATTTTCATACTGTACATGCCAGGTATCGTGTCCAGTTCTTTTCCATTGCAGATCCGAGGAGCTTCTTGATATATGGCTCAGATTTGCATTATAAAGTACTGTGGTGCTATTTACATAGTTCTGCCTTCCATAGGGTAGCATTTTGAATGTCACATTGGCACTTGTGGGTGAACTGAAAATGGCTTTTCCTCCCTTAATACCAGAAACCATTGAAAACTGAGGATCCAGCAGGTATCCCGGCTCCTCAATTCCCAGATCTGGCAAGTGTACGCCTGAGTATTGATCCGTGTAACTGTAACTTCTGGATCCAATAATAAAAGATCCTCCTGGAAGTGGCATTTCTATTATATTCCCATTAACATCTAATTTTAAGACTGTTAAGTTACCCGAAAAACCACTACTCAGGTATGTTTTAATCTCTAATTTTGCAGGGGTGGTCAGGTTAAGTGTTTTATTCACTGAGTATTCATAATTATTCTGCGATTTGACACCGGAAAAATATGGATAACCTGCTTTCAGACTCAGGTTAGCTGTCCAGGCATTTCCAGATCCATGGGATAGTGAAACTTCACTTTCAATCATATAAACAGGGGCTTTCAGCTCATCAGATACATAAAACGACTGTACCATGGACATTTTTCCATTCCCTGAGGAAAGATTCAGGGTTGAAATGTTCACCACATTCTCGATTCCATTCATGGCATATGGAAGGTTGGTGAAATTAATACGGAGAACGAACTGGGTAAAATTATAGGCGTAGATGGAACCCCAACCAGTTACAAGATTGTACCCATATACAGCTTTATACAGATCATTTCCTCCCTGATGTACATCATAGAATGGGTTTAGGGGAAGGTAGGTCTGGTGATCCAAGGTTGTTTTATATGTGGCTCTCATTGAATTTGAAGGTCCATATAGAGCCTTGTTGGCCATAGGATATATTATGGGATTCAGATACCCAAGTGGAGATTGATTATAGTGGGCAAGTACGGCATTGATATCAGCAATTATGCCAGCCTCAGTGGGTGAGGCAACACTGGTTCCTGCTACAGAACATATGGTTTCCCTACCATTTACAGTGACGCACATCAGGGTATTATTGGCCAAGGCCGCTATATCTGGAACGCCCAGCCCTTTACCCTGGATAACATTATTTGCTTCCGTATCTTTCTGCCATGCTGTTTCAGGAAACACGCTGCTTATACCACCCACGCTTCCCACAGGGTCCAGGGGAATAAACTTAAACAATTTTTCAATCTCATACCATGCTGTCTGTTTTTTTATATGTAGGTTACCTGTAAGGGATAGGGTTGTGCCTCCAACGGAAGTTATTCCAAAGTTGTTATAGGCCATGGAGGCAGGAAAGTTGAGAAAGTCACCGGTGTAGTTTGCATTGGCGGAGTAGGATGAACTACCTGGATTATCGCCTGAGTCCCCACTACTTGCCAGAACCGATATTCCCCTTACCTGTGCCTCCTGAAGATATTCATACCATGCTGTATCGTTAAACTCTGGCGTTCCCCATGAATTGGAAATAACTGAGACCCTGTTCAGAGCACTTGCCGTTGAGTTCGGGTTCAAGATATACGCAAGGGCCCCATTCAGGCAGGCCTCTGTTGGCGAAGGACCATAGACATTATATATATTGGAACCAGGGGCAAGGCTGCCAACCATCTCCAGATCGAGGGTGTTTTCCAGTGTCACTCCTGAAGTATCACCATCAGCAGACTTACCTGGATAGGCTGCACCTCCAATGGGAACCCCATGGACGGTAGCATGGGGCTCTCCAGAGGGGATTGTACTGTTGTAATAGTTGTATATGTTTTGGGGATTGAATGGTCCCACTGGCTGTCCTGTGCTCGTGTTTCCTGCCCAGAGAATGGTTGCCACCACCTCATTGGTAGGATACGTCACATTGTAAAGGGGTTGAGCACAGTATGCAACTTGAAGGTCTGAGCCATAAAGATACTGAACACCAGAGTTATTGATGGGTGCAGGATAACCATCTATCTTCGACATCATGGTGCTTGAAATTATACCTGGATTTGAATGATAGAGGGAAGCCAGTTCTGCCACCGGGGTATTATTCAAACCGGATATCTGGGATATTTCACTGCCTATGAGGGAGGGGAGTGAAGGCTTGATAGTCGCAAAATAATACACACTGTTTTTCCCAAGTGATTCAGAAATCTGGGTGTGAAAGATCCTGTTAATGGTGGAGGAAGGTGCCCTGATCATCAGGGAAATCCTATCGTTATAGGTTTTTACCGATGAATAAGGAAAGGATGAAAAATATTCCGTTGCAATGGAGTAAAATTTTTTTGAAGCAGAGTACTCAGAGGCAAATTGCTCTCTGGTCAGATATTTATGATATAACTGGCTTGATGGATTTTGAAGATTGGAAAGATATAAATTAAGGCTACTCGTATTCTGCAATTTGAATGTAATCATCACATTCATCATTCCATAGTATGTGGCATTTTTTGATAAGCCTCTGGTTGATATGTGATAAGGTATATATTCTCTGGGACCAAGATTTACCGTAAAATTATGCCCAGAGGTAAACGAGTTATGTGAACTGCCACTTAATCCATCAGATTCAGAAAATTGATTATTTATGCTCAGGGCAAAGGATGAAAAGACCATTATGCCCACTAAAATAGTAGAAATAAGAATCTTTTTCCTTCCTTCTGTCAATCTCATAAAATACACTTTAACAGTAAAAAGATGCATAATAATCTTTTCTCAAAATATGCTATTTGCAATGTATAATCCCCTTTCATCATCTTCCCTGAAGCAGTCAAATTCTTCTGAATTTCCTGATGTATATTATAAATGCAACAGAAATGAATGCAACGAGCATCACAGCAAATAAAATTGCATAGATTGAACCGAGAAATACATTATAATTTTCATTATGCAACGAAATATTGGGAATCAGGGACACATTCCTACCATGAACAGTGAATCCCTCCAGGAATAACAAGTTGCCGTTGGATAAATTTAATTCCACAAGGGCAATATAACTACCGTTTGGGAGGTTGAAGTAAATATTACCGTTCGTGGAACTTTTTGATAGGTTATCAATTTTAACACTCATGCGAACACCACTGCTAAATTCAGAGTTTCTGAAGCAAACAGAGTAGAGATTGGGTGTAAAGCTTATGCTTAAATTCAACCCCCTTTGAGTCAATATAGCCTCTCCCCTAAGGGAGGAGTTGTAAACCTTATCCGAAGACTGGGCGGTATAGTTGTAAGTGCCCGGTGGCAGGAACACAGAATAACTGTTATTTGTTATTTTTTGTGAATTGTTCAAACCTGTTATATTGAAGTACCATGGAACATTGGCTGAAAGGCCATATTCCATCACTCTGATACCATACGTTTCTCTGGGTATGAGTATGTTCACGACTCCCTGGGAAGTATCGGTAATAACTATCTCTCTTCCATTATGTGCAAAGGAGAGGCATACCTGATTAAAAGTGGAGTTAATAAAGGCCGAGGGAGAGTCTTTATTATCACTGTACACGAGGATTTCCCTGTTGTAGGTAAGATAGAATATCTCCTTTTTAAAACTATCCCTAAACAATCGTCTTCCCAGAAAACCCGGTGTTTTTACATGAGTCACAATTCCAGTCACAGAGTTCCATAGGGTAATCGAGAAGGATTCATTTGAAATATATACAATTCCATTACTCTGGCAATATACAAGGCTATCTGGATTCTGGACTTCTATGGGATTCAAGAAAATTTTTTGGTTTATAGTTGAAATTGCTGAAACAGATCCGAGAATACCATTGGCCGCAAATAAAATTGAATTCCTGGCGTCATATGTGATCTCCCTAATACCAAAACCCGTTCTGTAAACGTAATTTACAGTAGTTGAATTGTTACGAATTGCAGATATATTAATGGACTGGCAACTGGAAACATAGGTTGTCCCGTTATGGGGATTAAAAGCCAGATCTGAGGGATTCTGGCCCAGCGTTATGTTTGCTGTTCGATCATCATTCATTGGGGAAATAACCGTAACACTATCTGAAAGAGAATTCAGCACGTATATTTCCCCGTTGAATGGATTGATTTTTATGAGTGTGGGAGTCCCCTGAACAGGTATGGTAGAAATTAACTTCATAGTGCTTAATTCCAGAACCAGTACATTATCTCGGTATTTCTGGGTTACATAGAGATAACCATTGTAATTGCAGTAAACTGAGGAATATGGGGAATAGGTGGTATTCAAGGTTTTTACAATGGAAAAGGTGGAGAAATTCAAAAATGTAACTGTACAGGATAAATAATTATCCGTAACAATGAGATGATCGGAAGGTATGAGTGTATAGGAAACGGGAAAGTTGGAAACATTGGTAATTTTTCCCATGATCATTCCCTGAATATTGAGATATGAGAACCCATTGGTAAATCCATCAGAAATGTATATCTGATCATTGGATGCACAGAACACAATTTTTCCATCCAACGGGGTTTGAACCCTATTCCCAAAGGATAAATTATGGGAATTGAAACAAGCAATATCTGGACCTAGGATGGAAGAAATATATACGTTTCCATTCAGAGAATCACAGGTTATGCCCTTAATCAGTGCTCCAGTATTTACATCCTTCAGGACTTTTTCAGTGCTTGCGTTAATTATACAGAGATTGCTGGTCTGGTTGGTTATGGCATAAATGATACTTCCATTGAAGTCTGTAATACCTCCCGTCGGATCATATTTAGTTCTAATAGATCCAGTTCCACGGCAGCTTGAAACATTTATCACGGAAATGTTTTTGCTAAACTCATTGAAGGCATAAAGTACATTCCCCTTCGGACTGAGGGCCATTGAACATGTGCCTATTCCCACTGATATGTTTTTAACGATCCTCTCCGTAGTCGGATTAAGGACAGCTACCTGATCGTTGCAGATACTGGAAATAAAAATTCGGTTATTAATAGGGGAGTATACCAAGCATGAAGCCTCTGTGTTTACATTTACCTGAGATACTAGGGTCTCAGTGGAAAGGTTTACTATGCAGAGTTCACTGGATAAGTATTTAACAAGATAAAGCAGATGGTTATGTGGATCGTAGATGGAATCATAGGGCTGCCTTGTGTTGCCGTGATTGCAGTAATAACCATTTATGAAGGAACTGTTGGAAAAGATATATGTCTCAGGATTATAATATTTAGACATGTTAAACGGCTGGGCTTTAGATGATTTTGTCACATTAGACCTTATATCATTATGTTCCAGACCAGTAGATCTATTATTAAAAGGCGAGGTGTTGAACGAAACAGGAATCATTATGGGAATTATTAAAAGCAGGGCTATGGAGAGGACTATAACCTTTATAGATAGGCCTTTAAATTCTCTCATAACCAAAGCATGTGAATACTTCACATATATATTTTCGTGAAAGAGATATGTTTAAATCATAAAACTGGGTTTTATTTAATAAATATGAGTCAGTGCACTTTCAAGTGGATAAAGTTTACTGATCTTCACAGGCAATTGACATCTTTCAATTCATTGACTCTTGATTGAAGAAACTGGGGGTTTTAGAAATATTCACCAATAAAATATTGACTACATAGTTGTAGAATTCAATGAAAAGGGTGGTGATACGCCAGATGCCATAATAATCCATAGAGGATGATATAGGCAACTCTTAGAAATCTCAGGACGATGAATTTCTTAGGAATCTCACCTATCTAATCTAAGATTTAGGCTAAAATAAGATGGAACCCAGTTTTAAGATCTATGTCAGCATTCTCTCATTTGACATACTCCTTACCACGACTACGAGCAGAACAATGAATATCATAATGAGGGCGATGGAGAATAATCCACCAATCAAAACAATGTCCAAGGGATGGAAAATCCGGACTATGACGATCAAAAAAATTAAGGGCGGGATAAAACCAATGACAGAACCGACCCCTCCAGGCGCATTCACTCCCGGATACGTTTTGGACATCGACACCCATGTCAACATTGCGAGTATGGAAATCAACGATGATACATATGAAACGGGAATAGAGAAAACCACAATCAATTCAAACATGTTCACGGCAATTGATGGGGTCATGAAATTTATTATCACGAAAATAGTTGTGAGATCTATCCCTAAAATTATTGATATTAATAATATTGTAACGATTGAGAATGATAGAAAAATATCTTTAATCTTGATCTTTCCGGTGGCTATCAAATACTCATACACTCCATTTGACCGGTCAGTTGAAAATAGGTATGTCACACCCATCCCTCCTATGGTAACCATAAGGGGAATGAAAGCGGGAATCGTTTGCCTCAAAACGGAAGTCAATGCGGGCGATTCTATAATAGACTTGAAGGAAGATAGAAGAATAGCAGAAAAGGTGATAGGCATGGCTATTCCGATCAACAGATAAAAAATACCATAAACGGAACTAAATGCCCTTGAGAGGTTGAAATTAACCAGTATCTTAACGCCATTGGGGATAAATTTATTCACATTCTCAATCCTCCTTTAATATGATTGGTGTAATTATGAGCTATCATCGAAAAATCTCTCCAGAGGATTACTCATATCCTTCACCTCGTAGATCATGGCGCCTGCTGAGGTAAGCCTACTAATGAGCTCAGCTGCTTCCGATGGGGACTTGAGGTTGAAAACAAAGTACTTACCATCTATTGTGTAGTCATCTGCCAATTTCTCAATTCCCTTGCCTCTTATGCCAATTTTATAACTGTCAGTTTTAAGGCTGCTTATATCTCCAGCGTATACAACCTTACCGTCATTCAGGGCGATCACCTCCGTGCCAATATCCATTGCTTCGTAAAGATTGTGTGAGGAGTACATTACAATTGAATCACGGGCTTTCCGTGTGATAAGTTCCCTTATTTCACCGGAAACTTTTGGATCAAGATTGGCTGTCGGTTCATCCAGGATCATGAGGGATTTGTTTCCTATGAGCGATTTTGCAAGAGAAACTCTTTTCTTCTGCCCCTGGCTTAAACCTTGAATATTCTTATTCAGGAGTTCTCTTAGGTTGAATTCCTCTATAATATTGTCAACTTCCTCTCCAGAGACTCCTTCAACCTTGCCGAAGAACTTCATCACAGCCCTCACATTCATTCCTGCCGGAATGGAATATTTGTGGCTGAGATAGGCGATCCGAACCGTGGACTGAACCTGGGGTACACCATCGAACATTATGGAACCGGTGTATGGCCCGAGCATCCCAGTCATTGCCCTAAAAAGCGTTGTTTTTCCTGCACCATTCTTGCCAAGTACAACATATATCCCTGGCAAATCAATGTCGAAACCTATGTGGTGCAATACCTCAAAACCACCATATCCCGTGGAAAAGTCATTAACTGTTATCTTCATAGTCACACCAAGGCATCAAACTTATCCTATCTTCCAAGTTTATTCTACCACATCCTCATCGGAAACATCATACCTTTCACGTTTCCTGCAAGAAGGGCATTTCACCGAAAATGAATTTGGACCGTATCTCATAACTATCCCTAGCTTTGATATGCCCACAAACTGGTTATAATCAAAATCAAAGTCATGTCCGCAGTTTAGGCATTTGAGATGATACTTGGTCATTCCAGAATCACCTTAACATTCGCCCTCTTATTTTTCCCTTGGATTTCTTTTGGATTTGTTACTGGACTCATTATACTCATTCTATATCATATAAAACAAGTACTTAAAGGACACTGACACTTTTGCGTTGATAATTTGAAAATGGAAAATACTGTGGAACAGTTGCTTGGAGCAAAAACCGCACTATTCTCTGGTTCAAGCAAATGCTCACAAAATCACTGAAATCCGCAAAGGGAAAAAATCAACTAAGATTTGACAATGTCACTTAAAGCATTACTATTTAGGAGCTGAGGTATTGTCCGGCAACCAAAAAAACAGGAGCGGTGTTTCCCATATACAACTTAAATAACGTATTGCATGTTTCATGACACATGCCGTGTTAGAAAACTGACACACTCACCCAGCTCACTAAGTTTATTCGTGACACATTTATGCCACTTTGGACAACATCCTTCCCTGTGGATTGATCACCTGCGGGATATAGGATTCTTTTAAGAGGGAGTGCCAAGAGTCTCTGATGAAAGAAGCCTTCCTAGGTTCTCAAATTCATTCCTCAAATATAATTCTTCAGCACTTTAGCAGATTAACGGAGTTTTACAGGTTTCCCATATATTTATATGATCTTGTTTCAGCAGGAAATACAAATCGGGATTGGTAATTTCTCATGATAATACTTTTCCTTTCAGCACTTCGATGGATGTGTGATATTCTTTTATGAAAAATTGGGAATGAGGCCATAAAAGTACAGTAATTTAATTTGCTCTAAAATTGAATTTTTAGAAGGGTAATCAGGAGAAACCAGCCATTCTGGAATATTTATAAGTTCCAGCAATAAACAGGATAGAGGAAATTATGAGACATGATAGAAAAATGATTACTGTTTCCATACCAAGTAGACCTGTATTGTTTAGCATTTTAATGCCAAGAATAGGTGAATTCACTAAATATTTATTCATCTGTGTGCCGCTTTCTACCGGAATTATATCTCTAATAATATTGAAATAAAAGGAATATGATCCCATAGGGGCAGTAATATAAGTTGCACCTCCTGATATGGAACCTGAAGTGAATATGTAAAAGTAGGCAGAGGCAAGAAGGTTTAAAAATGGTATAACAAGGGTAAAGAAAACTGTCAGGGAACTGGTTATCCTGTGCATATTCCTTCCTGACATTAACAGGTAAATGGATGATATGGCGAAGAGAATCATTGCATCGGAAACTGCCACATAAAAAAACGCAAAAAAGGAGAGAAAATCTCCATAGGCTATTTTCCAGTAGGAATCCAGAAACATGAAAGATATCAGGGATATGAATGTCATGAAAAGGATCGATGAAAGAAGATCAGAAAGTACAAATTGGGTTCTCTTTAATGGAAGGGATAGGAACCTGTTTGCTGATCCACGTCTCTGAAAATAAATGAATAAAAGCGCAACAGAAATAGATGAGAAAGCTATCATCCCAGCCGATCCAACGGAGAAGTAAATTCCAGGGGTATTTGAGGAAGAAATTGAAGGGTTCTTGATATAAATCCTAAATGATAAATATGTTGAATGGTCATTTGCTAAATGGTTAATTGAAAAAAGTCCGTAACCGTTTTGATTTAACTTTGCCAGAATTGATGTTTCAGCAATTGAGTACAGGATTCCCGGTGTTCCGTTGGTTACTATGGGTACAGATTTTTCCGAATTACCGGATAGTTCAAGGGAAACATTGTATTCATAATTCTGGGATGGCACTGTATAAAAAACTTCTGAAAATCCGTAAAAACCAAGATATTCAGAGGGTAGAGAACAGTAATAGATGGTTTCCCGTTTTAAATGGTTGTTTAATAAATATACACGATTAAAGCTAAAAATTACATCATTCTGGTTAGTCCCACCCTTCAACACCTTAAAACTATTTATGGAGTAGCTTTTTAAAAAAACCGTGGATGTTGAAGCACTACCTTTAATGTTCAATTTGAGAAAGACGAGAGTAGAAATTGTTGACGTATTGATGAATACCCTTCCATCACCAGTTGAGTTTGTGAAATATCTAATTGAAACCATACCATTAAAAAATACCCCAGCTGAAATATTGAAGCATATTTCCGTGTTTGCCTGTGCCCTCAGGTCCCCTCCTATTAAGAGGAAGCACAGGGAGCTGTTTATCAGTGTATTGTTCTGGGGCTGTGTATCTGCGATATAATAGTTGTTGGAAATGTTTTTTGAAATGGTGGAATTATCCATCGCGAAGGCAGGAAAAAGCAATAGGGAAGCCAGAAGCAGAACCATAAGGATCCTTAGGCTAAAACTTCGCTTAAGGCCTATGGACAGAAGCTTCCAGAAAGACATTCTTAATTCATGGAAAAATACTATATAAACAGATTGAAGGTAACTTTCAAATTTATAATCAGGTGAGCGAGAAAACTCCGATCTTAAGAGAGGAGATGAAAGCGAACCAAAAAGATTAACAAAGTGGGTGATATTAGATAAATAGCATGTATAAAGCCTACAGATTCAGGATGTATCCCAATGATGATCAGAAGATTCTCATTGAGAAACATATTGGATCGTGCAGGTTTGTATGGAATCATTTTCTTGATCTGCGCAATAAAAGATATACTGAGAAAGGAGAGGCAATCACTCGTAGTGAGATATCATTTCTTATCCCTTTACTGAAGAAGGAATATCCATGGCTTAATGAAATCAATTCCCAAAGTATCCAGCAGGTTGTGATGCATCTGGACAGTGCCTTTCATGGTTTCTTCAAGAAAATCACCGGATACCCA
>JAJYRA010000020.1 GCA_021794355.1 Thermoplasmata archaeon | reverse complement strand
AGTAGATCAAAGAATTATAGAGCCTACGGAGGAAGATCTAAAAGTACTCCGGGAGGCAGAGAAATAGGTAATGCTGACGCTAGAGATTAATTCCGGGATAAGCCTTTTAATTCATGCGGAAAGTAAGATAAATCGATCGGAATAACAGCAATATTGATAGTGATCTTGTTTTTGGGAACGGCAGTCCAGCCTTCTGCGGTGGAAATTCAGAATATAAAAGCAATGCCAAATACCAGTGTAAATGAAAAGATTGTCAGGGATGTCAAAGTCCACAAGAATGCGTTCATCATCGAGAGACAAATTATAATTAGAAACGGTTTCGTGCAAATAGGTAAAATCTCTGTCAACATCACTGCACACATGAGTGTCCATTACACATATTATGAATCTCCTTTTGGGAACCGCGAAGATTTTGCAGTAAAGGGAACCACATACTTTTACGGAATGGTGATTTTATCCACATTCGCTTCATATGTAAACAATATTGTTACAATTGTTTCTTTGCAGTCGAACACATTCAGAGGTGTAAACCCATCAAACATGCAAACCAAACCTGTGCATACAGATAATATCAATCCAGAACAGATCTTATGTTGGACGGATGAAACAGGTTCGAACGGAGCATGGATTTTATCATTCAATGAAATGAACACAAAGCGTCTAATTGAATATATCACAATAGGTAGTATGACTTTTGGAGCTATCGTAAAAGCGGCGGGACCAGCTCTTGCAGCAGCATTAGACGTATCAATCACTTTCCTCACGCATGTGTTTGCAGTTGTCTTTACGGCAATGGTGATAACTGCAGCAGTCATTGCCTTAGTGGATGCGTTGGGAGGTTATCAAGGAATATACTTTGGCATCGGTGAAGATCATGTTAACCTTTGGTTCTCGTCATTTAATGTTCCTTACCCGTTGTTTAATTCAAACCCAGCATCTGGATTTACATCAGTAGGAACTGGATCCATCTGAGGGAAACAAATGTGGAAAGTGATTATCTTTTTAAATCCTTTTATTATAAAAATACCAATAAAATCTAAAATAATTGAAAGGCTTATTTATTTGGGTATGATCAGCTATGGCGTATGGACGTTTTACTCTGCCGTTTCGGACACTTTGCTAAATAGATATTCTGTCTATCTTTCTCTAATAATTGTTGTTTTGTTCTTTTATATAATTAGTGGAATCGATAATTATAAGCGAGAAGAAAAAAAGACATCCAAAACTGTTTTAAAATGAGGAATAATTGATAGCTTATAAATTCAAAAAATTAACATTTGGATAAATGTGATAGCGAATCAAAGATTCTCTTTTTTTAGAATATGTCAGAAATAACAACATAACACTCTGTGATCAAAAATAAAAGGCATAAAATCCAAGGAAAGAACTTTCATCTGTAAAGTAAGGTTGCTAGGTTTTTTCCAAACGTATATCTGGAAACAGGGATAGAAATCTGTCATTACTATGAACCAATATGGATTCTGGTCTATTCCATAAATTCAGGAGAAAGTAAGTGAGGGACTGTCATTTTCCACTTATCGGAATTATTGCCAGAAAAATGGGGCTGCCCGGATTTGGACCGGAGTCTCAGGCTCCCAAAGCCCGTAGGATACCAAGCTACCCCACAGCCCCATAAATGGGGTTAAGTAAAGACGTAATAAAAAGTTAACTAAAAATTGTATATCCACAAATTTATGCTTCAAGGATTATCTACAATTCAGGAAAAACATTTTTCTTTATGAGTAAAATATCATGCAGTTATGGATCAGGATAGAGCAATGGAACGTGGGTTCAAATTTCTCCTTATTTCAAGAGCAGCCAGAAGTGGTGCTTTGAGCTTCTCAGCCATTTCCTATCCACTGTATATGAGCATTCTGGGGTTCAACAATATAGACGTTGGACTTCTAACCTTTTTTGTAGTTATTTTCACAGTAATTCAAACTCTTCTTCTGGGAATACTCGGAGATAGATACGGATACAAATGGGCAGTTATCATAGGTGAACTATTTCCACTTATTTCGACAGCAGTGCTTTTCTTTGTCACCTCCGGCCCTTTGATCTATCTATCGGTAATAGGTGGTCTGGCCGGTGGACCAGGCGGTATGAGAGGAGCTTTCTCTCCCGGAAGTACAGCACTTGTGGCAAAAAACTGGAACGATCCCGATGATAGAGTGAAAAAGCTCGGTCTAATAACTTCCATGGGTTCCCTGTTTTCCGTGATAGGAGGCCTGATGGTCATAGGAAGATCGGAACTCATATCACCCTTTGGTACCGCCGGTTCTTACAGAATTCTTTTTGGAATGAGTTTTGTTTTAGTACTGATTTCTTTCCTGTCCCTACTCCTGCTCTATGAAAGAAAGTCAACCAGAAAGAAGACAGGGTATGTGAGCAGAGGGTCAGTTAAACATATCGGAAAAACTGTGTTTGCCAATGCTGTGAATGGTGCAGGAATTGGTTTTTCAATGCCAATCCTGTCTCTCTGGATGGAAGAGGTCTATTTTCATTCACGGGTAAGTACAGCAGCTTCAAGTACCACAATTGGTATTATATTCACAATTTCCTATGTAAGTACTGCTCTTGGATCTTATCTTTCATCAAGGTATAAGAGAAGGGGAGAAATGGCGGGAAAGATCGGTGCTTATGGCAGAATTTTACAGGGGGCGCTGCTAATTCCATTTGCTTTCTCTCCATTCATAGCGGTGGCCGGGATCATATATGTTATAAGGGCCGGAGTGGCAGGATTCGGACTCCCATCAAGGAGCAATATAAACGTCAGTGGATTGAAAGAGGGAGATTACGGAGCCGGAACAAGCCTGCAGGGAAGTGCGGCAAGGATTGCCCAGAGCACAACAGGGGCTTCAGGATTGTTGATGGATATATACCTGCCACTACCTGAAATTGTAGGTGGATTGATACAGGTCTTTGCAGGAATAGCCTATTATGATATGTTTGCAAAACGAATCCACGGCAGTGAAAAATCAAGAGTCTCGGGGAAAGGTGTCGGAGCAAAAAAATAGTTTAAAGTAGTATTTTTATAATCAGGTGAGCGAGAAAACTCCGATCTTAAGAGAGGAGATGAAAGCGAACCAAAAAGGTTAACAAAGTGGGTGATATTAGATAAATAGCATGTATAAAGCCTACAGATTCAGGATGTACCCCAATGATGATCAGAAGATCCTCATTGAGAAACATATTGGGTCATGCAGGTTTGTATGGAATCATTTTCTTGATATACGGAATAGTCAATACACGGAAACTGGAAAGGGCATGACATACAGGGAAATGGCATTGCTTTTACCATCATTGAAGAATGAATATCAATGGCTTAATGAAATCAATTCCCAAAGTATCCAGCAGGTTTTGATGCATCTGGACAGTGCCTTTCATGGATTCTTCAAGAAAATCACCAGATACCCAAGATTCAAGAAGAAGAGGAACAGCGGGTCAGGATCATTCTCTGTGCCTCAACATTTCAGCATTGATGGCAACCATCTCACAATACCGAAATTCAAGGCACCATTACGGTTGATCATGCACAGGGAGATTCAAGGTACAATGCATTCACTTACAATATCAAAAACAGGTTCAGGTAAATACTACGTTTCAATCCTTTCAGAAACACAGAATGAAATACCCGAATCCAGAGAGATAAAACCATCCACAACGGTAAGCATGGATGTGGGTATAACTGAATTCATAACACTGTCTGATGGTATACAGATCAGCAATCCAAAGAATCTGAAGAAATCAGAAAGGAAACTTGCAAAAAGACAGAGACAGATGGCAAAGAAACAGAAAGGATCAAATAACTGGAATAGTGCAAGGATAAGAGTAGCAACACTACAAGAACATGTTGCAAACCAGAGAATGGATTTCCACAACAGGATATCAGATGTACTGACACGCCAATACGATACAATGATAACAGAAGGACTGAACGTATCAGGCATGATGAAG
>JAJYRA010000002.1 GCA_021794355.1 Thermoplasmata archaeon | reverse complement strand
TGAATGAATTTTACACATACCAGAGAACGATCAGAACCTTATCCGGGAATGTGGACCTGAATGTTCATGTGAGGAGGTGCCTTGTTCATGGCAAGACGAACAGGAAAGCACTGAATGCATGTGTAAGCAGTTCAGATTTTGATCCCATGGTAACCATTGCCGTCGGAATAATGCGATGGCTCATGGATTACCAGAGAGAGGAAATTCAGGTAATGATGGAATCCCGTGGAATAGGAATATCCACGGGAGAGATATCAAATCTCTCCACAGAATTCTTACTCCGTTTCTATTGCATCCATCGCAGACACATGAAGGATCTGGAATTGAAAGAGTATATACTTCATTTAGACGGCACAGGTGAATCAAGCGATGAGATCGTATTCATGGCGAAGGATGGCATCACTGGAATAACACTGGATGCAAGAATTATGCCATCGGAAAGCAGTGAATATATCATTCCATTCCTGAGGAGAATGAAGAAAGCTTTTGGCAATCCGATCTCTGTTCTGAGGGATATGGGCAATGCAATAAGGGAATCCGTATCTGCAGTATTCCCAAAGGCATTGCAGATCATTTGCCACTACCATTTCGTCAAGGCACTTGGAAAGGATGCATTCTCCTCCTATGCAGATCTGAGGGAATCAATGGTATCCACAAAGAAACTTGCAGCCATATCAAATATAACAAAACCGGAAAGGGGAACTGGAATAATATATGCAGAGAAATTGTGGATTGCCATTGCTGCTGAATACATACTGTATCCAAGAAATATTCCCAGCAAGTTTCCCTTTGTATTGCCATATTTTGAGGTGATGAAGAGGTGCATGGAGATTGAGGATATGCTTGAATCAATCATAAGATGGAATGCATCGCACCTGATCATAGTGAAATCAGTCACGGATCTTTATTCCGCGGTGAGAGGAATCACCCATGAACAGGAAGTACTGGAGAAATACAGGATCATCGTAAGGGTATGGGAATGGTTTGAAAGCATAAGGAAAGCATTGAAGGTATCAAGAGAAATGAATTCAAGGGAGTTGAAAGAACCACCGGATATCTGGATCATTGGAAAGGATCTGAACAAAGCGCTGACTGATATAATCAGTGAGGGTGAATTCGCTGGTGGTGAACTCAGGAGAATATCCAGCATATTCAGGGAACGTGTGGAAGAGCACAGGGAAGAGCTTCTTTCTCCTGTGGTTGGAAAGGATGGAAATACCATAAACGTCGTGAGACACAACGGAATCGAAGAGATTGACCACAGATGGTCAAGAATGCACATCCGCAGGAGAACAGGAAGATCCCAGACAGCAAGGGATATGGCAAGGTTTGGTGCACTCACGGCAATTCTTTCGAACGTTGAGAATGATCATTACATCAAGAAGATCCTTTCTAAGATTGATTTCCTGAAGGAATTCACATCCATTACGAAAGAGGAAATGGATAAGGCAAGAAAACTCATAAGGCCAAATCCATGCGTTCCGATCATACGGAAGGACAGGGAAAGGAAGCCCGTTCTTGACGCTCTTGTAGCAATCCTCGAAACACACGACATTTTACCAGAGAAGGAGTTGAAGGGGTGGATTGAAGCGATCAAGATCTAAGACTATTTTGACGCTATATACCACTCTTAATGAAATCACCAACAAATTTATATTATTTTTGAACTTTTCATTCCGAGGAGATTTAGTGAATTCTAAGAAACAAAAAGGGATCTCAGTAATGGTTCCAGTTTTGTTTCTGCAATTATTCAGACTGTTAGAGAGAAAAGATCATTTAATACCTTCATCTATTGATCTGAACCAGAATGCTAATGATAAAACAACTCCAGTTTCAAGAGCCCTCTATAATGTGACTGGGTCAAAACTCCATCAATCTTCAGAATGTTTTGCCGCTGTTTATGAACAAAAAGATACAAACGCTATTATTGTGTGGTCCGCCCAAATGATATATTTTGATAGTGGATTTTTCACAGTTAAGGGGGTTGGTGTCATATTCTATAACGGATCGTTTGAAAAAGGACACATACTTTCTTATGAGTCCGGTTTTCTACCGTCCGAGTATCTGATTAGCGACGCTCTAGTAAGAACAAACACTCCAATACATTTCACTGAACGCATTGACGCTAATTATATTGTCCACACTAATGGGAAATTCTATGATCGACATGGGAAGTGGTACAATTGACTGAATCGCCCACATCTGAGAATTCTTTGAGAAATTTCACCTTGCTAATGGCTGAGACGGGTATTTCCACATTTGCAACATCTATTTTCACCATACTTATTCTATGGATAGCAATATCCGAAACCAAGTCGTCCCTTATAACTGGTGTCACCAGCGCTTTTCTCGTGGCCCCTTTAGTTCTAAATATTGTGGTCGGAGCAATTATTGATAAAAGTTCCAGAAAGAAAGTGTATGCCATTATGGGTCCATTGCTAAAAGCCTTGGCTGCTGCTCTCTTGTTGTTGACAATCTATAATTATTCATTGATTTATGAAACGGTTTTACTGTTTTTATCTGCACTCACATTTGGTTTTTCAATAGATATTCTGGTTCCTATTAGGGCTATCTGGAGTCAAAAGTTCCTGAGGAAACCAGTGTATCTCAAGGGAATGTCGGTAGCCAACCTTGTTTCTCGGGGTTCACGGCTTAGTGGATTCCTGGTGGCTGCCTTTGCCATCACAATAAATCTGAGAATAACGGTATCTACAGTCATACTCCTATACATAATATCGACAGTGCCAATTTTATTCATCAGCAGTGTTAAAGATTCACTTCTAGGAAAAGGGAGACTGAGAGACGTAATGAAGGATGGATTGTCCTATATCGGCAGGACAAACTTGGTTGCGGAAATTGTCACAATTTCTTCCATTTCTGCTCTGTTCTGGGGAATGGCGGACACGGTCTCGACTGTGATGATAAATAGGGTTTTCAACCTCACATCCGCCTACTTAAGTTACACTTTTTTTGCAATATCTCTTGGCAGTATCGCTGGTTCATCACTGACCTCAAAGCTGGAATTTGTAAAAAGCGTGGGAAGGAAGCTTCCATGGTTATATGGTTCAGCAGGACTGAGTTTAATGCTTATTGCACTCTATCCTTCCATACTTGTACTTTTGATAGTTTTCTTCTTTGTTGGGCTTGTTACCGGAATAGCCTCCCCCATTATCTCCGCTGTTCTTTTTGGTAATGTCCCGAGAGATAAAATTGGACGAATCCAAGGTGCTATGGATACATTTGGGACCTCGTTTAATTCAGTGTCTGGTATTTTAGCGGGTCTAGTTATGACACTAATATTTCCAGGGAACGTATTTTACATAATGGGAGCTGGACTCATTGCACTTTCTATAATTATTTCCCAATTTAAGTCATTGTCTAAGACAGACATATAATCTATACCAGATAGAATCCATTTCTTGACGTAATACGTACCAGAAAAGTTTTTCATCAATGCATGTCAAGATTATTAATTTTATGAGCATTTTATAAGAGGTTTGTAAATAGACCAAAAAGAGTGGTATTAAGTTTTCACATGGGAACCTCACGTGTTGTTAAGCTTATGTGATCGTTTGGTTGAGTTTCAGTAGGTCTATCGTGATAGATCAAAATTATAAACGTTGAGGATCGGGCTGATTCATATGTTCAATTAAATAGTATGAATTAATAAAATCGAACTATTACGAAATGTATACGGAATTCTTTACATGTGGTAAAGGTATTATACATGCAGGGAATAATAAAACAAATGGCTAAGAAATGCACAATAAGTTCAAAGGGACAAATAACACTTCCCAAGGATTTGAGAAAGAAATACCATTTGAACGAAGGAGAGAGTGTTCTAATATTGGATTCAGGAGAAGGTATTTTCATTAAGCACGGAAAGGAGACACTGAGAGGCATCTTGAAGGGAAAGATGGACATTAGAGAATTTGAAAAAGATGTCAAGACTCTAAGAGAAGAGTGGAAGATGTGACA
>JAJYRA010000087.1 GCA_021794355.1 Thermoplasmata archaeon | reverse complement strand
AACTTCCCTATCTTGATTATATTCTTTCCCCTTTACAATCCCCTGGTTTTCAGGATTGGCATGAACGAATACCGTTCTCGTTTGAATTGTAGTCATTAAATGTTGTGTCAGCTTTCGTTCAATATCTGAAGTCATAGGTTTTCCAACCCCAGGCAGTAGACCGAAAATGCATTTAACATTGAAAGGTTCAAACTGGCACTGATTGAATGCAAAATTATGGGATTAACAATCACCCGGAATAAAAGCCCTAAACTTTCCGGATTGTAATTTACACATCAATCTTATATAATGATTTTATCCATAACTCCAATATGGGGATGATCAGGTAATATTATTTGGGTGCAAGCTCTGCCAGTGAGACAGGGAACCTCGATGTTTTAGCATGAGGCAGCTTACCACGACAAATATTGTCTAACTTTACATATAAGGGTATCAGTTAATTTAGAGATTGATTATAATTATATGATATATATGACTGACCTAATCCAGTTCACCGAAAGCAAAATTGAAAAGAAACCTATTTTTCTTCTCGGCAATGAAGCGATTGCCCGTGGAGCAGTTGAAGCTGGAATCGAATTTGCTTCCAGTTATCCCGGTACCCCATCAAGTGAAGTAGGAAATACACTTTCTCTTGTTGCGGACAAGCTGGGGATCAAATTTCTCTATTCAGTAAATGAAAAAGTGGCGCTTGAAAGTGCATTTGCTGCCTCCATTTCAGGAATGAGGTCACTAGTTTTCATGAAGCATGTGGGTTTGAATGTTGCGTCTGATCCCTTTGTCAGCATCGTCTATACAGGGACAAGAGGTGGACTGGTAATCATGACAGCGGATGATCCTTCAATGTTCTCTTCGCAGAATGAGCAGGATAACAGGCATTACGCTGATCTTGCACATATTCCAATGATCGAACCTTCAAATCCACAGGAGGCCAAAGACTTCGTGAAAGCGGCCTTTGAAATTTCAGAAAAGTACCATATTCCAGTCCTGTTCAGGACAACAACAAGAGTTAGCCATATGAGAGGTCCGGTCAATGATGGAGAAATACCCAAAATAAAAGGAACCAGGAAAGTTTTTGAACGGGACCCCAAAAGATTTGTGAGCCTGCCAGTTAATGCAATCGGATTGAAAAAAATGCTCATGGAAAAACTCGGTGAAATTGCAGTGGAATCTGACATGTCATTCATGAATAGCACACCATCTAACATGGTAAGTGAAATTGGTGCAATAACATCAGGTTCAGGATATAATTCCCTCATGGATGCAGTAACTTCTCATTCAATTGATATGGACATCCTGAAGATCGGCTTCACCAACCCTTTACCTGAAAGAAGGATTTCCGAATTTCTGAGACAACATGATAAAGTGGTGATAGTTGAAGAACTGGATCCCTATATGGAAGAAAAGATCAGGGCAATTGCGCAGATAAATGGAATCAGAACTAGGATTTATGGAAAACTTGATGGTTATTTTCCCCTGAGTTATGAACTGAATCCAGATGCTGTGCTTCAATCACTGGCCAGAATTTTAAGTATACCAGGATATATTCAGGGCAAATCACCAAAAACGGAATCAGATCTCCCACCCAGGCCACCTGTTCTATGCCCGGGATGTCCCCACAGAGGTACTTATTACGTTGTTAAAAGATCCGTCCGAATGTCAAACATCAAAAATCCAATATACGCATCAGATATCGGTTGTTATTCACTTGGTACCTATGAGCCATTTGATGAGGCGGATACCTTAATATCCATGGGGTCGTCCATTGGTGTCGCAAATGGTTTTTCCATGGTTACTGATCAGAAGGTCATAGCGTTCATAGGAGATTCAACCTTTTACCACTCTGGCATTCCACCACTAATAAACGCCGTGCACAACAATCTGGACATGCTTGTTATTATAATGGATAATGGCACAACAGCAATGACAGGTCAGCAACCAAATCCAGGGAATGAATTGGATTATAATGGAAAGCCCGTTACTGGAATTCCAATAGAGAATGTGGTAAGGGGAATTGGTATAGGAAACGTATCTGTGATTGACCCCTATGATCTCAAGGCGTCTTTTGTAACCATAAACAGGGCGCTGCACCAGACCGGAGTTTCAGTTATCATCTCAAGAAGGGAATGTGCCATAATTCGCGATAGAAAACTCCATAAGAATGGTGAAATTGAGATTTATACAGTAAACCAGGATAAGTGTGGCAAATGTATGAATTGTGTGGAGAACTTCTCTTGTCCGGCACTGTTTATAGAAAACAGTGAAATACAGATTAATCCCTCGATTTGCGATGGTTGTGGGGTATGTGCTGAGACACTTGTCTGCCCATTCAATGCAATAGAGGTGAAGAAATGACGTATAATATTAGACTTGCAGGGGTTGGTGGGCAGGGGATAATAACCGCCGGAAATATAATCTCAGAAGCTGCAATGAGGTCAGGGCAAAAAGTTATCATGTCGGAGATTCACGGGCTTTCGCAAAGAGGCGGTTCCGTCACAGTCGATGTGAGGATTGGAGATTATTATGGACCTATTATTTCAGAGAGTTCCTGCGATCTTGTCATTGGACTTGAATTAATAGAAACATTTCGTGCAATTGAATCATTTGAGAACGTTGGAACTGCACTTATGAACACAGAGAAAATCAATCCAATATCCCTGAGCATGCATAGAAAGGAATATCCCCGTTTTGAGGATTTGATGGAAAAATATGGCATGGGAACAAAGATATACCCTGTTGAGGCCGGAGAGATGGCGATGGAAGCCGGTTCATCAAAGGCGGTTAACGTAGTTATGATTGGTGTAGCACTTGGTTTAAATATATTTCCCATGAATGCTGATGATGTTGTCTATGTTTTAAAAGATACATTCCCCGGGAAAAAACTTGGGATTAACATGAAAGCACTCGAGCTTGGAATTGCATGGTCTGGGCTTATGAAAACCAATATTCATGATTCCAGTCACAAGGAAGCACACCTTCTTTAGAGATGGGAAGAATTGCTACATTCTTATATATTGACGGGTATGCAGATGTTATGCTTAAAAACCTTATAAAAACATAATATCAGAATATATAATACTGCTCCATTAACAGTTAGCATCCTATAAAGAATTATTAATAATATTGGGATTACCTCCCATGAGTATTCTGATCAAGGATGGGACAGTAATCACAGAAAATGATACCAGGGATATAATATATGGCAACATTCTGGTAGATGGAAATAAAATAGCATATGTGGGAAAAGAGAAACCAGACCATGATGAGGAAATAAATGCTAAAAACAGGGTTATCATACCAGGATTCATTAATACGCATACACATGTTGGCATGAGTGGATTCAAGGGGTTACTAGATGACATTGTACTTTCAGAATTTCTGGACAAAACGTCAAAACTGGATTCGCAGCGCACGGAGGAAGGCATTTACAACTCCAGCCTTCTTGGCATGAACGAGATGATAAACTCAGGCACCACATCCTTTGTTGACCTTTATTATTCAGAAGATGTTATAGAGAAAGCTGTGGAGAAAACTGGCATGAGAGGCTTCCTTGCATGGGCCACCCTTGATCAGGAATTTACCACACAGAAAGGTGATCCTGTAAAAAATGCAGAGGCCTTTATCAGGAAGGAACATCCGGGCACTGTAATTCCTATGGCTGGCATTCAGGGCATATACGTATCATCCGATGAGAACTATTACCGTGTAAAAGAACTGGCTGAAAAATACAGCGTTATGGTGCATACACATCTTTCTGAGACCAGAAAAGAGGTATATGATTTTGTAAAAACACATAACGAAAGGCCCGTAGAACATCTTGGTGCAATAGGTTTCCTGTCAGATAAGATTATTGCTGCCCACTGTGTCTGGATTACATTGAATGAAATCAAGATTCTTTCAAAATATAAGACTTCAGTTTCATGGAATGCAATAAGCAATGCCAAGCTTTCATCCGGTGGCATAGTTCCTGTACCTGAACTGTTATCCAATAATGTGAACGTTTCT
>JAJYRA010000012.1 GCA_021794355.1 Thermoplasmata archaeon | reverse complement strand
TGGGAACATGTCAAAAATATATATTTGTGTTAGGTATCACGGTTTACAATCAGGGCTCGTGGCCTAGTCTGGATAAGGCACCGTCCTTCTAAGTCGGTGATCGTGGGTCCGAATCCCACCGGGCCCGTTAAATGTAAAGTGTAGGTCAGAAAATAAACATATGTTTTCTGAACCCAAATTAACATATTTGACAAGATTTTATATTTTTTAAAATTTTTTTTTCAGAATATTTATGTATTTGAAAATAATTAAAAACATAAGATGATATTTCCCGACCTTATTTTTGATCATTCTAGTAATGCTCATACTTGGTTACATTGCTTAGCTATTTGGCGTTTGATTTCTAGCAAGTTTTTAAGATTGAATTCAATGTAATGTTAGAAAATTGAAAGCTTGAGTGAAAGTAAAAATTCCAAATTTTTATTTGGATAAATAGAGGACAACCCAATTGCGTTCGTAGATATAGAATTCTTCCTACTTAAACTGAAAATTATAACTATTTTTAGAGTGATGTATCTTATTCAAAAATCCCAAAAACAGTCTTCAATTAGGATGACTTCACGAGTTTTTTGCCTCATCGATAAAAATCCATGGGTGTTGAGTAGTATAGTTAAGGGTAATTTCGTTTTGGATAAAATAAAACATTCCATAATGCAAAACTGGAATTAAAGTAACTACGAATTTACCAGTATAACTTAAATTTGGATGATCGTGTTGAAGTATGCTAGTACCATCAATGGTAAAACCAATAGTTAATGGACTATTAGAATTGGATGAGGAGAGTTCGTAGGTGTTCGAAGTATAATTCCCGATCGTTAAATTTGCACTGCTGACAAAGAATGTTACATCAGAATACGGACTGATAACTCTATCGCTCAATATGGAAATTACAACTCCATCATGTTCTATATATCCAGGCAGTAATACAAGAGGGATGCCATGCATTAGCTCAAATGTGACAGCAAAAGAGGACCTCGACTCATTCATTTTATGGGGATATGTAGTGCCATTATACGTGAAACCGTATCCTCCGAGATTTAGGGGATTCATTGAATATACTGGTACCTGTGATGGAGGTGTTGTTATGGTGTCGTATAGTACGAAAGAGAGAAATACTATCATTGCAACTGTGAAAGTGGTTATCACAATCTTGTGCCGTTTTAAAAAATCAGGTTTTTTTGAAATAGATTTGAACTTTTTCATATTTATCACGAGTTTGGTGCTACAGCCTCCGGCAAATAGACCGAAACGGAATACGATCCCGTATACAATAATGGATACGAATTAATAGTATAATCGGTACTGATGTTGAATATCGAGTACGACATCGTATATTGCATATAATCCACAACATATGGAGTCTTCACAGTGTTGGTGGGGTTATAGAAAGTCATGCTATCTTGTACGTTAAACATATATGAAGATTTCCAGTTTCCACCATATGAAGTACCAAGAGCATTATAGCTATATCCTGAACTATAGCAAGGGATGGGGTTCGAAGTCCAACCTGCATTTTGTGACCAAGTAAGATTCCTTCGAATATTACTTGGTGCATTCTGTGTTGTTGGATGTGAGAATATAAACGGGTTTAGTACACCTCCAACTGCAAACAACGCACTTGCTAAACCATCAGTGAGGGCTGATGCAGCCGCGAAGGCAGCCGTGTAAAGAACTGCATCAATTATTGGCCATACACTGCTATTCTTATAATTTTGATAAGAACTCTCGGAAACATATTGTTGAAGTCCGCGATAAGCGTATTGATTCATAACTGAAGGTGACTGTCCATTACTGTTGCCAGTGTAATTAAGATAGAGTGATACCTTATTTACCTCATAATTGTTGTTCTTGACTACCATACCTGATGATAGGGAGTATTTCGCAGTATAACCGGGTAATATTATGTTGGGATAGCATATGTTTGCAAAAAAACCTCCAATTGCAACTCCGTTTGAGTTGTATATTGCTTTAAAAGTCCCACCACCATAATTTGAATTAGGGTAATCGTAAGGATACATTGTGTTTTCATAAACAATAAAACTATTACCAGAACTGCCTCCAAAATGCCAAGCTCCATTATAATATAGAGCTATTGTGAACCCCTGCCATTGCCCGATGAAATTAAAATTATTTACTTGGAATGTGAATGATCCAGTTGAAGTGACTGTACTAGAACCAAGTTGAGTGTATGAACCCGATGAACTTTGGATAAAAAAGCCAACATCAGCATAATGATTTGTACCTAAAGAATTAATTGTGTAGTCAAGCTTCATTGAATAACTACCATTCTCAAAAGTTCCGGGATATGACCCCTGTTCAGAAAATACGACAATAGTTGGTGGTGCAAATCCCCCATTTCCTCCATCATTATCACAATGGCAAACGTCTCCATCCCCGTCACCATCAGGTATATACATTGGTGTCGCTATGGGATTTGATTTTTGAAGGGTTGCCTGAGGAACTCCCATTATGGTTGTAACTTTTGATATTAAAGGATCAACCGAAAATGTCTGGTTAGGTAAGAGGCTAATTGGTCCGAATGGTAAGGAAAGAATACTGTCTATACCGTTCTGAGATACTAACCCATATTTGAAGAGCGATGCTTCACTTTCCCAATTTACTTTTAATTTCCCCATAGTCAATGACCAATCGTTCGCAGGAATTCCTATATTATGTACAGTTCCAATATTCGTAACCATCCTAGGTAGAAAACCACCAACACTCAATAGCTTATGCAGAAGTGATCCAAGCAAAAAAGTAATCTCGTAGGTAGAATTAGTAGGTTCCAAATTTTTAATTGCTAAACTCGCATCTATAGAATTATGGTAGAACGTAAAAATTTCTGTCATTTTTACTTTGGAATTGTTTTTGATAAGTATTACAGAGTTTTGATTTAAATTATCAATTTTGTTAAATCTGAAATGAGTAAATTTCACCAATTTGACAGAATTAGAATTAATTTTATATATATTCCATGAAACTGGATGTTCTGATGAACCCAGACTCAATGTTGCATTATTCCCGGAAAATATCAATGTGTCGGATCCATACTTATAAACGTGTTGGTTTGAACCCGAATCCGCAAATGTTACTCCAGTTGATACAACTAATATTCCAATTAAAAGAAATGAAAACATTGATCTGATCATGCATTATTATAATTTGTAATTGTATTTATATTTTATTAGTTCGCTTGTAATCCTTGGATATTATTAATATTCATTCAATATTCATATTCTTTGAATTCGAAGTGAATATTCAGAAACCTCCCAATACTGAAAGATACGTAGATTATTAAAGAAATAGAAATTCGAGTATATGTTAAATACTGATGGTACCTTCATAACTTTTTTAATAGGTTGGGATTCCCATTTCCTGCCTGAAAATGGATATACGATTTCCATCTCACTGAGGAATTGTCAGGGAGTCTAAGAACATTTTTTTGTATTCCAAATATATTCATAAAGTGTTAGCCTTTCCTAAAATGACATTAATGCAAGGGATCAAGTTTTTTATTAATCTTTGAAGCAATATAAGCGTAGACAGTTAGGGAAATGCATATATTTTCAATTACTAGGATAGTAGGAATTAATGAAAATTCTAAGTATAGAATCTATAAGAACAATGAATGTGGAGGAAAAGAAGAATAAATATTGAACTAAAATATCGTTTCAGGGGATAGTCACATCAGAATTCATGGACAGCGAAATGTAAGATAGTAAAAATTTGTAATAAAGAAGAAAATCAGCAAATTGATCATAGTATAATAATTGGTACTGCAAGTTTACTGGAGTCTACAAAATTTTCATTGAGAACTCTTTATAGCATTGACGGGTTTTCAGATTGTCCATTCCTGTTTTTCACCTTCTTCGATACCTCATACTTTCATTTTACAATGTTGACAATCAAAAAATTTGATATTTATCTTGCATAAATGATATTTGCTAATAACTATATAGTATACATAATTAATATAAATATGGATTCGGAACTAGATATTGAACAAGGAGCAAAAT
>JAJYRA010000018.1 GCA_021794355.1 Thermoplasmata archaeon | reverse complement strand
CGGAACTGATACAGAGGCAGAAAGATCTACTGAGTCTGGCTGGTGTTCCAGTGGACTCATATCAGCATGGCTGGAATGCCATTCCAGGCAGTTGCGAAATTCGAGGATAAGGATCTAAATTCATGCGGAAAGTAAGTTTAAGGATGCTTAATTTGGAAATTAATGCATATGGTTTATTATGATATTCCATAAAAATTTCAGAAAACATCTTGATTGTACTGTTGTTCTCGTTTAATAAAGAGTGAAATTCGCATTCTTCACAATCCATTTTTAAACCTAAATTTTCACCATATAATTTATATTTATTAAATAACGTTGTAATAGTAAATACCAGTATTTCAAAGCCTTTGTTTTGATTTAGGACTTGGAAAATAATAACATTTCATTTTATTTTTATCGTGATTGTATTGTGTAATTCTACTCTCCGTGGAATGTATCTTTGACAAGTTTTATTTTTTCCAGATCCGCATCTGATATCTCCTCTCCTGTATCAATGTCTGTGGATATCTTTAGCCCGTTCTTTGTTCGTCTATTGTCTATTAGCTCTATTATGGTTTCGTATGATCTCAGAGGTTTCCCACGCCAGTTCATTGTTATGTGTGAGAACATGTGATGTTCTATTTTGAACAGTATAGAGGAAGTAACCTATATTCAGAAAAGATCTAGTATAGCGTTTCCATAATATACATACAATTATTTATACTCAATAGCTTTATCTAATTATGGTGTTTAAAAGGTCTAAACCACATATAGT
This sequence comes from Thermoplasmata archaeon, assembly GCA_021794355.1. GTDB lineage: Archaea > Thermoplasmatota > Thermoplasmata > Thermoplasmatales > Thermoplasmataceae > Cuniculiplasma. Next base: position 3,263 of record JAJYRA010000018.1, on the reverse strand, counting down.
GCTGAAATCGGAACAGAAGGCATACCTCGAGAAGATTGTCAGGTCTGGAAAATCCGAGAAGAGGGAGTACGACAGAGCCAAAATAATCCTGATGGATGCTGAAGGGAAGGGTGTGAATACAATTGCAAGGGAATTGCACACCAACAGGACAAAGATCTATCTTGTCATAGACAAGGCTATTTCCTTTGGTGTGGAAAAGGCACTGAAAGACCTTTCAGGTAGAGGGAGAAAGAGAACCATAGGCAACGAGGGAAGATCTTTCATCATAAAAACAGCATGCACTAAACCCTCAGATCTTGGATATCCACATGAGATCTGGACAAACAGGCTGCTGACAGAATACATCAGGGAAAAGGCACCTGAAGAATATAACCTTGGTGACATATCAAATGGAACTGTATCTAAGATACTGACAAAAAGCAATATACGCCCATATAAGATAAGATACTACATGGAAAAGACAGACCCTGAACATGATAGAAAGGAAGCAGAAGTTCTCCATGTTTACAGGGAAGTTAAAACGATCAGGGAAGAGGGTTCAGAAAAGATCACTGCCATACTTTCCTATGACGGGAAACCCGGTATACAGGCAATAGGAAATATATATCCGGATAAGCAGCCAGATGAGGATCATGGGTATGTATCAAGAAACCATGATTACAAAAGGAATGGAACATTATCCCTCATGGCAGGGATTGATCTCATAACAGGGCAGATAATCCCACTTGTGGAAGAGAGGCACAGGAGCCTTGAATTTGTAAAATGGCTTGAACTTGTTGACAGATACTACCCGGATGATTATAAGATCAACATAATTCTGGATAATCACAGTGTTCATACATCAAAGGAAACAATGAAATATCTCTCATCAAGGCCATGGAGATTTAACTTTGTGTTCACACCTACCCATGCATCATGGCTCAACATAATAGAGATGTTCTTCAGCAAGATGGCACGTTCCATGCTCAGGGGAATAAGGGCCGATTCAAAGGATGATTTGAAGAAACGTATGCTGGAATATATCCAGGAAATCAACAATGAACCTGTTATCTTCACCTGGAAGTGGAAAATGGATGAGATGCCCGGAGGCATAACGTTATAGTAGTGTAATGTTATTATGGAAACGTTATACTGGATTCGAGGCCACTGGTTTCATGTGGCCATGATCGCCTTCCTGAATCCGGCCTTACACGAATGCTTGAACAACTGTAGAGTAACAAGACAGCGATCTCGAACGTGATTGCGTCGGATCTGGGAACCGTATTCCCTGAATATACCAGGATATTTGAAATAGATTCAAAGGTCTCCCTGAGGATATTTAAGAAATACTCCACACCGGAGAATATAAGAAACATGAATAACATAGAACTGTTCGGTCTGATGGATACAGGCAAGGATCATTATAGTATCCAGGATGTCAGGAATTTAAGGGAAGCACCAGAAGGGGCCATAGGCATACAGGATCAGGGAGGTTGAATGGGAGATTTCAGCAAGAATGTCTGAAAATGCCGATGTGAAGCATATATCAGACATCCATGGAATCAGCATGACTTCCGCTGCTGCCGCGGTTGCAGAAATAGAGGACATAAAGCAGTTCGGATCCTTTGCCAATCTTCATAGATGGTGGAGAGTCGCCTGACATTACAGGTTCGGATGGTAAATCTTACGCCATGGGATCATCAAAGATCAAGAATTCACACCTGGCAAACAGTGCCTATGAATGTGTAGTATCGCTCGTGCTGCTTAAGAATCCCGAGTTCACTGCAATTTACCGTAGGCAGATAGAGAAGAGGAAAAAGCCGACACAGGCCTACATAGTGGTTGACGTCTCCTCTACCATGTATTTTCTATAATGAAGAACCAGAAACCATACGTGGAGAGAATGCTAGAAGGGAATGGAGGAGATTCCATTGGAACTGTGGCATAGGACATGAAATCAGGTGTATATGTGATCATTCTGCGGCATTCCTCAGTTAATGTTTTATAGATGCTAAGTATTAATAATTTAAATCTAAAGTCGTGAATAACATGAAGGTATCCAATATAAAAGATATAAGACTCTCTGTTTTAGTCATAGCCTATGAGAGAAAAGAGTTTGTCAAAGAGGCTTTGCTTTCTGTTTTAGATCAAACTATTCCACCTAATCTATATGAAATAATATGTGTTATTGGATTTAAGGATGAAGGAATTTCAAATTTTCTTAAAGAAAACAATATAATTGAAATATATTGCCATTGCAGAATAGGGAAAAATCTCTCGATTGGACTAAATTCTTGTAAGGGAGATTATGTAGTTTTTCTGGAAGACGACGATAAATTTACAAGGGATAAACTAGAAATGATATTGAAAGCCTTTGAAAACAATAAAATTATTTATTATCATAATAATCATGAAATAATTGATAAGTATTCCCAAATATTAGATCTAAACCAAGTAAAAAAGAAATCATTTGATAGACAGTTTACTCGTTCGACGTTGTGGAACCCTCCACACAACTATCATAGAATTACAAAATATAGTGGTGATTTTAACCTATCTAGTATTGCCGTTAGTAGAAGCCACATAATTAAGTATAACTCTGTTTTGGCAAAAATTGAGTCAGCTGCAGACTTTATAGTTTTTTCCGTCTTACTGCAGGATAACTTTCCATTCTATTTTGATGTTAACAGGACAACTTTGTATAGAATGCATGAAAATTCGGAGACACATAGTATTGAAAGAAACCACGAAAAATTAATAGATCATTCTAAAAGGGAGTATCGTAGCGCGTTAATTGTATATGAAAGTTTAAATTCTGAACCAGTGAAAAGGATGTTCGTTGAGTGGTTATTATCTTTGAAGTTTTACGCGTACGTTGCAGGGATTAAAGATTTGAAGCCATCATTTATTGATAAGCTAAAACTTTTTTATTACGGTATCACTGCACCAAATCCTTCGTACTTAATATCGATAATTGCTGTAGTTGTATATAGCATGTTTCCAAAATATGTCGATAAACTTGCAGTTAAGAGGACAACCAAAATATATAAGATTTCTTATAAAAGTAATAAATGACGTGACTTTACATCTATTTTACAATTAAATGGTTCCCCATGCTGAAATTCCAGATGTTTTTTCATCATTCATCCTGAGGTGGTAAATCAACTTTTCAAGGTTGAATTTCTCCATTACCATCATGGCTCTCTCATCCCCTGAGGAAAGTTTCACACTAATATTCTTTTTTCTTGTTATGTAAACAATCTTTATTGTTGAAACAACCTCCA
>JAJYRA010000081.1 GCA_021794355.1 Thermoplasmata archaeon | reverse complement strand
GAAAAAAAAGGAGGAAAGAAGAATGAAGAATAGAATTGAGAAGAGAAGGAGGTTGAAAGAAAATGTTTCATAGGAGGACAGAATATCTGTCCAAGATTAAGGGGCTCAGATCAAGGGGTGAGAACGCTGATATAATTAAAACAACTATAACTGCAATCACCAAGAAAGATAACTTCATTGTTAAGGGACATTGGTGCAGTATTTAAATGAGCACCTTAACATATGATGTTTTACATTGATTGTATCGCCTTGTTTAGATTAATCAATATTTCCATAAGATTAAGATGATGTCATACATTTGTATGCCATATGGAAATACCGGTATTTTCATCACAACAGATTGTTTCGGAGCTTCTGGAAAAATACAGAGATGCCTTTCCTGATATCAGGCTGTTCCGACACTTTGAAGAAATTGTGAATGCAATGCGGATGTCAGACAAGAGGGGCATTGCACACCTCAATTCACTTTCCGTGGATGTGTGAATCAATCCAACATGAACAGGTTTCTATCCTCCAGAATAGATGAGGATCTCATATTCCAGGAAAACGTCAATCTTATCAACACCACAGAGAAAGACGGAATACTTGCAATAGACGATACCATTGTGGAAAAGACCGGAAAGAACATAGAGGCTGCAGGATGGATATTTGATCACTCCATTGGAAAGACGGTATGGGGAATACAGATTACAACATCTGTGGTGACTGGAGATATATGGTATTTCACAAAAGATCTGGTGGAATACCTGGATGAAAAGAAACTGGACTGGGTATTCCAGAGCAAGGGGAACAGGAAGATCAAGATCAGGGGGAGATGGATCACCTTGGTGAGATCGAACCACAGGAACTGGAAAACAAAGAAGATACTTAAAACATACCTGAAACACGGGGAATAGAGATCAATAACAGGAATTTCAAACATAGCGGGTTAGGGAACACCTTCCTCAGGAAACTATGCAGGACAGAATTGTACCCCCGTCTCATGGTATCCGGAAGAACTCTCCTCGAAATCGCAAGCATAAGATCCCTGAATAGGTATTCCAGACAGAGTCGGGAAGAGAAAGAGATGAATAGCCTTTGAAATGCTTGAATCCCTGTTCAAAGGCTTCAAGAAATACGGAAACATTTCATTCAAGCCGTTAAAAAAAATCCTTCACAGGTCCATACAGACCAACCAGAGGTATTCTGTAGCGATTGAAGGAATTAAACTTGGAAAAACAATATAATTAACGCAAACTCTAGGTGTATAATCTCACTTATTAATACGTAAATTCCCTTTAATATGAGAGTGAATTTCTGCTTATAGAAATTGATCTTAATCCTTCAGGAGTGCGAGGGATGGGATTTGAACCCACGAACGCCTGCGCGACTGAATCTTAAGTCCAGCACCTTTGGCCAAGCTCAGCAACCCTCGCTCAGATGGCATAGAACATAATGGATAAAATAGATTTTCATTAATACTCAATTTCATTTATATATCTTTAATACATTCACGAGTATGGTATTCCAAGGAGGTCTTCCCGAAAATGGAGAAATTGTTAATTTTGAGATAGAAGAGGAACCGAAATGGGTTAAGGTTAAGCTTGAGGATGGTTCAGTGATACAGATTAAGATGGAAATAGTGGCCATAATTAGAGGTGGTAATGATCCCAACACAGGCCTGCCAATATATATGGTTCAAGCTACGAACATAATCAGGATGAACTCTGTACCAAAGGAATTGATTAAAAAGGGATCAAACCAGCCAAAAGGGGCAGATGGAACCTTATACCGATAGGAAAAAGGGAAAAATAGATCTCTTGGATGAAAAGATCCTGGAACTTCTCAGATTGAATAGTAGATTCACGAATAAGGCGATTGCAACAGTGGTCAACGTCTCGGAGGGGACAGTGAGGAGGAGAATAAAACTTCTTCAACAGAGAAAAGTTATCAGCAGGTTTACCATAGAAACCACCGAGCTTAAGGAGGCGATAATACTATCAAAATATGACCCAAATCAAAAGACGGCCATACTGGAACAACTGAAAAAAATATCACGTAAGGTATACGAGGTTGCCGGAAAATCAGATATTGCAATAATGGTCTCATACTGGAGCCTGATGGAATTGAATGAATTCATTGACCGCATTAGGGAAATAAAGGGTATAAAGAATACAGAAACAATGATAAGACTGAAATAAAATAACGACAAACCAATTGAAAATGATTTAAAATTATTCAGATATGGTTAAATACCTTTTTTTGATTTACGCCATAAGTGATTTACAATGTCGGAAGAAAATAACATCATTTACGTAGGAAAGAAACCCACAATGAATTACGTGTTGGCTGTAGTTACCCAATTTAATAGCAACAATATAGAAAAGATAGTAATTAAAGCAAGAGGAAAATCGATCAGCAAGGCCGTTGACATAGCGGAAATTACAAAAAACAAGTTTATATTAACAGCAAAATATGCCGATATTCACATCGAGACAGAAAAGGTTGAAGGTGAAAGAGGAGAGTCAAACGTTTCCTCCATAGAAATTACCCTTTCAAAATAGTATCTTGGTGAGCCAATAGATTGCTTTTTCTTTAATACACCCATTATTTCGACAAAATTGTTAAAAACATTAAATTGTATCTTTACAATTATCAAAGGTTGGTAGAATGTCAGAAGTTCTTAAAGTGAGCATTGACCTGAGCGGTAAGTTGGACCTTATCAACCACAGGTTGACTGAGGTCTTAAAGACAGATAATGACAGACTCAACTCCATGGCTTATTATGCAGTATCTTCAGGGGGCAAAAGATTGAGGCCTCTCATTGTCCTCCTGGTATACGAATTAAATACTACAAAACCAATTGAAAATGCCCTTGATCTGGCTGTCGCCTATGAAATTATGCATAGTGCAAGCCTTATTCATGATGATATTATAGATGAGGCGGAAGAAAGGAGAGGTAACCAATGTCTTTATAGGAAATATGGTACCAACGATGCCATTGTTGCTGGAGATTATCTATTTTCGTTGGCATATAAGATGGGGGCTTCCTATGGAATGGAAGTTTCAAATGTTGTCGCCAAGGCAGCCCAAAAGCTTGCGGAAGGACAAATCCAGGAGTCAACGAATCTTGGAAATTTCCAGATTTCAGAGGAAACCTATTTTAATATTATTACAAACAAAACTGCCTATTTCTTCGGAGCAGGTGCCAAGACAGCAGCCATGATTGCAGGCTCTTCACCAATGGATCAGGAAAATATGTTCAATTTTGCTTTCAATGTAGGGATGGCTTTCCAAATAGCTGACGATATTTTGGATATTGTGGGTAAAGAGGAGGCCATAGGAAAAACACCATTTACAGACATTAAGCACAGCACCCTCACATTGCCCATGATTTATGCTCTCAAGCAGGGAAATGAAAGGGAGGCACAATTGCTGAAGGACGTGTTAAAGGGAAGAAAGACCGATAGTGAAAGTATCCAGAAAGCAAAGCAATTCCTCATTGATTCAGGGTCTGTGGATTACTCGCTGGAAAAGGCTAAGGGATTTATTGACAGCGCAATAGAATCGGAAAAAACTGCAAAGATTAGTCCAAACTTACAGACACTATTTGAGATAGCCTATAGTGTCATAAGCAGGATAAGGATTTAAATGGTTAGAATCTTATTATATACGGGAAAGGGAGGTGTTGGAAAAACAAGTATTTCAGCCGCTACCGGACTTGAATTGGCTTCCAGAGGCTTTAAAACGCTGGTCATTTCAACGGATCCAGCTCATAGCCTCCGGGATGCGTTTATGAAGACCATAGGGAATGAACCGGTAAAGGTTCGGGAAAATCTATATCTTCAGGAGATAAGTGTTACTGAAGCAATAAGGAAATACTGGGATAACCTGAAACTTTATCTTACTGCATTAATGAGATCTCAGGGAGTGGAAGGTATCGCAGCGGAGGAGATTGCAACACTGCCTGGTTTTGACGAAGCCACAGAGTTACTGTATATAAGGGAATATGCAAACAGTGGCCAGTTTGATGTTGTCGTAATGGATACGGCTCCAACTGGAGAATCTTTGAAACTGCTATCCTTTCCTGAGGCATTTTCATGGTACATGGAGAGGATCTTTCCCATCAGCAGGAAAACTGCAAAGATTATGAGACCCCTGATGAAGCCATTCCTAGGCGTACCTATACCGGATGATAAGGTATTTGGAAGTATAGAGGAACTTTATTCCCAGATGAGGGAAGTGAAGGAAATACTGTCTGATTCGGCTATCACAACCATAAGACTTGTGTGTAACCCTGATAGAATGTCTTTCAATGAGACAAAGAGGGCATTTACATACCTTTTGATGTACGGATATAACGTGGACTCAGTTATTGTGAATAAAATCTATGCTGATAACACCGGAGATTTCCTGAAAAAATGGAGGGAATCACAGACAGAGATTCTGGAAGAAATTGAAACGGCCTTTGCAGATCTGAAGGTGATGAAAGTTCCCATGAGTGCCAACGAACCAACGGGTGAAAAACTTCTGAAAAGCATGGCTGATAAACTGTATGAAGGCATAGACCCTATGGCTATAATGAGCGAAGTAAAACCACCAGTGCAGTTTATGAGCGAAGAAAAAGGTAAGTTTGTAAAGATAAGGGTCCCCTTTGCTGAAAAGAAAAATACCGAACTGCATAATAGGGGTGGAGAGCTTATTGTTCAGGTCGATAACTGGAGACGTGTTTTTTTCCTTCCCCAGAGTATGAGTGATCTTACACCTATAAACGCAGAGTTTAATAAAGGATATTTAATTATAGAGATGAGATAGATGGCAGAGAAAACTATTGGCAAGAAAAATGGGAAAATTCATTTTGAAATTGATGTTGAATTACCGGAGCTAAGGGAATCTGCTCTAGATATTTTAGCAATGATAAAATCGGCCACGGAAGAAATGGTGGACCTTGGTAAGAAGATAATTTCTAAGACCAATGAGGAACCAAAGGAAATTAAGAAAATCAACATTAAGTGAACTTTTATAAATTACCGTTATTCATAATAACCTTTGATCAATTACCATACTATGGTAGATCTTGAAAGAATTAAAAAAGAAACCTTTGAAAAATTGGAACTCTCTCATAGGAATCCTGGGGTTTATAATGGGAAGTGGGAAAACTTTTCTGAAAAGGATTCAATTTCCATAAGGAGCCCCATTGACGGCTCAGATCTTGGACAGATATCAGTGGCTACCCAAGAAAATTATGATAAAACAGTTAAGATACTCAAGAAATCCTTTGAAGAATGGAGCCAGGTACCAGGACCAAAGAGAGGTATGCTGATTAAAAAGATTTCTGATTCCCTTGATAAAAATAAGGAACTATTGGGAAGAATTGTTTCCCTTGAAGTTGGAAAGACAAGTGTTGAAGGTCAGGGAGAAATTCAGGAAATGATAGATGTTGGTTATTTTGCAACTGGAATGGGGAGGCAGATATATGGGAATACCATTGCAAGCGAAAGACCGAATCACGTTTTATATGAAAAGTTCCTGCCCCTTGGAATAGTTGGTGTGATCAGTGCCTTTAATTTTCCCTCTGCAGTATGGTCATGGAATTCTTTTGTTGCCGCAACAGTTGGAGATTCAGTAATCTGGAAACCCTCATCCAAAGCAGCTCTCACATCCGTGGCTGTTATGAATATTATTGGCAGGGTTATGGAGGAGGAGAACTGTCCACCCATATTTGGACTGGTAAATGGAAGAGGATCCATGGTTGGAGAATTGCTTGCAAAAGATACGAGAATTCCCCTTGTTTCATTTACAGGTTCAGTGAAAACAGGGAGGCACATTTCCACAATGGTCTCTGAAAGATTTGGGAGAACCATACTGGAACTGGGAGGAAATAACTGTGCCATTGTAAGTGAAAAAGCAGATATGAACATTGCATTAAAGGGAGTCGGATTTGGGGCCTTGGCAACTGCTGGACAGAGATGTACCAGCACGAGGAGAGCAGTTGTAAGTGAAAAGATATATGAGAAATTCAAGGAAAAACTTATTGAGGCATACAGGAAAGCCAGAATTGGAAATCCACTGGAACCAGGTGTTCTGGTTGGTCCACTGATCGATTCAGAGGCCGTGAGGAACTATGAAAAAGCCATTGAAAAGGCTGTATCCCAGGGAGGAAAGGTACTGGTAGGTGGTAAAATTTTCAATGAAGTGCAAACAGGAAATTATGTGGAACCTACCATAATTGAGGCGAAGGGGGATATGGAAATTACAAAGGAAGAGACCTTTGCACCCATACTGTATCTTTTCAAATACAGGACACTTGAAGAGGCGATGGAAATTCATAACAGCGTGCCTCAGGGACTTTCCTCAGCCATGTTTACCACTGATTTGAGGGAAGAGGAATTCTTCCTTTCATCCAGGGGTTCGGATTGCGGTATCGCAAACATTAACACAAGCACCGCGGGTGCCGAAATAGGAGGTGCCTTTGGAGGAGAGAAAGATACAGGTGGTGGAAGAGAAAGCGGTAGTGATGCCTGGAAAGCCTATACTCGAAGGATAACAATCACGAAAAATTATGGAAAGGAATTACCCCTATCCCAGGGGGTTAAATTCGAACTGTAAATCCTTACCTCCATTAATCTGCCATTTTTATTCTTTTTCAAAAACCTTTACGTTTCAATAAAGTTTTTTTAGATTAAATTTCAAGTGTGAATTGTTTTATAAGAGTATAATATTAAAAATGCACAAATGCGTGTGAAACATTCTCTTCCATTATCAAATATATTATGAAAATTATTTAATTATAAAAACTCATAAATTAAAGAATAATTCATGATTTTGTTCATCATATAAAAAAATTACCGAAACCACTTAAATATAATAAAATATTAATGAATATACTATGTTTGAAAAGACCTCCAGTGATTCAGGTGTAGAAAAGAATGAATTGAAAAAGGGATCGGTTGGGACATGGCAGGGGGCTTTCTATTCCCTTGCTCAGGTTGGTCCTGCAGCAGATATTGCCATTCTTCTTATAGGAACGTTTAAGGATGTTGGCTTCAGATCTGTAACTGCCGTGCTTGTTGCCTGGCTGATATATGGCCTCTGGATGGTAACGCCCTATGAGTTTTCAAAACTCAGATCAAACGCTGGCGGTTATTATGCCTATGCTGCGGCATCAACCAAGTCAGGTTTTTACGGGCCTGCAACAGCATTTTCGTGGTTGTATGAAAATCTAACCTCTTCAGCCTTTGCAGTGCTTGGAATATCTTCATTCCTTTTCCTGCTTTCCTCAGAAATTTCTTCCCTACAGTATTTATGGGTGGTATTTGCAGTCGGGATGATCATATATGTAACGGTTATACCCTATCTGGGAATAAGGCCATCTGTTCAGTATACGTTCATTACTGGTTTCGCGGAAGTCATGTTCCTCTTTGTTGCATCCATAATAATAATCATTGAAGTGGGACCAGGTAATTCCCTTGTTCCCTTTACACTTCCAGTGAGCATTGTTCCAGTATTTTTCCTTTCCATGATCTTTTCAATAAGTGATTTTACGGGAATTGGTATTTCAACCACCGTATCCGAGGAGGTGGAAGAACCAAAAAAGAAGATCAAAAACTCCCTTCTGCTTTCCTATTTATTTTCAGGACTTGCGTTAATCCCTGCCACATATGCTCTTACGGTTGGTTGGGGAATATCGGGAATCGGAGGTTTTGCCAGTGCTAATGATCCAGGCCTGGTCGTATTTGAAAGATATCTCGGTCCTATCGGTGGCATTCTGCTGGTAATTTTCACCATTAACAGCTACCTCTCCAATGGAGTAGCCAAGACCAATGCAGTGAGCAGGGTCTGGTTTTCAGCAAGTCGTGATAAGATCATATTCCCAAAATCATTTTCCGAGGTCCATCAGAAATATAAGAGCCCCCATAAGGCGATCAGGGCATATATGATCCTGATGCTCGTTATCAACCTGTTGTTTGGATTTTTATTTGGTCCCAAAACGGGAGCGCTTATTCTCCTTACAGGATCTGGAATTGGGATCATATTCACACATATATATGCAAACATAAGTCTCACACTTTACACAAGAACGCAGAAAGTTTTCAACTGGCTTATGCATGGATTGATACCCATAGCATCGTCCATAATTGCTGGGGTTGTAGTGTTCTTTACGGTTGAACAGGATATATTGGCTCAATATGCCAACCCTTCCTTTGATAATTTCACATATGCTGGCTCAGCGATTGCAGGAGTTGTGTGGTCACTGGTATTTGGACTGATACTTTCATTCTACTACGTAAGAAAGAAACCCAGGATAGCAACCGCAGCCGGAACCTATGATGCAGATCACATAAAAATTTCATGGGATAAATAGGAGGTTATATGAAATTTTTAAATCATCCCTTTTTTTAATAGTTTCAGTTGCCAGGAGTTCACTCACTTTAAAAGTTATTTTCCAATTTTCCACAAATTGATCTTCACATTCATATTTTATGAAATGACCCCCTTAAAGGAATATATTCTATATAGATCTATATTGCAAAATATAATTTATGGACATAATGGTTAAAGTTGAGAACTAACTATATCCAATGGGAAAAAATGGAAACGGATAATAAAGATTTGATTAGTGAAATAGATAATACCAAAACCAGTGGATTTCATTACAAAACATGGTTGATCTCTGGGCTTGGTTTCTTTACGGATGCCTACGATCTTTTCATAATAGGTGCAGTGACATCGTTGCTCGTTCTTTCCGGATGGCAAAAGTTGTCCAACTTAGATACCTCTCTCCTTGATTCAACTGCCCTACTTTCAGCAGTTATCGGTGCACTAGTATTTGGAAGGCTTCTTGATAAGATGGGAAGAAAGGCTATATACGGACTGGAACTGATAATACTGGTAGCTGGTGCCCTGGGAAGTGCATTCCTGACACCCTTAAATGGTTTATATTTTTTGATTGGCTGGAGATTTCTTCTGGGAATAGGTATTGGTGGAGACTATGCCACAAGTTCCACCATAATGACAGAATATTCAAACACCCGTAACAGAGGAAAACTTGTGGGTATGGTCTTTTCAATGCAATCTCTGGGTTTGCTTGCTGGTCCACTCATAACACTTGGACTCATATATTCTGGAATTAACCCTGGAATAATCTGGAAATTACTCCTGGCTTTTGGTGCAATCCCCGCATTGATAGTGGTATATTACAGAAGAAAAATGCCGGAAACACCCAGATATTCCATAAGGGTTAAGGGAGATGTCCAAACTGCTCAGAAGAACTGGGAAAAATATACGGGTAAGATCGGAGAAGTTCAGGCAGAAGGTGCTGTTGTTAAGGAGTCATGGACATCCATCCTCAGCCAGAGAAAGTTTGTTCTTACACTTCTGGGTACGGCGGGATCATGGTTCCTGATGGATTGGGCTCTTTATGGAAACTCCATTATGTCAAACAGTATGCTTTCCACACTGGTTCCATCTTCGGTGGTTGGTATGAATCACTTGATAACAACCACAATATACACGGCGCTTGTGTTCGGTTTTGCAGCTTTCCCCGGTTACTGGATTGCAACGTTTACAATTGACAGGATAGGAAGAAAGCCCATACAGGTAGTTGGTTTCACAGCCATGGCCATAACCTTTGCCATCCTTGGTATATTTCGCCAACTTTTGACTCCGGGCTTTGTTGCACCTTTCCTTATAATCTACGGCTTAAGCTATTTCTTTATAGAATTTGGCCCAAACGTAACAACATTTATCTATCCTCCGGAAGTGTTTCCAACAAAAGTGCGTGGATTTGGTTCTGGAGCATCAGCTGCAGGTGGAAAAACAGGAGCATTCATTGGAACCTTCCTCAACGTAATAATACTCGGTTCAGCAATCGGAGAATCAGGACTGTTTTTGATTCTGGCTTTTCTCTCCGCTCTTGGAGTTGTAATGACCGTTCTTCTCCTTCCTGAACCTAAGAGAATGGCCCTGGATGAGATATCTGGTGAAAATGCCCTACTGGCCAATGACCAGTAGATAATAAATAAGAAAGGAAAATGAATCTATTTTTAAATATATTTTTAAATTTCAGTGGAGAATGAATTCAGGTATACAGAAGGAAACCACATAATGTGGCTCGTCCACGATCTCACTGATTCTTAAATTTCCGGCTACACTACTGATTATATAGGACTCCTCCCTGCTGAACCCTGAACTGGAAAGTTTTTGGATCATTTCACGAACCGATTTCTGAGATGCTTCATAAAGATTTTTTCCGATACCCGTAGTACAAAAGGCAGAATAGGTATCATCTATTTTAGAAATAGTTTGAGGGGTTGATATATTCATATTTTTATGAAGCTTTACTCTTGCCCTTACTACGGCGGAGGTTTCTATGGCCGTGCCACAAACTTCACCATCTCCCTGTGTTGCATGTGGATCAGAGATTGAAAGATTAGCACCCTCAACCGTAACGGGAAGAAATACTCTTGAGCCTTTCCTGTTCATTCTGTTATCCATATTTCCGCCAAAATATTGTGGGGGAATCGTTCCATATTCCCCATCTGGAGGAGATGTTCCAATAATTCCTAAAAAAGGATTCGATGGTATTCTCAGCTTCCTGGAAAAACTATCTGGTGTAAGGGCAATCCCTTTTTCTATTTTCCATATAACCAACTTTTCATCAAATTCATTTTTCAATAATCCGAAGTCGTTCATGATGGCAGTCCATCCCCATGAACCGATTTCAATGTCATCCAGAATGACCTCTATTACGTCACCTGGCTTTGCCCCCTTTATGGCTATGGGTCCAACTGCTCCATCAAACAGTTCAGAATTCAGTGATTTAAGATCCTTGTCTGTATGGTATTCCTTTATCTGATTGACGGATGAATCCGGAATGATTACTTCAAAAAGTTCATCATCCTCCACTTCCATCCTGGCCCTGTTCATTGGCGACCATTTGAAATGGATATTTTCTTTCTCGTTTCCGTTGAGTTTCCTCATGAATCAGTAAACATGTTTTCCTTAATATATTTTGAAATAGATCGCGGAAGGTTGGTGCGTTTCCATCCGATCACTTATTTCTGAGGATTTCAGCATCCACAATGAGGGATATGAACGAAGATTGGATACCTGGAAGAGAATTATGGAGTATACAGGATCATTATGAAACACAGTATTTTATCTACACTATCTTAATTTGATGCTTTTGGAATCAAGTGGTTCTGGATTATGTATAACAGTTCGACATTTTGGAATATTGTTTAACATTTTCAGAAAAGCCAACGATCTAAGGTTGGTGCAAATCCTGCTGAGACATGCCCGAATTGAGACCACAACCATCTACGAACATCTGTCATCAAAAGAAGCTGCGGAGAAAGGAAAATACGCAGTCGAGAAACTTTTTCGCAAAGGGGATGAAATGATAAAAGAGGTGCAAATTCCGGCTGGTAACGATGTGATCTTATGGGGACACTGGGATATGGGGATCTGCCAATGATTTGTCCTTTATGGATTTGCATCCGGGGGTGCTTGCATGAAGACCTATCAGGTGAGTCTCATTACAAACATGCCAAAGGGATTCTTGGAGAGTTGCAAAAACTCTGGAATAGACCCCTTAACTTCCACTGAACTCGGAGAGACATACAGGGAAGAATATGGAATATACCCAAAGAGCTACTTAGAAGCGTTGGGGGTTCTCGAATGAAATCCCTTAAGACCTGCAACGAGTGCTTGAAGAAAGGGAGAACTATCTCATTTACCACTGAGAGTGGCCTAAAAGAACACATGAAGTTGAACCATAGAGAGATCTACTTCATGCAGCTGCAGGCATCTCACATACGAAGAGGAGGGCATTGACATGATGAATGCAAGCCAGATTAAGAGCCAGAAAAGGCATATCAGGGCTGATCTCGAAAACCTCGATGAATTTTACACGAGAGATAAGATCACGGATTTCGTCATTTTTTACCTGCAACGGGAAATGCACCTGGGTGCAGGCATGGAGAGGCCAAGCTATTTGGCTGATTATTATCTTGACCTTGAGAGACTCCGGGCATACGCAGACCAGGACAGGCATCATGAGATCACAGACGATGAGGTATCCGCCTTACATTTGTCGCCCAAAGATATGGAGGCTCTATTCAAGGGGTCTCAGGACGACCACAGGGAAAACAAGTGGGCGGATACATGCCAGTGGATCCTTGATCTCCTGGATGAAGGATATGAGAAAACAATGGAAGTGCTGAACCAGGAGCTCGTAGTGGTAGTGGTTAACGGCCCTGACAGAGAATATCCTGACTATCGTGATCCCTTCTGGCAGGTGATTAACCAGGAGAGAATGGAAATATCGTTCAAGGAAATTAATCTGACTGAATACGAAGGACAGACAATAGGCCTTAACGGCTATCTGTCATATGTACAGAATCCACCAGTCGAGAGAATTCGGAATGCTACCTGGACATGTGTGAAGTGTGATGATCAGGAACAGGGGGAAGAACAGCCAAAATACTGTTCCACGTGCCAGAAAAACAGCACTTTTGTTGTGGATGAGAGCAGCATTGAGAAAGAGAAAATCCAGGAAGCAGTCCTCATGGAAGCATACGAGGCAAGTTCCTCTGGATTCCAGGCTCTAATGCCAATAATGGTCACCAAGGAAGATACAGGTAGGTACGCACCAGGGGATCGTGTGAGCATTCTGGGAAAGGTTGTTGGCAGGATTGAGAAAAATAGGGGAAAGGATCCCATCTACAGGTATGTTGTGGAGTGTTCACAGATAAGGAAAGAAGAGAGAACTATTTCAATCAAAGACAGTGATATCAAGGAGATTGAAAAATTCTCAAAGCGTGAAAATGTCCTTGATTCCCTGGCAGAGTTGTATGCTCCTGGCATAATAGGCCATGAACACGTGAAGAAAGCCATCCTTCTCCAGGCTGCCGGTGTTGAGGAAAGAAAACGAGGCGGAAAAAGAGTCAGAGGGAATATTCACATACTCCTTGTCGGTGATCCGGGAACAGGCAAGTCTCAGCTGCTTATGGCATCCCCCCAGGCATCTCCCAAGGCGATATATGTTACGGATGCTTCAGCTGCAGGTCTAACCGCAGCCGTTGATGAAGTAAACGGCAAAAGAGTCATGGTTGCAGGTGTAATGGTCATGGCGGACCGTGGAATAGCTGCCATTGATGAATTAGAGAAGATGTCCGGGGATGACAGAAAGGCCATACACCCGGCAATGGAGCAGGGAGAGATACACAAGAGCAAAGCAGGTTTACATGCTTCATTCAAGTCCAGGACATCTGTCCTTGCAGCTGCAAATCCGAAGTATGGGCGATTTATTGAATCTGAGTCCATACCCCAACAGATAAACCTTGAGCCCTCTCTCCTGGACAGGTTTGACCTTATATTCATTTTCAAAGAGCAGCCGGGGAAAGAGAGTTATGAGAAACAGAGAGCACTTTTGATCCTTGAAGGAGGAGACGATGGAAAGCAGGACGATTTCCTGTTGAAATACATAGCATACAGCAAGAAATACAATCCTGATATCCCAAAGGGCGTTAGAGAACTGATTGCTGAGTACTATTCTTCTTTGAAATCTAAACCTGAGAACAAAGACCACTTCCTGAATGCAAGAACCCTGGAATCCCTTCAGAGGCTTACCCTTGCTTCAGCAAGGCTGAGATTTTCAGATGTTGCAGATGAAGAAGATCTGGCAAATGCAAAAGATCTGATGGAAATGTACCTGGCTCAATTCAGCTATGATATGGATGCTATCTCAGGAATAACAGGGACAGTGAGGGATTGCATTGTTTTCCTAAAGAATATGATTACATCTGATGCCTCTGTTCCCGAACAGGAGATCCTTGATCAGTGCAGGCCTCTGGGTTTTTCTTTAACAAATGTCAGGGCAGCACTGGACCAGCTCATGAGAGTTGGAGAATTGTATAGCCCCAGAGATGGAGTCTATAGAGGTGTGTCAAGATGAATGGAAAAAGCTGGAAATTACAGAGTCAGAGACTTTCATGGATAATGAATAGAAATGTGATTTCCGAAATCCCGCAAAACACTGGTTCTAATACTTTCATGGATGAAAAAGTATTGAATACTTTCATGGATAAGAAAGTCAGGGAAGCCGTAAAATTCGTAAGAAAATTTTTTGTAATACTTAATTTGGATATCCAATCCATCCATACTCGCAAATTTCTTACTACTATTTCAAAAAATTATTTTTTGAAAGTTCAATATTTAAACTTTGAGGTGAACAAAAATGAATGATAATAAAAAAATGGGAAGGCCACTAAAATATGGAAATGAATCCCGAGTAGATGCCCATGTCAGTTTAAGCCAAGATGCCAAAACAAAGATCAAGCTTTCTGGTAAACCATTAGCATATTTTCTTGAATTTGGAGTAAATGCACTGCTTGGTGATGCGGAAGAAAAGGAACTATATGAGATAAGGGAAGAGCTGGCGTTGATTGAACCTCGTTTTCATGAATTGAAGGTAAGGGAGTTGAGGATAGAGGAGAGGAAAAAACAGAAGGAAGAACTGAGAAGAAAGAAATCAAATCAGGAAAAATATATGCTAAAGGCGTTCAGAGAAGTCATATCAAGCCAGAAGAGGCATGGAAAGGTAGTAGTCAATATGCCCTGGATTGAAGAAGCATATGGCATTTCATTTAATCTCGACAAAGTTAACCGTGATTTCCAGGGAGCGGTGGAGGCAACTGATCTCATTCCGGAGTACGGCATAGAGAAATATCTCATAAGGAAAGTCCAGAAGGGACAGAGGGAAGATAAGCTGATGGTTGAGATTATTGAGGCGGACAAGGAGGATGTGGTGTAAATGAATAAAAGTGAAACAAGAAAATGTAATATGTGCAATGTTTCCATTGGAGACGTTTTTAACAGGAATATTAGCACTGGAATGGGAAGAGGCGCAACTCACTGGCTGAAAGAACACACGTATGAGGCACTGTCATACATCTATTCGAAAATAGGGGAAGATGCAAAAGATGTCGAGGAAAATGAAAGGCAGATATTCACTACGCTGTATCCTGATGGTGATATCTTAAGCGTGGAACTTGGCGTTTTTGGTGATCTGTATAATTTCATTCAGGAAAATTCACAGAAGGTGAAATAAATGACAAAAACAGCACCCATATATTTCAACGTCAAAAAGGCACGGGAATATCTCTTGGAAAACGGGCATGTTTACACTATCAGAGGGAAAAGAAGCACTGGGACAACCAAAGCGAGGAAAGGAAACTACTTCACTTTCAAAGTGCTTGGAAATGCTGAAATTGAAAGAATAAAGAGTGTTGGCCCAATTTCACTGCAACCGAATTTAAGCCTTTCAGACAGAGCCTTAGAGGAATATTTTGATGAATTAATGCCCTATATTAGAGATTCGGGATTTGAATCTCCCAGGGAATGGTGGGAAAATGTAACTATGTCCGCATTCAAAACATGCATTCTCTATCATGTTAGGCTTCTTGATTGGAAAGGTGATCAGTGATGCCTTATAATGGATTTACAATCGAAGAATTACTGGAAGAATTCAAGAAGGATATGTTTCAGAAGTTTGTTGATCATGATGAAAAATGGGGCAATAATTCAGCGATAAGACAGTCATGGGATTTTGATGCTGCATTTGTTACTGAAGAATTGAGAAAGGAGGTGAGTTACCATTATTCAAAATGGCTTTACAGAGGAGTTTTCAAGAAGGACTTGAAGGAAGATGACACGTTGACAAATATGGCCAACATGTGTTTCCTTCTATGGGCAAGAATCAGGGCTGAAAGAGAGCATGAAAGTGATGGGAGGGATGAATGATGCCATTCAAAGATCCAAAGAAGATGGCTGATTATATGAGGAAAAAGAGAGCTGAAAGTAGGAAGGTTAACATGGATAGCGTTAACCCTGTTAACCCAAAACGTAAACCCGTTAACCTTGCAGAAAGCAGTAGAATACCTGTCTCTAAAAAGGTTAACACGGTTAACAGTGTTAACCCGTTAACCCAATCTGTTAACCCTGCTAAAGGAAGTTTTCTCTTGTCTTATAGCAGGAACAAATACCAATTTGTCTTGTATTCTGTGGACTCTAAAGGAAATAAAAGCCTGATGAGGAGCTGCAAGAAAAACGATGTCTTGGAATTCGGACCATGTAGGATCCAGTTAACCTGGGGACCTGAGGTGCAGTAAATGACCTGTAAATGCGGACATATCAGGGCTGAACACTGGACCTGGAAGTGTTCAAAGTGCGATTGCGTCTCTTATGATAAGCAAGAGAAAACAGAGATGTGGAATAAAATGAATGAAAGCAAGGAAATAAAAGAAGCAGTTTTCAGAACCCCATATAGGTCCGAATCCTGCCATAAGGCACTGCACCCGCACTGCACCAATATGGAATGCAAATGCCCCTGTCATAGAAATGGGGTGGGAAGAAATAGAATAAGGGCGGTTTGAAATGAAAAATCAAGAATACACATTAAAAAACTGTGAACTATGCGATCTGAAAGGAGATGATTACGCCCTGCCACGCATACACAGAGGCAAGGGGAAGAAGGTCATGTTTGTCGGGGAAGCTCCAGGATCGGAAGAGGCAAAGCAACACATGGCATTTGTAGGGAGATCTGGAAAGAAGCTGGATCAGTGGATAGAATATATGGGCATAGACAACTATTATATCACAAACGTAGTAAAGCACCGACCGCCAAACAACAGGAAACCCACGGAACTAGAAATAGAGCTATGTTTTCCATATCTTGAAAAGGAAGCGCAAGGGGAGAATAACATGAATGACGACATTGAATATGTTATATTGCTTGGGCGAACCGCACTCAATCTGGTTAATCCGGAGACTCTATGGCCTTTCCCTTCCATGCCTGAAAAATGGATCAGGCAGAATAAACCAATGAAGTTCATTATCACAGGTATGCTGAAAAACACGTATATAACAAAGAATCTCAAAATTGGCAATGATTATGATTACCGAATATTCGTCCTTTACCATCCCGCCTATGTATTGAGAAAACACAACGATGCGGAAGTGGAAGGATATCTCGATAAGATCCGCAAAATTATATCTGGTGAGGTGTCAAAATGAAATCTGTTACTGAAGTAACAAAAATGAGAAATGACTCAAACAGTAAGGAAGAAGCATACCTTGACAGAAACCTTGTAGTTCAGGCTCTAGCCAAGCTCGCAATGGACCAGGGGCTCAATGTTGGGATTAAGCAAGACAAAGAATGGCCTATACTATACATCGACTTTCCAACTGGCCAGGTATCCTGGCATATTCCAGCAGCTGAGCTTGTTAGGGCACTTCCAGAATATAACGGAAAATGGGATGGGCATGATCTGGAAGAAAAACGCAAGAGAATAAAGGAATTTTTGGAGGCTGAGAAATGAAAAATATGGTTAGCAACAACAGGAAAAACGGGAAAAAGTACGAGGGAGAGCTTGTCAAGGTGCTGAAACAATGTGGCATATCAGCCCGCCTTGGAAGATCTAACGAAGAAGGGGACGTAATCCTACCAGACTACGGCATAGTTATAGAGGTCAAATCAACGAGCCTAAAAGACAGGTACAGGATATCCAAGTCACCTGAACAATATTACAGGCTCAGGAAGCTGTCCCAGGAAATATGGTATGCCGTCCGGTACAAGGGAGAGGGCATATCAGGCTGGAGATTTTATCCGATTCCCGGTTCCATAATAGTTCTCCGCAAGAATGAAGGATACACACTCCAGGAATATGTTTTGATTTTAGGGGCTAAAATCGACCAGGAAGGCACATCTAATAGGAAAGAGGTAAAGTTACCCTCAAGGGAAGAAGAAGACTATTTAATATCCATCAGGGCTTCAAGGAGGGGAAGAACATGATGGAGAGACAACTCAGGCTTGTAGAGGATGAGATACTTCTGCCTCCCATACAGGTCCGTCT
>JAJYRA010000047.1 GCA_021794355.1 Thermoplasmata archaeon | reverse complement strand
AAGAGATCAGACAGTTTCTTATGTCGGATCCAATGACATTGATCCCGGGACCAACACAGAATTATGCCATGATGGTTGAAACAAAAAAAGCTTACAGGGAAATTACAGACCAGGCCATCTATAGCGGTAACAGGATAGAGAAAGATATTGACACAGAAATTGCCAGACAACCTCCAGAATATAAGGAGATTGATTACGCTGGAATCTCCGAGATCATCTTAAAACAGGGAAAACATCTTCATCCGCCAAAACTTATTATAACATCTACAGAGGGTAAGATAGAATACAATCTTATGCACAATAGCTATGAAAAAAAGGAATATCTTGATGACGAAACATTCAACAGGTACAAGGATCTGGTTACAGAAGTCCTCGGGGAAAAGGCAACCATAGAGGGTTGATTGTCACTGAATTTTTAAATTTATGAAATAGAGACTCTATGATATTTTTAACCGGAAAATAACGATTCCTTAAAAAAGTGGGTTAAATTGAGCCTGTTAAAGGTACGGTATAGCCCGTCCAAACCCCATAATAACAACCATGGCGGTTACAAACATGGCAAGCACCGACATCATAATTGCAGTTTTATCGGCCCGACCTATGGATACGGGCTGCATGTGTGTCCTTGTGCGATAAGCCCGAAATGCCCTGGTATCGGCAGATATGGCTGTATCCTTTGCGCCCCTTACCAGAAACACGATTACGGGAACTATTGCATTTATCGCCCCCACTAACATGTAAAACGGCCTTATCGTTTTAGGTGCGTTTGATCCTAATCCCCTCATATACTGAATTTTCACTGATGTATCAATATATTCGAATATTCTTGGTATGGTACGCATCGCTACAACAAGCGAAAAAGTAATGGAAACGGGCATTCCGATTTTGTTGATTGCCCTGAGTACCTGAGATGGAGTACTGGTCATTACGAGAACAAGACTGATCAGTGAAATGGCGGTGAACCTCATTGAAATCTGGAAACCGTATATCAACCCCTGAATGGACAGTTCTTTCTGATATCCCATTACGGTGAAATAAGATGGCCATGTCCATATTCCTGTTATTGTAGTGTTATGGAACGCTTCCTGTAATATCACATATGGTGTATATGGCGCAAACGCCCAGGTTGTGCCTATAATGGTAATCATTGTGAGGAAAAACCCGGTAATGAATTTGCTTTTTCCATTTTTCAGGGTGAGGTAAGTGAAAAGCACTACTACGGTTAATATTGCACCTATCCACCAGATTGTCAACGCAGCCACCACTGTTACAACGATCCCCAACATTATCTTGACCGAGGGGTTCATATTGTAGTAAAAGGTATGGTAATTTTCAAATCTTGTAACCTTCATGAAACCGGTTAAGCCAATAACTCTCAACACAATCAATATCGGGAAAGCAGCCCCAAAAAAGAATATGAGCCAGCTGATGAGATTAACCAATAAGTAGTTCATTATAACCCCTCAACAGATAATCCGACGGAGGTATCACAGAGAATTTACCAGATTTAAGAAAAACTTCTTCCGGGAGTCCTTCAAGAACTTTTTCTCCATGATCAAATACGACCATACGATCCGCATACTTATACACAAAGCGAGCATCATGTGTTACAATAATAATAGAAAACCCATTCTCTTTAAGCCTGATCAGTTCCCTGCCAAGAATTTCCTTATGGAAGTAATCCTGTCCGGAAGTTGGTTCGTCAAGCATTATAATTTTAACACCGGAAGCTATGGCAGAAGCCATCGCTACCCGCCTTCTCTGACCGAGACTCAAACTCAGTGGGTCCCTGTCTCTGAATTCAGTTAGTGAAAACATATCCATCATCTCTTCAACCCTCACCTTATAGTCCTTAATTTTCCTTTTCCTGATTGAGTAAGCAACTTCTGTCTCCACGGACTTGCTAATGAGCGTCAGATCGAAATTCTGCGGTACAAAGGCTATTTCCCGCCCCCTATCAATTATGTGCTCTCTGCTTATATCTTTCCCGTCAAGCACCAACTCCACTTCGGCCTTTAAATCGGTCTCGAGAAACCCCATAACACCCTTCAGAAAAGTTGACTTACCTGCCCCGTTTCTTCCCATTAGAGCCAGTATGTGTTGTTTTTGTAGTTCTATACTCCCATTCACAAGCTGTTTATTGTTATCGGCTGTCACCTTTACAGATGCTTTCATCAATATGTTTGAATCCGGTGCTCTAGCATGAAGAGGAGGTAGTGCGTTGATTTCCGCCAGCTTCTCTCTTATGGTTGGTAGATCCTCGGAATCTATGCCGTTTTTTCTGGCATATATGAAATGAATAGGCACCTCTATACCAATTTCCAGCATTTTATCCACATGATGGATTAATTCGTGGCTTTTTATGTCCAGAAATACCTTTCCTTCATCAACAACTATGATTCGATCAACGAATGGAAGTACTCTTTCAACTTTGTGTTCCACTATAATGAGAGTTTTTTCTTCCTTGAGTTGCTTAAGGATCTCAAAGACCTGGGCTGTTCCCTCGGGATCTATGTTAGAAGTGGGTTCGTCTAATATGAGCAATTTTGGCCTCATTGAGAGTACTGCGGCAATAGCAACCCGCTGCATTTCACCTCCGGACAGTGTGTACGTCTCTCTGTCCTGGATTTCTGAAATACCTGTAATTTCTACGGCTTCCCTTACCCTGGATCTGATTTCTTCTGGGGTGAGACAGAGATTTTCAGGGCCAAAGGCTACCTCCTCTTCTACTCGATAATTCATTACCTGTGATTCCGGATTCTGCAAAACTATTCCAACTTCTGACGAAAGTTTGGATAATGGTGTCTCAGCCACTTTTATTCCATAAACCTCAACGTTTCCCTCCAGGTCCCCATGGTTTATGTGAGGAATTATTCCTGTAATACAATTTACAAGGGTGGATTTTCCCCCACCGGATCGACCGGTTATCAGCACAGTTTCGCCATCTTCTATTATTAAACTGTCCACAATAATGGATGGATCAGGATTTCCAGCATAAAAAAATTGCAAGTTTTTGATTTCGACTGCTTTCATAGTCCAACCGCCCTTACTATCCTGCGAGTTATCACCCCTCCAATTGCCCCTATTATCAGTGCCGAAGGAATGAACGCAAGTATGCCAAATATTATGGCCGCCCAGTCAACAACACCACCGTACAGGAATGGAGCTATAAACCCACTGTAGAAAACTGGTTCGGGAATTGCCCATAAAACGCCTATAACTAACCCCTCAATAGCAGCCAGGTAAACACCAGGCATTCTTGAAAAGACATTTGATGAAACTGCATTCTCATTTCCGATTGAAGTCCCCTTATTCAAAGATGACTTTCTTGAACTGGACCTCAATCCGAAAATATTCTTACCCGCTAAGGCTATTACAATATCCATCATCAGCCCGTAAGTAAGCATTTCATACATGAAATACATGGGTTCTCCGCTGAATCCGTAACTTATCAGATCACTCAGAAGGTTGAATATGAACATTGCTACCATACCAACCCCGACCTTTCTTACCAGTCCCGCTACAATAAGAAGCGCAATGAGTCTTCCAGTATATCCTACACCGAAAAACGGATTGGATGGTATAAACTTTCCAAGGAATGCCCCAATATAGAATTCCCAAACCACTGCAAATGCAGCCCCTATACCGATATAAATCAAATCCACTGTAGTGAATTTTGCAAGACCTCCGGTTCTTTTCCCCCATATAAAAATAAAAACCAACCCTGCCCCAAAAAAGAGCAGTACAAGTTCCCAGGGGATTTCACCAGGCGCACTTAATACTCCAGATATTCCATTAAATCCCATTTTTAACTCGTTTTCAATATGTTGATAATACTATATGGATATTTCCTAATTAAACTATATATCTGACAATAATATATAGCAAGAATATTAAATAATTATAATACCGTAACATCTTATGTTGTTTACCGAAGAAACTTCAAAGAAACCTACTGTTCCTGACATAAAGAAGCTGGAGGCACTCTTTGTAGATATGGATGATACAATAGTGAGTTACAGGGATGCTGTTCTGGCAGGCCTCGACGCTGTAAGGGAAGCAGTTCCAGCCCTGCATAACGCTGGGCTGGACGAGATGGAGAAAGACTTCAGGGAACTCCTGA
>JAJYRA010000023.1 GCA_021794355.1 Thermoplasmata archaeon | reverse complement strand
GCATCTTCAACACTTATGGACGCTACCCATGCTCTCTCGTCTCCAACACCAATACTTTGACCGGGGAGTTTTTCAGATAATAGTTTTCCAACTCTTTTATGAATTTTGGAATTCACCATTATTGCCTTGAGAAAGGATTCGGAACTGTTCGAAACAAGAAATTCCTGAATGGTGGTTCCATTTATTGCATGCTTTCCGCCACCGAGAACATTGCCCAAAGGCTTTGGAAGCTTTGCTCTGAAATTACCGCCAGCATACCTGTATAATGGAATGCCGATCTTATTTGCAACAGCCTTTGCACATCCAATGGAAAGTGCTGTTGAAAGGTTTCCACCAATCTCAGCAAAGTTTTCCGAGCCATCGATCTCCCTGAGAAGATCGTCAAAGCCTGATTGATTAAAAGCGTTAAATCCAATTAGCCTTTGCCTTACTCTTGCATAGAAATTCTCCACAGTTTCTTCAGGGGAGCCATTTCTGAAAGGTATTACTTCAGTTGCACCTGTGCTCGCTCCTGATGGCGCACCGCATGTACCCATAAAATTTCCTATTTTAACAGAGGCTTCAACAGTAGTATTGCCTCTTGAATCTAATATAACCCTCGCACTGCAGTCCGTAATTCTAAAGTCGTCGTTCATGTTAGTGATATCATTTCAAACAAAATAAAACTACTTTTTCTCCTTCAGATTATTTTTATATCTTACGCAAAAGGATTGATAGTTCTTTTTATAATCAGTCCACTGTGATTTAAAATCATCATTTACCCTGGTAATTTCCTTTGCAGGAACACCCCCTACAATGGTATCCTCATTCACTGTCTGCCCTTTTTTAACAACAGAACCCTCTGCTACTACCGCCCATTTTCCAACTTTGGTAAAGTCTGTGACAACCGATTTCATTCCTATAACTGCATAGTCAGATATTTGGGCCGTATGAATGACGCATGAATGACCAAGCGTTACGTTCTCCCCGATTATTGTCCTTTCTCCTGGTCTCGCATGAATCACACAATTATCCTCCACAGCTGTTCCGTTTCCGATGATAATCTCTCCGTAATCACCACGAATCACTGCCCCGGGTCCTACCCATACGTTTTCGCCAATGGTAACCCTACCAATGATCGTTGCGTTTTCAAAAATATAACAGCTCTCTGATAACTTCGGGACCCTTCCTTCAAATTCAAATATTGGCATGATCAGGTAATGTTTGTCTCCTTAAGTTTTTTAGCAATGCTTTCTACAACTTTCCATGATTGATCATATTTCATTATACCGCTCTGCACTGTGAGCCCTGCCACAATATTTCCGCATAGAACAGCAAAATCAATGTCATACTTATTGTAAAGAGCGGCGTAAAATCCCGCTCTGAAAGAGTCCCCGGCACCTATGGTATCTACCACTTTCTCTGCCTTAAGCGCCTTCACATCTATCTTTTTGTCACTGTGATAAAGCGTTGTACCTTTCGAACCTCTTGTTATTATGATATCAATGCCTGTGGCTGTCATTTCTGCAATATTAACATTAGAGAGATTCTGAATGATATTTATTTCATGCTCATTGCAAATTATGACATTTGCCACATCGAGGAACCTTTTTATTGCTGATGAATTGTATTTACTTCCAGCCTCTTGGCCCGGATCGAAGACAACTTTGCTGTGAGGGGTTGTTTCAATAAGTGCCAGATTCTTTTCAGGTATCCCGGTAGATGAATGTATATATTCATAGTTCTTCGCAGGAAAAATATAATCATCTGTTCCCATTGGGCCATCGGCCATAAAATATCTCTGATTGACCCCATCCGTAACTGCATAACAATTTGGACCAAAATTGCCATCGACGATCCGGATAAATTCGGTATTAATTTTCCTTCTCTTCATTTCCTCTATATAGGAAGAGTGTGACTTTGCTGAAACTATGGATATTATATCAAAGGGAAAACCCAGTATAGATCCTATCAATGCAAAGTTGCCGGCTGTCCCGCCAAATGCCTCCATTGCCTCTGTTACAGGCGTTGAAACGAGATCGCCTAAGGCACTGACCCTCAGAACGATATCTATGTTGATATGACCAATAAATGCGAGAAATTCATTCTTCTTTTCTGGCTGCATAATCCACAAACTTGAATCTGAATAAATAATATTTGATCCTTTTAATGGGATCAAACATCAGACCTGCGCTTTTTAAATCAATGATATAATTATCTGGTTTGTTGCAGCTTTCCAAGTTTAACACCCACTCTGATGACGCCTATATGGGTTATTGCCTGCGGGTAGTTTCCTATCATATCAAAATTGTCCATATCAATCTCCTCCGAGAAAAGTTTAAGGTCGTTTGATAGCCCGAGGATGGTTTCATAAACTTTCCTGGCATCTTCTTCTCTGCCCATTTCAATGAGTGCTTCTGCGTACCAGAATGAAAGCAATAGGAATGGATTATCCTTGCAGGATAAACCATCGTCGTTAAGATATCTGGAAAACAGATATCTGTCATGCATGAGATTCTTCTCTACCATGGCTATTGTTCCCTTAACCCGTTCATCTGTTCCAGGAAGGAAGTCGAGCACTGGAATCCTGAGAAGAGATGCATCAACATCCCTGGATCCATAGTATTGAACAAATGAATTCAGACCCTTATCAAATCCATTTTTAAGCACATCTTCCTTGATCTTGTCCCTCTGGATTTCCCAGTCCTCGTACGGAAAGGAAAAATTTTGCATCTTTCCAATCTTAATTGCCCTGTCGATGCCCATCCAGCACATGATTTTTGAATATACATAATGCTTTTTTTCAGTCCTGAACTCCCAGATGCTTGAATCTGGTTCAGCCCATTTCTCTATTATTTTGTTTGTTGTTTCAATGATGAAGTTTCTCAGGAATGTGTTTATGTATCCCCCAGCATTGCACAGGTGATAAATGGCGTTTATTATGGATCCATATTGATCCAGTTGCAATTGATTTGATGCCAGATTGCCTATTCTTACTGGCTTTGAACCCATGTAACCTTCGTAATCCAGAGATTTTTCACTGATGTCGTCCTGTAAATTAATGGGATATATTGTCCTTATTTTACCTTCGTTTTCTATGATTTCCATTATATCATAGAGAAATTTTGTTGCATATTGGTGATACCCAAGAAATGATTGTGCTTCAATCACGTATGCGGTATCCCTTATCCATGAATACCGGTAATCCCAGTTTCGTTCTCCCCCAATGCATTCTGGCAAGCTTGTAGTTGGTGCTGCAACCATAAGTCCTGTGGGCTCATAAAACAGACCTCTTAGAGTTATGGCTGACCTCATTATTTCGTCTTTATATATACCATTATATGTACTCTGATCATGCCAGTTAGACCAAAATTCAATGGTCTTATTCAAAAGTTCCATGGTCCTGAAATCATCTATGACAATGTGATCCTTTAATCCGTAAGATATGACAAAAATTTCTGTGGAATTTTCCTTTAAGGTTAATTTCTGATTTAATCCTGGTTCATTCAAGGTTATTGGAACTGTACCCAGATATGAGATTACACGATTTCCAGAAGAAATGGTAAAACCTTTTTCATTCATCTCTTTTAATTTTCCCATATCATCATAATCTGCTCTCATTGTTACTTTTAATGAAACCTCAATGGGGTTTTCAAAAGATCTTAAAATTCTGTGAATTTCGGGAAACTTTATGTTCTCGTATTTTGTTTCCGGGAGAAAGTCGGTTATTTCCAAAATTTTTTTTCCATTCTTAAAGAATGAAGTTTTAAGCACAGGAGTCTTTTCAACATACTCCTGTTTTACAGTAATTCCATTGGTGTCGGTCGGACATAATTGAAAAAATGTGCCCTTCTTGCTGTCAAGAATACAATCAAATACAGGCGGAGATGAAAAAATTGGGAGACATGCCCAGGAGATCTTTCCGTTTGCAGCAACAAGTGCTGCAGAAGTATTGTTAGCTATCATTCCATGATGTCTGATCAGCGGAAATCCATTCACTTCGATATTCCTAATATCAATCCCTTGACTCATTAATCAATAACCTGCCATTTTATCTAAGTGTTATGATCTGAAATTGAAAAAGATTTTTAATGTGGGAGACTATTTGCCTTTACCCGGCTTAGCTCAGTTGGTAGAGCGGCGGACTGTAGAGGGAACACGGGGTGAAACCGCCGTAATCCGCAGGTCTCTGGTTCGA
>JAJYRA010000086.1 GCA_021794355.1 Thermoplasmata archaeon | reverse complement strand
CCATATATTACACATCAAAGCTCAGGAAAAACAGTTTCATAAAGGATACACCAAAGGTCATAGTGAGAAAGGGCAAGAATCCAAAACCAGGATAATAAGTGTCATGCACTCAAGACTGACCAGTTACCCTCAAGGTAACAACAAATATTATAGGTTATCATCCTTTCAATCCTATCAAGGTTCAATTTTTACCTCCTATTCGATGTGATCGATGCTGAGAAAGATGTCTTTCAATCCTATCAAGGTTCAATTTTTACAAATATGGAGACAAAGTCGTCAGCCTGAAAATAACACTTTCAATCCTATCAAGGTTCAATTTTTACTATATCGCGTTTATTACTTCTAGACGAAATACAATTTCTTTCAATCCTATCAAGGTTCAATTTTTACACAGGTATGACCTGTGAATGTGAGAAAAAATGGATAACTTTCAATCCTATCAAGGTTCAATTTTTACAGTGGTATTTATATCTCCATTGTATTTAGTTCCACTCTTTCAATCCTATCAAGGTTCAATTTTTACTTAGATAAATATAAAAAAATAGATATATTTGCTCACCTTTCAATCCTATCAAGGTTCAATTTTTACGATATTAAGGTAGACAAACAAGAAGAACCGTTAGACTTTCAATCCTATCAAGGTTCAATTTTTACACTGAGTATGAATTACAACATTTAGACTTATTGGAACTTTCAATCCTATCAAGGTTCAATTTTTACATAAATTAGAGATTGATGGTTATAGAGCCGATATAACTTTCAATCCTATCAAGGTTCAATTTTTACTGAAGAAATAGACGACAACGAAAAATCCGCTATGTTCTTTCAATCCTATCAAGGTTCAATTTTTACCTACAATGTCTCTACTCATATTTTTAAGTAAAATCCCCTTTCAATCCTATCAAGGTTCAATTTTTACTGTTCCTGCCCAACGCACCCTCAACGAAATATGAACTCTTTCAATCCTATCAAGGTTCAATTTTTACGAGTATAACAACGGAACGTCCAACAAAACTCTACCCTTTCAATCCTATCAAGGTTCAATTTTTACATGCACAATACAATACATTTTGCCTTATTATATTTACTTTCAATCCTATCAAGGTTCAATTTTTACCTCAATAACGATCATGATTGCAATAGTTTTTCTCTTCTTTCAATCCTATCAAGGTTCAATTTTTACCACTACTAAAGCCAATATAAGAGCCATAGCAACTTTCTTTCAATCCTATCAAGGTTCAATTTTTACCGGTAAGACTGATCACGATCGATGTTTCCTCACCCTCTTTCAATCCTATCAAGGTTCAATTTTTACCGTCCAGGAGATTGGATCGTTTTGCCCTATTCCCCTTTCAATCCTATCAAGGTTCAATTTTTACCGGAAGTAAACCACGAGAAATAGACCTACTAACACTTTCAATCCTATCAAGGTTCAATTTTTACTTCTCCTGGAACAAAAACAACCCCTCTCAAGCCAACTTTCAATCCTATCAAGGTTCAATTTTTACAATGAAGAGGGGGCGAAACTGGCCTTAAGGGATTTTCTTTCAATCCTATCAAGGTTCAATTTTTACATGTTTTCAACAGAATGTGAGATGATTGTATGAAAGCTTTCAATCCTATCAAGGTTCAATTTTTACTGCGAATGCCCGGATAACAAAGATGTCCGTGAAAACTTTCAATCCTATCAAGGTTCAATTTTTACAATAGTGAGGAAGAGGAGGATAAAATGACCACTCAACTTTCAATCCTATCAAGGTTCAATTTTTACGTTCAAGGTCCTCAAATATTTCTTCCAGGACATCATTCTTTCAATCCTATCAAGGTTCAATTTTTACTATGTATGGACCCCATCGCAATGGGGAAACATGCACTTTCAATCCTATCAAGGTTCAATTTTTACCCATTATTTCTCGCAAACTACATGATCTGTATGTATTCTTTCAATCCTATCAAGGTTCAATTTTTACTTCAAACGTCCCTATATACCACGTATCTAATTTTACTTTCAATCCTATCAAGGTTCAATTTTTACTCATAAAATGCTAACTGTATGTTGGTGGAGAAATCCTTTCAATCCTATCAAGGTTCAATTTTTACAAAGGTGAATTGCAACAAATGTAGCTACACATGGACTTTCAATCCTATCAAGGTTCAATTTTTACTCGACATTAAGCACATATCCTAATTTAAGGTTAAGCTTTCAATCCTATCAAGGTTCAATTTTTACGCTGTAGCCTACTCTTAGATTAATTTCGATATATACTTTCAATCCTATCAAGGTTCAATTTTTACTAAATATGTCCCCACAGGCACTTTGATTGATCTGAACTTTCAATCCTATCAAGGTTCAATTTTTACAAGACAAAGCATCGCTATTTGTAAGGAAATTCGCTCTTTCAATCCTATCAAGGTTCAATTTTTACTCAAAGCTTTGACAATCTTCAGTGCCGGCTAACAACCTTTCAATCCTATCAAGGTTCAATTTTTACGGGCTCTCAGATAATACTCTTCATCTCTGAAATATACTTTCAATCCTATCAAGGTTCAATTTTTACATTAGTATTATTTGTTGAATATATCGAATAATTAAGCTTTCAATCCTATCAAGGTTCAATTTTTACTCTCCATTACGGTCGACCCTCCATTCTCCACATACATCTTTCAATCCTATCAAGGTTCAATTTTTACTTATATCTTTTATGCTTACAATATTTTTTGTATGCTTCTTTCAATCCTATCAAGGTTCAATTTTTACTGCGGTAGTAGCCCCGCTACATAACTAACAATGGCCTTTCAATCCTATCAAGGTTCAATTTTTACAAAGATACATCTTATCTCAAATCGAACTCCTGTACCCTTTCAATCCTATCAAGGTTCAATTTTTACACATCCCAGACTCCTCCTATATACGGATCCGGATCCCTTTCAATCCTATCAAGGTTCAATTTTTACCGCTATGGATTTTTCTAAAAAATCGTATATAAAGGACTTTCAATCCTATCAAGGTTCAATTTTTACTGTTATCCCAAGGGACGCACTAATTTTAAGCATTTTACTTTCAATCCTATCAAGGTTCAATTTTTACGCCTACGTGGAATACACGCTTATTGGCCCTATATTCTTTCAATCCTATCAAGGTTCAATTTTTACTGTATTAACTCTTCTAAACAGGCAGAAAAGAGGAAGACTTTCAATCCTATCAAGGTTCAATTTTTACAAAATCGCAGGAAAAGATAAATAAGCTGATGGAACTTTCAATCCTATCAAGGTTCAATTTTTACACATTCGTGGACAACCTTATTGCAGGAACGATTCATCTTTCAATCCTATCAAGGTTCAATTTTTACAAGGTCTATTCGTGGACCACCGGCATTCAAAAAACACTTTCAATCCTATCAAGGTTCAATTTTTACATTTTTCTACATCGTTTTTATCCATTTTTTTTACCTCTTTCAATCCTATCAAGGTTCAATTTTTACCCTGGTATTTTCATCACAACAATCTTCTGCCCCTCCCTTTCAATCCTATCAAGGTTCAATTTTTACCATTTATTCAAGAAGGTATAAGATATTTTATTCCTATCTTTCAATCCTATCAAGGTTCAATTTTTACAGAATGTGAACACTGCAAAAAGACCTATAAGAGACTTTCAATCCTATCAAGGTTCAATTTTTACGTCTAATCTTTTCGTTCGAAAATTCAGTAATACTAACTTTCAATCCTATCAAGGTTCAATTTTTACGAGTGTGGGGACGACCATTTTAATTGCGAATACCTTCTCTTTCAATCCTATCAAGGTTCAATTTTTACAGGTCTATGCTGTAAGAATTTCAAGGAAACCTAACTTTCAATCCTATCAAGGTTCAATTTTTACAAAAAGCGTATGAGACAAGACTTGAACATGAAAGGCTTTCAATCCTATCAAGGTTCAATTTTTACAAGATATAAAAAGAAAAAAGAAAAAATGAGATAATATCTTTCAATCCTATCAAGGTTCAATTTTTACATAGTAGCATTCAGGTTCACCAGAGTACCGGTAGGCTTTCAATCCTATCAAGGTTCAATTTTTACTTGTTGATTCTGCATTAAGAGATTTGCCAGCATCTGCTTTCAATCCTATCAAGGTTCAATTTTTACAAAAGTAGAAAATGGCTACAAGAATCAAAACAACACTTTCAATCCTATCAAGGTTCAATTTTTACTAAATAAGAAAAAAATAACAAGAAAGAAAAATAAAACTTTCAATCCTATCAAGGTTCAATTTTTACAGTAGAACTCGCATCCTCACCATCAAGATTATTTATCTTTCAATCCTATCAAGGTTCAATTTTTACTTGAGATAGACATAAAAGGATCGGGGGGACTAAATCCTTTCAATCCTATCAAGGTTCAATTTTTACCTGTCCATTGCCATGCTAAAAGTGGCGCTGTTCGGCTTTCAATCCTATCAAGGTTCAATTTTTACTGTTCATCCAATCATTCATCTTCATACCTCCTTTTACTTTCAATCCTATCAAGGTTCAATTTTTACTTGTAAAAGGTCGCTCAGGGCGTCTTCCACCGTATACTTTCAATCCTATCAAGGTTCAATTTTTACTGGAATATGTTATTCCAGCTTCGGCATTCCCCAACAACTTTCAATCCTATCAAGGTTCAATTTTTACCCTGGGAGTCGAAATTCAATGTCCTCATCGTAAGAGCTTTCAATCCTATCAAGGTTCAATTTTTACTCGGAGAGGCCATAAGTGATGTTGTCCAGTCCACAAACTTTCAATCCTATCAAGGTTCAATTTTTACGAAGACGCCCTGAGCGACCTTTTACAAGAGGTTGGTCTTTCAATCCTATCAAGGTTCAATTTTTACCATAAATAAAATAAAAGTTTTATATTGCGTTTTTATCTTTCAATCCTATCAAGGTTCAATTTTTACAGTAATGAGCCGATACATAATAATGTAATAAAAAATCTTTCAATCCTATCAAGGTTCAATTTTTACTAGAAGGTGGAACTGCTTTATCTGCATCTGGAATTACCTTTCAATCCTATCAAGGTTCAATTTTTACAATTTGAATCCTATAGGTCAATTGACTTTAGCACTTTCAATCCTATCAAGGTTCAATTTTTACTTGAGCGATGTTTTGAAATAATTAAAA
Organism: Thermoplasmata archaeon; assembly: GCA_021794355.1. Lineage (GTDB taxonomy): Archaea > Thermoplasmatota > Thermoplasmata > Thermoplasmatales > Thermoplasmataceae > Cuniculiplasma. Next base: position 56,464 of record JAJYRA010000086.1, on the reverse strand, counting down.
GAGTCAATACTTTCAATCCTATCAAGGTTCAATTTTTACCGCGTTTTGCAGGATCGGTGTTGACGAAGCAAATAAGCTTTCAATCCTATCAAGGTTCAATTTTTACGCTTATGGATGTTATTAGCCCGGCGGAACAAAAACACTTTCAATCCTATCAAGGTTCAATTTTTACAGGAAATAGACCATACGGCTGTAATCCATTCACAACTTTCAATCCTATCAAGGTTCAATTTTTACTGGAGGATTAATCCTAATCTTAATTGGAATTGTGGAGCTTTCAATCCTATCAAGGTTCAATTTTTACAACCTACGAAAAATCAAAAATCCTGAAAATCTCTGACTTTCAATCCTATCAAGGTTCAATTTTTACTATGATAAGGTTACCATTATAGTAAGAATGAAAATTCTTTCAATCCTATCAAGGTTCAATTTTTACGGCGGGTATAGGTGCCTATTTTGGTAAGCACTTCATCTTTCAATCCTATCAAGGTTCAATTTTTACTATGTATATACAACTTTATGCATATATCTATATTCCCTTTCAATCCTATCAAGGTTCAATTTTTACTCCTCGAAAATATCGAAATATGCACGGGCCAGGTCCAACTTTCAATCCTATCAAGGTTCAATTTTTACGAAAAGAGTAAAAAAACTGTTACTGTAGTAACAACTTTCAATCCTATCAAGGTTCAATTTTTACCAATAATGGAGGATTGCTCTGGAGTGCCAACTGCCCCTCTTTCAATCCTATCAAGGTTCAATTTTTACGTTAAATTCAACTAATGCTTTTAATTATTATTTCATCTTTCAATCCTATCAAGGTTCAATTTTTACCAAGTCCAATCCATAGGACCTATGCGGCTCCAGAAAACTTTCAATCCTATCAAGGTTCAATTTTTACCACTTGCAGCCACTGTCCCTAGCTCAGCTCCTACTGGCTTTCAATCCTATCAAGGTTCAATTTTTACTCCTCCTAGGGACAGGGATAACGGCAATAATTTCAGCTTTCAATCCTATCAAGGTTCAATTTTTACAAGTTTAGGGAATTGCCTCTTTAAAACATAGTAAAACTTTCAATCCTATCAAGGTTCAATTTTTACCTATAGATGAAATCATACAGCGCAAAAACATTAAATCCTTTCAATCCTATCAAGGTTCAATTTTTACGTGGTAATATTCTCTTCTAACACTGCCAGTACAGACTTTCAATCCTATCAAGGTTCAATTTTTACAGGGTTACTACAGGTTTTTATTGTACCTGTTTGCCCCTTTCAATCCTATCAAGGTTCAATTTTTACTAGTGATGTTTTTAGATTGCCCCTAATGATATTACTTTCAATCCTATCAAGGTTCAATTTTTACAACAAGGATAGGATAATAAATCCAATTTCGGTCAGCCTTTCAATCCTATCAAGGTTCAATTTTTACACGGTATATGTCCCTGCCTTTGAAAAATCAAACACAGCTTTCAATCCTATCAAGGTTCAATTTTTACAAAAATACATGCTTCTTTGCCTGGGAAGCGATCATCTTTCAATCCTATCAAGGTTCAATTTTTACGACGTATTAAATGGGGCCATACGCAACCATCTGGTCTTTCAATCCTATCAAGGTTCAATTTTTACATTATTGCGGATGCGATGATCCCATCCAGATACAGCTTTCAATCCTATCAAGGTTCAATTTTTACATCTATTGCTGCTATCCCATTGTCAGCGAGTACCATCTTTCAATCCTATCAAGGTTCAATTTTTACTGTATGGAAATGGGAATTTCAGACTGACTGTCAACAACTTTCAATCCTATCAAGGTTCAATTTTTACGAGGCATGCAGTCCGGCCTTGCTTTTTTTGATTTCTTTCAATCCTATCAAGGTTCAATTTTTACCCGCTCCTAAAACATGGAATTTTACTATTAAAACATTCTTTAATTTTTGAGAAAAAGTGACAAAGCATCCATTTATATTAGAGTATTTAAAGGTTTGATCATTCTTTGCTCTGTTTAACAATTCCCTTTCAGATTAACGTCTTTAACTGAAGTTTACAACCATCTCAATTTTTTTCACAATTATCTTTCCACGCAGTCCGATTTTCACTAGTTTTGCCGTATTATCTATTTTGTATTACTCTATATATTTATACGTGGCATTCATAATCCGTAAGAGGAAAGGAAACCAGGATTACTACTACATAGTAGAGTGCAAGGATCCATAAGGCTGGCTGAACGGGTGGACCCATCCTTGGATTACTACTACATAGTAGAGTGCAAGGTATAATAGTTATACAGTATATTGCTGCGATGATTTTGGATTACTACTACATAGTAGAGTGCAAGGGGATATGATAACACAGCACGGGATAGTCAGCATTGAAGGATTACTACTACATAGTAGAGTGCAAGGGTAATAGGCTCCATCACACTTAGTTTAAGTCCCCCGCATACTCTAATGTCGTTTGGTAAAGTTATATGCGGTATAAACATCACACTTAGTTTAAGTCCCCCGCATACCACTGTACTTGTTCATACTCAACAAGTAATAGGCGCCATCACACTTAGGACTTGGAAATGAATAACATTTCATTTTTATCTGGTTCTTGAACCAATTGTGTAATTCCAGTTACCGTGAAATTCATCCCTGATCAGTTTTATCTTTTCCAGATCCTCATCTGATATCTTTTTTCCCGTTTCGTATATCCCGGTATCAATATCTGTGGATATCTTTAACCCGTTCTTTGTTCGTGTGTTGCCTATGAGTTCTATTATGGTTTCATAGGATCTCAGGGGTTTTCCACGCCAGTTTATGGTGATGTATGAGAACATGCGATGCTCAATCTTATTCCACTTGCTCATGCCTGGAGGAAAGTGACATACTGTTATATCGAGATGAGATTCATCTGCAAACTTCTGCAGTTCAATCTTCCACAGTCTCGATCTGGTTGATTTCACGTTCGGAAAGAATATCCTCTTCACGGACAGGCTTGACATGGAAACATCATCCATCATTGAGCATTACAAGGATCGGTGGATCATAGAGGATGGATTCAGGAAGATGAACTATGACGATAACGTATCTGTAACGCCCATGTTCACATGGACAGATCAGCAGATATCCCTGCACATGTTTGTATGTGTCATTGCATTGCTCGCATTGCGTATCCTGAGACAGAAATTAAAGGATTCCGGGATGGACATGAGTGGAGAAAGGGCGTTAGAGACCCTCCGGAATGTACAGGCAGTCGGATCATTATATGAAAAAAGGAAGATGGAATGGAATCTCAGCGAGATGGATCAGGATGCGGAACAGTTAATGAACATACTCAAACTGAAACCGTTCTTCGATAAAATGGTAGGTAATACAAAAAAATTAAAATAAAATCTTATGGAAAATGCGCAAATGACGGATTATGTGAAATTCTGCATTCTAAACCGTTGTAAACTTGAGTTTTAGGAAAAGTCTAAGGTTGATTCAAATTATATTACTAAATTCTTTGCTAATGCCAATAGATAGTCGTTTGGCCAACTTTTGGTCTCTTAACACAAATATTTCAACAGAATCCTCAGATTTTTCGATTTTTCGATTTAATTTTGATACTAAAATGGTTAAATTGCCGCGTGTAATGTCTCCTACGAAAACTGAGTTTTGTATCCTTCTTAAATAGGGTAAACATATTTTTCTTATTTCATTCACTCTTTTTTTATTTATATCATATGCTAGAATTACCCACATAGTTATATCCTCGTAACATACGGTTTATATGGGACATCGTCTAATACATGTTTTTCTAGTTTATACAATTCAAGCCTAATCAATCTCCGCAAAGATACGTTTCTTCCCAGTCCACGAACAAAAACAGTCTCTCTCATCTTTTCGTCGAAAGATTCAAGCACTTTTCTTTTCCCAATGGCGCTTAAATATATTCCACTGTCTGATATGAAATCCCCATCATTCATCATTTTAAGATTAATAAGCTTCAGTATAATCCTATCACAGATAATTGGCCTAAATATCTCATTTACATCTAACGCTAAACTTGATCTGCGTTCGGTTGATTCATGTAGAAAACTTATGGATGGAGATAGATGAGTTCTGAGTATTTCTGACGTTATTGTTCCATAAAGTACGGAATAAAGATAACTCATCATAGCGTTCACAGGATTACCCGGTGGTTGTCTGCTTCTTCCATTTATTTTAAAATTTGAGGGTAGCTTTGTATCCAGTCGTTCCAGATAGTTGATGTGTATATTTCCTTCAACTCCCATTAGTTCCTGTATGGTTCTAGCCGAATTTATTTTGGCTTGGTTTGTTGGGAGATTGCCTGCACCAAGTCTAGCTACAACACGCCTCATGTTTTTTGATGCACCTAGAACAAATAATTTCGCTATTTCCAGTCGTCTGGACTGGTCTATGGAGAATTCAACCTGCCTTTTTAATACATAGCCACTCTGGAGATAATTGTCTGGGAAAATACTGGAGATATACCACCCTCTTTCAGTAAAAATTATGACCGGAATCTTAGAATCTGCAAGAAGGGATAAGGCAGGAGTTGTGAATGTGACGTTGCCAAAAATTGCAATCATGTCAACATTTTCAGTAGGTATTTCTACAGTTTCGACTTCATTTTTTAAAACTATTGAGCCTGAAGACTTAGACAGAGTACCCGATTTAATTAAATAATATATGTCACTCATTTGAACCCCAACAAAATTCAACATAACTACAGCCATGGGAACAGAAATAATTTCTCTCCATCTTTGGTATAGTGGATTGCTTCAATTTATCAATCATTCTATATTTTTCTTTTAGAGAGTTTTCATTTTCCAGTGGAAAGTTTACCTTCTTTATTTTTTTAGACCCAAGAAAATGAATTTCACCGTGATCTATATCATATCCCGAGGACGAGGCTATATTCATGTAGTGACTGATCTGGAATAAATCCGCATCAATAACTTTTCTTCCCCTTTTGAATTCATGTATTATACATTTCTTATCCGGTAATAGTTGCAAATAATCTATCTTATTTCGTCCTATGGAAACTTGAGAGTACCCATAGTTCCTCTCCACATCATTAGTATATGAACCCATTTTGACAAACTCTGTTCCATCAGTAATATATATCTCATGAGTTGAAAGCCAAGCCCTCCGCAAACAAATGCAAACATAACTTACATCTGTACCACGATACATTTCATCACTAAGCATAACTTATCTCCAACGCCAACCTCTCAAGTCCTGCTGTTTCTTTTGTGCATGAAATAATGTTATTAATCAGTGTTTGAATCTTATCGTTGCTCAGACAAAGTAAATTTTCAAGCTGCCCCTTAATATCTTCTAAAATGTCTTTCCTCGCACTAAACGCAATATCTTTATATTTCATTTTTTTTGAACCCAGTGGAGTATTTTCAACTATGACCTCAAAATCATAATTTGGCTTTCTGTTAAATTTCCCAACAACAAATTGTTCACCGGTTCTTTCTAAAATTTCCTTATTTTTATTAATCCATATTTCATCATATTTGGTTTTAAGAAAGTTTCCCTCAAAAATATAATCCTCATCTACTACACTGACCTTCCCTGCTTGACTTGGTATAAAATTGTAGAACGAATCCTTATATTTTTCCCACCAAGTGGATACTTTAAATATTTCTCTGAGGCAGTTTCGCTTAATAATTTTCAGACCTTCTCTGTTGGTTAATGTATCATTCACATTTTTACAGCTATAGATTCCAGCGTTTATTTTTTTATTGTCGTATTCTATGATATTGCTGAGAATTGCTTCTCCTGCCTTTGTCGTTAATTTATCTATGAAAAGGCTTACATATACACCTATTCCAAACGACGTTGGGCTATACGAATCTTTTCCGTAATTTAATTTATATATAAAAGCAATCAAATCATCCATGGTTTCAATGTTCTTTTGTGTTGTCTGCATTCCACCCCCAAAGCATAAAATAACTTTGCTTTCGGTCTCTACTCCTCTCCCCACTCTTCCGATTCTTTGGACTAAACTGTTAGCAGAGGAGCCTGCTTCAATGAGAAAATTTATATATTCTCTGCTTAAGTTTATACCCTGTTCAATGATATTTGAACTAACTATTATTCTAAACTTGTTATCATGCTGCTTTGTGCTTTGATAAGTCTTGTGGAGGGGGTCATAATATGCAGATACGAGACCGATTTCTTCTTTGCCATATTTCGAAACTAATAAATTGATAACCTTATCAATATTTTTCAATGAGTCCAAGATTATTACCCATTTTCCTGTGTTAAATAATTTCAAATTCTTATCTACAAATATGGAAGCTTCTTCATTGAATATATCAACGGAAATCGGTCCTTGCAATATGTCACTATTTTCACTCTTGATATATGAACGGGAGACATGGATTTCTTCCAAGTTTTCTGTCCCAAAAACATCTTTACACAGATCGCTAAAGAATTTTTGAGGGGTTGCACTACTAAACATAATTTTTATCCTGTAAGGTAGGGCCAAAGCAGAAGCAAATATCATAGAAATTTGGTCTCTTGAATAGATATGAAACTCATCAAATATTACAGTTTTAATATTACCCTTTACAAGTATGCTTATCATATCGTCTCTATGACTTTTAGTATAGTGATTGATCAATAGGTAATAAAAAACGGTTGGATTGGTAACTATATAAGCCTTAGATGATATCATTTCTTCAATAGCATCCGATTTAGTATTGTATAGAGGATTATCTCTTTTTTTCCTTTCGTTTAGAGTTCTATTTATAGATTCCTTATTAAGAACGCAAGCATTATCACCTAAATCACGATAAACCTCTTCTGCAAGCAGATTGTTTGGTAACACTATTATCGCCTTTTTTTCATTGGAAGCGATTTTCTTAAACATGTATGTCTTACCAGAACCTGTAGGGGCGTCTAATATTGCCACTCTCTTACTATTTTCTTCCACGAACTCTAATACATCCTTTTGAAATTTTCGCATTTCTCCAGATTCCTCTCTTTCAATATATGAGGGTTTCAGGTTATAAGTTCCTATTATCCCATTCATTGTAAATCTCACCAATCTTTTCTTTGGAAAACATCCCAATCAGATAGTATTGTAAAATCAAATGTTCAGTAAAGGTATACTCAATATCACCTAATTTGGTTTTTAGTATATTCTGCAATGTGTAGAGGTTAAGTATCCCATTAAATTTTCCTGTAAGTTGTTTTGTAAGATTCAATATTCCCGTTTTACCGTTTCCAACCCTTATTGTCATAGGTAGATCTATCTTTGACTTGCTTATAAGATAACAATAAAAAAAATTCCCAGGTCTAATTGGCTGCTGGAAATAAAAATTTTTATACATCGTGCTACCTTCTCTCGCATTGGGATATTTATTAGATCCGTTGTAATCTATCCCATGCATTGTATTTCTAATCATATTCTTCATATAAAGTGTTGGAGATCCTTCGCCAAAAGCCAATTTTTCGCTGATTGCAACAGTAAACCAGAAATCAAACCTATTTAAATCATCATAGGTAGGTTGGAATTTTGTTGGTTCGGGATAATCAAGATACCCCAACTGTCTAAGAGTGGCATATTTAAGTGCAATGTCTCCAATAAATGAGGATGTTCTCATCCCCCCAGCAGCTGCAACATAATAATAGTTTACGGGAGAAAGTGTCTCAATTTTTATTGGAGTTATCTCCATTCATATCACTCTTCCTCGTCTTCATTTTTAGTCTGCTTAGTATTTTTGTCTTTCCTTCCCTTATTTCCCCAAAACTCCTCCCAGTCTCGACTCATTTTTGTGTTTATTAAATCACACATCTCTTTAAGCACAGAAATATCATTTTTTACTTCTAAAGTGGCAATTAATAGCTCTCTCAGTCTATCGCCATGTATCAAATTTGAACCATATGTGTCCTTCATATCAGCAAGAATTTCTTCTTCGGGATTATATTTCTCTTGAGTCCAACATTTTCTTACGGTTGTAAAAGAACTTATTGATGTTTCTCTTTTTGAGAACCCTATTCCGATTATCTTGTTTTTCATGTTATCCCCTAAGATAGCTGTCCTTGCACCATACCTAGTTGTCCCGTTTATTGCCATAAGTACTAATGCTAGCATTTCAATAGAAGAATTCTCTACTGTAACGTATCTAATGAATTTAACACCGGGTTTGATATAAGGGGTGTTGAAAATTGCATTTGGTTTTACTTTCCCATTTTCCTCGTGGAGAATTGTTCCCTCTTCAGATAGTGAGTTATGAGTTAATCGTACCGAAATATCCGGGAGCGATTCGAAGCTATAAGCCCAATCGTAAAACACTCTAGATGCTATTCCTGCGGCTTCATTACCAGAACCGGTGCTTGAGTCCCCATATATTAAACTTGATGGATTCTTCAATAAATTTTTCCTAGTTACCATATTTCTGCTGTATTCCTGTGGTATTACTCCTGATGCCTTTCTCATTTCTGATAACAAATAGCTTCTTTCTGCCCCCCTCCATTTGGATGCGGGCACTACCACCCTATCCTTATCAAAGAAATTTTCACTCGTGATTTCAGTTGATTCATTATTTCTATTAATGAAAAAGCCGCTGGTTTCAGAAAGAATGCCAATCTTTATGAATATACCATGATTTTTTCTTAGATCTAAGTCACTAATGTCTGGCAAGTTCAACTCTTTTCCTATTTTTTCTAAATTTTTATTCATTTATATCACCTTTTTTTCCTATTGTTAACATATACTCAAATTCAAAAGCGTTAATCAGATAAGACTTCATTGCACCCGAAGGCACTTGTCCCTTAAAATCTTCCTTTAACATTCGAATAAGTATTTCTGAAAATTTTTCAATTTCCCCAATTGGTATCCAGTTACTATTTCCATCGCTTTTTTCCCTTCTCAGTTTAGTATTAAGAACGCCTCCCACTATGTCTTTATACTCGTCTAAGTCCCTTTTTTCACCGGACACTATCTTCGCCCTTGCTACTTCTATTGCTTCCAGTGGGTCTCTTAGCATCCAAGTTCTATCGTTCCCACTCATCTTCCAGTTCGCATATGCTATTTTAGATGCTGTTTTAGCCAATTCTTCTATGTTTTTCATTTTTCTATCACCTTTTTTTTCTTCTCCATACCCCAGTTTTTTTATATCTTCTATCCGTTGGGAAAACTGTTTTCCAAAACCTCGCGACTCACTTTTACCTTCCTTCGCAAAAACCCTTCTATGCACGTAGTAAAAAATGGACATAGGGTTTTGCATATAACTAGAAATTACTTCGTATGTGTCTGTAAAATTAATCTTTTCTATAGAACCATTAGAAACTACATTAAATGTTTGTATGGTCCTTATGATATTGGATATCTGGTTACATCTAATTCGATCCCATGAAAAGAATGCCAATAAATTACTGGAAAGATCAACTCTTACTGATTCGAATTGATCTTCAAAAACCGGAGCATTCGAATATGAAACGCGAATTGTCATTTTTGTCCTTTGAGCAATGGTTAAAGCATCATATAATTGCCTTAGAATGTCTTCTTCCTTTTTGATTTCTGGTGTGGTGAAGAAAAATGAATCATCAACCCTAACTGTATTTGGCTCCTCTCCAAACTGATCAATAGAAAGATCCAACCAGTTAATTACTACTCTTTCACTTTGCTTTGAACGTGAAATCTTATGAATGAATCCAGCTACGTCTAAATGTGGTATTGCTCCAGGAAATCTTAAATAAATTAGAGTTCCATTTCCTAATCTCTCAGGAATTATATTTCTTCTTATGTTGTATTCTAGCATCGAGATATCATCAATCTTGCCGAAGCTTATTCTAGATGTTGGTAAGCGATTATTAAAACCATTGGTGTTTAAACCATATAGTTTATCCCCTTTAGCATCCTCTTTTGCAGGATATCCGTTTACCATTGACATTGAAAACTTGTTTGGTACGTTGGGAAGTGATATATCAGTAAAGAGAGACGAAAGAATTCTGGGTACTACATTCGTGTAGTCAACCGACTTAGAGTTTTTATTAAGATTTTGTAGTACGTCAATCAATAATTGTTTCCAATCAATGGAGTTGCTCTTCAAAAGTATTGGGAATATAAGAACAGATTTCTTTGGTTCTTTTCCAAGAATATGAGATAGTTTTCCTTTATTTTCAGATATTGTATGGTCTATGAGTTCTCTTAATTCTTGTGCACTCTTACTTTGTAGTTCACTTACAAGCTGCACATATCTTATTAAAAATATGTTCAAACGTTCATTATCTTGACGTTCGTCATAATCATTCACCTTGAGACTGTCCCTTATGGAATGCCCTCCTTCCTTCTCTTTCGTAAATCTAAAATTGATTGAAAAAGACGCACATGGATAGGTATCCAATAAATAATCGCCATACTCTTCTGCAAACCTTTGCTTATAGGGTGAATCTAGCTTTATGTCTTCTAAGTGAATGCACATCCGGATATTTTTTTCCTCAGACAGAAACTTTATCATTGAATCTTCAGAATGATCAATAAAACCAGAGGCTGCGTTATCTACCCTACGATCATTCAATGTTAACAGTCTTTCAGGGCGCATCACGAGAGAAACATAATTTGAGAATTTTTCTAATATTTTTGCATTTATCTCATTTTTAGATAGTTTGGATGGTCCGAATACATAATAAATTGTATCATAATCACTCCACAAATACGTTCCTTTAAAGTCTTCGTTTATCATTTTAATACATGATTTCTTAAGTAGATCTGTTATAGCAACTAAATTTGTGTTGGAGATTTTTATCTTACCTATATCCCGTCCAGAAATTATAACCTTAGGACCAAAAGAAATATCCCTTAACGGTTCATCATTTAAGTCGTTGAAACTTCCAGAAAGGACATCTGCTAGTCTAGAAAAGTTCATTTCAAACTCAAGAGGAGAAGTAGATACGTCGTTACGTAATATATTAAAAGATGTACCTTTTTCAGTGCATATTGCAATCTGATAAATGTTGTCGTTATTCAAACCTATTTCCTTTGTTAAGTCACCAAAACTTGTATCTATTAGGTCGTTTAATGCCGATTTATCTTGCATGTGATAATCCGATCCAGTTAATTTGTTAAAATCATGGAAAAGATATCCCAGAATTGAGCGTTTAAGTTTTACTAATAATTCGTTTTCCGGAAGGTGCAAAGTATTGGATGTATATGAAAAATCCAAAACTCTCATGGCCATTGCGGTTCCAGAAAAAATGTGTACCTGATAACCCATATCCCTATGTTTTTCAAAGCTCTTGTTTTCTGGATGGTTTCCTCCCTTTGCGCACTTGGACCACGTTTCATCCAACCATATTTTCTGAAAAATTTCTTCTACAGCCCAATTCATGGCTTCGTTAAAAGATTCATTTTTGAAAATTATATAATTATTTTCAAGCCTAAATTCTTGGTTAGTCACCTAGTCAACCTCCCAACAGCCTAGTCCCAGAGAAGTTTTAGAGCCTATACCTTTATAATAAAGAACTTTCAGTGCTTCCGGTGTTCCTCTTATACTTCCCTTCAGTTGAAATGCCGTTGTTATTGATTCTTTATTTTTTGAGTTGGAGATCTTTACCGTCCTTCTCTTTGCTGAAGTAATAATGATCCTTAAACTATCCAGATCATTTTCGGAAAAATTATAGGTTTCCTTTAGAACCCATTTGCTCACCAAATTTAAGTTTGTTTCTAGATCATCTGGGAAATTAAGAAAAATGTTCCTCTCTTTAAAGTTTCTCACCAATACTGGGGATAAAGATTTAAAATTTACTTCCTCCTGGTCTAGCAACTTATCCGAAATGCTTTTAGCACTGCTCACTAAATAGCTTACATCTCCAATCCTAATAATCGGATCTATTGAGAGTCCTAACCGAAGATACATATTCAACGAAGGATCAACCGACCTGAATATAAAAAAGCCTTCATTAATATCTAAACCATTAACTCCACCCTTGGATGCTTTAGATATTATGTTGCTGAAAGTGTGCATTCCTGGTTGAGTTTTAGTATGCAACTTTTTAATATTCTCTTGATATAACCTCAGTTTTGAATAAAGACTAATAGACAAATAATAGTTATATTCATACGGAATAATGACTCCCTTTGATCGTTTTATGTTAACTAAGGTACTCTCCATGAAATATAATAATTAAATAGTATTAAAACATTTCTAACATATGAACGAAGAAGATATTTCGTCTTACAATATTGATACAATAGTAACATTTGTTGGATTCACAGAAAAACTAGTCATGGAATTTTTAAAACCATACATAAATATAAAGGATCATGGTTTAAAAAGAATAGTACTCTTTTCAAGCGCGGCAACTAAAATGGACTCCGATGTTCTGGTTACTACCAATTTGCTATTACAGAAGGTCATAAAAAGCATTAATAAAGAGATTCCTGATATTAATATCGATAGTTTTTTATTAGGTAATATTTGGAATCTCAAAGAATATCATGCAAAATTTAATGAAATAAAATCAAAGAGAGCCTCGGTAAACATTACTGCTGGACCGTCCGTGTTTTCAATTGCTGCTATTATTTGGGCTATAGAAAATAATCATTTTGTAGAGCATAGTGTAGAATCAAATAATCCGCTCACAGGAAAAACAGTTGTTTTCCGCAGAATAGATGTGATTCCCTATTTTAAGTCAATATTCTTTACTGATAGAATAGATAAGAGGATAATTGAATTCCTCAAAGAGGGTGCAAAGACTTCAACTGCAATAAGAATTTACCTTAAGAACCAAAACGATGGCAATCTCAGCTTAAGAACTATTGAAAATAGAATTAACCGTTTAAATGAATTTGGAATTTTGAGTGTTTATAGAGGTAGGCAAAATATAATAGACCTCAGCGATGATATAAAAAACGTGATTTAAATACAGACTCGATCTGGATATCGTTGTATCCTTTATCAAAAAATACAGGGCCGATTACATGAAATGGGAAGTGATTCCGGAAGAGGAAGAAATGAAGCAACTCGGACTACATGTTGCTTAAGTATTTATTCAACACAGCATTCAGTCACAAAAAAATTTGGTTCTCCAGACTTTTAATGGATATATTTATTCATAGCTATCACATATAATTCTGTGGATGAAAAAGAATTCTGTAAAAAGCTTCTTAATCTGAAACCCCCATGGATTGTCCAGAATGTCATTATGAATGAGGGTAAACACACCCTGGACATATATGTGGATCACCCAAAAGGGGTTAAATTCCCATGCCCTGAATGTAGTACAGAATCCATAGTATACGATCATCAGAGGGAAAGGATATGGAGGGACAAGGACAGTATTGACTTTGAGACTTACATACATGCAAAACCTCCCAGGATAAGATGTAAGAAACATGGTATTATGCTGGCCAATGTACCATGGTCTGAAAAGAGTTCCAGGTTCACGACAAGGTTTGAAACCCATGCAATAGACGTTCTTCAGGCAACAGATGTAACGAAGGCCTCTAAAATACTCAGAATAACAAGGGATGAGGCATGGCACATCATGGATAAGGCTGTTAACAGGGGACTTGCAAGAAAAACTTCCAATCCTGAGATCATAGGCATAGACGAGAAATCATACGGTAAACACCATAATTATGTCACAATCATCTACAATCTCATAAAACCCGGAGTGGAATATGTATCCTTTGGCAGGAAGAAATCCTCCATCAATGGATATTACAAAACACTGGACAGGGAGAACAGAAAGACATTGTCAACTTTTAGTTGATTTTTTTCTCCTTGCGGATCTCACTAACTTTATGAGGATTCGGTTGAACTGGAGAATAGTGTGGTTTTTGCTCAAAGTAACTGTTACTGAGTGTTATCAATTTTCAAATTATCAACGAGGATTTGACATTGTCAACAGAAAGAAGATAAGATCTGTAAGCATGGATATGTGGAAACCCTATATCATGTCGACGAAAAGATATGTGAAAGATGCTGATTCAAAGATTGTTTTTGATCGCTTTCACATAAGCAAACACATGAACCAGGCACTTGACGATGTGAGGAAGCATGAGAATACCATATTAAGAAAGAGTGGAAATGGTACTCTTACAGGAACGAAATATATATGGCTTTATGCCGAGAAGAATCTTCCCAAAAAATACAGGAAGATATTCAATGAACTGAAGAATTCCGATCTCAAGACTGCAAGGGCATATTCCATAAAGGAGAACCTGAGAAACCTCTGGAACTGTACCACAGTGGAAGAGGCAATGGAGTTCTGGAAGAGATGGTATTTCTGGGCCACTCACTCAAGACTTGATCCCATAATAAAGAAGGCGAAAATGATCAAGAAACATCTCTCCGGTGTAATGGCATATTTCACCCACAGAATAACCAATGCAATAGCAGAAGGCATGAACTCAAAGATAACAACAATTCAAAAGATGGCTTATGGATACCGTAACAAGGAACATTTCAAGACAGCAATATACTTCCACTGCGGTAATCTGGAGCTTTATCCGGAGATCCACTGAAATGTCGCATGAACCACATAGATTTATACATTTTTTAAGATCGGAAAATCAAGGACAACAGCCTTAGAGATTATTTTCGAACATTTAACAGGTTCAACTCCACTCTGCGCATGCCAATACATCCCGGATTTGGGAATTCTTATATCATTTCATTCAAACCTGAGGCAATATCCTCCATGTGACCTGAGAGAAGTTCTTTTGCCTCAGTTTTTTAACCATAGGGATCAACACTTCCGAGGTTGCAGGCGCCTTTCATCCTCGGGTTTGGACTTATGTAATTGGGATAAAATCTCAGTCTGCAATTAATTCCACATGCTGAATCACCAACTATCAGGTAATTGTCAAATTTGAGAGCCATTTCATGGTGATCAAGGATGCTGTATGCCCTTATCCCCGAAGGCAATCTGGTTCTTTCTTATGAATTTGTTACTCGCTTTGCCATTTCAATCACAGCAAAGCACCTATTTTGGTGAAAAAACTGTTATCTCATGTATATTCAAACATGGAAATGTGAAGTCACTGATTAAAAACACCAAAATGTATGTATATTTGATGCACATTATTATGTGTGTCAACTCAGAGACTCAACGTAACCTTACCTGATAATGTAATAGAAATTCTGAAAACTAAGAAAAACAAGTCTGGATTTCTATCAGAAGCAGTAATAGAGAAAGCCATAAATGACAGGAAAAAGGAAATTGCTGAGAAAGCGAATAAGCTGAGGGCATACTACGAAACTGAAGATGACCTTAATTCTTTAGCATCACTGGATTCACAGGACTTCCTGGAGCGAGAATAAATATGACAAGAGTTTTGCATTTTAATTTCTAATAAAATTCTATGGATGCATATTTACACTGTCTGGGAGCTATTTCTCTAATTTTTCATTGTGACAGCCTGTAGACACCCTAATCTACGGGTTGGAGAATTTTATTCATTATAACGAATTGCAAAAGTATTGATATGAAACAGGGAGAGATCTGGCTGGTAAATCTGTCTCCAACTGTTGGCGCTGAGATTACAAAAACCAGACCATGCGTGATCGTAAATAGCAATGAAATTGGGGTTTTGCCATTAAAGGACATTGCGCCGATCACTGATTATAAAACACACTATGACTCAGTACCGTGGATGGTGGAATTGCGTCCAGACGGTGTGAACAATTTGATTAAAAAATCTGTGGTAGATTTATTCCAATTGAGGTCAGTTTCAGAGGAAAGATTGATAAGAGGAATAGGTAAAATAACTGAGGAGGAACTTTCTAAAATCATAGAAGCTGTTAAAGCGGTTTTCGGGATCTACTGACAAGTTCAAACGAATGTTCATAAGGTTAATGAAATCCTCAAGGAGGAGAAATCAACTAAAAATCGACATTATTCAGTCACGAAAAAATTTAATATATCGTATACATGCAAATCAATGAGAGAGAAAAGAAGAAAATTAATCCTGGCCCTATTCATGTCTTTCGTATTTATCCTCTCAGCTACAGGATTAGTTGTCAATCAGGATCACGCTCATTCAAGCAATCAATTCAATGGTGATCTGAAAAGTGTAAACAAAATTTATTCAACGGACATTTTTTCAAACCTGGTACCCCTAAATAGCTATGTCATGACAGGGGAAAGGTATCACATTTCAAATCCTCAATCGGTTAACGCAACCTCTGGGCACATAACAGATACCGTTGGTATAACACTCAATTTTGCAAACCAAACAAGGTTGAACGGTTTTCTTGAAAACCTATCCAACAGAGGTTCTCCAGGTTATATGCACTATCTCACAAGAAAGCAGTTTGATAGAAATTTTGAGCCTTCAGCATCCATTTACAATTCCCTCATGGAATACCTGCAAAGCAGAAATATAACCAGAATTCATGCCCATTCCGGGAGAATGCTGTTAACATTCACTGCATCGGTTCAAAAAATAGACTCCCTATTCAAAACGAGCACCGAAAATTACCTCAATGGTTCCCAGCTGTACCATGCCACTACTTCAAAACCAGAATTACCCTCATACTTCGTACCCCTTGTCTCATCCATTACCGGCCTCTCGAACTATTCCCAATATTCCATAGGAGCGAGTTCCCTGAAATTGTTTGAGGGAAAGACAAAAAATCCGGTAACTAATAGCAAAACAAGTGGTTATCTTGCCCCTGTTTGCAGTGCCGGGTCACAATACATATATGGTCCTGATCTTCAGGTGGCATACGGAGAGCAACCACTGTTTAAGGAGTATGGATATCCGGTAAATTCGGTTGAAGCAACAATTCTGTGGGGTGGGAAATACACAGGCAAAACCATTACGACACCATACGGAGTGCTTAACACAGATCAGAGAGTGGGGTCCTTTGTTCCATCCAATATCTACGATTATTACAATGAGACAATTCCGGCTGGAGAGCCACATAGCATGGTATATGGTGTACCTCTGAATGGAGCGGTTGCTCCAGGTCCACTGGCCCAGTATGATAATACAAGCGCAAACTTTGAAAATACCCTTGACCTTGAGATGATGGGAAGCACTGCCCCCGGTTCAAGTATTTACAACGTTTACGGGAATAACTCTTGCTGCGTAAATATTCTGGATTCCTTCAATTTCATCTTAAATCCAAACTCAACCTATTCAAAGCTTGACAATGTATCCGTAATCTCAAACTCATGGGGGGCTTGCGATAATAATTTTACAGGTGTGTACAACTACCTCAAAGAGGCACAGGCCAGAGGTATAACAGTGCTTGCATCCAGTGGAGATGCTGCAGATAATTTAAGCAGTACAAAATGGACAGGTTCTGATGTGGAGGCCCTGTCCAACATGGCATACAATGATTTTGGCGTTATTGCCGTAGGAGGAACATCAGTAAAACTGAACCTGAATACACTTAACCTTGTAAACGAGACGAACTGGTTCATTCCAGGGGGATCAAGCTCCAGTGGCACATACGGAACAAGTTCTGGTATCAGCCAAGTCATAAAGGAGCCAGTCTGGCAGATAAATTCCCTGGCCAATTCCTTAATTCAAGGTAGGGGCAGAGGAGTACCGGATATTTCCGCCATAGCCAACAACACACTGATTACGATTTCACTCTCTGGGCATACATACTATGCAAGTAACGCAACTTACGGTGGGGGGTTTGAATATTCATTCGGCACAAGCATATCATCCCCACTAACCGGAGGAATACTTGCAGAAATTGACTGTGTGTTGCATAAAAACAATGAGAGCAAAATGGGTTTTGTAGATCCCACATTGTATAAAATGGGAACACAGGAATATAGATCTCAAAAACAGACGGCCATAAGTGGCTTTTATGATACTGGCAAGTACAATTCAACTCTTCCAGCCCTTCCATTCTATCCTGTAGATTCCGGTCATAATCAGCTGTATAAGGCAAGATATGGATACAGTCTTCTGGATGGTTGGGGGTCCATAAATGCATATAACCTTACCGACTACCTGCTGAGTAAAAGTTTCAGTAGCAATAAATATGCCCTAACTGGAGTGGATGACAATCTATCCATGAAGGATTTGAGGGTCACGTCTTTCAATTCCACAGGGCATGTATACAACATTTACAATGCATCCATACAGCAAAATCTATTCCTATCCAATGAAATGGGCCAGCCCCTGTACTGGATACAGAACGTGATCTATCTGAATGGAAGCGCCCAGACCGGCTTTGAGGTAAATTACACAGGATGGGTTGTCTATCCGTTTTACGGTCTATATCCATCCCAAACCGTTTACAGGTACACCTTTCCCATGGGAAAAACCATAGGAATGCCGCACTATTTCAATATGTCCACAGTGTTGAATTATAATGGGAATCCTATGGACAGCTATGTAACCTTTATGGTAAACAGGCACGTGATTAACATGAATGTTACGGGTGCGGCCTATATAATTGGAAAATTGAACTATTCCTATATCGCTGGAGATCAGGTCAATTATGGCGGACCATATCCTGACAATAATGTTCCTGGAGGTCTTGATCCCCAATTTGGACTGGTCGGAGGCCCCTCAGGTGAGGATGGGCACTTTATGTTTCCAACGACAGGCAGCTTGAAAACACTGGTGAGGACAGAATCAGGTCCATGGATTAAACCACGAACCAGAATCTTTGGGCTCTCCAACGATCAAACTGGGGAGGTGGCATCAAATCTCAATTACACCATGGAAAAGCAAGGAGAATACAATATCACCATTAAGAATGGAAGCATGGAGCAGGGAATTATTTCATACGTCGTCCCCGTGGAATATAGGGTTAACTTTACGGAATCTGGGCTACCCTCAGCCTACCCATGGTACGTAAATATATCCCTTAATGATTCCGGTCCAATATTCGGTAAAAGCTATAGCATTTTACTTCCAAACGGTTCCTACAGTTATACAATTGGGACAGACAAGTCCTCTTCATTCAGGGCATCAATAGCTTCCGGTTCTTTTGTGGTGAATGGAAAATCATACAGTGTTCCGGAGATAAATTTCACGGAAGTAACGTTCAAGGTGGAATTCAAGGAGTCAGGATTACCTGCAGGAACCACATGGAATATATCTCTATCACATAAAACATACTCATCCGGTGATAGCAACCTGACCTTGAAGCTGATAAATGGATCCTACATTTTCCATATTTCAAACACAACGGATTATTATGACAATCACTACTTGATTGCAGTAACAGTAAATGGCCATAACATCACAGAAAATATAGAATTCATTCATTATTCCTACATATATGGTACCATAAACCCATCAGGAGCCCACATTGCGATTAATGGAAAAGACGTAAGAATTCTATCCGGTGGGAAATTCAATATAACAGTGACAGCAGGAAATTATACCATAACGGCATCCTTAAACGGTTACTCACCACAAAATTTCAATCTTGCCGTTGGTCACAATCAGTCATACCCTTTGAACATCAACCTTAAAAAAGCTCCTTCAGTGAATTATATTTACCTTTATATCACTCTTTTGGCTTTTCTGATCATAATAATTCTGGCTGCTGTAATTTACTTAAAATATAAAAGATAAAAAAACTAGTGGAGGAAGACTCTTCTTCCAGTAAAATATAACGAAATACCATATTTTTTACATGCATCAATCACATCCTGATCCCTGATTGATCCTCCCGGCTCAATAATTGCACGTATTCCATGCCGCTCAGCCACATCCACATTATCTGAGAAGGGAAGATAGGCGTCAGAGGCCATAACCGATCCCTTTGATCTTTCTCCTGCCCTTTCGCATGCTATCTTTGCAGCCTCTACCCGAGAGGTTTGTCCGGCTCCAATGCCAGTGGTAACGCAGTCTCTGGCAAGGACAATGGCATTGCTCCTGCAGTGGGCCGCTATTTTCCAGGCAAAGTCCAGTTCTTTCTCCGAATATTCACTTCCATTATCCACTATTCTTTTTACCTGATCCAATTCCGTATTCATCCTTGTTTGCTCCAGTATTCCATTGAAAAGGGTCTTGAAGTTTCTTTCCGGTCCATTTCCGGAATATTTTATCATCCTTATGTTCTTCTTCTTCCCAATGATTTTTACCGACTCTTCATCGAAATCTTTTGCAATTATTATCTCTACAAAAAGATCTTTTAAAGCTTCTGCCACATTCCTGTCAGCTTTACCATTTATACAAATAACAGATCCGTAGGCGGATTCCCTATCCGCATTTATTGCCTTTTCCAGGGCATCTCCGTGGGTTTTTCCAATGGCAGCACCACAGGGTGTGTTATGTTTTATCACAACTGCAAAGGGTTCAGAGAATTCCACGGCGGTCTCTATGGCTGATGATGCATCCACATAATTGTTATACGACATTTCCTTTCCGTGGAAAACTTCCATTTTCCCGTATTCAGGAATCTCGTAGATATAACCCTCCTGATCAGGGTTCTCTCCATAGCGAAGTTTTCTTCCATTTTGAAGTAAGATCACCCTATCTGTTGTTCCATCCCTGATTGAATTGTATATGGACAGATCATATTCATATGTCATTTTAAACGCATCAATGGCCAACTCTCTTCTGGTTTCCTCTAAAATTTTACCCTTCTCCTTAATATCCCTCGTGAGTTTTTCATAATCCTGAGCATTTTTGGCAATTGCAACCCTCTTCCAATTCTTTGAAGCTGCTCTTATGAGTGAAACACCTCCAATGTCTATGTGTTCAATCTTTTCTTCCTCTGTACCATTCCTGTAAGTGTTGAAATCATAGAGGTTACACATTACAATGTCAAAGGGAAAATAGCCCTTTTCTTCGAGCTGCTTTCTATCCGCTTCATTATTCCTGGATAGAATACCAGAAAAAATTGCTGGATGAAGTGTTTTTACCCTTCCACCAAGGAGATCTTCAAAACCGGTTAACTCTGATATGGAATTTGCCCTTATCCCATTTTCCTCCAAATGCCTTCTTGTACCCTCCGAAGCGTAAATCTTTTCCACCTCTGTTGAAATGGACTTCAAAAAGTCTACTGAACCACTCTTGTCGGTTAAGGAAGCTAAAATGATCATGATCACTGAACACTTCATTTTTAATATGTTTTGATGTTGTCAAACCACTTGAAGTTTGAACACATTAAACATCATCTGGATATATTGGGGTAGAAACCCGACTTTCAAGTATGTGATAAAAAATTAGCCCTTATTATTATGGACTTTTTAATTGAAGGGGGCATGGAAAATTAAAATAATAATCTGTCCAGTCCCCTGGTTAGTCCAACCATCCCAATCACTTTTCTGATGGCAAGGAGAGTACCCTCCACGTAGGTATCCGGTGTATTTCCAGCTTCAAACTTCAGTGTTAATTTTTCATCCTTTCCACCAAATATTACGTCTACCCCGATCACATAACCCGGAAGCCTCACGGAATGTACGTGAGTACCGTTGAGGTTGAATCCTCTGCTTTCCCTCTGTCCCTTAACTTTATCATCTTTCACCTTTACTGCTGGGTTACCCACTGTGGATAGAAGGTGTGCAATTTCATAGGCTGTACCACTTGGAGCATCAATCTTTGCATCGGATGCATAGTCTATTACTTCCCATGATTTCATATATTTAGCAGCTACGATGGCAAAATGGTTCAGGAGTGCAGCTGAAATGGCAAAGTTTCCAGCCGCAAAAACTCCTACATTTTCTTTTTTTGCTAACTTGTCAATTTCGTCATAATCCTGATCTGAGAGTCCGGATGTGCCCACAACTACATTAACGCCCTTTTTTATTGCAGAGTAAATATTATTTTTTACAATGTATGGAGAGGTATAATCAACTAACACATCTGTCTTCGAATCCAAAGCCTTATCCACACTTTCTGATATTCTCAAGGGAAAATCATTCATTCCAAAAACTTCACCTAGAGTTTTTCCAGAATTCTTTCTAGACACTGCACCCACCAGAGCGAGATCGGACGATTTCAGGACTGAAGCAACCAAAGCTCTTCCAATCCAACCGGTAACACCTGCAATACACACCTTAATTTTTTTCATATGTTTCTATAAATTGGATTCATATGTATACCTTATGATGATTATTTCTGTATAGTAAAATGAAGACTTGGTTACCCTTAACTTCATAAAACTTCTCAAAAACCTACAATTCCTTGGTCTGGATAACCTATGGCGGAAATAGATGGTTGATTTTTGCCCAAACCTTCTAATCACATTACTCAAATTATGCAATAAATAGGCTTTATCCCTCATTTCGTTATTGTATGCATTATCAGCCAATGGATTACTGAACTTTGTTTCTATAGCTTTATCAACCAGATTCAGAGTATTCTTTCCCAATTCTGTTCTAATGTTTTCTTGCAGTTGTTAGCGTAACTGGGAATTATGTAATACATTTTGATTGCCGCTGAATCCAGTATCTTCCGTAAGAAATGAGACAAAATATAATTATAGTGTCAACTGTATATAACCGCTATAATGGATAAGGAAACTTTAATATTACAAAAAGAATTTAGTTGATATGGTTATTTTAGGTAAACAACCCTTTAATCGAACCAACCAAAGTCTTGTCAGAAATATACCCTATAAGGGATTGATACGTGATTTCTTATCTTTTTTGAGTATATAACCATTTAGTCAGAAAGACATTGTCAAATCTTAGTTGATTTTTACTCCTTACGGATTCCGGTAACCTAATGAAGATTTGTTTAAACCAGGGAATAGTGCTGTTTTTGCTTAAAGTAATTTTTCCAGAGTGTTTTCAATTTTCAAATTATCAACGAAAATTTGACAATGTCATCAGAAATATACCCTATAAGGGATTGATACTGGATGCAATTTCCCGGAGGATTATGTCGTTTGCAAGTCAGAAATATACCCTATAAGGGATTGATACCCGACATGGTCAGGAACTTGTGGTGCTCTGTCCCACTGTCAGAAATATACCCTATAAGGGATTGATACAGTAGATGATGAGGTGATTGCATGATGATGGACCAGGGTCAGAAATATACCCTATAAGGGATTGATACTTCTTTCGATGTCGAGCAGTTCCCTCTCTCCCTCTTGTCAGAAATATACCCTATAAGGGATTGATATGCCTTAATTACTCCTCTGGGAACAGCAATTACCGAACAGTTTAATTATACAGGACAAAGTGCTGCCGGCATCTGGTGGGTACTCGCTGCCATTGCTATCATGTTTGGAACATTCCTTGGGGCAACAGATTGGTTTTCGAAAGGAAAATATTAATAAACAATTTAAATATGTATTCTTATGAGCGAAAAGTATGAGGAGAAAAGGAATCCCTATGTAGGAGCATTTTTTATTACAGGTTTCATAATCGGAACGGTAATGCTAATCTATGGTCTCAGCGGTTTAATTTAAGTCAGCCACTAAACTTTTTCCTTCCCAGAGGTCTAGGGTCTCATGCCTAACTTATGATCATTTCACCCTTCCCATGAATTCTGAGGTATCCATTCCCGTTATCTGTGTGTATATAGATGTGGTGAAAACACTTGAGTGCCCTAACCATTGCTGCAATACATTCAAGGGCACGTTATCCATTATGGCCTTTACTGCAAATGTATGCCGTCAGAAATATACCCTATAAGGGATTGATACTGATCATGGAAACCATGGATACGGATCTGCCTGACGTCAGAAATATACCCTATAAGGGATTGATACGAGAGTATGACTCCGCGGATCCTGATAAGACAGTACTGTCAGAAATATACCCTATAAGGGATTGATACAAGGATACGTCAACACGAGGAACGGACGTGTAGAACGTCAGAAATATACCCTATAAGGGATTGATACATGAAAAAACGGATTCAAACATACTTTTGGCATAATAAATGTAATGGTGCTCGGAGTACAGAGGGAATTTTCCTAAGGGGATTTCTAATGACCGCAAGAATGGAATCTTTCGCTTCATTGACTCTAGATGGAAAAGGCGTATCTGTCAGTGTTGGGAGAAGCCTATCAAGTTAGGGTTCTCCAGGAAACCGAGGTTTTTAGAAACCGTCCTAAGTGGTCCAATAGTTTCACCTTTCTGGCCGTTAAATTGTCAGATTGGGAAAACTTCCAAATTACGACGAGATTCCTTGGGGTGTTGTTCCATTGAGGTTTCAGGTTAATAACAAGAAAATGAGCTATTTTACATTTTTCCATATACGGGCATTTTCAAAGCTTCGTTGATAATTTGAAAACTGAAAGCACTCTAAAACAATTACCTTGAGCATAAACCGCACCATTCCCTAGTTAATACAAATGCTCATAAAGTTAGTGGGATCCGCAAGGAGCAAAAATCAACTAAAAATAGACAATATCCATATACGGCAGTCTATCCTCGCATTAGTGATCTTAGAACGGAAGTTTCGCAAAAAATTTGTGAGTAAATTCATCCTGTACGGTGCATTTTACCGCTTATGGAATAAACTCTAACTTATTACAGGTAGTGCACCATTCAGAAGTCGATCAGGAGATTCGATTCCCATCTCATTCAACACTCTTATCGCGTTAGCGCCCTCACTCCTGAACGTCAGGGACATACCGGGAAGTGCCACATGGACAGCTTTCATTTCCGAAAGAGATCTGCAGGCGCTCTCAGCAGTCATCCCTGATACGAGTCGCTTCTCCATAAGTCTTGACAGAAGCAGGGAAAGCACGCACACAAACACATGTGATCTTATTCGATCCGATCGGGAATGTCCTACCGGCCTTATCTCCAGGAATGACTTCATGGTCCGAAATGACCTTTCGATTCGCCAGAGATCCTTGTATTTCTCCACAATATCCTTCTGTGGAAGTGAGGTGTTTGTTATGAGAAGGAATCTTCCTGCGATCTTCCTGAGGATTCGAAGCTTCTTCATGTTCACATGGTATGTGTCGCCCGAGAATACAAGGAAAGATTTGAGTTTCCTGAGCCTCTTCATGCCCTCCTTCATTCCATGAATTCGCATTATTGACAGTGCTTCTCTGACCTTTTTTGAATATTCGAGAATATCGGATTTCTCCCTTTCAGGGTTACGGACGAGGATGTGCCTGCGCTTTTCTGCCTTTTCTTTCTCACCCTCTGTCATCTGTTCCGTGTCGATCTTCACCGGAACCTCCTTAATGTACAGATCTCCATAAAGATCAGAATCCTGGAATTCTGTCTCCATGATAACCGAGCGGTAGGGCTGATCCCATCGATATGCAGCGGTGATGTATTTCCTCGAATCAAGGATTGAGAGCGATTTCTTCCTTCCGAATGCACGATCTTCCACGTATATTACATCCTTCACGTGGAACTTGTCCTCCATGTATTTGATGGTCGGTTCAAGCGTTTTTGGATCGACGGTATTACCGGACCAAACCTCATGGTGTATCGGCAATCCATCTGCCATAACTAATCCGATTACTATCTGCTCCTTACCGCGTTTCTTGCCCCTTGAATATCCGAACATGACGAGATCATTCTCCTCCTCTCCTTCGAAATATGTGCTTGTCAGATCATAATAGACCCTTGAGGTATCGGGTTGGAGTTTCCTGAATATGCCAATCTCGATCCGCCCCTTTGCCTTCAGCATACTGTCAAGGCACCTGTACGGATCATCCTTGAGTATCTTCAGTTCGGACCATGGGTAATAAGTCCTTGAGGCAAGTTCCACAAGGGATATATCGGATCCGGGATCGATCAGTCTGCCCGCTATCATGAAGAATGCCAGTTCCTGATACCTGCCAAGGATTCCAAGAGTTCCAAATATTCCTGTCTTCATGAATATCTCCCTGGATGCGTATATTATGCCAAACTCCTTCGGATCTCCAAGTTTCATCATTGAGATGTCAGATTCCTTCGCCTTCTCCCTGTCCATATACTGCTTGAATAATGCCTTATACCTCTCCCGATCCGATGGATCATTCACCGGACCGAGATGCTTTATCACCCTCGTTTTCTGTTTTCCATCCACATAGTTCTTTTCCGCTATCTGTGCATATTCTGCAATCCTTGAACCAGATCTTCTTTTGACGAATCTCAGGAACATAATATACGATCACAAACTGGTATAAAAGCATAGTGCATCAATATGCACTATTTCAGATCAACGATTTATCCGCTATAATACAACATAAAATAAAGAATCAGCTGCGAAAGTCAAGTTAGAACGCACGGTAAAGTGGAGTGATAATAGCCTTGTTGACAACGTCAATTTCAAGAAATCAGTGGCGTTTGGAATTATATTACTGTTTTTGGTGCAATATTCTCTAGCCTCTTATATTCTCTGAAGAACCAGAATTCATTAAAAAAATGAATGAAGGCTTTGGTCTGTTTTATGGAAGCCACTGGAGGGATTTGAACCCCCGACCTGCTGATTACAAATCAGCTGCTCTACCTACTAAGCCACAGTGGCAATAAACTGGTAATCTTTCTTATTAGAAATACTTTAAGAAATAATTCTGCAGGGTTTTGATCTTATCTTTAGTAATAGACAGAATATTAGATAAATTTCAATGAGATATATTGAAATCGATGAATTATTACTTTTTCATTCAGGCTCCACATCTAAATGGATGAAAGCAGAAAATAATTGATCAGATGATCCATAAAATTGAAAAATAATGGAAACCACGTCGACTATCTATTCCATTTTTATCAAAGGGAATCCCTGCGAATAATAGTATTCAATCTTTTTTGCAACCTCATCTGCAGGGGAAAGAAATCTTATTACATTGGGGAAATCCTCCTCGGGGCAGGGTTGATTCCTGAAGTTCACCCAAATGGGAACAATTCCTGACTGAAGTGAACCTTTTACATCTGCTTTCCAGTTGTCCCCAATCATAACAGCTTCCTCTGGTAAACTATCTGCCAGTTTAAGGGCTATCTGGTAAATCTCGGGCTCAGGCTTGAAAACACCATAATCATATGCGGGAACAAGGAAATCTATATAATCTCCAAAATTGGACTTCGCTATTTTATCCCTCTGATAGTCTCCCATATGATTTGTAACAACCACCACCCTGTATTTTTCTCTTAGCTTTCTGAGAAGTTTTCCTGCCCCAGGTATGGGTTTACCATAATTTATATGAAGTTCTCTTATCCTTCTGTGTATCTCATCTACCTTGTCCGATTTTAGTGGTAAGCCAACATTCTGAAGAAACATATCAGTTCGTCGAAGATTTATTTCCTGTGGGTTGGCGTTTTTCTCTCTTATCATATCCTGCATTTTATAATCTGTATAATAAAATCTAGATATCAATTCATCCAAGGGTACGGACGTGAAGAATCTATATTCCTTTCGTAACTGTATAAAAACTCTCCTTATAGACCCTATATCATCATATATCGTATTGTCAAAATCAAGTAAGATAGTTTTTAACATTTCACTCATCACACTCTCTCCTTATCCTATCCATCAGTGAATTTTCCAGTTTCCCACAATGAAAGGATATTATTAGGAATTCCATCTCTGTCATATATTTTTTCTATAGATTCTATGGGTCTAACATATGCATATATTCCATCCACATCCAAATTGTTTTCAAAAAATATTGTACTTTGAAATTATAGGCATATCCCATGACGTTCTGCATGGTGCATTGTCAGTGGGCGATTACATTGAAATTTTAAGCAAATCACGGGACTTCACTTAATTCATCAGTCTGTTTGCATATATTGTGTTGGACGGTTTCTCCAGGGGACGAGATGCACAGTGAAAATGCAATCCATATAAAGTTAAGTTTGTCCACTATTTTCATTTTTCCTAACTCCTGCAATCCAGTTTTTACAGGTTGCTGAAACAGGCTAAAATCTCCTCAATTCATTTCCTTGACTGAAAGTTCCCCTGCCCAGTAATGTGGATCAGGCCTGCAATAATTCAAAAGAAAAACATCAGGATTACGCCGAGTGGAAACAACGGACTCGCATAAACGAATCCGTACATGATTTGCGAGAGAAAAGTCCTATCATTAAGGACAGAGCACCCAGCGTGATAAAAACGAGAATTACCCCTTCCATGGGTCCCGCAATTCGATCCAACGTCTTAATAAATCCAATCGCTTTAAATTTACCGTACTTAGAATATATAGATCTACAACAAGTGATTGAATACTGAATTCTTGTGGATGGAAGTCCTCGAATGGGACTTGTCCGCACATAAGATTGGTATTAGAGGATTAAAAAGAATAAACAGGAAAAGTGTAATGAAAGAATGAATAGTTCTGCAGTTGGAATCGAACTTGAGGGGAAGAGCTCACCATTGTTCTTCATCTTCCCACGCCCAGTTAAATGGACATGCGATCGCGCAGTAAGCCTTGCAATGAAAGTTGATTTCAGAGTATAATAATATCACGGCGGGAAGTCGATGCAAACCGTTAGTGATGTAAGTCAGAGGGAACAATGATAAAAGAGAAATTTGGCTTTACGGATCTTTGCATGGTATACCCCCTGCACCTATTTCGATGAATATCTCGTTTTTACAATAACCACTACCGCTAATATGAAGATTGCAGTGATTCCAAGGACAATAGAAAGATAAAGGGCTACCGGTCCGTTGTAACTGGAATTGCTCTTCACGAAAACATCTGAGTTAATCTGGGATAGGTTGAACGAGGAGTTCCCATATCTTCTGTAAGGAAGAGAGTGATAACTTATCTGTGGAAGAACAGGGTACAATGAAGACACGTTTGAATATCCGTTTCCTGCCGATGCTGTAATTGAAGTTAATTCCGGTATCTGTAAACCGGCACCGAAATTGAATGGTTCAGGAGTTCTAGTCTGGTTAAAATAAAAGAAGTCAAGGGGAACATTCGAGTCTAGGACAAACCGATTCAATGCTGGCATATTCCAGTTATAGTCCATAAAAGCAAGCATGGATGCGTGGTTGAGCAGTGTTCCAGAAACGTAATCCTCCTTTGCAAAGGGAGAAACCACGATGAAGGGAACCCTGAAACCCAATTGGTGTCCGGCGACGTGTGGCGGTGGAACATGATCATAATAGCCACCACCCTCATCATATGTTATGAAAATAGCCGAAGAGTTCCACAATGGACTTTGCATCAGCGTGTTTATGACGGAAAGCAGCCAGATCTCCCCGGTGAGAACGTTATCGGATGGATGCTGGCTGAAGCCTGATGCTCCTCCGCCAAGATCTGAAAGCCATGTAACCGACGGAAGTGTTCCAGAATGCACCTGAGATGTAAAATTGGCCCAGCTCTGCATGTTTGCGCTGTATTTGCTCATGCCATGGATTGAATTGAGTGGATATGACGTGTAAGAAGGATGGAGGAAATAATAGGCCCATGAGACGTTATAACTTGAGAGTTCGTTGAATATTGTCTGACTTGCTGGAACGTATGGGGGTGGTCCAGAGTCTTGTTTTACCGGCGTGAACCCTGCAAGACTGTACAGCCTGTTGGGAAGAGTTTCGCTTAGTTCGCTGGAGAAGTAATTGTCCCCAATGGCAAATTGCTGGGCTATGTCCCATTCTGGGCCCATCTGGGCAGCAGTAAAATAAGACATGGACTGTTGCCCAGATCCATTTACAAAGTTATTCATCAGTCCGTTGTTCCAGTCTGTATGATATTCTCCATAACCTTCGTTCGGATCTTTCGTTTCAAAGGTTCCTGATGCTACCGGTGAGAGTCCGGAAGGAAAATGACTGAGATTTAGAAGATCGTTTGGAACGCTGAGATTCATTATCCTTGAGCTTACGTTGGACGAATATGGATATTTTCCGAATATATTGTCAAAACTGTGGTTTTCCATCATAATTGTAATAATATGTTTTATTGGTGTTCTTGTTGTGTGAGCAGGACCAGACACCCCGTCAGCCGCAGATGCAACGGATGCTACCCCTCTATCAGTCGCAAAGACAGCGGATGGTAACATAAGAAGCACAACGAGAAGTGCAATGATTAACATGGAGATGGTCTTCAGAATGTACCTGGAAGACTTTTTCACAATCACACCTCTTCTTTAGTTACATCAATGAGACTGAGTGCCATATCAGCAACGCGTAATGGATCCCCGGGTATTTCTGGTTTACCATTATTCATTGTTGCACCAATGTCTCCATCAAGATTCTTGAAGCAAGCATTCCGTACTTTCATATTCTTATCAGTTACTCTGTTTCTAAAAACAAGAATTATCTCCTGCTTAAATTCCATAATCCTATCATGGATGCAATAAATCTGATTGCCTTAAATTTACCTTACTTAAAATATATAGGTCTACATTAACTTGCATCTAAGATTCAACAGAACTTCCCGAAGAAGGATATGGTCCGAGGGGTAATGAGAGACCATAGAAGGAAACAGATTCCCAGAAAAAGCTGTAAGACCACATATCGGGATAAACCAACGATAAAAACTGAAAGAATCATCAGCATCAGGGAAAGAAAGAGAAGATGCATCACCTAGCGTTGCCATCCTAGAAATGCAGTATAGACATCCAAGAGAGGCAGTTTAAAAATTTTGAATTTGTTTAATTATCACCTAAAATCCAGGAATCTCTCCGCACCCCAAGACTCTTCATAAGCGTTTGTGTCAAGTTCCATAGGTTTCCCATGTGTTCCATGAAGGTTTTCTGGTTAATCATCATTATCAATACAAAGTTGAATAATAAACAAAAGCCAATAATATATACCATGGATTATTGATATATACATATCAATATATTGTCCACAACATACAACTATATCGACTCATATTATATGTTGATAATCTCTTTATAATTCCCTGCTCATTTCTTGATGATAACATGAGTTTTAACGGAATTGGTGGATATGTGAACGAGACTGGACAAGTTCCATGGGAGTTTATGGTGCTATATTTTGCATTTGCACTTTCATTCGTGTTTTGGTATGGCAAGAAAAGAGGCGGTTTAAATTCTTTCAAGACTGTGGATTATGTATATATAGGAATTGGGGCAGCTTTCACCGTGGTCTGGGAATTCTTCATAGGACCTGTTCTGGACAGGTTTCTCCCAACGGCGGCTACAGCTTACATAGGATTTGGATTCTTTGGCAGAATATTCATAATATTCCTGATTGCAGGACTTGTCAGGAAGGTTGGGTCCGGGATGCTGAGTATGTTCATCTTTAACCTCCTGGGAGATATTTTCCATTACGGGTTCTCTGGAGAGCCAATATTCACAATATACGAAACCCTTACCTATGGGCTTCTGGTGGACATTGCAATTGCATTAACACACGGAAATCTCTTTGGGGTTGGAGTATCATCCAGTGACAAGGTTGTTTCCAAAAGCGCAAACGCTTCAAAAAATCTTGCTGACCCCAGTATATGGGATCGTATTTCTTCAGGTCTGCATGATAGGGGGACGCTCGTAGGAATGTTTACCGGAGGGGTGCTTGGGCTGTCGTGGTCCCTGCCTGGTGTCATGTACAGCGGGTTCTTTTCTCCGTTCCTCTATGGAGGCTTCGTGAACTGGGCAAGCATTCTTTTTTCAACGGTATCATTCATTCCTGGTGACATTATATTGGGTGCAATAGCTGCCATAGTAGCCATGAGAGTTGCGAGGATCCTTGGGCAATGACAATTATAGAGATCGATAACCTGAAATTCAGCTATCTGGGACAGACTGAAACTGCCCTTGAAATTGAACATCTATCCATTTCAGAGGGCGAATCCGTGCTGATTACCGGGAAATCCGGCTCGGGGAAATCCACTCTAATACAATGCATAAACGGAATCATACCACATGTCACCGCAGGAAAACTCACAGGCAATGTCAGATTAAAAGGGGAAGACGTATCTGAAATGACTGTGGCAAAAATCTCCACAATTGTGGGAACCCTTCTGCAGGATCCTGAAAGACAGGTTCTCAATTATAAGGTCGTAGAAGAGATCGCCTTCGGACCTGAAAATCTTAACTGCACTCACGACGAAATAGAGAAAAGAATACAGGCTGCCACGGAAAGGACAGGAATAGAGGATCTAATGGAAAGAGATACGGACACCCTCTCAGGGGGCGAAATGCAAAGAGTTGCACTTACCTCTGTCATGGCGATGGAACCTGAGATTCTGGTTCTTGACGAGCCCACCTCCAACATAGATCCGGAGGGTACCGAGAAAATCTTTCAGTTTCTTCACCAACAGAAAGGTGTTAAAACTCTTATCGTGGTTGAGCACAAGGTGGAGCGAGCCCTTCGATTTGTGGATAGGATAATAGTAATTGACAATGGGAGAATCGTGCTGGACATACCTAAGGAAAATATGCTTGAGATGGTGCACACCCTTCTGGAAAAAGGAATAGAGATTCCCGAAGAATTCCTGTATGCCTCGAAAATGGGCCTGAAAAGTGCAGACATAGAAACTGTCAGGGAAGAGATACAGCGTGAGGGAATTACCTTACATTCACATGCAAGAAGAAGAGGAGGCGATTTGGTTCTGGAGGCCCAGTCAAAGGTGGAGGTTCCAGAAAGGATCATTGTGGACGCAGAGCTGAAAGCAAGGAAAGGTACGGTAGTTGCCATAATGGGCAAAAACGGTGCTGGAAAAAGCACATTATTAAAGGCAATGCTCGGACTTATCAACAAAAACCAGTTTACCTCTTCTTCAAGCATCAAGATCGATAAGGTCGATTTATCTGAATCAGATATTTCCAGGAGGGGTGCATACATTTCATATCTTCCCCAGAGTTTCGATCTCATGCTTATAAACAGGACAGTTGAGCGTGAAGTCAAATATTCAATGCGAAAGCGAGGAATCAGGAACGATGAACTTCTGCAGACCATTTTTGAGATATTCGAGCTCTATGAGATCAGGGCTGCGGATCCTCTCAGACTCAGCATGGGGCAAAGGAGGAGGGTATCAATGGCAGCTATCCTTGCGTCCGAGGTTCGTATCGTGCTTATGGATGAGCCCACATCCGGTCAGGATTTCTATCACAAAGATCTCATGGGAAAGGAGTTGAGGAAAATCACTGATATGGGATATACAGTTATAGTCGTCACGCACGATGGGAGGTTTGTGTACAGATATGCAGATGAGCTGGCCATAATGCATGAGGGAAGGATCGTTTTTCATGGCATCCCTGAGGAAGGATTCGAAATATCTGAGCAGTACGGAATACTGCCACCTTCGGATCACCTCCTCAGACGCCATGAGAAAAATCTGGAGGTTGAGTAATATGAATTATATTATTGATGCTATAATCAGCTGGTTGATCTTCCTGTTTGGAGTTGCAGCTCCATTTTACCTGATCTTGGGTGTTATCGGGATTGGTGGCTTCAGGGAAATCACCAAATACGAGGTATACAACAGTTTCTATTACAAATTGAACCCGGCCATAAAAATATTGTTTTCCGTTGTTGTCATGATCATTGCATCCATGGTGATATGGTGGATCAGCGCCCTTCTGGCGATCGTTATTCTGTTATCCTATACCAGCCTGAGAAACGGACGCAGGAAGGCATTTATAGGCTCCATGTTCCTCTTATCCGTGATTATAGGAACAACATGGAGTTATGCTCCACTCACTCCGCCGGCCATACTTTCCATTGCTTTTCCGCACCAAACAACGTTTCTTGACCTCTGGAAATGGCCTTCGTATTTTGCAATTATGGGTTACCAACCCTATCTTACCCTTCAAGGTCTGATCTATGGGGTACAGATATCTTTCAGATTCGCTGCAGTCACCATAGCCGCCCTTATACTTGTGATGACAACCACTCCATCGCAGATACTTAAAGCACTTCATAAGTTGAGGATACCAGACCCAATTGTATTTTCATTGATGGTTGCGATGAAATCTGTTCCGATGGTATTTGAGTCCCTAGATACTTCCGTAAAATTACAGATGTTGCGTGGATTGGGCTCTGATCGCAGTAAATACTTGAAACCCATATTCATGCTGATAGCTGGGTTATCTGCCATAGTTCCAACGATTGTTCACCTGATGCGTGGAGCAAAGGATATAGCAATCTCGGCGGATACGAGAGGGTTCAGGGCATACAACCGCAGAACTTATTTCGTTGATATCCCAATGACCAGAACCGATTACTATATGGTTGGGCTTTTTTTGGCGGGAATAGGAGTGGCAGGAATCATGCTTGCTCTTGGATTTGGAAGAGCAATTCCATACATATCCTGATAAACCCCTCTAATTTTTTTTGATATTTCTCACTCTCAAATAGGCAGATTATAAATTTACCTCATTGTTCAGTGAAATACAATGAACTATGACAACAACACATCATAACTCCATAATAATCACGGGGACATACTGGAGAATATTACTTCACACATTTGTTTAAGGCATTTCACCGTTTTCACCTGGGATTTTGAGTATCTAGAAAGAGTATTCCGGGAAATATATGAGTGGAGAGAGCACTGGAAATCCACTGGAAAATACATGAAGGAAATCGCCATATGAAGACAGGGAAATGAGATGGGAATCTCGGCGAGTCAGTTCATGATGCAGAAAAATTGAGCGATACAATCAGGCTGAAACTCTTCTTCCACAAGATTTTAGTCAATGTAAAATAAAATGAGGGTTTTCATCCCTTTCATGTGGGTAATTGAAGCGAGGTGAAATTCGAATGATCCCAATATTGTCTGGATAACATCGATTTTTTCGGGAGTTTCATCATCTAATAGAAGCATTAACGCAAATATCTGGAGAAGTGTGAACACCCTGTGAAGATCGGTAAAATTTACCCACATGAAAGCTTGACGACTCTTTTTTTTGTTTTGAGATGGTTTAGTAAAACAATTATAACGATTGAATCCAAGTCGCAGATTCGCCTTCTTCAGACGTGTATTGTTGATGAACTTCATGGGAATTACTTGAGATTTTGACCAGCCCCCCGTGCTATATATTAACTATACAGATATGAACACATATTTTCTTTATTAAGAAAATATCTATTAGGCGATCGATTATAATTGCAGCATGAATGAAGGTATCAGTAAACAAGGCAATACTGGTGATATGAATAAGGTCAAGGCGCAGCAGGCGTTTCCACTGAAAGCCATTTCTCTGGTTTATATTTTCGTTGGAATTCTGCTGCTCATCAGTGCTCCCATAGCAATGTCCACCCCCGGAAGTGCTTTCAACGACCTGGTCATAGTAGTTAATTCTGTTTTTGCAATAATCCTAATTGCAGGGGGGATCATTGATTTCAATGTCAGGAAACTATCCACGGCCAAGCAACTATCAGGAACAATTTCCAGGAACATAATGTATGTAATGCTTTTGCTTGGAATTGTAACGACCTTCCTTTATTCGCATTTTTATGGCACACCATACATACAGAATCTCCACCTTTACATAATTCCAATCAGCATATCCACTAGTCCATTCCATGTTGCATACTATGCAGCTCGTGGTGAGATTTCAGGTACAAGCTATCTCGGTGGAATAATGGTGATACTTGGATCGCTTTACGAAATTTACATCCTTCGTAAAGCAGCCAAGATGCATAGCGTGAAGAACTGAGTATCAGTTGCCGCAACCATGAAACAAACAAACGTGTCATTTTAAACGTTAAGTAAACCACTTTTCATTTTAGACAGAGGGTTATCCAGTTAAACAACTGAGGCAATCAAACGAAATCAATTACTATCTCCGAAAAATAACCCTTGGTTAATGGGAAAAGATATCAATTAGCAGCCTTAAATTACTTCTTTCAGTTTCACACTCTAAAATTTCTTACAATATTAGTTGTTTTATCTAGCAAATCAGATGTATCACTGAACTCTAGAACCCGTATTTCCCTTTCAATGAGAATCAACTCAAGCATTGATGTCAAGGTAACATCTTGTTTCTTGAGCATAAATATGCCGGGTGACCCTTTGAGAGAGATCAAATTGGGGGACCTGGAGATATAACATAGCTCTATGAACTCGCCACCACGTGTTTCTTCCTTTAAACGAACAATCAAGAAAACTGAAGATATGGAGACCAAAAAAGGGAACAGCCCGTCGGGTGATATGATTGGCATTCTTTCAATTGCTATGTCCAGATTGCAAAATTCTCTTTCAGTA
This sequence comes from Thermoplasmata archaeon, assembly GCA_021794355.1. Taxonomy (GTDB): domain Archaea; phylum Thermoplasmatota; class Thermoplasmata; order Thermoplasmatales; family Thermoplasmataceae; genus Cuniculiplasma. Next base: position 20,548 of record JAJYRA010000086.1, on the reverse strand, counting down.
AGATACCTGTAGACTGTGTCTTCTATGTCTTCTGTATGAGAAATTGTATCGATGGTCTGAAGTTCAATAGGGCCAACATCTTCAATCGGTCTGAATAAGTAAATAGTTGTACTGCGATCACCTCTGTTTTCAAGCAATAATATATGGCCGTCTGACACTGTATAAAGGCCAAGTTCTTCCATTAAAAGTGAATAATAGCCCTTATCTGAAAAGGAATTAGCAATGCTTTCCTGCATAGTGTAGAGAGCTTTCTTAGTCTCATCGTCATAACTACCGAGCAGAAGGATGAACATTAAAGATTCACGCACTCTTTACAAGTTTGTCTCCAATTTTTAAGGAGATTATTTTCCCATCTTGGGTTAGTGTTGCCTCATACTTTCCTTTTTTATCTTGGCCAAAAGGTTTCACGGTTTCATATTCACCAATTACACTGTAGCCGGTATTTACCTCATCAAGAAAATCTACTGTGACGCTATTTGAAAATATGGGCTCATTGATTGCTGAACTGATGGTACTGGCAATTATGGTTTTGAGTTTCCAGATATCGCTTGAGGCAATTGGCATTCATCTCACCAGTGTTGAAAGGAGTGATCCCATCTTATCGTTAAAAATATAGTGATTACCAACTTTCTTAATGATATCCCTATCCATTAGATATTTCAAATGAAAACTAATCGTATTTGGATTTAATCTAATACCAAAATGTTCATCGGTTATTTTTACAATCTCCGTCCAGGTCAGATCTCTTTTAAGCATAAGTTCCCTGAGCATAAATAATCTCTTTTCATTCTTTATTGCCTCGCCAAGAATTGTAATTTCATTGTTTTCCATATAACTAAAATACTAAAGTCAATATTAACTTAACTATAATTAACTTCATTATCATTAACTTAATTATTTTATCCAGAAAGCTGAAGGGTTATAAAGGATAGATAGGGAATTCAGTTAAATAATTAAGTGGATACCCTTATCATAGGAGTTTCACATTACATTGAATTCATTCTAAAATTTAAGGGAGAAAATCTACTATTCTAAGCTGGATTTTGATAGGATACCCTGCATGGTTATCCACATCCATGCATTCGAGCGCAATGGCCAGTTCTATATTCCTCTCACTTATTGCTTTGGCCCGTTCCTTCTTCTTGAAGTCATTCGAGAGTTTCCTTGTTCCGGGACCGGTCTATATGGTTTCAAAATCATCAGTTGGCAAGATTAATCAGTTCCTCAAGCCTTTCAATTCCTTTAAATAAGAGATACGAAGCAAAGGCACCAGTTCCCATTGAATTCAATGCCTGCCCCAGTTCCTTGTTCCCGGACTTTTTCGCAAGTTCTATTGCTTTTGTTTTCGCATTTTCTATCTCTTTCAAGGTGCTTTTTCGTATTTTAATAACTGCACTTTCCTTGTTATTACCTTCCATAATATGAAATATAAATGGGTATTATAAAGTTACCTACAAGTAACTTAATAACTTTATATGATACTATTCCTTTAAATCTCAAATTAGAAATATTACTGAGGACTCCTAATAACCGCGAAAATGGCTTCTTTCAATTCATAGACTCTTGATTGAAAAGGACGTATCTGCTTGTGTTTGGCGGGAAACTATCAGGTTAAAATTCCCTAAGAAACCGAGGTTTTTAAAAATTGTCTACTAAAATTTTAGTGAGTTAAGGTTAAAAAAGCAAGCAAATCTCACTTCTTAACAGATAAATAACTATCCCCACACATTGCTTATTTAACCTATGAATCTTAAACGAAACAAAGTAAATTATGGCAATTCTTGAAACAACCAGGAGCTTTCCAATTTAGATATAATATATCACAGGCACTAGAGCCTTAGATACATCAGTGTCTCGTCGAAATACCTTTCTCCACGCTTAATGGCTAACGGCCTTCTTCCGTATTCAACAAAGCCAAGCTTTCTGTATAAGGTATATGCCCTCTTGTTATTTGTGAAGACGCTCAGGATAAGGATCTCTAACTTTCCCTTAGATGCCTCTATTACACTTTGCATTAGTTCTCTTCCTATTCCCCTGTCTCGATATTTTTCCTTGATTACTATTCCCAGATCCCCTGTATGCGACAGCTCTGTTCCAGGCCTGAGCCTCCTCACATCACAGATACCCACAACATGGCCATCTTCCTCAGCAACCCTCACGAATGCGTCCCCACTTAATACAGCTCTGTAGAGGTTTGTGAACCATCCCACTTCACTTTCAAATGACGGTCTTGAGTTGAATAAGATTATACCAAACTCTGGATTCTCCTCGACTTCCTCATAATACGAATAGTAATTCCCTATGAGGTCATTCATGTCCTCCCACCGAAGTTCCCTTATCATACAAACCCATTTTGGAGCCAGTTGAAGTTAAAAAATTTATCGCTAAGCGGGGATGTCGATCACATTACGAGAATTTAAGAGAAAGTTCTTTCAGTTGCTCTCTAATGTGACTTCGTCTTCAACAATTATTTAAAGTTCAAGAACCTCTAACAAAATTGTGGCATCGGAAAAGGAGAGAGATTCCCATGTTCGAGTATGCCATTTCACACGCACAGAAGGATCTTAATTCTTAGATTGAGCATTTCTTCACACACAAGAACCACGGCGGCACAACTTTTGGGCCTTAGATTCAGGGATGAAAAATGAGCTCACAATTATGAGCAGATGATATCATATCTCACCGAACTCCTACGTTATCTCATCCAGTGTTTTTCGTCGATAAAACTAAAGCAAGTTTAGAAATTCCTCAGGGGTAAGTCCAGCGTCATTAAGGATGGATTTCAAAGAACCCCTATTGAGTTCCATATTATTTGGTACTGTTATCCTGTGCCCTTGTTTATTTCTCAATATGATATGGCTCCCAATTTGGTGATCAAACCCATAGTCAATCTTTGAAAGAGCTTTGATAGCTTTCTTCCCTGATATCACAGGAAGCTTAGGCATCCATTATCACTGCGTTAACATCTTCAGGTATAGGCTCGTTGTGTTTTCTTAACGATCCGATATAAGCTTCTATGGCTTCTTTTCATTTGCAAGGGCTTCATCTCTGGTCTTTCTCTGGATATGGCATCCTTTGAGGGCCGGAACATGAGCGATAATATAGCCATCCTCTCCTTCTTCGAGGATAACGGTAAACTTCATCATGTCTTAATGGCAAATGGCAAACAATAGCTTCCCCTGTAACACGAAAAATATCAGGATGGTATTCGGTTAAATAATTAAGTGGATACATGATGATCTGAGCAATGGCTTACTATAACAATCTTTAACTACAAACATGGCATTACAGTAACATGGAAACCACTATACAGATCAAGAAGGATTTAAAGGAAAGGTTGAATTCTCTGCGTTTGTATCCCAACGAATCCTACGATTCCGTCATTAGGCGACTTTCTGAACTTGCAGAAGATGAGAGTCCTCTGTCACGGGAAGCAATTGAGAGGATAGAGGCATCCTTAAAGGACATTAAAGAAGGTAGAATCTATACAACGGAGGAAGTCAAGAAGAGGCTTAAAATTGAATGATTATCAAATCAAGTGGACTGAAACTGCGATTCAATCGCTTGAAAAGATTGACAAGGATCTAGCACAACGAATTTTTAATAAAGTGAATGGGATTAGTTCGAATCCATTCAGATATGTAAAACGTCTAAAGGCAGCACCTTTGTTTAGCTTGCGAGTTGGCATCTATAGAATATTATTGAGTATAGAACGAAACAATCTAGTAATTGTTGTTGTAGATGTGGGAAAACGGGAGAACGTCTATGATGAGCTATAGACGTGCATTCAGTGGGTTCAAGCTCCATTTGACACGGCAGTGTCTAGTTATAGTTGATTTTTAACCCCTGCGGATTCCGGTAACCCTATGAGAATTCGTTTGAACTGGCGAATATTGCAGTTTTTTCCAAAGTAACTGTTTTAGAGTATTTTCCATTTTCAAATTATCAACGCAAATGTGACAATATCTCTCTACTCTATGGCGGAAATTGATGGTTGATTTTGCTACAACGTTCTACTCGCATTACTCAAATTTCGCAATGCATATGCTTTATCAGACAATGAATTACTGATCTTTGTTTCTATTACTTTATCTACTGGATTCAAAATATTCTTTCTCACTTTTGCTCTTAAGTTTTCTTGCTGTTGTTAACATGACTGGTAATTACGTAATACATCTTGATCGCTTCTAAATCCGATATTTTCCATAAGAAATGATACAAAATATAATTATAGGGCCAACTGTATATAACTACCACAGTCTTTACCAAAATCGTTTTAACCTAGACACGATCAACTTATTTGATGCAAATATGACATGTGAAGAAGGTACTTTTTGCAAAATTCATGGTAAGAATAGATGCATTCACACGGATTATGATTACACTTTCTGTGACATCTTGGGGAAGGGAACATTTTACGTGGATGAAGTCCATTTCGTTTGCCCTCGGTTCTTTAAGCAAAACGAGAAAAAAGGGGGGGTAACAGAAGTAGCTCAACTTGTAACAGGAAAATACGGCACGATAAATTCTGGTGCCATTAAGTCTGTCGCGAGTGCACGGTCTCTCCAAACTATTATAAACACTATGAAAAAACCGGTTGAATGTGAGATGAAACAAGTTGGTAAAACAGCTGGCAAAACAGTCTGCATTGTGGTTCCTATTCAATAAAATCTAATTTCTGAGAACCAATAAAGAAATCTCACTGATAACTATAACGCATAACTTTATGGAGGGAATAGATGGTTAATTTTACTACAACCTTCTAATCACATTACTCAAATTATGCAATAGATAGGCTTTATCGTTCATTTCATTATTGTATGCATTCTCAGCCGATGAATTACTGATCTTTGTTTCTATTGCTTTATCAACCGAATTCAAAACGATCTTTCCCACTTTTGATCGTACGTTTTCCTACAGTTGTTAGCATAACTGGTAATTAAGTAATACGTTTTGATTGCTTATGAATCCGGTATTTTTCGTAAAAAATGATACAAAATATAATTATAGCGTCAACTGTATATACCCGCCATAGGTATAACTGCAAAAGAGCCTTTTGCGGAATGTAGGATTGCGGAACAGATCGCTTTTTTCATAGAGACCTAAGGTTCATGGAAATACCTCAAGTATATATGATAGTTAATTGCTGGGCTATAGCGGAAATCCAGCAAGCCAAGGTATCTGTTATCTCTTTTCTGTACAAGTAAAATATGTGTAAGAATCGATGGATTCGATACCTTCCATTTTCCGGTAATACGTGATTGGTTAATAAAGTCGATATAGCACTCTGCATCACCCATAGCTCCAATTGAAAACACTCTGGAACAATTACTTTGAGCGAAACCTAACTATTCACTAATCCAAACAGATTTTCATAGGGTTACTGCAATCGGCAAAGAGAAGAAGTCACTTCCTATCGGATCTAAACAGGAACATATCGAAAATCCTCCAAAAGATATGGCATCAAAACATGCTTAGGTTTTTTCCAAGGTACATATTACGCCTAAGAGGTGTATAAGGCTCTTTTTCATCGTATATACCTTTTTTTCTTGTAGTGGAAAAAGAAAAATGTGTTCCACTATGGCATTAAGATATCGATCAGTTATTCAATCAATGAAAAACCACGAGAATTACGGGATTCATTGAGATATGCTCATTAGAAATGTAGTGGAAATTCTAAGGCTATTCTGATACCATATTCCAAAAGGGTAAGTGATAAGTGAAAATTTAATAGTTGTAAGAAATTGTCCATATGATATGGAGGAAAATTATAATTTAACCCTTCTGGTTATTGTTAATCAATCTGTTGAACTATCTGATTTATTTGAGAGAGCCCGTAATGCATCCTTAGAAGAATTCAGAATTGAACCACCTATAATCCGAATAGACACTCAATTAACTGGAGGTTTAATGATTTCTTCAGGAATTCCTAGCCTTAGATTTCCCAAGGTTGTTTCTGGCAACGATCTCTTGGTGTTCAATATAGTTCACAGCGATGCTAAAAGAGGAGGATTCCAGATCGAAGTTCAAAATACTAAGGGAACAGCCCTTTCCCAAAATCTTTATGAGGAGTTGCACGACTTGGTTCAGAGACTTGGGTACGATGATGTTTACGCTTACGAGATTGGTTTACGATTCATTGTGAATAGTAGAAGATATCCCGCTTTTAAGGAAATAGATGGATTACAAACTATGGAATCGCCAAATTTTGCATCGCTGAGATTATTGGATGGGTACAAAGGCGAAAAAGACTTAAGGGAAGAATTTATCAGCGAAATAAGGGTTGAAGCGCTGCCACAGCCAATGAAATCTCAAGTTTCAACTGTGCACAGATTCAAGAGCTTTGATCCAAATAAGCCTCAAAAGATATTCGCTGATCTTGATAAGGTTTTAAGCTTGGTTAGGTGATTGATATGTTTGAAATGACGGCTTCAAGTACATATATAGAACAAGATAACTTTACAAGCGAGCAGGTACTCATAACAGTTAACAATCCTTTTGAGGCGCTATCACATTTCTTTTGTGGAGTACAAGTTGCAATAGAATTGATGAGATACTTTGACCAAGAACAGGTCAAAGAACTCATGACTTTGTTACTATCTACCATGGTAAATCATCAAGGATATGGAAAACCGTTCATTCAACCAGTATATTTTGAGGATTCTGATGAAATCGCTTTTGTAAATTTGGTCTTTGAAAACTGCAATTGGGAGGAATGGAAAGAATTGGAGTTAGAATTTAATGCTTATCAAATCAGTACTAAAGGAATGGTGGCAGTGACTTGTATACGGGGCATGGTCGAGTAATAGATTTTGATCCATCGGTTTTGCTTAACAAAATAGAGTTGAGCACAAACAATGAGATCTTGATAAAGAGGCAGATCAGCGCCATGTACATGGCTGTTTTTAACTTTTGGAGCGCTATTGAATTTTATTACAATGGTCACGTCGGCAATGGCAGATCTAATGAACCTGATGATTTTCAAGAAATACAATTTGACGCTGCCATGTTAAAAGAGAAAGTCATCAGAGAAATCATGACTCTTTCAACTTTAAGAAACGCGTGTGACCATAGACTTGAGAATCCTGCCAAAAATATCATGTTTAAAAGCAATTCTATACAACCACCTTCTGTTACAATAGATAATAACGCGCTTCGAAAAGCTTATGTTAGTTTCACAGCATTGATAACTGTGCTTAAGACCAAATATAAGATACCATAAATTAATTATGTTGGGAATTGATAGTCTATTAAAACTGCTGTAAAATTAAAACGACCCTGGACAATTTCTAAAAACCCATGAAAATCTATTTGTGATGGCCGTTCACATGATTGAAGATCAGCCATATTACCGATTTCTCAAAGTTAAACAAATTTTGAGATTTGCACAAAACTGAGGTTTATAAAAATCTTCCCTGCACAATTCAGATTTGCAGAGGCGAAAAATGCAGGGTCAATTGGAGATATTGAGAGAGATAATACGTATTTATCTCTATATTCTTTATATGTTTTGTATATGAATATATTCTAAATAAGATAGATTAAAGCTAATTTAGGAATAATAGTGATAATGGAAGGCACAAAATTAATTTATCCCGATTATGAGGGAGGAAGCCTGTATAATCTTTCACACAGTATAATGATAAGTCTGGGCATACAGACAAGACATCCAGTAATTAAGGATATCCCGGATGATGGAAAGAAAATGAGCATTGTCCTGATTGACGGTTTTGGATACATGGCCGGCATAAGGGCAGGGATTCTATCTCAGGATGATCCCTATATAACAAGCGTTTTCCCATCCATAACTACCACTGCCCTGGTAACATTGATGTCGGGCCAAACTCCAGGAGAACACTCCATACTGGGTGGAACAACATTCGTAAAACGCTTTGGTACAATTATTGACAACTTTAAATATTCTCCAATTTACTCGAAAAATAAGGATTCTCTCAGGGATATGATGCCCATGAAACAGGTCTATCAGGTGGAGAATACCATAGAAAAAGCGGAAAAACTTGGGAAGAAGTGTGCCATAATATCACCGGATTTCGTAAAGAATTCTGAGTTGACAACAGTCACCAACAGCACAGCCGGGGTTCATTATCATTTTCACAGCATATGGGACGCAATGGATCTTTATGACAGGGCCCTTGATGGGGATTTTGATTTTGTATACCTTTACATACCCTTTGCTGACAAGCTTTCCCATGTTTATGGTCCATACTCTCAACCAAATCTTGAGGCATTAAGGGACATAGTGAATGCGGTGAAGAAAGTTTCATCAAAATATCTGAACAAATTTAGGGTTGTAATTACAGCCGACCATGGTCATGTGGAAGCCGGACAGGCCATTCAGTTGGGAGACAATGATCAGGTAACTTCAACCTTTTCAATCCCACCCTTTGGTTCAACCAGATCCATATTTCTATCCGGATCAAGTTCTTTACTGGAAGCCCTGAACAGCCAGTTTCCAGGATTGCAAATATTCGATAACAGTCGGCAAAATCTCAAGAAGCTCCTGGGTTCCTATGAGGGGCATAAAACTTCAAGCTTTGATTACATAGGAATCCCCGTTAATTGTGACTCATACTTTTTTCCAGGGTCTATGGATGAGGGAAATACAACATATTTCAAGGGAAGGCATGGAGGACTGCATCCAGATGAAATGATGGTCCCGCTCATAATACTGGAGTGAAAAACTATCCTAATAATCGGGAGATCTCAAAAGGAACAAATTGAAATGTGAAAATCCTCCTAAAACTAGATGTATCCTAACATGATTCAAGTTACATGGCAAGAGAACCAGACATTAATTCCATATTTGAACTGAACACAATCTCAGGGAAAAGTGCAAGCAGGGATGGGAAGTTTCTTGCTTTCGTTCTGGGAAAAGGATTCAAGGAATTTAAAAGGGAACAGGAAACGACAATCAGGCTCATGAATCTTGAGACAAAATCAGAGGAGACCATAAGTGAACCAAAGACATCATTTTCACAACCGGATTTTTCAGGGGACGGTGAATATCTTTCCTATATATCGAGCAGAGAGAACAATTTTCATATAACCATAAGGAATCTTAGGGCTCAAACCCAGATGGCCATAAAATGTCCCGGTCCTGTAGTAAGTTATAGATGGGGAAAGGCCCAAAAAATTGCAATGCTGGTATCCCCACCAACTCAGGATCCATCAGCATCAGAAAAAGCAGATGACGGATATTTTTTTGAGGATGAGGAAAAGAAAAATTCACTCTTAATACTGGATTTTGAAAATGGATTCAGGGAAATTAAGGGTTTACCACAAATTTGGGAATTTGATTATGACGGGAACACTATTGTTGCGGTGGCCTCCGACTCCCCAAGGGAAGGGAGCTGGTTTTCAAGTTATCTTCTGGGTATAAGCGAAGAGGGGAAATTTGAAAAGATATACACTCCGGAGAAAGCTCAGGTAGCCCTACCAGTAATATCTCCCGACGGCAAATCCATAAGTTTCATAGAATCAATGTGGAGTGATCGGGGTGTTACCAGTGGGGACCTGATGGTACTTGAAAGAAGCAATTCCAGGGTTTCAAATTTGAGTAAGGGTGAAGAGGCCAGTTACAGTTCATCCATCTGGTTGGAGGAAAATGTTCTTTTGGGATTGTGTCAGGAGAGGGATGTTTTTGTTATTAGGAAGTACAGTAACATGCAGGGTGAGGTAATATGGAGGAAAAGAGGAAGTATCGGACCTGGAATGGCCCCGGAAATGAAATACGGTAGAAACAAAATATACCTGGATTTATCAAATGCCGATTTACCCCAGGAAATTCTCTCCATTGACCTGAACTCTTCGGAGGAAAATACCGTAACTTCAGTCAATGAAACAGCGAAAGATTTTGTGAAGTATAGGTGGGAAAGCATAAAGTGGAATTCGGAGGATGGAATGGAGGTTGAGGGTTTTCTTAGAAACCCGGGTAATAACAGACCCCTGCTCGTGGTTGTACATGGTGGACCAACCGGTTCAGTAAAGGAAACATATATGGATAGATATTCTTACCTGCTTCCCAGGGGTTATAGCATATTCATGCCCAACTTCCGTGGAAGTACGGGCAGAGGAAGAAAGTTTGCCAGGTTGAATGATGGGGACATGGGAGGTATGGACTTAAAGGATATTCTTTACGGGGTAGAGAATTTAATACAAACAGGGAAAGTGGACAGGAACAGGATTGCAATCACGGGAGGATCCTATGGTGGTTTTATGACCCAGTGGGCAGTTACCCAATCAAAACTATTCAGATGTGCCATAGCATTGTTCGGAATCTCCGATTGGGTCAGTTTCCATGGAACGACAAATATTCCAGAATGGGACGAAATGCAGTACGGGGAATCTCCCTATAAGTTCAATAAATTCGTATATTTTTCTCCCATAAGATACGTGAAAAATATTGAAGCAAAATTGATCATCATGCATGGAGAAGCCGATCCATGTGTTCCACCCAATCAATCCTACCAGTTTTACAGGGCATTGAAGGAACAGGGAAAGGATGTTAAGTTGCTTCTATTTCCAAGGGAAGGACATGGTTTTTCAGAAAGGGATCACATAAGGAAGTCAATGGAGGAAACCTTAAAAATACTTGAAGAAAATCTAAACTGAGCAATTCAAGAAATGGTTCAGGGTTAACACATCCCATTATAAATAGAGGCAAATACATTTATATTGCAGTATTAATAACGTGCTATGTCAGGTAGTGTCAGCAGAAACAATAGAATTGGAGGGTTATTGCTTTTCCTGGGAATAGGGCAATTTTTACTGTTCCTGAATATAGCAGCCTTCGTGGACAAGGGTTACAGCATATCGAACAATACCATCAGTCATCTTGGAATTGATAGCACCGCATACATTTTTGATGCCACCATAATAGTTCTGGGTATACTGGAAATAGTTTCAGGGTTATTCCTCAGAGGTTATTCCCTCGGGGTAACTATTTCCCTCATACTTTCCGGAATTGGGGCTGCAGGAGTTGGAATCTTTGATGAGCACTTCGGATTTATCCATCTTACCTTTGCTCTTTTTGCCTTCCTCTTTGCCGCCATAACCTCATTCTTTGTGCTTTCAAAGAAAAGGGATCTGATGGCTATCGTATGGGCAATACTGGGAGCATTCAGTCTTGTAGCCCTGATCCTGTTTACCCTGACCATAAAGGTCTCCACTAGCTATGATCTAGGACTGGGTGTTGGAGGAATTGAAAGGTTAATCCTGATACCAAATCTCATATGGGCTATGGCCTTTGGAGGAAGTCTCTATTCTAACAGGGATTAAGCTTCCAATTTTCCCTCAGGTCAGAACAGAAAAAGTCATGGGCCGGAGATATTGGCCTTAAATGGGAAAGTTCAGGATAATTAGGGTCTTATAGCGAAGAAGAGTTATTAAACCATTTTTCCTTACACAGATCATGGAGGAGTATAAAGAAATCAGAGCCCCAAGGGGTAAAAAATTAAATGCTCGGGGATGGCAGCAGGAAGCGGCCTTAAGGCTTTTAATGAATAACCTCGATCCCGAGGTTGCCAAGGATCCAAGAAATCTCATTGTTTATGGGGGAAAGGGAAAGGCGGCCAGGACGTGGAAAGATTTTCATGAAATTGTTGCCATGTTGACTGAACTTTACAATGACGAAACACTATTGATACAGTCTGGAAAACCGGTTGGAGCTTTCAAGACGACCAGAGAAGCTCCCAGGGTTCTCATCGTGAATGCGCAAATTGTCCCAAAATGGGCTACGGATGATATTTTCTGGGATCTGGAGAAAAGGGGACTGACCATGTTTGGCCAGATGACCGCAGGGTCATGGATTTACATAGGAAGTCAGGGTGTATTGCAGGGTACATATGAAACCCTGTACGCAATGGCAAAGAAGGATTTTGGCCAGAAGGATCTCGCAGGAAAATGGGTCCTGACTGCAGGTCTTGGAGAAATGGGGGGTGCCCAGCCGCTGGCTATCACCATGAATAATGGTGTGGGTATAGTGGTAGATGTGGATCAGGAAAAAATAGATAGGAGGCTTAAGGGAAAGTATCTGGACGTCCAGGCAAAGGATCTGGAAGATGCCCTGAGGATAAAGGATGAATATATATCCAGAAAGAAACCCATTTCCATAGGTCTACTGGGAAACGCTGCCACCATATACGATGAGCTTGCAAGGAAGAAAATAATTCCAGATGTGGTCACGGACCAAACTGCAGCCCATGATCTCAATCTCGGATATATACCGGAAGGATACACCGTAGAAAGCGCTGCTGAGTTCAGGGACAGGGATTTCCAGTCTTACAGGAAGAAGGTTTACGAATCCATTGTGAAAGAGGTGCAGGCCATATTGAAATTAAAGGAATACGGCTCAAAGGTTTTCGATTATGGAAACAATTTAAGAACCAGGGCAAAGGAAGGGGGAGAACAGAGAGCCTTTGAAATTCAGGGATATGTACCTGCTTACATAAGAGATCTTTTTGCAGTGGGTTCCGGACCGTTCCGCTGGGTCGCGCTTTCGGGGGACCCGGAAGACATCTTCAAGCTTGACGAAGCAATCACTTACCACCTTGGATATAATGATCACCTTGTGCAGTGGTTAAAACTTGCAAGGGAGAAGGTAAAGTTTCAGGGGCTCCCCGCAAGAATATGCTACGCCGCCTATGGGGAAAGGGAGAAGATTGGGCTCATAATGAACGATATGGTAAAGGATGGGGATCTATCCGCCCCCATAGCAATTGGAAGAGACCACCACGATACGGGCTCCGTTGCTTCTCCCTACAGGGAAACAGAAAACATGAAGGATGGATCTGATGCAATAGCAGACTGGCCAATACTTAACGCCTTACTGAACACAGCTTCAGGAGCAACATGGGTATCGGTGCATCATGGAGGTGGTACGGGAATTGGAAATGCAATTCATTCAGGATTCGTTCTTGTGGCCGATGGAACAAGGGAAGCAGAAGAAAAAATTAAGAGAGTTCTTAACGGGGACCCCGGCATTGGTGTAATAAGACACGCCGATGCAGGGTATGAAGCATCAAGAGAACTTTTGAGGAAAGGCGTGAAGTTTAAAATACCCTATTATGGCAGGAGACCCGAAGAGGACCAATAGAAAACTCCCTACTTTCAAATGCCAGGTCTTAAGAGAACCAGTTATGAGTTTCCCAAAGGTGGGTTCTAATCCCATATTTTTACACAAACCGCAAAAAGGAGGGTATTTAACAGATACCAATGAGAAATTCAAGCATATAATTGCCGGATGACCCAAGATTTTTAATAGTCATTGGTATATGGACTCATGGCTCTAAAGGGAGTTTTAATGGCTGGAGGGAGGGGTACAAGATTGAGACCCATATCATACGCAATTCCAAAACCACTCGTTCCCATAGCCGGAATACCGTGTATGGAATACCCCATAAGGTCATTTGCCCAGGCCGGTATAGATGACATTATTGTTACAACTGGATATAAATTTGAATCTCTCATATCCGGTCTCATTAAACTGAAGCATCTCACCCAGAGCATACTCTTCTCCGTTGAAAAGGAACCGGCAGGTACGGCAGGTTCAGTGAAGATGGTTGAGGGGTTTCTCAATGATACCTTCGTGGTGGCAAGTGGTGATGTTCTGGCTGATTTTCCTCTGGATGAAGCCATAGAATCACACAGGAAAAGTGGGAAGATGGCGACCATACTGCTGACTGAGGTGGACGACCCAACGCAGTTTGGAATAGTGGAGGATGAAAACAATCTGGTGAAAAGATTTTTGGAGAAACCGACCGCTGCCGAAGTTTTTACCAACACGGTTAATGCCGGAATATATATACTCGAACCAGAAATTCTGAAATACATCCCCGAAAACCAGAGCTATGATTTCGCAAAGGAACTTTTCCCAAAACTTTTGAGGGAGGGGGTTGAGATAAATACATACCATGGAAAGGGTGCATGGTTGGATACAGGAAGACCAAAGGAGCTCATAGCAGCAAACAGGTTGATGTCCGCTAAGTATGGAACAGAGATAAACGAGGCCAACTTCAAGGGGAAAATGATAGTAAAGGAGATACCAACAGGATCTAAATTTTCGGTTACGGGAAATTGCTACATAGGAGAAGGAGTCAGAATTGGGGAGAATGCAGTTATAGAAAACTCAACCATATATGATAATTCATCCATTTCAGATGATTGCAGGGTTATGGACTCAATCATATTCGAGAATTGCATCATCGGAAAAAAATCAAAGGTTACCAAATCAGTTATAATGAAAAGCACATCCATAGGAAAAAATTGCGAGGTTGTGGAAAGCGCTTTATCCTCCAATATAAATATACAGGACGGGTCAAGAATCTACAACGTTTTCCTTTCATCAGAAAGTAATAACAACCTGGATTAAAGAAATCCAGCTTTCTGTAAAATTAATAAATCTTCAGTGGTAAGCTGCTCTCCATTCTTGAATTTATCAAAGAGGACATTTGCCTTGCTCTGGAGTTCTCCTTCCCTTTCCTTCTTTCTTGTGGCTTTGTTTTTGGCTACCATGCCACCAAGTATCTTCTCAAGATCCCTCAGTTCCGTCTTTGCTTTTATGAAGCCTTCATGTTCCTTTTCCGATTCCTTGTTGAACTTTATGAACGTTTCGTGAAACTCATCTGCTTTTTTCCTGGTTTCATCCAGCTCCTGAAGACCCTTGCTAATCTCATCTCCTATGGAGTTAATCATTCTCGAGGTTTCGTCAATTTCTTTCTTGAACTGATCCACAATCTTTCTCTTTTCTGATATTTTGGTTGAAAGTTCCTTTACAATATCATTTTCTTTCAGTTCCTTTTCAACAACTTCCCTGGTTTTTCTTATGTCATTACTAAGTTTCCTGATCTCCAGAACAATCCTCTTTTCCTCTTCTTTCTTGAGCTGAGTGGTCTGCTGGGTCTTCTCCAGTCTCTGAAGTTCTTTTTCCTTCCTTCTCAACTCAGAAGGATCTGATCCCTGCGATTTGAATGAGTCACGGTATTTTCTTAACTCCCTTCTCAATTCAGAAAGTTCCTTAAAATGATCTTCTTTCTCATTTCTCATTTTCTGAATTTTTTCGATAAGCTGTCCCTTATCGTCAATCTTTTTCATAACAACTTCGCGCATAGATTTAGATTTCTGGTTAAGCTTATCTCTCTCTTCAGCGTAATAATGAGCCTCTTGCGAAAGCTCATCTCGCCTCTTGATGTGGTCTTCGACCAGATTTCTTAAAATCTCTCTTTTCTGTTCTAGTTCAGGAAGGACGTCACTCATAATGATCAGTCTTTGTAGTGATATACCCTGTATTTTTGATTACAATATATAACTTTCGTAGTTATTCCACTTAAAAAAGTGCTAAAAATCAATAAATCATTTGAATTCCTCAGAGGGTGTTCCAGACCCCTCCTTTAATTTCATCACTATCATTGGGAGAAATATGCAAAAATTATATCATTTCCTCTCCAGACTTTTAATGTAACCTATGGGATCAGGGTTCTCATAAAGGCTTCTTCCTATGATGACATAATCGGCTCCAGACAATAGAGCCTTATTATATCCACCTCCCTGAGCTCCAACTCCAGGGCTGAAAATTTTCAAATTTCCCTTCATTTTTGAAATCCTTTCAAGGAGATTATAATCATTTCCCGGAGCCACAATGCCGTAGCAACCCAGAGATTTTGCATCTTCAACAAGGTTTCCGTAATTTCCATTTAGATACTCCGAAGCCCCTGGATTACTCATGGCGACCACTCCAATGACCTTTGCATCCCCTGCTGCCTTTACAATGGATTCCATGGAGTCTTTTCCCGTAAAAAGATGGGCTATTACCCCCCATGGATGTTGTGTAGCAATTTGCTCCATAATGAGTCTGTTTGTATTTGGGATATCTGCTATCTTTAAATCACAGATGATATTGGATGTTTCTGAAAGTCTTTTTATAATTCCCTTGCCCAAGCTCAGGATAGTGGGCCAGTTAATCTTTATGGCAAATACGCTCTGCCCTATTTCCTCAGCCATCCTCACGAGTTTAGATTCGTCTGTCAGATCCAGAGAAGCTATAATTTTACTCTCCATCGCGGAGAAATGATAATATAATAAATAAAATTACTCAATTGAAAAAATCAGGCTATTCTGTTATCGTTATCTTCATCACCAAAAAGATGTGGATCTATATCTTCCCCATTTCCTATTATGAAATTTGAATTCACACCTGTGATAACAAGAAATATCCTTACGGCATCCCCCAATTCTTCCCTCATGTCTGCTCCGACAATAAACTCGCAATCTTCATTCATCTTCCCAAGCATTCTTTTGGATATATCATCAAATTCATCTATGGTAAAATTACCACCAATAATTCTCATCAGGCAACCCTTGGCCTTGGAAATATCCACATCTATCAGCTGATTACTGAGTGCATCGTTGAGAGCAAAATCCATTCTCCTCTCTCCTCCAGAAGATTCACCCACTCCCACATAGGCGGCCCTGGAGTGTGAAAGAACTCTCATCAGATCCGAAAATTCCACGTTGATCAGACTCGTGTCAGTTATCGTCTGAATAAGACCAGAAATCTGATCTACAATGAACTTGTCAGCCATAGCATAGCTCTCTTCCTCGTTTTTCTTGTTATTGATCTGTTTTAATTTTTCATTGGAAATTACTATTACTGTATGTGAAACCTTTGAAAGGTTCTCAAGACCTATTTTTGCATTCTGTTTTCTTATCTCACCCTCACTCCTTGTTGGAAGCGTGACAAAGGAAATTACCTGGGCTCCATTGGTTTTTGCAGCCTGAGCCACTATGGGTGCACTCCCAGTCCCGGTTCCTCCTCCCATTCCTGCTATGATAAAAACAAGTTCAGCGTTGGATGTAGCCTTCATTATGGTCTCCCTGCTTTCCAGTGCTGCATCTCTTCCCACATTCGGGTCTGCCTTCGCACCATGACCATTGGTTAGTCTCTCCCCTATGAGCATAAGCACATCTGAATCAGTTTTGTCCTTGAGATGAGCAGCATCTGTGTTTAGGGCAATGAGTTTTGCTCCTCCCAACCCAAACTTTTTTAAATTTGTTACTGAATTACATCCAGCTCCACCACATCCGATAACCTTGATTCTAACTCTGGCAGATTTCAACATCTTTTCCATTTCGGGATCGTATTCCATCATAGAATGACAATTGACAGACAAATATATAAACTTTTTTAAAAAATGACAAACGAATGTCAGACATACATCCTCAAGACAAAGAAATACCCACAGGAAGCACCAAATCAATCAACACTGACATTTCTTTGCTCTAAGGAATGGACCATCTCTTCCGACATTTTAACATTAACACGCTCAAGGAAATCAAAACAGGATCCTCCCTCTCATAGTATCTATTTTATCAAAGATTTAAATTTTTGAATTCTCCGAACACCTTCAATTGAGATTGCTGGATGAATGATATGTCCTCACATCCTCACGGAGTCTAAATCATAGATTTTCTGGAACAACTGGTAAATAATCTACGGCTCCATTATTCGATTGGATTTAATTGCAATACTTTTGCAATTCGCTATAATGAATAAAATTCTAAAGAGCGTAGATCAGGATGCTTTCAGGCCATCGTTATGAAAAATTAGGTCTGTATCTCGCAGACAGCGTAAATACACCGCCCTGGAATTTTATTGAAACCTGAAAATGCAAAACTGTTATTAATTATTCTATCCTATTGATCGGCAATGAAATTGTTCACTAACAAAAGAGGGGATGATCTTCCAGGGAATTTCGAGGAATGACTGTGTTATCTTTCTTCACGCTTTAAAATAGGAGAAATTTCAGGATTGCATAGAAAATTTATTCTCTCCTTTCACGGGATCAGACATCACTCAAGGTGCGGAATAGGATAATTCTATATAGATTTGAATTTTACCCAGATATGCTAAAAGATCTTTTGATGGAGGAAAAAGCTGTAAAACAGGGGAATTTTGTCCTGACATCCGGAAAAACATCAAATTATTACGTTGATATAAAGGATGCATGTGCGAGGCCGCAAATCCTGAAGGAAATTGTTTTTGAGATCACGAAGAAACTTAATGCCAGAAATGTTGCCGGCGTTGAATTGGGGGCTGTTCCAATACTTGTTGGAGTGGCCTATGAGATGAAAATACCCTACCTCATAATCAGGAAAGAGGCAAGGCATGGAATGAAGAAGCTTCTCATAGGAAATGTGGAACCGGGCATGGAAGTCAACATAATAGAAGATGTGGTGACTACTGGAAATTCTGTTTTGAAAGCTGTAAAACTCCTAAGGGAGAATGGTTGCGTGGTCACAAGAGCCATAACGGTCGTTGACAGGGAAGAAGGAGGATATGAACTCTTGAAAGAAAATGGTGTTGAACTCATTCCATTGGTAAGGCTCAAGGAGATATTCAAGAACTGAAATTCACCGGTCGAAGGAGGGTTGAAAGAATTTATGAAACTTCCAACTGTTATTTCACTCACGAAAGAACATCATCAATGGCATTCAGTTCAATGGATGTAGTATCTGAGCCAACCATTATCCCGTTCATGTTTGCAACAATGCTTGAACCAACCATGGGGCTTCCAAAATTTGCAGTTCCAAGTCTCACGGGAACCTTGAAGAAATCCTTCAGGATTTCCATTTCATCGTCAGTAGTTTCAGGATTTACAATCATGCCCTTGCTTGTCAGAACCGTTCCAGATCCAACGGTGGGAAAACCTCCGATCGTACCCTGAACCGTTTCAACTCCAAGCGTTTGTTCAATGGCCTGCACACTTTTCTTGGAAAAATCCTCGTGAACCATTGCACCATGGTCGTTGGCAACAATATCATTTCCAACCGCATTTATCATATCCTTTAAGAAGAGAACATTTCTCTGCCCCGTATCAAAATCCAGATCCTTTTTTCTATATAACCCGCTCAGGATCATGCCATTTGAATTCATTACAGAAAAGATTCCATACATACCAGAATCATCCATTCTGCTCTTCTTCAGATCTACTTTCAGGCATTCTTCAATGGCTTCCACCTGAACTTTATCCAGCTTGCTTGGGCCAATCGCCATGTCGTCCCATGCTCTTAAATATAGTCCAATATAGTTACTCTCAAAAAGGGATAATTTTTTAATCATCTATGGTATCAAAACTTCAATTTCATCATTCTGTAATTTAAGAACTTTTACCTGGATACTTGTGGGAATCTTGAATTTTCCTCTCTTCCATATCTCTTCGTTTATTTTGCTATCTATCCATACATTGTCCAGTTCTGATTTGGTGTATCTCGCCACACTCTCCCTAATTATTTTTATGGCTGTATCTGCTCTCCTTCTCTTGGAACTGTTAAAGGCCTTCCTAAGTGGAATGTTCATCAATATTTCATCATTTACGCTGTCATCTGCCATTTTAATCCCTCAGAGTTTTAGGTTATTTCTTCTCCAGTTCCTTCTGTAAGGATTCTGGGTAACCTTCCTGTCCGTCCTCATTATGACCCATCCAGGAACCCTTCTATTCTGGTTGATTTTTCTCATCAATCTTATTTTTCTAGCCGTTTCTTTATTTCTGCTCATTTTCATCTCCTCTCAATATGTGTTTCCCTTCTGGTTTCAGTCATCCGTCCGAGAATCTGTTTTATTTCTTCATCTGAAATTATCCTGTTTATTCTCCCCATGCTGTAAAGTTGTATTAACTGATTTTCCACATTTTCAGCAATGTCTGGTCTCACCAGTCTTACATTGGCAAGTCTCTCTCTGGCCCCAACATCCAGTATCTGCCTCAATATCTGTTGTTTTCTTGCCCTTTCTGCTTCCTGAGCACTTTTCTGCTCTTCTTCCCCATGTTCCTGAGACTGAGCTCTCTGCATCTCTTCCATTCTTTTTCGTCTCAATTCCTCAAGCTCTCTGTCCGAGTCCACTGGCAGTTCACCTCCCTAAAGATATTTTTTCAGTTCCGGCTGTTTCTCTGAAAGTTGTTCCATAACGGTTTTTGACGCTTTCTGCAGCATTGCCTCACCGCTCGGGGATATGGATCTCCCAGTTTCTTTCTTAACAACCAGACCAAGAGACTGAAGCTCGTTAAGAATGTGTCTCACTATGCTCCTGCTTCCAGAAGCTGGATGGTAAGGTTTGGAACCATCGTCCTTTCTTCCGCCATATTCTTCGCTAAGTCTCTGAATTCCAATATTTCCTCTGACATATACTTTCCTTAATGTTGATGCAAGTCTTCTGTAATACCAGTCCTCCTGTACCCAACTTTTTTCTCTGTGAACACCAGACTTAAGGAACTCAGTCCATTCTGGAACCTTAATTTTTTTATTTTTGCTGAAATCCTCAGTAAGCTTTTCAATCAAAAGGTCAGCTGGAACCTCTTTTACGTTTACCATTAAATATCACTCAGTCAATGTGCATATAAAAACTGTTAATAACTTTTTCTTAAGAACCTATGGCGGAAATTGTCCGGTAGATTTTATTGATACATACCATCACATGACAATGGAATTTCGCAAAGCATTGGCTTTATCCATCATTGAAAATACTGAGGCAATATCC
>JAJYRA010000040.1 GCA_021794355.1 Thermoplasmata archaeon | reverse complement strand
GTACTATAGTTGCAATTGTTTTAATCCTTAACTCAAGCTTTTTTACGTAATATGCCAAGATCAATTTTCAGATCCGACACCAGGTCTTTTGCTTTTTTCGGCATTTCGCTCATGATCTCACCCCTATCCATCCTGTACATCTTTATCCTTGACAGTATGAGGAGAATATCTCTCACACTGTATTTTCCTTCGATCATGCTGAGAATCTGGAAGTGAAGATACAACGACAGCAGATTGAGAAACATGTATGTGAAAAGCATGTGGTTATCTCTCAGGTATGATCGATCAGCCTCCAGATCATTCTTGTACACATTGAAGGCGTATTCCACATATTCACGCTGCTTGTATAATCGATATATCCTCTCAGGTTCATCATTCAGATCAGAAAGAAGGTATAGTTTACCGAAATTGATCTCATTCTCATCATACTGTTTCCTGCTTCTCTTGTTTTCCTCAATCCTGAGAAGGAAGTCCTTCTCCTCCTCGCTTTTGAGGATCGGATCCTCAAAGATGTAGACATCATTCTCCCTCTTCCAGTACTTGACAGGCTTTCCATCGTACAGAAACACGTTCATGAAATGTTCAGGTTCCGGTATCAATGAGGAATTCCTTCTCAGCGGTATGATATAGCTGAGATGATTCTTCTTCAATGCCTTTATGTTATCAGCAGAGAAGAATCCCTTATCAGCAACAATGACGCATTTCTCAACACCTGCAATTTCAATGGTCTTTGACATGGCTGAAACATCCCTTATTGATCCTGGAAGAATCCTCACGAATGTTGGCATTGTCCTTGTCGATGAAAAGAGCATCATGACATTGATCTGTGGAATGTGAACGCTCTTTGAGTTATGTCCAAGTTCAAGGAATGATACGTTCTCTGAACGGGAGAATATTGCTGTCGAATCCATGAGGACATATTCACCCTTCTCCGTGAGTCTTTTCATGACCCTGATGCTCTGATCCTCTGGAAGGGATGAAAGCATCCTCGACAGTGAATCCGGTGACATATTCTCATCCATTATCCTGCATAGATATGTCTTCTCATAGAGGTAATGCACAGACTTCATGGGGAGTGGCTGTATATTTCTCAACATTACATATGAGATTATGCGTTCCCACATTGTTGGATATATATCCTTCAGTACAGGTATCACTGTCTTCTCCGCTATTCCATACAATAAAGCAATGTTACCGTATTCATAATCCGATCTCACCAGTCCCATGGATCGCGGCTTCACTATGCCGTCATGCGTTACAACTCCAAGATACTTGCCGGTGATCTTGTCTGCCCTTTTCTTCTCCCTGTTCCATCTGCTGGTCATCTCATAGGCATAGTATTTGTCTCCGGAAACACGGATCTCAACACCCTTTGTCTTGTATTTTTTTACCCATTCAGGAAGAGCAGTCATATTACACAGTATGCGTAATATGTATAAAGATCTTTCGCAATAAAGCAGAGATGCCATCAAATGGGCATTTCATGGAGATCGAAAAGTAAGAAAAAGTGATCCCTATTGCACAAAAAACGTGGAGTTAAGGTTTAATTTAATAAATAATTAAGCAATTCCATAGTCCGTTTTGTTTTCATTGATATTTTGAAAATTTTTATCTATCTTCAATTATACGGTAGAGCCGGCAATGTTCAGAATAACTTTTACGCCATTTCAATTCAGCCACTAGCATATTATGAGATATTCTCCGCAATTAAGTGTTGTTATTTTCCTTATGGTCGAGGTATTTCAATATAATCTTTTAAGACATTATTTTATCTCCTGATATTTCGCTAAAATAATTTATCCAGACTACCGGCTATATTGCCATCAATTCCCCAATACATTATTGATTTTATTATTCCTTTGCCTGCAATTCATCTCATTTCAAAAAGATGAAAAATTCTGTTTATTTGTTTCTTCAAATTTATCGTCATATCATAATACAGGGCGGTACAAAATATTAATATATCCACAGGGAATGTTTTCCTCATGGGTAAATTGACAGCTTACATTGTAGGATTATTCTCGGCTTTAGCGCTATCCTATTATGTATTATCTCCTTATTATTCGCCACTGATAGCATGGGTGGGCCCCATTTTTGGTGCTCCTCTGATATTTGTACTCTCCATAATGTTTCTGGTTCTCGGGGATGTTTTAAATCACCTTATTCTGATTCCAATTCTCATAGTTATTGGAGTTTTAATCGGGCTTGCCGCGAGAAAGGGTACAAGAGCCATAAGCGCTGCATTTACAGTTTATTTATCCCTCTACGGTTTCATTTTATCAAGCCTTTTTACACTATATTTAACATCAAAAAGTAAATTTACAAGTCTCATAAGTTCTGTTGGAAGCTCCTCAATATCCAACAGTTTACCTTCACCCCCACCAGGAACTAATTTCGGAACTATTATGGGGGAACCTCTTTTCTCACGAATAGCTCTGACCATTGAGAAGATTGGAGAAACATCACTGAGCAGTTCGCTCGGATCAAGCGGAACAAGTGGTTTATCATCATCAGGGTTTGTAATTGTGGCTGGAGGGGCTCAACAGTCTATACTTAATTTAGGAGGAGGAATTTTTGGAACATTAGTCGAGGCTTTCCTCCCTTTTATTATCGTTAATTTAGTTATACTTATGTTATCCTCAGGATTGACTGGCAGATTTCTATACAGGAGAATTCATAAGGATAAAATAGGAAAGAAAGTAAAGAAAAAGGGAAAATCCAGGGAGGCTATTGTTTTCATACTATTGGCATTATTTGTGTTATCCTTTGCTGGTGCCTTTTCGCCATATTCGGCAACAACGGGTCAGCAGAATATTCACTACGAAAATGGCTTATATTCCTTTGCCTCACCAGAACATAGCATTAATGGAACCGGTATCTTTTCAACAGCCAGAATGGTTACAGGTATTTCTTCGCATAACGATCATCAATTCTCAGCCATTGGAAACAATTCGAATCAAGATATTCTATCTGCGGGAGTCATAGGTTTGCAGGGTTCTTCTTATAACATCTTTCTC
Source organism: Thermoplasmata archaeon (assembly GCA_021794355.1). Taxonomy (GTDB): domain Archaea; phylum Thermoplasmatota; class Thermoplasmata; order Thermoplasmatales; family Thermoplasmataceae; genus Cuniculiplasma. The sequence goes on along the minus strand of JAJYRA010000040.1, from coordinate 1,202 downwards.
AACATGGCACTCTACAATGGCAATTCTAATTCAAACTGGATATATTCGAGTGGACAAACAACATCTATTTTTACGCTTGTTGCTGAAACAGACAATTTACCTCAGTTGTTTAGAAGTGTGGAAAATGGGCTTGGCGTAAGTAATACTATTTCAAATTCATCAATAGCAAGTTCAACACTGTGGAATTTAATGCCTCAATCAGTGATTGTAATGGCATATAACGGTACTTTGGCTAATACATCTTCTTCCGCTACAACACAGGTGGGAAATATAATGAGTCAGTTGGGTGGAAGTGACGGGGCATGCATTGTTAGAATTTCCCTTGGAACATCTTTCATTGGCCTTACGGACTCAAATGTTAGTTTGTATATTTACACCTTTACAACTGACCAGTTTAGTTCTGAAAATTCAATGGTTAAGGATTTATCAGGCACAATTTCAAATTCAGGATCTAACCAGATCTTCACATCTGGCATAAATTCAGGATATCTGGTTCCAGGCTATACATCAGGCAGTGTGGATTCCTCAATATTCATAGCTGGTTTTGTTCATTCAGGTATTTTCTCAAATGAGATTTCTAAATATCTGGGTATAAACTCAACACTCAGCAAGGGTAGTTCCATTGTGTTTGATGGAGGATTATTTGCAAAGAGCCGCGTTGTAACATCATCTTCAGATATACACATGATTTCTGGAGCACAGATTTACGGGTACGATGGAACAATTGCCTTTTCCAGTTCAAGTGTAAATTACGGTATGCTTCTCGGAGTACCTGAGGGAAATACATCAGCTAACTTTACTGAAATAGGTTCCTATACAGGATCTTCAAGTCAGCAGACAAGTAATGTGAATCAAACCATTCAACCAACCGGTCCGTTTTCCCTGACTTCTATTATGATGAAATCCAATCATCTTTACCCGGCTAATCTACAGATCACAACCTCCATAACATCATCAGGAACCAATGATTTCATAGTAAAGACAACTGTTATGAACAGGGATTCAAATTCAATTACATCGGTCGCCATAAACGAGAGTTCCTTTGCTACACAGTATAATGGCATAGCTACGGTAACATCAGGAAAACTCGTTTCCAGCATACCTTTACTTTCACCAGGACAGAGTTTTAGCAATACGTTCACTTTTACAACCAGTAACCCTGGATTCTATTCAATATCGCAACCATCCATAACATATTCAAT
>JAJYRA010000057.1 GCA_021794355.1 Thermoplasmata archaeon | reverse complement strand
GTCGTTTAAGACAGATTACATCTGGGTAATAGAGATCAAGGATTTCTCTGAAGGTGAGATTGTGATAAAAAACGCCTTCATTGATTATAACAATGTGAGGTCACATTCATCCATTGAATACCTGCCTCCGGCAGTATTCAGGGAGAAATACCTGAATGATTCCGCATTCAGGTCAGAATACAATGAAAAATTGAAAAAGAGAAGGGAGAAGATGAAAATGAGAAACGAGGCAAAAACAAATATGTTGAAAAACATGAAAGAGGTGAAGTGAGTTGATCGATAAAGGGTATCAAAAAGTGTGCCATCTTAACTGGAGCAGATCAAAGATCAACAGCAGGATAAGCGTGAAAGATGCATTATTACAATCGTCAAAGATATATCTTACTGACATAGGCAACAGGACAATAATGGCAGAAATACCTAAGAAAGTCAGGGAACTCGCAGAAACCCTTGGGTTAAAACCTGAACTGTTTCCTAAAAAGGTTTCGAGTTAAGGCTGTATGCAAAATATTGCTGAACTGAAATGCAATCTATCTTATGTTAAAATGCTGTATAACTATTGTTATACAGCAATAGAGCATACCTGACAACATTATGTGACAGACAAAAGCCAGCTGATTAGCTCTAAACAGTCTTTGGGATTCAAGGAACGGTATTGAAAGCCGTGAAAATCTTTTGTTGTTAGAGATTTCAAGAAGTTCTTTAAGAAATCTTTAGAGAGAATTTCATCGTGCAAATATTGAAGTCTCAAGGGTTTGTTTCTTATGTATTTATCATCTAGGAGTGAAATTATATCTCCATAATCCTTTGAAATCTTATCTTCCAAGTATGAACGGTTGTAGTATTTACCTTCCTTGAGCATATAATTTCTGTCCCATGCCGCTTTGATTTTCATTCCTAGCAGAATTGCACGGTCTGGCACTATGACGACCTTATTGCTTGCCAGGTGTAAAGTACGGGAATTCTCAGGAGAAATTTCTACAGACATTTTATCATCAGTTCCCTGAAAGTTCTGCTTGGACTTTACAAAGTCTATTTCTATCTGCTCACTCCCAACTTGCTTGTAGTATTGTGTTTTTCCATCCAATCCTCTGTATTTATCGTAGCCTCTTTGAGAATAAAGGTATTTCTTCAGTTCTGCAACAACATTGGGTTTTGCCATGATATCAATATCACGAGAGCCAAACCATGGATTATATGCATCCACGGCCCAGCCTCCCACGACCCACATTTTCTGTGAATATTGAAAGCCTATTTTTTCCCTGCCCCAATCGAATATATCTATCATTTCTAGCTTTGACTTTTGTATAATATTTTGGCTTATACTACTCAATGCCAACTCTTTCCACCATCCTCTTGAATGATTCTCTGTACAGAACGCCAAATGATGCAAGATCAAGCAGAACTTGTTTTTGTGAGGTAAGGGTTACCCCATCTAGCGTTTTAGAATCAGTAAATACGTCTCTGTCTGGTAAATATGCTAATACCTTAAGGTTTCCGGATCTTCCAAGATGGAGCTCATCCGCAAGGCTAACCATCTTAAGAGGCTCTACATACACATATAAAGTGTCTGACTTCACATAATATGGGTCGTATAAAATGGAGGCTGTTGGACCCATAAAGGCAATTTTTGCTTCCTTTATCTTCGCAGTGGAGGATACATCACGAGCAAATTTCAAGATATCATCTGAATCTGTCCAGTATTCCTTTGAGTTAAGGGAACCGATTGGCCTCTCATACGCAATTGAATCCAGCAATTTATCAATATTTACAATTTCGTAGAGACCAAATTTCCTGTCGATAATGCCAATTTCCTTTAATCTGGTTACAATTCCATGCGCCCATCCATAAGAAACGCCAGATGATTGCGAAAGGGCCATTATAGTGGACGGACCCTTGGATAGCATCTCGTAAATTACATCAAACGATCTTTTTGAAGTTATCTTAGAAGGAGAATATCCTGGATTGTCATATGTTATTTCAGTCAATAAGGAAGGAGGTAGCTGAATAATTATAATTTCAAGCTTATTAGCAATATCCTTGATATCTTCACCAACAAAAACTGTGAGAAAAACAAACTTCGCCATGGTTATCCCCTGTTGTTTAACGAGATCTTTGTAGGAATTAAACCGGAAAAGATTCTCAAATGTAATTCTCCTCTTTATTTCAACATATATCGACTCATTTCCATTTTTTACCACGGCATCAATTGAAAGGTTAGTGTTACCTGGGTAAAACTGGACATTGAAAGTGACCCTAGAAGGCGGGTATATAACGAGCTTTTTTGATAAAAAATAAAGTAGTTTTTCCTCTTCCATTTAAAGAATATCTAATGATAGTATATATACCCAACACTGATAGCTATCAGTGTATAGTATTAATAGTATCAGTATTTACTGTCATTTCAAAAATAAGGAATAATGGAGATGTATGATTGATTTCCTCATCTCAGCATCGTAGCGATAAATAACGAGTTCGGAATTGAGTTATCTTCCACGATGTTTCAAACCTACAATATCATTGTGCTATGGCCGAGAGTTTGAGGGAGGCCATAAAACTTAGTTCTTTGGAGAGGAGAAATCGGGTTCCCCGATTGTAAAAATTAAAACCCTCCGGATGGACTATTGTATCTTCTCTCAAATCCATACATGACCCTTAAATTGCCTTTTTTTTGGCTAGAGAGTTTTATAGATATTGGTACCTAAAGGTACAAAAGGGAAAAATAGCTCATGCTATTTATAAGGTTTATATTGCACTCAATCTTATAGTTTCATATGACAGAGATAATAAAGATTGAACTTGACGAGGAACTCGCAAGGAGATTCAGAAAGAAGGCGTATGAGCAGTTTGGATACAGGAAAGGATCAATGAAGATGGCAATTGAATTTATAATTCGAGATTACATAGACGACGGTATCGCAAACTGGAACAACATTAGAGGCATATTGAAGGAAAGGAAGGAGTCATCGGTGGAACTCCAGCACAATGTTTGGTCCGGTATCATAGATAAAACAGTGAGATGAAGTATCTTGTGGAAGCGAAATGAACTTGATGGTAATCGGCGCAAATATATTTCTCGAGACAATGCTTGATCAAAATAAAGCTGATGAATATGAAGCGTTTCAAAAAAAGATAATAACCGGTAAAATGAGTGGTGTTGTCAGCAGATCATCTATTCATGCCATCGAAGCTATAGTCGGCATGAGTGAAATGATAGGAACCTTCCTTCGAGATGTCAACGCCTCAGTAGGGCTCCATGTATACGATACTGATACGTAGGATGAGATGAGTGTAGCACTATTTCTAGAACCAACAAAATTGGATTTTGATAAGGCTCTTCAGTATTTTGTGGTTAAGAAACTGAAGACTGAATCCATCGTCTCATTTGACCGCGATTTCGATAACTTTAACTTACAAAGGCTGGAACCGAATCAGATTATCTGAGGCATGCGTTATGATTGAATACCTCGATTAATGGTGGAACTGTCGCTGCATAGAAATCGGATGTGAAGTTCAGCAGAACTGAAACGACAGCTCTATTAAAGTTGAGACTTTCTTTGAACTCAGAAATGTCGTGTTAAATGGGGCACTTAATTCAGGATCAAGGACTAATTATATGTCAGACAAGGGATGACAACCTCAAATCGTTTTTAAATTAGGTATAGATAATATACATTTGAATTGTAATTGGTTAAAGGAAAATAGAGAAAATTTGAATTATCAATCCTAGAATTCTAATCGACTAAAATTCCAATAAGTCAGTCTATTCTGATAAGGTGAGTATATAAAGAAAATGCCATGCTACTCATTATCACAGTAAATTTATTAACACTTATATCTTTCAGGACAGATTTCAAAATGTATTCAGTAGTAACAGAAAGAGAGAGAGAGAGAACAGGTTCAAGGCACTTAAACTCATTGCAATCATGATGATAACTGCAATGATGGCAATACCCATTGTAAAGCACATGAACAATGGATATGCATCAGTACCTATAGAATCATATTCCTATGGTAATGAAATGATAAAGTTCGTTGGATCCAATGCCTTCATTGGATTTTATGGAAACCTGTTTCCCGTATCGTGGAATGTGTTTGAACTAAACCCGAACTTTTCTCCCGGTTCACAGATCACCCCATTCACAACAAACAATACCAATACATCAGCACCACTCATTGAGGAAACATTCTCACACTATTCCACAAAACGCATTCAATCGTTATGGCAGGATTCTGCCATTATTGTCAAGTGGAACCACTATG
>JAJYRA010000022.1 GCA_021794355.1 Thermoplasmata archaeon | reverse complement strand
GCAAGAGCAAGGAATCCTGTGAGGAATAAGAGTCTGGAGGATACTGTAAAGTTATTTATACAAAACAGAAATCGGAGGAAGACGGGTTAACTTTTTTCATAGAAGTGATAAATACGTTAAACGGAGTTTATATTCCTTATACAGATTGCTCAATTTTATCAACGTTTATCACTTAATTGATTAATCCTTAATTCTGAAGTGGAATCAACAATTAACAATCTTTTTCCACTAATTCCTTTCTCTTTATACATTCTTAATTTTTTCACCATCGATATGACTGCCCCACTGTTACCATTCAAATGTTCCAATGCAAACCTGTCCGCTTCTATCTGATGGGAGTTATTGATTTTCAAGCCGTACTTCCTGAGCTTAAGAGCAATTAATGTGGCAACCAATGTACTGAGCAGGAGAATTACATTGTATATAATACTAAGAACTGGAATTAATGTTGTTTCGAGGGAAACAAGGTTTATTGCAAAATATACTAAATTAGTGTATACAAATGCGTTTATAGAAGATACAGCAAATGAATATACAACAGGCAATGAATAGCTATCATTTTCTATATGCCCAATCTCATGAAGCAAAAGTGCGTCTCTCTCATCCTCAGAAATTGTATTCCAGAACGTTTTATCAATGCAAATTTTCTTTCTAAACATCCCGCTCACCCATGCTCCACCCCGCTTGCCCGATTTTTCAAACATGAGTATTTCAGGAACATTCTCTGTGATCTCGGGATATCTATTAAAAAAAGAATTCATCACACTTTTATCTTCAACTCCTTGATTAATCCCCGGAGAAATATTTTTGAGATAACACACAGTAGAAATCGCAATTGCCAACCCTAAGGTTAACCAGACAGCAATAAATGTGATCAGGTATTCCTTAATTATGGAAAAGTTGTTTATCCTGACAAAATGAATCCACGGTACCACTAAAAAGGCTATTATTCCAAATTCGTTTAGAAATCTGTGCCCGGTCATAAATAGAGATGGATCCTTAACTTTTTTTGCGTATCCGAGAATGTAATACTTATAGAGTATAAATATAGATACAGAAAAGGAGGCAAGAGCAAAGTTAAAATAAAATGGTGCCTGTTTCAGAACTTCGAAAGTAAATCCCGTCAATCCACTTGCTACAGAAATAAAATAAATGAACGAATCAAATTTACTGGTTCCATGAATTCTTGAAAATTGTACTCTCATAAAGGCATCAGGATTTGATTTGCACTGGACTGTTTTTTTACCATGCTATAACTGGCGTTACGATAGCTGCCAGAGTTACCAGGTCAACATATATTCCAGAATCTATCGTCACATCCATTGCAATATCACTTATGCTGCCATCTGCAAGGAAAGTCGTAGCAATATCCCATGATATCTCTTGTACTGCTGTTACACTCAGATAAGTACCAATACCCACGTCAATAAGCACCGCAGTCAGTTCTATAGCAAGGTCTTTAGCATTGGGTAACTGCCCCCGGTTCCATATTTCATATGCCATAATATCTCCTGCATTAACTGACGATGTTGCAATGTTACTGGTTGTAGTCGTTATTTCCATATCATATGGCAATGCGTTTGATTCTGTTGCAAATATTGATATTATTGCTTTTATCCGGTTATTTCTATGTTTATCACTGTAAAACATTCCCGTATCACTGTTACGGCACTTCTCTATAGCCATCAACTCCCTTTATGCAGGATTCAAAATATTTGATTCCATAATAACCCAATTTCCACAATATATTTAGTCCTTACATCAATCCGTAACTGGTCAGTCTTCTGTGCTTGACTGATTATGCAGGTTTAATATTTCCTTTGATAATTGACGTGGTATCAGTGATGAAATTCTTTCCCCTGAGTTTTGATGTATAGTAGATGGAATATATTCTGGTATATATCTCAACAACACGTTCTGTTCTGGATCCACCTGAGGTTTTTCTGTAAATTACTGAAGACCTGATACATCCCTCTGCTCTGTTGTTTGTTTGTTCAACATGAGGATTCATGACAAATTGAAACAACCACTCCCTCTTCCGTTTCAGAAGATTCTTCACAAACTTTCTGCATCCTGCATGTTCATAATGAGAATCAAGGAGGAATGTGAGATCGTGATGAAGCTTTTCCACATCTTTCATGGTACCATGACCATGGTATTCCTTTGCCTCATGGAATATTGTTTGAAGAGCTCTCTTTATTCTACCACCTTCTTCACCATAGAATTCTTCAAGTTCTTTTGCACTTGAGTTCCGCAGTTTATTTTTCCTGATAACGCATGCTTAAGTAGTGTTTTATTGTCTTTTCTGCAGAATTTATGTTCTATTTTTCCGTGCACTATCACTGATTTTTCCAGGTATGGAATGTTCATCTTGTTGAGTGGATTTAGAACTTCTGGTTCGAAAGGGTATGTGATGATTCCTGATTGAAGATTGAATACCTTTCCAAAATTAAGAAACTCTGAACAATCTACATGGTTAGTGATGTGCACGAGTTAGGATGAATTTTCTTTGTTTTTCAAATAGAAAATCATTATGCATGAACTGATTTCAAACCTCCACTAATTAATCCTTAACTCTTCAATTTTTACATAACATGTTAAGATCAATTTTCAGATCCGATACCAGATCTTTCGCCTTCTTCGGTATCTCGCTCATTATCTCCGATCTTTCCATCCTGTACATCTTTATCCTCGATAATATGAGTAAAACATCCCTTACACTGTATTTCCCATCTATCATGTTGAGAATCTGGAAGTGGAGGTAAAGCGATAAAAGATTCAAAAACATGTAAGTGAAAAGCATGTGATCGTCCCTGAGGTAAGAACGATCCGCCTCAAGATCATTCTTGTAAACGTTGAATGCGTATTCGACGTATTCACGCTGCTTGTATAATCGATATATTTTCTCCGGATCGTCATTTAAATCCGATAAAAGGTATAGCTTTCCGAAATTGATCTCATTTTCATCATACTCTTTCCTGCTCCTCTTATTCTCATTGATCCTGATCAGGTAATCCTTCTCCTCCTCAGATCGCAGAACAGGATCTTCGTAAATGTAGACATCATCTTCGCGTTTCCAGTACTTAACGGGCTTACCGTCATACATGAAAACGTTCATGAAGTGATCGTTTTCCGGTATCAATGATGAATTCCTCCTTAACGGTATTATGTAACTGAGATGTTTCTTCTTCAGCTTTTTGATGTTATCAGCAGAGAAGAATCCCTTATCTGCAACGATCACGCATCTATCGATTCCTGCCATTTCAATTGTCTTCGACATGGCTGAAACATCCCTTATCGATCCGGGAAGTATCCTCACGAACGTCGGCATTGTTCTTGTTGAAGAGAAGAGCATCATCACGTTTATCTGCGGTATATGCGTATCTTTTGAATTGTGGCCAAGCTCAAGGAATGAAATATTCTCTGAATGGGAGAATATTGCTGTCGAATCCATTAAAACGTATTCACCCTTTTCCGTCAGTCTTCTCATCACCCGTATGATCTGATCTTCAGGAAGTGATGAAAGCATTCCTGATATTGAGGCCGGAGACATGGATTCATCCGATATGCGTGATAGATACATCTTCTCGTATAAATAACGCAAAGATTTCATGGGCAAAGGCTGTATCTCTCTTAATATGACATAGTTGATTATCCTCTCATACAGGTACGGAAACACTTCCTTCAGTACCGGAAGTATCGTTTTTTCTGCTATACCGTAAAGTAAAGATATGTTACCGTATTCATAATCTCCCCTGATGCCTGTGGCCTGATCTTTCCTTATTATGCCGTTCCTTGTAACAACACCGAGATATTCCGGTGGAAGTGTCTTCGTTTTTTTATTCTCCTTGTCCCACTTTGATCTTGTCCTATACGCATAATAATTGTTTCCGACATTTCTGATGTAGATTCCCTTAGTTTTATATTTCCTAGCCCAGTCTGGAATATTATTCATATAATATACATATACATACCATTTATATAAATATTTACGCTAACATTTTCGCTGTCAGAACCATTAAAATAGCTGATAACTAGAAGAATATTCTAAAAAATTGTAATGACCTGTTATGTAAAATGGACGGAGTTAAGGTTTAATTCCTACCGCCAAACCAGCCTCAACCTCAGGATCTTTCAGCGCACTTAACATACTGAAGGTACCATGGATTCTGGGCTCACTGGATAGTTTTCCGGAAAAAATACCGTCGAGAAGCGGGACGATGCCCTCTACTATCTGCGGATCAGAAACCCTAGAAAGAACCACAAGAAGCGAATTTAACATTGAAGCGACACCGTTCATGGACGAATAATGGCATCTATTACCTTGGGGAAATATGGTAGGATACCCTTTGAGAGGATAAGAGGACAATGCGATCTTGTCAG
>JAJYRA010000067.1 GCA_021794355.1 Thermoplasmata archaeon | reverse complement strand
ACAGTCTCCACACACTATACGATTCAACCTATGTGAAGGTTTTAAACGGAATGCATGGTAGCAATGCTGGAGCACCCTATATGTGGACTGAATTTACTGTTATCGACGCATGGGGATATGGTATAACTGCAATTGGAGATGGTGTTTCTATAAACGGATATAAATATTCAGGCTCAGAGATTAATCTTGTTCCTTACATACCTTTGCCCGTGGTAGCGCAGGTATCTGCTATACACATCAACTCAGTTGCCCAGTCCATTGCATCAAACGCTGGAAATGGAAATTGGGCATATGGGGGCTCATACAATTAATGTGAGGCAAGAAAAAATGAATCTTTTTAATAATCATCTTTTCCTTGAGTCTATATGTGTCATAGTTAATTCTAACGTTGGTGCTGCAGGAGTTTGGTCCGCATTAAAAAAAAGAAAAGGAATCCCAAACCAATCATCATTAAACTCGGACTATAACAAAAAATTGATAAGAGTTGCCTGGGTTACAGGATTGGGTTCTTTTCTTTTATCTATTCTTGTTATATATCTATCCACCATAGTTCCTTCTAATCAGGTGCTTCTATTTGGTCTTTTGCCAGGAATTGTGCTTGGAATTCTTTATTTCCCCATAAATCATAGAAGAGTGCCATCCCAACCATCATTAAAAAGGGATTATAATCAAAAATGGACAAGAATTGCTTGGATCACAGCATCAGGTTGTCTCCTTTTACCCATTCCTGTTATGACGTATCTAATTACCATAAAAGTTCCTTTGTATCAAACGCCTCTATCAGGTCTTGTGCCGATAGCTATGGTTGGAGGTTTTTATTACTCTATAATTTACGTTTCAATCAGTTATGAGCGGGAGGCAAAGAAAAAATTGCTGGAACCGCAATAATTCTTTTCCACTAATTGGAGGCAATGAAAACCAATGAATTTTTTTAATCATCCTGGTCTCCAAGGATTTTTAATTGTTATGGGATTTTGTGCTCTTGTAATAGCAAGTATAGGGTTTTATGGGGCATTAACCAAAACAAGAAATACTAAACCATATAACATGGATCTTAATAGGAAATTATACTGGATATTAGGTTTCGGTGAAATTTTTCTATACATTTTCTTAATATATCTTTCTACCATATTTCCTTCAAGGCTAGAGAATTTATATGATTATTTGGTTGGAATAATGATTTTTGCTTTTGCATTCGCTATAATTACTAAATCAAGGCGATTCAAGTGGAACTGGAAAAATAATATATTTAAGAGGTAATTATTGTTGCTGGTGAATGGATGTGATATTTCCATATGATGTTTCTATAAACGGATATAAATATTCAGGCTCAGAGATTAATCTTGTTCCGTACATACCTTTGCCCGTGGTAGCACAGATATATGCTATACATATCAACTCAGTTGCCCAGTCCATTGTATCAAACGCTGGAAATGGAAATTGGGCATACGGAGGCTCATACAATTAATGTGAGGCAGGAAAAAATGAATCTTTTTCATCCTGTTACTGACTCTGTGTTTATCGTATGGAACTCTTTGATGTGTGGGGTCGCTGTTTGGGCCACACTAAAAAAGAGAAAAGGAGCCCCACCTCAATCATCATCAAATTCGGACTATAACAAAAAATTGATAAGAGTTGCCTGGGTTACAGGATTGGGTTCTTTTCTTTTTCCAGTTCTTCTTATATATCTATCTACAATAGTTCCTTCGAATCAGGTGCTTCTATTCGGTCTTGTACCGGGAATTGTGATTGGAATTTCTTATTTCCCCATAACTCATAAAAGAGCACCATCTCAATCATCATTAAACTCGGACTATAACAAAAAATTGACAATAATTGCTTGGATCACAGGATCTGGTTCTTTTCTTTTGCCCGTTCTGATTATATATTTATCTACCTTAGTTCTAGAGCAGGTGAATATATTTTATGTTTTTATGCCGGCAACTGTGCTTGGAGCTTTTTATTTTCCTCTAATGTACAAAGCAAATCACTATGAGCAGGATGAAAATAAAAAATCAAACCAGCCGCGATAATTCTTTTTTCGTTTATTTTATGGTTGAAGGGCGCAGTAAAACCTATAATTGAAAGGTTTTTCTCTCAAAGGGAAAAAAGTCAAAATTAACTAATGGAATGATTCTGCTTTCAGAATATGAATGAAAAAGAAAGATGTATAAATCAAAAGAAAAATTGAAAATAGTTATGGAAGGATTGAGCGGAAGCATACAGGTTTCAAAACTCTGCAAGAAGTGTGACATTCAGCAATCAAGATTCTACGATTGGAAAATGAAACTCCTGAGACGTGCTGTGAATTTCTCTGAAATCGCGAAAGAAAAACAGTAAATCCGAAGGATTTTATCATATTTCGACAAAAAAAGAGACGCATCTGGAAATTATTTCTATTGTTGAAGAAGATTCAGTGGGATATTAGGAATCGTCAAAAATTTTTCTCAGTAACATTCATAAGCAAATTTTCCATGCCGTGCTATGAACTCTGTGGGCCTCAAATTGAGGATAGCTACAGTAATGGCAGGTCTTGGAATAGCACTGGTAGCGGGCCTCATAATATCCCTTGTGGCGAACTATTTCTTCGGTTTTTCATACTCTTTCGGGTTTTTTGGATTGATCCTGATCATTGTATTTGTTATGGACATAGCTCAATATTTACTTTCACCATACATAATTGGAAAGCTGTATCATCTCAGGAAGGTAAATCCTCAGGATCTAGGTACAGCGTGGTTGTACGCATCCCTGCAACAGGTGTGCAGTTATAACAATCAGAAAGTTCCAGAACTTTTCATAGCTGAGACGCCCATTGCCAACGCGTTTGCCTACGGTTCATTACTATCGGGAAGAAGAATGGCAGTGACAAGAGGATTACTAAATATATTGAACAGGGACGAGGTGGAAGCAGTGATGGGACACGAAATAGGTCATCTCAAGCATCATGATATAGCCCTACTTCTTGCCATTGGTTTGATTCCCAGTATTATCTTCTACTTCGGATATTCAATGCTATTCGGAGGTGGAAGAAAGGGTGGAAATGGTTATATTCTTCTCATTGCGATCCTGATGATGGGGTTGAGTTTTGTTTTCAATATCATGATCCTTGGGGTCAACAGGATGAGGGAATCATATGCCGATGTAAATTCAGCACAGACGATTCCCGGAGGGGCTGAAAATCTACAGACTGCACTGGCAAAGATTGTAGCCTCCACACCGCAGAGAAGGCATATGAGAAGAAACGCAAAGACATCCACAAGCAGTATGCTTATGTTCTCGGGACTAGACCAGGGGCAGATGCAGGATCACAGGAAGCTTCTGGAAGAGTGGAAGCATTCAAAAATCACCCTAAAGCAGTCTATTTTTAGTGATCATCCACACCCGGCCAAGCGAATCCAGATGCTGGAAAAAATGAAGAATAATGGTCCCATATAGGTATAGGATATTGTTTTTCATACCATTTCACTTTCGGCTCTTCGGGATCATTTTGGGAGGCAATCTCCTGAGAATAAACGCAACGACCAGAATTGCAACGGTGAGGGTCAATCCACCATAAAAGCCCCCAATATATTTTGTATTGAAAAAAATAAAGACCAGTATGGCGACCACGATCAGAATGTTTGAAAATGTCGTGTTTCTGTTGGAAAATGGGCTTGGAGCTCTGGAAATATCTTTTCTAAAATATCCTACAAGGGCTAGATAGACAATGGCCAGAAGGAGATGCCTGTCCGTTTGAATTTCTGCAAAAACCTGGATTTTTGAGGCTTTAAGCTGTAATGCTACCTCCCCCTCTTCAGTAATTTCAGTGCCTGTTTCCTTGCCAGAAACAATATCTCCCAACTCCTTAACATCAACAAAGTACTCATTTCCTGAAATTTCCACATTGAGGTTCTTCCCTATGCTGCCAACTCTTCCACTTTCATCAAAAATCAAAAGCCCCAGGGTGCTTCTCCTGATCTGAGCATTGAATTTTCCAGAGATATTTAAGACCATGTTTCCACCGAAACCTGATTTTGTAATGGTGGCAATTTTTTCATTTTCATATATGATATTACCAGATTGGTAGAGGTATCTCACCCTTTGGAATTGGGGCAACTCATTATTACTTTACCTTTTTTCATTCGCAGGTTCATGGAAATATTTCAACACAATGGAACGAAAGTACGCAATACTTTTATACGAACAAACAATGGGTCTTTTTAGGGTCAGATGAAACAGAGAAAGCTATGGAAAATTTTTGAGTATTTCTCTGGGCATGTTCGCATTTTAAACAAAGGGGGTTGCCTGAATTGAGAAGATACCTTCTTCTCGAGGATGGAGACTCCTTTGAGGGGAAGGCGTTTGGTTCGTCTTGTGAATCAGGTGGTGAAGTTGTCTTCAACACATCCTTTACGGGTTTCTATGAGATAATGACAGATCCTTCTTATGGTGGTCAGATTATTGTCTTCAACTTCCCCTCAATGTTTTATTATGATTATTCAATGGATATGGCTCAGAGCAGTGGTATCAGCGCGCAGGGTATTGTGGTAAAAGATGGAATTCTTCCTGGTGGCAAGAGCTTCTACAGGCTCAACGAACTCCTTAAGAGTGAGAATATTCCTGGAATCTATGGCGTGGATACAAGGAGGCTTACAAAAAAAATTCGTGATTCAGGAAATATAAGGGGTATTATAAGTAATTCCAGCAGGTTTCCCGATGAGTTTCCAGCAATGCAGACGGAAGATCTTTTGAGAAAATTCTCCATTGAAAAGAATTACAATATACAGGGTAGGGAGGATTCAAAAATTCTCTTCATTGATATGGGCACAAAGACGTCTCTCATAAGGGAAATGAGGGAATTGGGAAGTCTTGATGTGGTAAATCTCTGGAATATGCCGGAATCCTACGAAGAATATGATTGCATCTTCCTTTCCAATGGTCCAGGTGACCCAGGAGATAGGGTTTTTGCAGACCTAAAAGAACAACTCAAGAAGAATCTTGGGAAAATACCCATGGTAGGGGTATGTCTGGGTCACCAGATAATTGGGCAAGTTTTGGGTGGAAGAGTAGAAAAAATGAAATTCGGGCATCATGGCTCAAACCATGCAGTGGGAAATCATAGGGAAACATACATAACTTCCCATAACCACAATTTCAGGATTTCTGAAGATTCTCTCCTTCAAAAGGACGTAAATATCCTTTACAGGGACATGAATGACGGAACACCGGAAATGATTGAAGTGGAAGATTTCATGATTCTTTCCAGCCAGTTCCATCCGGAGGGATCTCCAGGACCTAGAGACAGTACCGGATTTTTCCAGAAGATGAGGGGTATCATAGATGGAATCAAGAATTAAAACGGGAGAGATGAGGGTTCTTGTTATAGGACCTGGACCTGTGGTCATAGGACAATCAGCAGAATTTGATTATGCGGGTACACAGGCATGTTCCATCCTGAAGGGGGAAGGTATATACACGGTTCTCATAAACTCCAATCCCGCCACAATTCAGACGGATGAATCCAGTGCAGATAGGGTTTATATTGAGTCAATTAACCTGGCCAACGCAGTTCGAATTATGGAGAATGAAAAGATAACCCATATTATTGGATCAATGGGTGGGCAGACAGCACTAAATCTTGTACTGGACCTTTACAAGAATGGTATCCTGCAGAGAAATAATGTCAAAATTCTTGGCACATCCCCAGAATCCATAGGCATAGCAGAGGATCGTGATCTGTTCCACAGGGTAATGGAAGAAAATGGTATAGCAATCCCATGGTCCATAACCCTAACAAGAACAGACATGGAGGAGAATCTTCTAAGGATACCATCATTCCCCGTAATACTTAGAACTTCGTTCTCTCTGGGTGGATTATCTGGAAAAATTGTTTCAAGCGCCTCTGATTTGAGAAGATTTCTACACGAAATATTTTCAGATCAATCCCAGAAGTCAGTTGAAGTGGAAAAATCTCTTCTGGGGCTTATTGAAATGGAATATGAGGTCATAAGGGATACAGAAGGAAACAGCCTCATGGTTTGCAACATGGAAAACCTTGATCCCATGGGGGTTCATACGGGGGAGAGCATAGTGGTCACACCATCGCTGACCATTCCCGATAGACTGCACCAGAAGATGCGTCATACTGCGCTCAAGATAGCGGAGATAATCGGCATAGTTGGGGCCTGTAACGTTCAGTTTGCAGTGGATCAGGAAAGAGAAAACTTCTATGTAATCGAAGTCAACCCCAGGACTTCAAGGTCTTCTGCTCTTGCTTCAAAGGCCAGTGGATATCCAATCGCAAAGGTGGCCACTCTTGTGTTGATTGGACACCCCCTTACTTCCATCAGGAATCCCATAACCGGGAACACCTCGGCGGCCTTTGAACCATCCATGGATTATGTAACCGTAAAAATACCCATATGGCCCCATGGAAAATTTCAGGATTCTGGAAGAATAGGTATTTCAATGAAATCTACCGGGGAAGCCATGGGTATTGGCAGGTCTTTTGAGGAGTCATTTTTGAAGGCCATTGTATCTACAGAACTTGATCTCAGCCAGTTCTTCAGGAAAATGACGAGAAATGAAATCATACCCATGCTGAGGGAGGCCAACTGGAGAAGGATCGGTTATATACTTGCATCACTCAGTATGAATCTGGATATGGATGAGGTATGTGAACTCACCGGGTGGGATCATCGAATTGTAACAAGAATCAAGAATATATTTGATCTCCTGAATCAGAGCAGAAACAATTTGGTGGAAAATCTGGGAGAGTTGAAGGTGGCGGGCATACCTGACAGGGTGATTTCATGGATCACCGGAGTGAGAGAGGCGGATCTTTTAATAATGAGGCAAAAGAGAGGTATATTACCGGTTTACAGAATGATAGATTCATCATCCTCGGAATTCAGTTCCCACACCAGGTATATGTATGCAACCTATGGTGAGGAAGACGAAAGTGATAGCATTAAGGAAAAAAGCATCCTCATACTGGGTTCCGGACCAAACAGAATCGGTCAGGGGTTGGAGTTCGATTACAGTACGGTAAAGGCTATCCAGGCCCTTAAAAAAACTGGGTTTTCAGCAATGATCATAAACTCAAATCCTGAAACCGTATCTACGGATTTCAATACCTCAGATGAACTATACTTCGACCCCCTAACACTGGAATATGTTTCTGGTATTCTTGAGAAAAGAAAACCGGAAGGAATTATCGTCCAGTTTTCAGGACAGACAGGCCAGAATATGGCTAGGGATCTGGCAGATATATATGGAGAGGATATAATATTGGGTACTTCAGCCTCTCATATAAACAAAATAGAGCAGAGGGAAAATTTCTCCAGAGATCTGGATGCTCTTGGAATTTGTCAGGCATTGTGGTCGGAAGCCCATAGCACAGGGGAAATTCTTGAAAAATCAGTTCAGTTTAATTTTAAGGTTATCATCAGGGGTAGCTTTATAATCGGTGGTTCTTCAATGGTCACAATAAGATCGGAACAACAACTTGAACAATTTATAAATGGATTCAGTGAGAGTAAGGGAAAATTCCCCCTGCTTATCTCAGAACTCATGGCCGGTGCAGATGAATATGATATGGACTTCATAAGTGATGGTGAAAATGTCATAAAGGTGGGAATACTTAAACAGATAGAGCCAGCAGGTGTCCATTCAGGCGACTCTACTGCCATATGTGGACCCGGAATTCCTGAGGAGAATATTGAGGAAAGAATGATCCAGATTGCATCTAAGCTGGTAAAGTATTATTCCCTGAAAGGTTTTGTAAATATACAGTTCATGGAGAAAAACGGGGCAGTCTACGTGATCGAGCTCAATGCAAGGGCCAGCCGAACAATCCCATTTATAAGTAAGCTTTCAGGAATAAACTGGGTTGAAACAGGAATAGATGTAATAGTTGGAAATTCATTGAATATGGAGAAAACTGGAAAGAAAGAGTATGGTGCCAAGATTCCCGTGTTTCCATTCAATCGTTTTCCGGACAGTTCATATGAACTAGGCGTGGAAATGAGATCAACTGGTGAAGCAATGGTTCATTCTCCAAATCTCAAGTCCCTCAGATCAGGTATGAAGGAATTCTATTCCATAGAAACAAAAAAGTTTCTCATTCTGGGCGATGATAATATAAGATACAGGGAAGAAGATGTGGAAACCATATTATCATATGATGAGGCGGTAGAAAAGATCAACAATGATTCTGGTATTAATATGGTGTGTTACCTGAACTCAGAACACAGGAAGGATTTCTGTCACATAGCAGAAGCGAGAAAAATTCCACTCATAAATAATGAATACTTATGGGAGTTTCTCTCCCAGTCTTGAAAACTCCCCTTTTTCATTAAAGCTTGAGTTTCGCAAGCGTTTTTTGACCTAACGCAGCACAATAGGCTCTTTCTTGTTGAATTTTGGTCATGCACCTTCAAACTCATGGAAAAGAAGTTGACAGAATTCCATCTGACAGTAGAACGAACGGCAGAGATATCTAGTGGGGTAAAGGCAATTCCCGTTAAATCACCCTTGAATATAATATATAATTCTAAATCAGTGGAAGCGGAAAGAATACTCAATGAGATGGGAAAAAAGCAACAGGATCAAATACTGGTTGGTGCACTACCAAAATCAGATTAAAAATAGACATAAATCACGGATCTGTCGGCTTCAGCATGAATTTTGTTCCTGTAATTTTTGCGAAACTTAAGTTAAAGGGGTGATGTGGGGAACTTTGCCTTCGTATTCTCGATCTCCTCAACAACTCTCCTCTTAAAAGGCTCAAATTCCTTCGGTGTTTTTGGATAGTTCTCGTATATTTTGTTCATTTCCTGCATCTTTCTTACCGTGAATAAAAGGTTGGAAAATGCGGTCATGTTTCGCATTCCCTTTATGATCATCTTGGCCTTTGATGCCAGAGACAGTTCTGGAATCAATCCGACTGTAAGATCGCTTGCCTCTTTCCTTGTCAGAAAGGTTTTCATTCCGTAGTTCAGTATATCATTGTTTACGGATTGAAGGTAAATTCTGAAAATTTCCATACCGGCCATCTTCTTTCCATACTTTTCATTAAATTCAAGATTGTATTTCCACATTCCAGAAACAGAAACATCCCCCCTAGTTATGGATTCAGCCGCGTTCTTTCCTGCAATAACTCCAGCTATGAGCGCTGGCCCAATCCCACCTGCACTTATGGGGTTCGGCATGGTCATGCTATCTCCCGCGCCCATATAGCCGTTGAAAACCAGGCTTTCCATCTGCCTTCTCACCGGAACAGACCATATTCCCTTTCCATTATGGTCCGCATCATCTATTTTCAGATTCTTAAAATTGGGAAGCCATTTGACGTAGTTATCTATGAGGGTTTGTAAATTATCGCTTTTTCCCATTTTCCTGTTTCTTATGTCAAGGGCTTTCTTCTGCACCCCCAGACCTATGTTGACCTTATTTCCCGATTTTGGGAAAACCCACCCATACCCTCCTGGAGCAAGTTCATTGTTCAGATGTATGAGGGCATACTTTTCGTCATAATAATCCGGGTTATCTTCATTCAGTTCAAAACTATAAATATACCTGCCTGTACTCTCAATATCATCAATGTCTATCATTCTGTCCACGAAAATATTCTCAGGAAGTTTTCTTCTCAGGACGGTTGAAACTCCAAGGGAGTCTATGACGACTTTAGATCTGTATTCCACAGTTTTTCCATCCCTGTCTCTTCCATTTATTCCCGTTACAAAGTTATCCTCCACAATGGGGCCTGTAACCTCAAAATTTGGAATATAGTCGATCTTTTCCTGTTTTGCAATGGAAAGTAATTTTCTTTCAAACACAGGCCTGTTAAGTGAAAAACCCTTTCCCTCAAAGGGATATTTTGATTTTAAGTCAGGCGAAAGTGCAACCACACCTTCCACAGGTAGATCAAGTTCTGGATATGAAAACTTGATTCCAATGCTCTGCTCTATGAAATCAATATGGGAAGCGGCCACTGCATCCCCGCAAGTCCATCCCCAATTGGTTTTCCTACCAACATTAACTTCATCGTTTCTGTCCAGAAGAAGAACTGATAATCCACCCCTTGCAGCCATTGTTGCGGCCAGGGTACCTGCCAGTCCAGCTCCCGCTACTATTAAATCGTAATCGACTTTACCAGACATAATATTCCTTTAAATCTGTATATTTGTTCACTTTTAAATATTTTTTAATTCAGCCGGCTACATATATATTACAAATGTACATGAATTGGAAACATAACAGGTAGTCTATCACAGTTAATCAAGGACTTGGAATCAATTTGAAGTCTATGTTTGTATGAACGAAATATCACAAGGCGGTTAAAACCTGAAGAATTTTACCGTTTTTCCTTTTCATTATTTTTCGCAATTATTGGTTCCACAAATCATATTACCTATATTTCTCAACCTCCTTCACAAATCCATGTTCCTTAAAGGGGTCCTTTCCCTGTGAAACATAACCATCAAAGAAAATTGTGTCTCTTTTCAGGGAAAATTTTGGGAAATAAAATCGAACTCCTTTAGCCCGAGCATTTAGAAAAGCATCCCTGAAATCTGGATCGGTCATTTCATTGGGATAGAAATACTGAGCATCCTTTCTGAATATGAGAAACATTACGCCTGTGTCCATGCCCTCCCCTTTCATTCTGGTAAGATTACTAAGGTGTTTAACACCCCTCACAGTGGGAGCATCGGGAAAAATGACGTAATTTTGAACCTTCATGGAACACCCCTTTACTTCGAGAAATCCATTTTCCGTCGCAAAATCATATCTTGAATCTCCGTGAGTTACCTCTCTTCGAAATTGTACATCCAGCAGGGATTCAGCTATCTTATTATGGAATCTAGTATCCAGAAGTATTTCCTCCCCATTCATAACACAGGATGTTATGGAAAAGGCTGTTTTTTTACCTTCCGTTCTCCTTATCTTCACCTTAGAACCGGGGTATATAAGTTCCCTGAGTCTTCCAGGATCGTGAAGATGAACGTGAACAATTTCACCATCCAGGTTGACATCCACAAGAAATCGATTAATTCTCTCCACAACAATGGCATCGGTTGATTCCGGTGTAATCTTCATGATTTCATGTCCGATTGCTAGGGTTTTCACTTTCATGCAGTGAGATGCCATGTTATTTATTGATTATTCCGCCTGGGGATAATATATATTTCAAATAATAGGACTGAAATTGTTTTTATTCAAAAAGGCGTTCACTCTATCATGGAAAAGGTAGAGGAGATAATGACCCATGACCCCGTTGTATTTTCGGTCCCATCATCCGTAGAACATGTGGTTTCAGTACTCATAAAGAACAATATTACTGGGATGCCGGTGATAGATTCCAGTGGGAAATATGTGGGTATAATATCAAGAAGGGACGTATTTGCGAATCCCGAGGAAACCCAGGCCATAAGAATTACGAGGAATGAACCCTCCATTATGGAAGGTACTGACATAAGGAATGCTGCTCTTCTGATGGTTCACGAGAAAAGGCGTCATGCCGCCATTGTGAACAAAAACGATGAAGTGATAGGTATTATAACTCCTCAGGATTTTTTAAAGGAAGTGGAAAGGAATTATGGAAATGTAATTGTAAGGGATGTGATGAAAAACATTGTGTTTCCCCTGTGGGAAAAAACTCCATTGCCAGTAGTTTACAGGTCCATGAGGATGTCAGGAATATTCACGTATCCCGTGGTGGATGGACATGGAGACTTTAAGGGATTGCTTACGGACAGGGATCTTTTTGACAGGATCGATGTCAGTACTGTAAGAATTGACGATGTGGAAACAGTATCAGATGAAGATCCATGGTCATGGGATTCGGTGAGAAACGTGGTTTCCTATTTTATTGAACACAACCACCTGAAAATACCTGACGATCCCGCAGAATCCATTACAATTAGGAACCCTGTAGTGGCCAATTACAATGAAAGGCTGGCTCCCGTGGCGAGAAAGATGAGAAATGGAAATTTTAACCAGTTGCCCGTGACTTCCAGTGTAAAAGGACTGGAAGGGATTCTTACTGATCTGGACATAATGTCAGTGTTCCTGAAAGATAAATAATAATCATATATGTAACAACAATAGGGAAAGGTGAAACAACTGGACGAGCTCGAAGAAATGATAGAATTATCCAAGAGAAGGGGCTTTTTCTGGCCATCCTTTTCCATATATGGAGGTTCAGCCGGATTCAATGATTATGCACCTCTGGGGTCCATACTCAAAAACAGGATATATGAAGAATGGAAGAGGGCATTCACGGTTATTGGAGGAATTGAGATAGACTCTCCAAACATAACTCCGGAAAGGGTATTGAAAGCATCGGGTCATGTAGATAAATTTATTGATATGGCCGTAGCATGTTCCAAATGCAAAACTAGGTACAAGCTTGAGAATATTATATCTGCACCCGGATCCAGTAGAATACCGGAAACGTTGAAGGAAGCTGATGAAATGGTAAGAAAGGGTCATTTTAAATGCGAAAAGTGTGGAAATGAATTAACCAACCCCTATGAATTTCATCTTATGTTTCAGACACAGGCATCCGATGAAACCTTCTATCTCAGGCCTGAGACAGCTCAGGGAATATTCGTGAACTTTAAGCTCCTGTTGAATTATAATAGGGGAAAAATGCCCATGGTGGTCTATCAGCAGGGAAAGGGTTTCAGAAATGAAATCTCGCCAAGGCAGGGCATAATAAGGCAGAAAGAATTCAATATGGCTGAAGCCGAGGTATTTCTCCCTGAAAGTGGAGACGATAATTTCATTCCCGATTCAAATGAAAAATTAATACTTCATGACATGAATGGTGTTGATCATAATATATCTATTTCAGAAGCGGTGAAGAACCATGTCGTGGGATCAAACAATCACGGGTTTTTCATGCAGTTAATCTACAATTTTGTGACCAGAATAGGTGTGGATAAAAAAAGGTTACGTTTCAGGCAGCACAGAAAGGATGAGCTGGCTCATTATTCCAAAGAGTGCTGGGATCTGGAGGTCAATCTAAACGGATCATGGTTGGAAATAGTAGGAATAGCAGACCGGGGAACATATGATCTGTCAAGGCACATAAGGGAATCAGGTGAAAATTTATATTACGAGGGAGAGAAAATTGCTAGAGTAATAGAGCCTGCGGCTGGCATGGACAGAATCATCGCTGCCCTGCTGGTTTCCAACATGAAAAGAAGGGAGAATACCTATTCCTACATGAGTTTCCCTCCTGAAATATCACCCTATAGGGTGGCTGTACTTCCCTTACAGAAGAAAGATGGGTTGTTGGAAAAGGCCAGGGAACTTTTTGAAGCACTTAGAGAAATAGAACCCTATACGGTTTTTGATGAGTCTGGTGCCATAGGAAGAAGATACGCCAGGCAGGATGAGATCGGTACTCCCTACTGCATCACGGTGGATTATGAAACACTGGAAAGGGATATCGTGACCATAAGGGAAAGAAACACAACGAAGCAGATTAAAAACGTTAGAATAGAATCAATTCTTAATTTTCCCCTATTCCTGAAGAACCCAATTCTGAAAGAGTTTCAGAATTGACATCCTTACCTCCCTGATTTCCTTAGGTAAACGGCATCAAGACTAAGATCTACAATTAAACAATCTTCAGTATTCAAACAAATTCAAGGAGAAAATGAGTCAAGATAGTAAAAGGACAGGAAAGCCAGCATAAAACAGATACCAATAGGGATCTATTCAATAAATTTCAAGGGGTGATGCAAAAGTCCCGATCTTCAGGGAAGTGTCCGATCACTGCTTAATTGTTTCCAGGATTTTTCTTGCTTCCACAGGATGCTCAAAGTAGTTCATTTGTGAATTGTACAGACCTCTTATGGTTCCATTTCCGTCTATAACGTATGTGACTCTTTCTCCAATTATACCTGTTTTAACATCGTACATTTCATAAATTTTTCCGCCATCGTCGGAAATTATCTCAAAGGGTAAACTTCTTTTCTCCCTGAACTTCCTATGGGATTCCAAGCTTCCCCTGTTTACTCCGATAATTACAGCATCAAGTTTGGTAAAATCTTCCACCTCATCTCTGAACCTGCATGCTTCTCTGGTACAACCAAATGAATTATCCTTTGGATAAAAATATAGTACCACATTATTCTTTCCAAGGAAATCTGAAAGCCTGATGGTTTTGTTTTCACTCACCTTTCCTTCAAACTCAGGGGCCCTATCTCCAATTTTTAATGTCACACCTATATATCAGCAAGTTTGTTAATAAATATTGTCAGAGTGAGATTTAGCACTTTTAAAACCTTAATATCGGTAGAATACAGCATAATGAAGAAAATGTAACTTTATTTAGGGGTGTAGATAGAACAGAAAAAAGTGACACTTAAGGAAACCACATCAGACAATTTCTAAAAATCTCGGTTTCTTAGGGAATCTTAACCTGATAGTTTCCTACCCAACACAGGTAGATAAGTCCTTTTCAATCAAGAGTCTATGAATTGAAAGGTACTATTTTTGTGGTTATTAGGAATCCTCACCAGAAATTGAGATTTATCAAACAGGACACGTCAGTCAAGCAGATAGGGCGAGAAAGTACCTAGAAAAGGTCCAGGTAATAAACACAAACGCGGAGGGGCCGATGGATCAGGAATAGTCCCCACATTTACGTTTCGAAAAAAAATTATGGTAGTTTAACACATATCTAACAAACAAATTAATAATAAATTAATTATGCACCATCAAGTGAGTCCAAAATATAATGTCAGTGTAATAATCCCCACAATGAATGAAGGAAAAACCATTGGGCAGGTCATAGATGGGCTGCAATACCTTGAACCTGATCAGATAATCATAGTGGATACAAATTCAACAGATGAGACGAGGGAAATAGCATCATGTAAAAATGCAATAATACTGAATGAACCAAGAAAGGGATACGGGAGGGCTTATAAGAAGGGAATTTCAGAAGCCAGAGGTGATATTATAGTATGCCTTGATGGAGATGGGACATATCCAACGGAGGCCATAGGCCCACTCATAGATCTCCTGCTTATAGATAAAGTGGACTTCATTTCCTGTGACAGAATGTCCTTGAGAACAACGCATTCCTATACTAATCTACATCTCGTAGGAAATAAAATTCTAAACAAAGCACTGGCCATATTGTATGGATATCGATTATATGATTCTCAGAGCGGTATGTGGATCTTTAAAAAAGAACTTTATTCAAAGATGAGAAATCTCAGCGATGGAATGTCTTTCTCTCAGGATATAAAAATTGAAGCCATCAGAAACGGGCAGTTGATAGAGGTACCCATAAGGTATGGAGTGAGGCTTACAAAGCCAAAACTTAATACGTGGAGAGATGGATTTCAAAACCTATTTGAATTGTTCACAAAGTACGTGAATAAATAATCTGTTCTATTTTGGAGGACGAAATTATGGATTGCTATGGAAAGAGAGATTTGAATCTTGTTCTGTATTTCTAAATAGAATATATACGACATAATTTGTCTTAGGGATATATAATTTCACGCAGGAACTCCTGCAGATATTACCTATCGCAGAATGTAGAGATTGCCAAAGACATTTTTCCAAACTTTAAAATATAAAGTTTGTCTACATCATTCCATGTTGAATGAACATAACATTACTCGTATTATAAACCGATCAGAAGCAAAATTTGATTCGCCACTGATTATTGGTGGGTTTATTGGTCAAACAACCCTCGGGGTGACAACCACAAGCTATATCATTGAACAGTTTGGTCTCCATGAAGTGGCACTGTTAAAATCCCATCAGATTGCTCCAGTAACCGTGTTTGTAGGAGGCAAAATGAGAAGTCCATTCAGGATATATTCCGATCCCAAGGGAAAATTAATGATCATTCAGTGTGAAGTACCGGTGGATATTGAAGGTCTTTATGAAATAACCGAGGCATTGATGGATTGGGTTAAGCCATTCAACCCAAAGGAATTTGTAATAATTGACGGTGTGCCGGTTCAGGATCTACCGGAAGAAAGGCAGGCTTTTCTTGTGGCTGGACTGGAAAGAATAAAAGAATTAAAGGACAGCAAGATTCCCACAGCTCAAGCAGCACTCATTGCTGGTATGGGTGGTGCAATACTGAACGAAAACATACTTTCTGGAGGAAAGGCAATAGCTCTTCTCACTCATGTTTCTGTATCAGTTCCAGACCCTGATGCAGTACTTGCCATAGTTAAGTCACTGAATGTGATTTACCATCTTGATATTAAAACAACCGTCCTTGAAGAAAGCGTAAAGAAAATTCACGAAGAAATTAGCAAGATTGCGAGTGAATATAAGTCTTCAAGGCAAGGAGATGAGGATACCGCAGCGCAGGACTCTATGTACAGGTGAAAAACTGGGTATGATTAAAGTTGGAATAAATGGTTATGGAACCATAGGAAGGAGGGTTGCAGATGCTGTAAGAGTCCAGAAGGACATGTCAGTGGTTGGGATTGTGAAGACAAAACCAGATTATGTGGCCAGAGAAGCATCAAAAAATTACAGATTGTTCTGCAGTGGTAAAGAGAACCTTAAAAGTTTCTCGGAGGAGGGACTTGAAGCTGAGGGAACAATAGACGATTTACTGGATGACGTGGATATAATCGTAGATGCAACCCCAGAGGGACAGGGGGAAAAGAACCTGCCTATGTATAGGAATAAGAAGGTAAAGGCCATATTCCAGGGTGGAGAATCCTCAGGTATGGTGGAAGCTAGTTTCAATGCTTACAGTAATTTCATGGATTCATGGGGAAAGGACTATGTAAGGGTTGTCTCATGCAACACAACTGCAATGGCCAGAACTGTGAGTGCAGTAATGAACAGGTTTGGGGTAAGGAAGCTGGATGCCACCATAATAAGAAGGGCCACCGATCCCAACGATAGCAAGAAGGGGCCAATCAATTCGGTGGAACCATCATTGAAATTCCCTTCACATCACGGACCAGATCTGAAGACAGTGCTGAGGATAGGAGAAGCCAATACTGTAGCCATCAAAGTACCAACCACATTAATGCATGTCCACGTTGTCAACCTTACAGTTGATAAGAGTATAACTGAAGATGATGTAAACGATCTCTTTAAGGAATACAGGAGGATTATTACCATAAGGGGAAAAGATGGTCTTCCTTCCACAGCGCAGATTATGGACATGGCGAGAGAAATGGGTCGCAAAAGAGGAGATCTATTCGAAATTGCAGTATGGAAAGAATCCATATATGCAAACAATAATACCCTAAGATATATACAGGCAGTTCATCAGGAGAGTGATGTTGTTCCAGAAAATGTAGATGCCATCAGGGCAATGCTTCAGGAAAAGGACAGGGAATCCTCGGTGGATGAAACCGATAGAACATTAGAAATCAGGGGGAAAACATAAATGGAAAAAAATGAAAAGGTAAAAAAAGAGGACGAAGAAAAGAAACTGTCAATAGAAGACATTCCCGGAGTCGGGGAAGCTACAGCTGAAAAGTTAAGGGAAAATGGCCTGGATGATGTAATGGCCATTGCCACAGCTTCGCCAAAGGATGTATCGGATCTCACGGGAATAGGAGAGGGAGCTATTGCAAAGATAATTTCTGCAGCCAGGAAAATTGCAGACATTGGCAACTTTGAAACAGGAGAGGAAATTTTCCAGAAGAGGAAGGATGTTCTTCGTCTTACCACAGGAAGCCAGAATCTGAACAATTTGCTAGGTGGTGGATTGGAAACTCAATCCATAACAGAATTTTTTGGTGAATTTGGTTCTGGTAAGACACAGATCATGCACCAACTGGCTGTTAACTGCACAATGCCTGAAGAAAAAGGAGGTTTCAACTCGGATGTTCTGATCATAGATACCGAAAACACATTCAGGCCAGAAAGAATAATCCAGATGTCCAAATATAGGGAACTTGATTCAGACGAGGTTCTAAGGAGGATACACGTGGCAAGGGCATACAATTCACATCACCAGATATTATTGGGAGAGAAGGCCGGAGAGATGGCCAAGGAATACAAGGCAAAGCTATTGATTGTCGATTCACTGACTTCCCACTTTAGATCTGAATACATGGGAAGAGGCTCCCTATCAGAGAGACAGCAGTTATTGAACAGGCATATGCATGATCTCCTTAGGTTCGGTACTCTGCAGAACGCAGTGATTGCTGTCACAAACCAGGTAGCTGCAAGACCCGATGTATTTTTCGGAGATCCAACAGCTCCCATTGGGGGGAATATAGTGGGTCACACTGCAACATTCAGGATTTACCTGAGAAAAGGTAAAGCAGGGAAAAGGATAGCAAGGTTAATAGACTCCCCGTACCTACCAGAAGGGGAAGCGGTAATACAAGTATCTGAAGATGGAATTATAGATGGAACATAAAGAAGTGAGCAAAATGTGGGATTTAATAAATGATGTCTTTGGAAAATATCCATCACAGATGAAGATAATTAAGCATCTGATAAATTACGGATTTTCTGTGAATGAAAAATTTGACGGTGAATATTCCCTCTTTAGCGGAAAGGTTGGGATCAGGCCAAGTTCTCTGGCTGAAGCCATTAACGTGGATAAAAGGGTGGTTATTCAGGTGATGAAAAAGATCAGGGAGGATCCAAAGCTCTTTGAGTTCTTCAAAAAACTGAAGTCTATTGCAGATATGAGTAGCGCGAGTTCCAAATTGCTGGATCTTGGAATAATTGAGATCAAGGCTGAAGATCCATCTAAACCGGGGATAATCAGTGAAGTAATAAGTAAGATAGCATCCAGAGGGATAGGGATCAGGCAGGTAATGGTAAATGACCCCATAATCAGCGAAGATCCCATAGCAAGAATTGTTACGGAAAGGCCAATAGACTTGGAATTGCTGAGTGAAATAAAGAAAATAAAGGGTCTGGATTCCGTCATTCTTCTATAATATTATGAGGTGAAAAAGTGGCGCTCATAGGAAAAAAAGGGGCTAAGGAACAGGAGCTTGATGATACCATAGAATATCTCGATCTGCAGGATTACAGGTTCGATACATCTGAAGCTTTTGCAAACATGAAGGCTGTTAAAGTTGTGGATGTGGAGAGAGCGGAACATGTATCAAGAGCCGCAAAGATTGCATACCAGAAAAATATTGTAATAATCGACATAAGCAATGCAAACAAAGATCCCAACAACACCAACCAGATCGAGGTTTCCATAAGGAAGTTGGTCAAGGACATAAATGGAGATTTTGGTAAACTTGGGGAATTCTATTACATTCTGGTACCCTCCGATGTAAGGCTTGATAAGAAGAAAGTCAGGGACGATTATATATAACATTATTTTGAAAGTTAGAATTTTCCTTATTTAATTGATAAAAAAATAGTCTTTTTGTAATTTAATTTCTGCTTGTACTCTCAAGACCGATGAATACAGCAAGTTTCTTCAGTAGAAAAATGATAATCTGCATTATAAGAGCAACCACAGAAAATACAAATGCAATATATAACATGGAGCCCTCCCACTGAATTGTTGAACCGTATGCAGTCAGATCAGCCGGTGTAAGCGAAGCCAAGATTTGTAAATAGAGGAGATAGAAGATCACAATCGCAATCACGTTGATAATAAGACCAGCATAGGTTTTGTTTAATTTCATCTTATACATAACTACAACCAGATGAAAATGAGTTTCTTATATTTTTGCATGCAGGGACATTGTCACATTTGCGTTGGCGCGCCAGGGAAGCTCTATGACTAAACAGTGTAAATCTGGAACCGGCAATTGTGCATTCAGCCGGATAGCGAAAGGCACAGCATATCCAGCGATGGCTATGTTGAAGCTGCCCGTATGCGAA
>JAJYRA010000073.1 GCA_021794355.1 Thermoplasmata archaeon | reverse complement strand
GTGAGTTTCCCTGGAATCTTCCCAAATTATCACCTTAGTAGAGGGTTTATTATGGCAACGGTTTAAACTTTTCTCATTGGAGTAACCTATGGCTGACTTTTTACCCAATGGAAAATTTTAATTTCTAATTAAAGTTGATCAGGATTGTTGGAGTCACAAATAAGATTAAGAAGGCCATTGGAAGATGACAGGGAAGTAATGTTCGATATTCTGGAAAAATCATTGAAACCATATATGGGTGTTAATATAGGTTCTTCAAAGAATCTTCTGGTTATTGACAAAAAAATTATAGATGAATACATAAAAAATGACAATTATTTTTGCGTGGTTGCTGAAATCAACTCTAAAATTGCAGGATGGCTTGCGGGTAGTGGTAAAAGTGAAATTCTGTCCCAGCATGGTTGCGCTTTTGGAGATTTTTACATCGAAGAGATTGTAATTGATTCAGTATACAGGCGAAAGGGAATTGGTACAATTTTGATTAACAGCATAAAGCAGAATGATTTCAAAGCAATGGTAGTTGATACCCCAGCAATCAATAAAGACGCTATTGCATTTTACAAAAACTTAGGTTTTAAAGGGGTCCAAGGATTGCCAGAAGAATTTACAAATTCATGGGCAAGAATGTCAAAGCAACCCTAAACTTATTCAAATGATTTCTGATTAAAATGTTAATTATGGTATAGAGATGGATATAGAAAGAACCATTGATTATTTAACAATAATCGTGTGTTCAAAAATCTGGGAATAACTATATAGTGAAAAAACATTCAAATTTATGGGTTATGCGTCTGATAAAGGTAAAAATGGTTATTTCCGCGATTATGAAATTGGAAATATTTTGTACAAAATAGCTTTCATACCACTTTTTACTTATTTTGGGGCTTTAATTTATATGGCACTGATTTTCTATGTTTCAGGGATAAATTCTCCCCAGGTTGTCAATTTTACCGGGAATTATTTTCCCATTATAATGGTTGTCACCATTGTAGCAACTTTTGCACTCTTTATTCCGGGAAAAATAATGATGGTCCGCTCTATAGAATATATTCTTGCAAAAACGAGATATGAGATAACCCCTGAGGAATATAAAAATACCGTAAGAGAGATCAAAACTTCAGTGAATAATAGGAAATCCGGGAAAAAATGAGATTTTAACAAAGAATACATTGGGTCTAATACTAGATTGTAAGGTTTAATCGATGAATGCACATCTGCATTCTTGAAAAATTTGCTTTTATAAAATAAGGATATGGATCAGCATAATAGCGTTGAAAAATCCTAAATCACAATCTAAAAATTGGAACTTGGAAGGTTTTCTTTTCAGCGATTTCATCCTGATTTCTAAATTTACATCTTAATTATTGACTGGAAATAAATTTATAGAATTATGATATCTACTTTTATGGGATCTGCCAGCCAGGAAGAAATAAATGGATATATACGCAGATACAAAACTGGACGAACTTTAATAATACTATCTCTTCTTCTTTTTTTTATATTTTTAGGTTATTTATTTTACTTTATATTTACTCTTCCCCCTTCTGCTTCAAACCCAACGCAAACTACCTCACCTTCTCTTAATTTTATATTGCTTTTATTGGAAGTATACTTTCCAATTTTAATGGCAGGAATGTTTGTCCTTATTTATATTGGACTTTATTTTATTACCCATTCTATCCAAAATTTTATTGGAAAACCAAGAATTCAAATCTCTCTGTTAGAATATCAAAAAGAAGTGCTTGAGTTCAAAAAAATAATGAGGCAAAAGAAATCTGAAAAGAATTCGGATTTTTCGACAGATTCCAGTAACGTAAACGATTCAAATAATGAATTAGAAGAAGGAACGTCCCCCTTTTCAAAAAAATAGTTTAGAGGTCATGAAAAAGTTTTTCTGAACACGGTATCATGACGGTGATGTCGTGAGAGCAGGAGATGCGGTCGGTATTTAACTTGACCCAAGAGGTCGCTGTTTAGACTGACCGCACTTCGCTCGACCTACTACCCTTAAATGAGGGTGAATAGAAGTTTGTCGGGTTAATCTCCGGCTCTAAAGCTCTCACATGGCCACTTGGAGGTGGTTGGTATCTGTATTGGTTTGGATGTACATAAAAATAGTGTTTTCTTAACACAACTGAAAGAAGATGGAAGCATAGCAGAACAGTATGAGTTCAAAAACAGTGATGAATCATGGATTGAATTCAGTAAAAAATACATGTCATTGAATCCGGAAATAGCACTGGAGATATCCACATCAGGGAAATATGTGGCACGCATGCTCAGGGACATGGGTTTCTCCGTGCACCTGGCAGATGCCATGAAACTTTCGCTGATCTTCAACTCTTCAAAGAAGAATGACAAAGAGGATTCATACAAGCTTGCAAAACTATTGAGGCTTGGAGAATTGCCGGAAGTCCATCTTCCCTCCAGGGAACCGGATGATCTGAGATCACTGGTGAGGTACAGGAGATCAATCGGAGAGGAGATTACAAGGATCAAGAACAAGATACATGCCATGCTGTCACTGCATGGCATAACCCTGAAGCAGTCAGACATATTCGGAAAGTCAGGACTGGCTGAGATCAACAGGCAATCCACAAAGCTCAGTTCTGCTGAGAGAGTCGTGATGAATCACATGCTGTCATCGGTGATCCAGATTAAGAAGAATGCCATGGAAATAGAGGATGAGATGGCCAGGATGGGCCATGAGAGAGAAGATGTCAGGCTGCTCATGACCATTCCAGGCATAAATGTGTATTCAGCTGTGGCAATCATATCCGAGATCGATGATTTTACGAGATTCATGAGCAAGGAGAAATTCGCCTCCTATACCGGGCTGACTCCAAGGCAGGATCAGTCAGGATCCAGGGACATCAGGGGGCATGTATCCAAGCATGGGCCCTCCATGCTCCGGTTTGTCCTGGTAACTGCAGCACATTCCGTCATCAAATATTCAAAGAGGATGAGGGAGAAATACCTGCACATGGCAAGAAGGACTGGGGCAAAAAGGGCAATAGTAGCCATAGCACGGATCCTTGCAGAGACCGTGTTCACAATGCTCTCGAGGAACGTTGAATTCATGGATTCCATCGATTCCCTTACAGAAAGAAAGATCAATGCAATGTCAGCCAGGGCTAAGAAACTTGCCCAGGATCCTGACATTTCTGAAACAGTAAGATTATTAAAGGAACAAAGGCTCAGGAGGATGTCAGAAGAACCTTTTTCATAGAAGTTAATTTAAAGATGTTTTCCCGGGATAAGGTAATATTTGTTTCATTTTGAAGAATCACCATTTTTTTTAGAATATTATGGAAAATCTAAATGTTAATAATAATTGCAGGATTTTTGTCTTTTTCCAAAATATATTAAAAAATAATGAACGATTCCATTTTGGAATGTTCAGATGCCGGACCTTATATTCCTGTACACAAACATGGAAATAACGAATAACACCATCATTACCACAAAAATCATTCCCATACTGATGAAAGTAGTTGTACTCACACCATAAATAAAGGAATCCCTCAACACATTGGAAATGTAGGTTAATGGATTTAAGTCAGAAATGACCTGCAGCCAAAGTGGAGTTGAAGTCGTTTCAGGATAGAAGGCAGTGCTGGCAAAATCAAGCAGGAAAAACAGTACGATGGTTATGGTCTGATAAGCCTGCATAGACTTGGCTATTCCTGAAATGATCAGGAATAGGGATGAAAACAATATGGTACCTGTAATAATGGTGAAGATAAAAGCAACAACTCCCATAAGGCTGTAGTTGAAAACCACCGGGATTGTAAGAGCAAAACCCAGCATTATCAGTGATCCGACCAGTGCAAAAAATATGGATACAAAAACAATTCCCAGCAGGTACTCAAAACGTTCAAAAGGTCCCACCATGATCTGCTCAAACATGCCCCATCTCCTGTCAGACCAAAGCATTCCTCCCCCAATGTTGCCTGCTGTAAATGCCTGAAGTGCAATAATTCCAGGGGCCAGGAATGTTGTATATTGAATAGTGGTACCGCCTGATCTGATGCTCAGGCCACCTGGTGTTATACCCTGAAACATGAATCCCATTACAAACAGATATAGTGTCGGGAGTCCAAGCATGAAAATCATGGTACCAAGATCAGTGTTAACCACGATGTTCCTGATGGTAAGCCTGATAAATGCAGGCATTCTCATTTTTGCACCACCTTTATGAACACGTCATCCAGTGTTGGATTTTCCACATTAATCCTTTCTACGCTGATCCCATTACCGGAAAGCTGATTCAGTATTCCGCTGAGGTTTTTCTCGAGATTCCTTGTTATGATAGTGATTACTGAATCCCTGTATTCAATCTCAT
This sequence comes from Thermoplasmata archaeon, assembly GCA_021794355.1. Lineage (GTDB taxonomy): Archaea > Thermoplasmatota > Thermoplasmata > Thermoplasmatales > Thermoplasmataceae > Cuniculiplasma. The sequence goes on along the minus strand of JAJYRA010000073.1, from coordinate 209 downwards.
CAAAATTCATGGACGAGAACATTTCTAAAATTCCATCCTTTGTGATCTTTTTGTTGGAATTTGTCCATATGGTGAGCGTTCTCAGATTTCCATACTTGTTCTTTAGATGATTTGAAGTCCCTTCCTCCACGATCCTTCCTTCATTGATGATACCTATCCTGTCGCAGATCATGTCAGCTTCCTCCAGATTCTGCGTTGTAAAAAGAACT
>JAJYRA010000076.1 GCA_021794355.1 Thermoplasmata archaeon | reverse complement strand
TTCTTAATAATTGTTTTCAGTTCAGATACAGTTTTATCATCCATCTCAAGCTCAATTCTTTTCATTAACACAGTAACGTTTGAGGAGTAGATAAATATAACGAATAATTAATAGGTCATGACACTAGAGACAGTTACACAATATTGCCATGGTGAGGATTCCTGCGTTGCTTATAACCATCTTATTTAAACTGGAATTTTTGCTTTAGCAGCAATGCACATAAAAATGCCAATTTTTAGTGAATTTTCAATCTCTTGAATAAGTATTCCCTTAAAACTTTAATCAAATCCCGACCGGTCCATTGAAATAAAAAAATTCCACTGAATACAGGATTTCCCAATAAGAAAAATACATATATGGTGATTTGTTTTTATTATTATGGCAAAGAAGGTTAAAGAATCGAAAATACTATATAAAAAGGAGAAAAAAGATGGAAATAAATCAACATTTGATGGGAGCCTTCAAATCATATATAACGATGATACAGACAAGTTGGTCACATTCCACGCGACATATGAAGGGGATGTTAAAACCGATTCCAAGATAAGTTATGATGTTTTTAAGGAAGGTAAAAGTTACAAATTGAAGTTGAAAACAACCAAGGTACCCAATGGAAAAACAAACGAAGTTAGAATTGTAGGTGCTAAGTCCGTTGGAAGTAGAACTAAATTAATAGATAAGACTGTTGTTTTAAGTTCCAAAAATGAAAAGCCTGAAGCAGATCCATCACTGCAGTGTGATATATGTACAGGCGTAGTTTTTGTGGCTTGTGAATTGTTATCAGAAGGGGTTGCGCCGGATGAAGTGTGTCTTGAGTCCTGTTCAGAGGAGTGTCTTGTATTTATTGAAGATCCTTTTGCATACATCATATGCGATGGTAGTTGTGATGTTATATGCAGTGAGATATTGGCTGAAATAATAAAAATAGGAATATCTCAAGCATGCGAAAAAGGAGGAGATTATGTCTGTAGTTTGGTTGGATATTGTTGAACTAAAATTTAAATTGGGAGTGTTTGTAAGTGACAAAAATATCATTTAAATATTATGGTAAAAAAAAGCTAGGTTTATTGATAATTGGTGTTTTTGCTATGGCGGGGCTTATATTTTCATTCCTGTCACCTAAACTTATTTACCCGGGAGAACCCCATTCTCGATATATTGCCCAAGTTCAGTTTCTACTTCCTATAATTGAAGTAATTTTTTTTATTATTGGCATAATGATATCATTAAGAATAAGGTCTGGTGATTACCCTAAAATGATAAAAAACAATAACTCTTCTTTCTCGACAGTAAACACAGAAATCATGGGGTCAAACGATGATGGAGAAAAACCACATGAGGTTGATTCTACCCTAGTTTTAGAAAACAAATTAAATTTTTACAGAAATGCAGCTAACACAGATCCATTAAAGTTGCCCGATCTTGCTAAAAGATTGCTCACACTCTCATTGATGTACAAAAATAAGGATCAAAAGAAATCCAGACAATATGCGGAAGAAGCAAAATCCATTTTCAGCTTGCCAAATTATCCTAACAACAAGGAAGGCGAAGAAACAAGGAGCTTTGGAAATAGGATTTTAGGCCATGAGGAAGAGTGAAAGGCAAATTTAAAAACGTATGGGGATAGTCATGACTTGAACAGCGATTTAATTTACCTATTACATTTTCATCATGTCTTGACCCGTTCGTAATTCCAAGGTTTTTCAGGTGAAAAAGTTTATTAATTTGTAATGGGTATACCTATTACATATGGCAATCAGAAAGAGGAAAGTAGGCAACTCCACATATCTTGAGGAATACAGATCATTCAGGGTGAACGGGAAGGTTAAAAGCAAGTTTATCAGGTACCTTGGGGTGGAGGGGGATGGAAACATTGTAAAGCCACCTGTAAAAACAATTGACAAGGTGAGATCCAGCGGTTCCACAAGGGCAGGCGACATTGATCTTCTCTGGACACTTGCACAGGATCTCAATATTCCAGATATAATTGATAAAATGACCCCTAGAGGATCTAACATATCGCCGGGTAAAGTGCTGACAGCATGGGCAATCAACAGGGTCATTGATCCGGAAAGTGCAACTCAATTGGAGTCATGGATAAGGACAACAGATATCCCGAGATTATCCAAGATCGAAGAGGAGAGGTGGTCAAAGGATCTTTTTCTGGATTCCCTTGACGCAATCTGCTTTGATGATCGAACCACACAGGATCTGAAGGATCTGAGCAGGAACATTGATATGGAAATATTCAGTGAATGGAGGAAGAAACACCCACTGAATAAAAAGGATCATGTGGCATATGATCTGACCACAGTACTCTTCTTTGGAACATCATGCCCACTGGCAGAATTCGGTTACAATCCCGGTCACCTGAACAGAAGGCAGATCAATATTGCACTGATGGTTTCGAAAGAGGATTACCAGCCCGAATATCATGCGGTGTTTGAAGGTTCCAGATCAGGATCAACAACCGTGAGGAATATGCTTGCAGTTCTCCCAAAGCAAAAGAATGGAGAATCTTCCGGTACCATAATATGGGATCGTGGCAACATATCAATGAAGAATGTTGAAGACATAGAACTAACATCATGGAAGCTGATATCAGGCATACCGAGGAGTATGAAAAAGGCAAAGGAGATCATGGAGCATTCACTCATAAAGGAAAAGCCACAAAATCTTGTCAGGAAAACGAAGATAGCGAATATATATTCAACTCTTGTCCATGAGAATATCTATGGAAAGGACGGGAATATTGCCATATACGTAAATCCACTCAAGGCACTCAATGAAAGGGAGGATCGAAACTCCGAGCTTGCAAGGATAGGAAAGGAACTTGATGACCTTTCAGAGAAATGCATGGATTGGGATGAGGCAAGGATACACACAGAGATATCACGTATTGTTGACGAATGGGATCCATATATCAACGTGCGGATAAACAGGAAAGGTGGGAAGAGAATAGAATGGAGATACCATTCACAGGCCATAAGCGCATCGGAAAAACTGGATGGCAAATCTGCAATATTATGCACCGATCCATCCCTCTCAGCTTCCGAGATTGTCAATATGTACCTGGAGAAGGATTTCGTTGAAAAGGTATTCAGAACAATGAAGAGTCAGGAAGAGATCGTTCCTGTCAGGCACAGATTGGAGAGAAGGGTGAGGGCATATGTCTTCGTCATGGTAACGGCATATAGACTCATTGCGTCCCTTGTGTATTTCCTGAGAGAATCCGGTGATAAAGATCCATGGGAAACGTCACAGAAACTCCTTGCCTCTCTGTCAAGGGTTGAGAGAATGGAGATCACGTTCGGGAAAGAGCACAAAATATGGTATCTAAACCTGCGTCCCGAAACATCCGGATTGTTAAAGAAGATCGGCTACGGAAAACTGTTTGACGAGAAAAAAGTGCCATAGAAATGTAATAGGTAAAACCTGTCGCTATTCAAGTCATGAATCGTTATGTATACCACTTAATTCTTGTAATAATTGTGTCCCTTGTTGTTCTGGCAATCAACATTATGGCATTCATGTCAAAGAACGTTTCCGATTATTTTTACATTTTTGATCTAACATATGCCATAGGCAACAGCGCTCATTTTGTTGCTCTATCTATATCTGATAAGGGAATTTCCGTGAAGGATCAGGCTAAAGAAAAATAGTATTCCCTTAAAACATTAAGCAAATCCCGACCGGTCCATAAGTATCCAAACCCATAAGAGAAGTTATAGGTATGAACAAGCTGGTACCTTTCTCTCAGCACGTTGATCTTGTTGAAATAACTCTATTAACGTGTATTTAGGATCAATTTGCGTCGTGTCAAATAGGTTTGGAATTTTCCTGTTTACTAGACAAAAAAGAAGCGTAATTCTACGCTGTTCCGATAGTATTTTTGATACCAGTGAGTGTGGAAAATGTTACTCTCGCTAAGGTATAATTGTTATTGAACTGAGAGAAAACGTTAACTGATCCACATACATATGTGTGTGTGAAAACAAATGGGAAGCAGGAATATTTCAATATCCGATGAGGCTTACCATAAACTTAGGGACCTTAAGATGAAAAATGAGAGTTTTACAGATGTAATCAACAGGTTAACCAATAACACAGTAATGTAAAGGATTTCCTGACGGTTCGGTAAATGGCGGTTATAAAACGGGTTATAATGGAATATTTGTACCAGGAATTGTGCCCACAATTTTAATGACCACAAACTGACATTAAATCATTAGGAAAAAACCTTATACGTTTGTTATACATTATTCCATGATGAAATATACCGTTATCCTTGAAGAAGGAGAGGATGGATACATAGTGGCACATGTGCCAGCCCTGAAGGGATGTCACACTCAGGGGAAGACTAAGGAGGATGCCATGACCAATGCAAGAGAAGCTATAGAAGCGTACCTTGGGTCACTCAGGAAGCACAATGAGCCATTACCAAAAGACGTTGATGTTGAAGTTGTTATTGATGCCTAAGCTACCCTTAGTCTCAGGAAAGAAAGTCATCAAGGCACTTGCGAGAGTGGGTTATCTCCCGGATCATCAGGTCGGCAGTCATATT
>JAJYRA010000006.1 GCA_021794355.1 Thermoplasmata archaeon | reverse complement strand
TTTTGTAGATAAAGGGAAAAATTGTATACAGTTTTTACAGGTAGCTTCAGAAATTTGGAAATGCTGTTAAATGAAATCTTAGATCCGATACTGGTTATGTAGAACTTTGCAAGTCTTACGAGGTTATCCTCTTTACGAATCCCGAATCTCTTTATTACGTCTTTTAGGATGATAGTATTGAAGTAACTGCTTACCAGATCAGATTTCATGTCTGAAAGAACTATAGCAGGGAATCCTCCACCATCGATGTATCGGATCAAAGCATCATTCTTACTGGTGAACTCCTTGAGTTCTGATAAATTGAGAGGATGGACGTAAACAACGACATGCCTCCCTGACAAAAGTGTTGAGAACTCGGAGTCAAGCAGTTTGGATGAGGAACCCGTTATTATGAATTTTGCATCCCCTCTTTCTGATAATCCCCTGACGAATCGCTCCCATCCATCAGCTTCCTGGGCTTCATCTATTATAATAATGCTTTTTTCATCACGATTTATATTTTCCTTGTATGCCGCATAGATTTGCAGAAGTAGGTCATAGTTCCTCTCAATTAATCTTTCATCTTCCAGGTTGATTATGAGAATGTTTTTCCTGGGAACTTTTGACTCGACGAGTTTCTTAGCCACCTGTTTAGCGATGAAAGACTTTCCGGATCTCCTGATTCCGGTTTCTATTACGATATTTATTGCGCTCTCTTTAATCAGGGATGTTATCCTGTTGACATATAAATTCCTCATTATGCCATAATCAATTTCCTTATCCCATAAATTCCATGTTTTCAGGATTCTGGTGATATCGCCCTTGTGCATGATAGCCTGTATTACAATACATATTTTAAAGTATTTGTATTATATTACAAATTCATTGTAATTTGTATTATCTTACACAAATAAACCTAATATTCATTTTCAGACATTAATGAATAACATCCCCATACCCTGTTGGCAAACCTGAAGGGTGCATGGAAATTTTGAACCAATGAGAGAACCATTTTTACCTTTATGTGTTTGCTCGCTTATAATCCAGTTAACCTAATTTCTAGGCGATAATCTGCAGACCATTACTCAGGTTCTGGTGTAAAATTTAGGTTCACGATCTTGCATAATGAGATGTGTGGAATACTATGATGGTCAAAATATTAGTGCTATACGGAAAATGTTAAAGGTGAGGCTCAAATTAAAAATATAAACATTTCCAATGAAAACGTTAAACTACTATCTGTTTCGAACTCACGGTACCGAGGAACAAAAGTAACAGCCGATTTTTAATCAACACATCAGGACAAAACAATTTCCAACAGTGCTATTATAAAATCAATTTAATTCCAGAAAATTTAAGATCCACCTGTAAACCATTCTTCAACTGGGCGGTTTACAATCAATATTCTCGTCCCTTCTGATTTTATGACTATACCCTTCGAGACTAAATCCTTGAAAATTGCATTTCCAAGAGAACCACCAAGGTGCAGTTCTCTTTCCGAAACGTCCCTGCATCCATATGCAAACATTCTTCCACTTTTCTTCTCTACGGGTATCTTAACTCCAAGGTTATGAAGACCTGCAATTCCGATCTCAGTGATCTGGTAGGTGGGTTTTTCGATGTTTTCCACTTTCAGCCAGGATCTGCTTAAAAGTTCTCGAAGCAACCAGACTCCCATCTTCCCGGCGAGGTGATCATAACAGCACCTTGCAAATGAGAAATCTCTTTCCACTAAATCATGATCTTCATGTTCAGTATAACTTTCTTTATTTTTCAAGTCCGCCAGACTTTCAATCCACCCAGATAAATTTTCAAGCGTTTCGGGTACAATTGAGTAGATGATCTCCTTGCCCGACCTGACAGATTCAACAATTCCCGCTGACTGTAAATTTGACAGATGTCCGGAAACCTTTGGCTGGGATATTCCAGTCTTCCTGACGATCTCAGTAACATTGCAGTGATTAGCTGACAGCAGTTCAACTATTCGAGCTCTCTCAGGGTGTGAAATCGCCTTGGAAATATTACTTAAACGTTCAGAGTCAATTTTATTCATGGTACCGGAAATCATTATGATTAACATATTAAGTTTTTCTTATATGTGACACTGTTTATGATTCATATTACAATATCATATAATGGAAGAAAAGAGCATAGAAAGAAAGCCGCAATTTAGCACAAATGACCTGAGCCACATAACGGAAAAATTTCTCGAAAGGAAAAAGCTTGTTGAAAAATCAGGCACATCGGATCATCAGGTTGAGAAATGGATTAAAAATGGAGAATTCCCTGATCCAACATACATAACACCGGACGGAAAGGAATGGTTTCCACCTTATGTGGAAATCCTGATAAAAAGAAGTATGGAAAATAACACAAATCCAAAAATAGAATTCCTGAAAGACGCTGATAAGGTTCTTGCAACACCCGGATATGTTTACAGGTTTGGAAAGGTTGAGACCACTGGCACGAGCCCTGAAGATGTGGAAAATATGTGGATGGATTTTAAATCTGGTCTTTATGGTGCGTGTCTCAGAAAGCCAGATCCTAAAAGCATTCTTGATAAAGGATATCTTATCAGGAACATCGAAGGACTTCTTTCAAAGCCGGAACCGGAAAATCCCCAATGGTGTTCTGCATTAAAGGAAATGGTTTACCGTCTTGATGCCGTTGAAGCACAGTTTACGGATTATGACAGAACAAGATTCGGAGGGACAGTTTCCAGGGACATTTTTATTACGAATATAAAAAAAGAATATAGAGGAATCTTTCCGGAATAAGCCAGGGTTTACATAAGGATAATAGTAAATGCCGGACTTATTTGAAAGGGGAATAACAATTTCCTAAATTCCCATTGTATTAGGCACTATGACCCCTATCCTCCCAAAGAGTTTCTTCTGATCCCTGGTCAGTTCCTGGATCACGATCTCTTTCTAGAAGACTTTGCATTTCAGGTTTCGTAATGTGTCAAAGGCCATTTCAACCGATCCGATCTCTTTCTGCACCTCCTTATATAATATGAGGGAAAGGAATATTATGAACAGGTATCCCCTAAGTGCCTCTTCGCATTTAACCCTGAGCGGAAGCAACGAAAGATCGTCCTTGGAGTATAAGTATGCTTTTTCCACGAACTGCTTTGTGTAATATAGCCGAATAATTTGATCCCTCTCAACTGATTGTGAACTCATGAGAACCATGAATCCCCTCCTCTTTACCGCAAATGGATCGTAATCATCCATATGCTTCAGCATATATCTTCTCAATTCCCTTCCTCTTCTTTCAGGATCAAGAATGAGGTATGTGAAAACACTGTAATCAGTGAACTCTGTCCGGGAAGATGATATGAACATGATCTTGTTTCCATATTTTACCTCCTTTCCCGGATTTTCAATATCTGCTGCGGATTCAACCAGATCAAGGTATATTACCCTGTTTGCAGGAACCCTCATCATGAAATTCATCTTCTTTTCCATCATCGATCTGGTATTATTTTCAGAGAAGAAACCAGCATCCATAATACTGAGTCCTGGTTTTATTCTGATCTGGATCCACTCCCTTCTGACGTTATCAGCAATAGATTCCCTTTAATTTTTGACCTTAGATTGACCAAGTGACTAAATTAATATGGTGTAAGAAATTACGATATTGTATGTCCCGGAATATGAGGCATATAGTGTGGTTGTTTCCAATTGCAGTCACGGTTGCATTCACAACAGCGGCATATTTTATGAACTTTGGCAATAATACTTACATATACAATTCTACCCCAGCCCAGAATATTTTCCTTGTATCATGGTCTGGCTTTTTCATAACAAGCATCGTGCTTGCTTTTATCTTTGGCCGTGGGAATCGGATAACTATTATGAGTCCAGCGATCCTTGGAGGTACGGGTCAGGAGAAAAGGATATCACAGACAAATATACCTGAAATGATCGGGGAGAAGATAGAGAATGAAAAGGTAGCTTATCTCGCGGACCCGTCCCTTGGCCCTGAGCTGGCAATGCATCTAATCCTTTTGTCAGAGGCAAAAGAGGAATCCGGGGATTTTGAAGCATCAAAGAAATATATTTCAGATGCAAAAGAAGTTGTCAATAACCCGTCATACCCTAACACCAAGCGTGGCAGGATTGTGAAAAGAATTGTCAAAGGATATAAAATGAGGATGTTTCGGTTCGGGCGCAGTTAAGAAAAAATATTCTTTCAATACCAGTATAGAATTTTAATGTCAAAAGGCTTTTCGTCTGTGCCTTTTAAAATAACACATCCGGAATTGTCTCATCAATTTGCCTTATGACATTTCCAGAATGAAGGCAAAAGGCTACACAGATGCACCAGTCAAGTGATTATATGGACCCAGCTTTAAAAGTTGTCAATAACCCGTCATGTCCCGCAGGCTCAACTGCCAAAGATGTTAAGAGAACGGGCGAGCACCAGGACTTTAGGTTTTTTGGATTCAGGAACAAGTAACATACTGTTTATTGAATGTCTAAATGCAAAATGCCTTGAGCAGTTATATATACAACTTTTGGATCGCATAATGCGGGAAGAATGGATTCCACTGAAAGCAGGGGAAGAAGGATATTACTGCAAGCGTTCGCAATGTGTATACAGATTATACTGCTTGTGGCACTTTTTGTCTTTGTACCCTCCGATGATGGTATCTGGTTCCTGTATTCCTTATTTCTAGCAGCTGTGATAGCTGCTTCCTGGATTTTCGTCTTCAGTAGGATCTTGAATGGCACTTTCAGGCAAGGGAGTGCTGCAGATCTTGT
>JAJYRA010000055.1 GCA_021794355.1 Thermoplasmata archaeon | reverse complement strand
CCTCGATTTCCTGGGGAACCCTAACTTGATAGGCTTCTCCCAACACTGACGGATACGCCTTTTCCATCTAGTGTCAATGAAGCGAAAGATTCCATTCTTGCGGTTATTAGAAATCCTCTGCAATATATGCAGGAGGAAGATGTCGTTATACAACACGTTCGAGCTTGTCACATTCAGGTACAGGAAAGAATTGACAGCATTCCTCTCCTATGTACACGGTAATTCTTCGGAAGGGTCAGCATCCCTTTACGGCCTCGGATCAGATCTATTCAACGAAATGAGGATGTCCCTGCCCTCTATACATTATTCCAGGAATGGTAAACCGGACAGCATTGAATATGACGGTACCACATATGGAATTGTGGCTATACAGTAGATCAAAAATCACCTCCAGAATACCTATTTGACCGAACAAGGTCGGTAACAACAGACTCTCCGCATGTATTGAAAGCAGACATTTAACAATGGCGTCTTTGCATACGTTTGCCACATTTCATTTCTATTTTATACCTCAACAAGGGGAAGTTGTAGCTAATCCAACTACCATTCCATGTGGATTACACACACAGAATCAAAGGTTTAACAAACTGAAGTCATAGCTCAAGCTATGGTTTCTCTCTCTTTCCATTCTATTCACGGAGTTTTATTTTATGATCATCCAAAATCGTTCATAATTATCTTCCATCTTCCCCTGCTCATGGCTATGAGGAAATCCATCAGTGTTATCCATGCATATCCTGATCCAAGCCTGATAAGATTGACCAGAATCCACAAGTTGTACAGCAGGACAGACAGGAAGAAAAAGAAATATCTGACACCCATCTCAGGTGAATGTGTTTTCTCCTTTGTGCCAGCCTTCTCCTGGTATCCGTTTTCTATGCTCCATCTTTTACGATATATTTCGGCCAGTTCTCTGACATTCTTTTCATTCACGTCCATATTCGTGTAGAAGGAGAAGTCATGCCTCTTCCTTTCAGGGTAATAGTTCACATGAACGAATGTGGATTCTGCATCCTCATTACCGGATGATATCATATCCTTCACCGTGAAATAGGAGAAACCGTCATCTGAATGCTTCATCTCCATTGATTTGAATCTTAAAGTCTTGGGATTGTCCTTTGCAGGAGTAATATATTTCAGGTTGAGTGATTCGATCTTGTTGAATACATCTGCTGCGATATATCCACGATCAATGAGTACCATATTTATTTTCACTCCAAGGGACATTGCATGCCTGAGCAGCATATCCACCTCGCCTGAACCGTCGATTCCATCCAGCTGATCGCGTTTCATGACAGAAAGGGCAAACCTCTCACCCTTCCTCACCGATTCCAGTGTGGCGAACCTGTATGCTTTCTTTGTTCCCCTGAATTTATGTGATTCAACACCTATTAGATAACGGTTATCCATGCCAAAGTATGGTTCATCATGTTCATCTATCGCAACATTGACCGGTTTCTGGAAAGCACCCTTTACAATGGCTATTTTCACGGAGAGATCAATCAGTCTGGAAATGCTATCCATACCTTCATGGTTTGTCACAATCTTCCTGTTCCCTGATCCACTGCGTTTGTGTGATCCAGATTCAGATGCAATACCCTTCACCATTCTGAATATGGTATCCCCTGAGGGATTGTGTTTCAGGGTACTGTTCCTCACATATGTTTCCACGTATTCCTTCATGAATATGGCATTCCTGATCACTCGTATGATATCTCCAGGTGCATATTTTGACCGTGGTTTCATCTCACGTAGGAATATCTCTTTCATGCAAGAAGAGAAAAACTTTTTTGCTTCCCTAGCATTCCTTAATTGGGGGATTGTTTCTGTTTCTATCATACTCAGTAATCAATTCCCCCAATTTTAATGTGTCTGACAAGTCTTGAATGGTTGTAATTTCATAAGGAGACAATTCCAAAAGAGGTTATGCTATCATTCGGTCTGACATGCGGAGAGTCTGAACAAAAGGGTTGGTTCCAATCAGTTTTGATGCGATGAATATTCTCATGTTATCAGCTATTATCTTCACTCTGGACATAATATCCATCAGAACCCACATGTTTTACAGGAGAATTGCAAGATAGAAATACAGCAGTCTTATGTCATGTCTGACCCGCTCCAGTTGAGTTGGCACACATTTTGACTCATCACATCGTCAAGTGCCTGGTTCATGTGCTTGCTTATGTGAAAGCGATCAAAAACAATCTTTGAATCAGCATCTTTCACATATCTTTTCGTCGACATGATATAGGGTTTCCACATATCCATGCTTACAGATCTTATTTTCTTTCTATTCTCCTTGTCCAGTGTTTTGTAATATGCATTGATGGAGGATTTCTTCCTGCCAAAGGATACATATTCCACTCCGGGTTTTATGAGATTGTAAATGATTGTGACGTAATTATGGTGTTTACCGTATGATTTCTTGTCTATGCCTATGATCTCAGGATTGGAAGTTTTTCTTGCAAGTCCCCTGTTAACAGCCTTATCCATGATGTGCCATGCCTCATCCCTTGTTATTCTGAGTATTTTAGAGGCCTTCGTTACATCTGTTGCCTGAAGAACGTCTATTGCATAGGTTTCAAACCTTGTCGTGAACCTGGAACTCTTTTCAGACCATGGTATTGATGCGCTCCCTTTAAACTTGGACACCCATTGTGATCTGATCTGTTTTCTGTAATGCTGCACTCAGAAGGGCTGTTATACCTGCAACTTAGCATTCAATTTAACCATTAAAATATTCTGATGTGCCTTCCATTATTCTTCAAATTTATGGATTCACTGATCAGTTATCACTCCTTTCCAATCAGTTATGTGTAGAATCTGAATGAGGAAATAATAATTCACTGACTTTAATATATCTCATTGAAATTTGTCCAATGTTAAGGGGCTCAGATCAATATATTGGCAAGCATAATACCATGTTTCTTACATCTTATCCTGGGAGGCTTCGCATGTATGTAAGTCTCAAAGTCAATACTGTCCTTATCCCTCCATATCCTTTCCCTCTGGTGATCGTATACTATGGCAATCCGCAATCGATCCCCCCTGAACCCCCCGTTAATCTAATATAGGTGGATTCCGTACTACATTCAGGGCATGGAAATTTAATCCCTTTTGGGTGATCCACATATATGTCTAGGGTGTGTTTACCCTCATTCATGATGACATTCTGGACAATCCATGGAGGTTTCAGATTAAGAAGTTTTTCACAGAATTCTTTTTCATCCACAGAATTATATGTGAGAACTATGAATAAATATATCCATTAAAAAGTCAGTAGAACTATATTATCAAGTCCGAGCTTATTCTTAATATTATTCAGGCTGTTTTTCACCCACCAGTAACCGGCCCCGCCGAGTCTTTCCATCTTGCTGTCCTTCAAGAATGCAAGATAAGTCCGATCATCCTTTTTACTCAGTTCACTTAGAATTTCGTTGTTCCGTACTCTCAGGTCGTGGGAAAGGACGTAAAGGGTGCGCATTGGTGGCCAATTGTCCTTTGATTACTATGGCGGAAATTGATGGTTGATTCTTTCAGACCTTTCTAACTGGCATTACTCAAATTTCGCAAAGCATAGGCTTTATCTATCATTTCGTTATTGTACGTATTCTCAGCCAATGAATTACTGAACTTTGTTTCTATTGCTTTATCAGCCTGATTCAGAGCATTCTTTCCCACTTTTACTTTTATGTTTTTTTGCAGTTATTAACATAACTGGTAATTACGTAATACACTTTGATTGCTTCTGAATCCGGTATTTTCTGTAAGAAATGAGACAAAATATAATTATAGTGTCAACTGCATATAACCGCCATAGTTTGATTAATAAAGTTAATAAATCAAAACGCCATAAACGTTTATGAAAGTTATAGCAGTAGTAGATGAAGAGGATGTCCTGACACCCCTGGAATATGGAAACACAATCGTGGAGATTGACACTGAAACAAAGCAGAAGAAATTTTACGAAAATCCAGGTTTCGGTTCACCATTTCAGGGAAAGGAAAGGGCTATGGCCGGTATCCTGACACTGAATGCTGATGCCATACTGGTTAAAGAGGGAGTCTTGTGCCCCGGATCCTATATGATGTCAAAGGGAAAGATGAAGTACATCCCTGTAACAGAGGAAAAACTCCAGGAAGTTGAACCAAAACTTGAAGAAATATCCAAAAGTGCAGCACCAGAGCTTGATTTCAGTATTTACAGAGAGTAAACCACTTTCTTTTATTGAATAATCAATTTTTTAAATTACAGTATATCAAAAATTTTAGGAAAATAGCTGTTTAAAGAAATTTTCTCATTACATTCTGAAGGATACCTCCGTTGTTGAAGTATTTCACTTCCACAGGAGTATCAATCCTTATTTCCAGTTCTGCCTTTCCGTCCTTTCCTTTCTTATTCTTGTAACTCAAGATTGCTTTCGAATGGGGTGAAAGTTCATCGGGAAGCTCAAGATTGAATTCTGAGAAGGGATTTATATCTAGGGAATCGAAATTCTTTCCATCCCTGAATTGAAGGGGTAGAACCCCCATCCCAACAAGATTGCTTCTGTGAATTCTCTCATAACTTTCCGCAACCACTGCCTTAACTCCAAGAAGATATGGTCCCTTTGCAGCCCAATCCCTTGAGGATCCTGCTCCATATTCTTTTCCTGCGAATACTATGGAACCATTTCCATTCTTTATGTTCTCCACACATGCATCAAATATCCAAACATCTTCCCCATTTTCAGTGTTTTTTGTGTATGGTCCTACCTTTGACGCAATCTTGTTGGAAATTCTGTTGTTTCCAAAGGTACCTCTCATCATTACCTCATGGTTTCCTCTTCTGGAACCAAAGGAGTTGAAATCCTCTGGCTGAACACCCTTCTCCATAAGATATTTCCCTGCAGGGCTGGCCCTGGAAATAGAACCGGCCGGAGATATATGATCGGTTGTAATCGAATCCCCGAAGACTGCAAGGCACTTCATTCCCGTAATAAATTTACTGTAAGTGGGAAGTTTTTCCGAGAAATTCTCAAAGAAAGGTGGATTCTTAATATATGTACTTTTATCATCCCATTTGTACAGGGACCCTTCCGGTGCATCCATATCATTCCACAACTCACTGAATCCATAAACATTGGAGTAGTTTTTATTGTACAGGTCCTCCCTGAGAACCTTTGATATAACGCTGTTTATTTCCTCATCCTTTGGCCATATATCCTTCAAGAATACATCCTTTCCATCCTTCCCCTTTCCAATTGGTTCCTTTCTCAGATTTATGTTAATTTTACCCGCAAGGGCAAATGCCACAACAAGGGGTGGAGACATCAGGTAGTTCGCCTTCACATTCCTGTGTATCCTGGCTTCAAAGTTCCTGTTTCCTGAAAGTACTGATACTGTATAGAGATCATTATTCACTATGGCTTCCTCTAGAGTTCTTTCCAGAGGTCCACTGTTACCAATGCATGTAGTACACCCAAAGCCCACGAGATCAAATCCTAACTTATTTAAGTATGCCTGAAGTCCACTTTTTTCAAGGTACTGTGAAACAACTCTTGAACCGGGTGCCAGACTGGTTTTAACCTTAGGGCTAACTGAAAGTCCAAGTTCTACTGCCTTTTTGGCAAGTAATCCTGCTCCAACCATCACCCTTGGATTGGATGTGTTTGTACAGCTTGTTATGGCTGCTATTACCACATCTCCCTCTGTTAGGTCAAGGTCTTTTCCGTCCAGTTGGACCTTGGCAGATTTTAATGAAATTTGCATCTGACCCGTTTTTCCATTTTTTCTGGAATTACCCGATGCCTCAAGGAATTTCAGGAAAGATTTCTCTGAATCCTCAAGCTTTACCATCTGCTGGGGAAGCGTTGGTCCTGCTATGGTACTCTCAATCTGTCCCAGATCAAGATCTATAACTTCAGAGTATTCAATTCCTTTCTGTACTCCATAAAGGCCCTGTGCCTTCATGTACTCCCTTACAAGCTCTATTTGTTTCTTTTCTCTTCCGGTCAATTCAAGATATGAAATGGTCTCATCGTCCACTGGGAATAGTGCACATGTTGCTCCATACTCCGGGCACATGTTGGATAGGGTTGCCCTATCTGGCAGGGCAAGATGGCTCACACCGTCACCATAAAACTCAACAAACTTTCCAACAACGTTGCTTCTTCTCAGTAGTTCTGTAAGCGTCAGGACCACATCGGTAGCCGTTACTCCTTCCTTCGGTTTTCCATGGAGGTTAACTCCGACAACCTTTGGTGAGAGGAAGGTTACCGGCTGGCCGAGCATTGCAGCCTCAGCCTCTATTCCTCCTACACCCCATCCCAGTATACCAAGTCCATTGATCATGGTTGTGTGGGAATCTGTGCCCACAAGCGAATCAAAATATGCAATTTTCTCTCCATCCCTTTCAGAAACCTGAACAACCTTTCCTAAAAATTCAAGGTTTACCTGATGTACAATTCCGGTTGCAGGTGGTACGATTCTTAGATTCTTCATGGAATTCTGCGCCCATTTAAGAAACCTGTACCTTTCCATGTTTCTCTGGAATTCCTTTTCTGAATTTTTTTTCAGGGAATCTTCACTCCCATAGAAGTCCACCTGAACTGAATGATCTATTACGAGATCAACAGGCACCATGGGTTCTATTTTCTCCGGATCCTTTCCAAGCTTCTTGAAAGCTTCCCGCATGGAAGCTAGGTCAACAACCGCAGGAACACCGGTAAAATCCTGCATCAAGACCCTTGCAACCGTAAATGGGATTTCAAAATCACCAGGAGTAGAAGCAGTTCTGGAGAATAAATTCTTCAAATCCTCTTCCCTAACAGATTCTCCATCGAGATTTCTCATCATGGCTTCCATTATTATTCTTATACTGATGGGAATTTTTTCCATATGTTGAACTTGAGTAGAAAGTTTTTTAAGTGAAACTATGCTGTATTTTTCATCTCCAATCATTAGGTGATCAATAAAATCCTCTTTTCTCATATTTCCGTATTGTAAACTTTATTATAAGTTTTAAAATCCGTTTAAATAGTCTATCCATAATGATCCTAAGGGGGACCGTTTACTGAAAAGATCATCTTTACTTAAATCACGGGGAGAGTTCAAATATTAAAGTCTCTTTACAGTCTATGGAATCGTATATAATTGGACCAGATATAAGTGAGGATAAATTATGTTTTGTTTCTGAGGATGATCTGTTTACAAGCGATCATGATGGAAAAAATGTAAGGAGAATTGTTTCTGGTCTTGGTGTCATAAGTGACCCTAAATTTTCGAACAATGGCCAGAATATTGCATTCAGGTTAATGCGTGGAATTCATAATGGAGTCAATGAGGTTTTCGTGTGCAATCGGGACGGAGGGGACCTGAAACAGGTCACTTATATAGGCTCACCTGCCACGGGAATTGCAGGATGGATAGATAATGAAAACCTCATGGTATATTCAGACCTTTTTGCGCCAACCAGGGGCCTCACTGAATTTTATTCTGTTAACATAATAACCACAAAGATGGAAAAATCCAATTATGGTTATGGCCATAGGATTGAATTCACTCCAAAGGGCACTTTACTGGGAAGAAACACCGTTGAAGTTTCATACTGGAAGAATTACAGGGGGGGAACGAGGGGTAAGTTGTGGTACAGGGGTAATGAGGAAAAGCATTTCAGGAAGTTTCTGGAACTGGAAACAAACATACATTCTCCAAAATTACTCGGGGAAAAAGTCTATTTTGTGACGGATAAAGATGGCTCGGCCAATATATATTCCTGCGATCTGAAGTCAAAAGAGGTCGGGAAGGAAACAGATTTTACGGAATACGATGTAAGAACCATGGGGGGATTTGGGAAAAGACTTATTTTTACCATGGCTGGAGAACTGTATTTATACGAGATAGATAAGAAGAAAAGTCACAAAATAAACCTGAAGATAGAAAAACAGAAACCGAAGTCACTGTTCAGCTTTTCAGGCATAAAGGATAATCTTGAGAGAGTTCAGCTGTTTGATGAGGAAAATATTGGAATAATATCAAGAGGAAGAGCCATCCTAAAGGGAAAATTTGACGAAGTTCCTGTGAGCTTAAATCAAAAATTCTTGGGAAGGATAAGAGAGATAGGGCATGCTGGAAAGGACAGGTTCATAGTTTCCCAGGAAATAGACGGGGAGGACGGCTTCATAATTTATGATAGAAACGGGGAGAGAAAGGATGAGATAAAGCTTTCAGTGGGGATAATCATGAACTTCAAAATTATTCCGGATTCTGGTGTGGTCATATTCTCAAATAACAGGCATGAGCTCTACAAGCTGAACATCAAGGATCAAAAGCTTAAAAGGATAGATCGCAGCCCCGGTGGGAGGCTCAACGATTTTGATATAAGTTCAGACTCAAAACTCGTGGCATATTCCTACCAAATGGGGGTGGACAGGGCACAGATCAGGATATATTCCATGAACGAAGAAAAAGTATACGAAGTGAGTTCAAAATCTGCATTGGACTTCTCACCATCCTTTGACAGCTCAGGTCTGTACCTGAATTACCTGACAAACAGGGCCCTTGATCCAACCTATGACAGCCTTAATTTTGATCTTGGGTTTGTATCCATTTTCCGTCCATGTTGCGTTTCCCTTACAAAGGGGGGAAGGAATCCCTTCATCAATGCATTACCTGAAATTCCAAAGGAAAGGAAAGATGTGGAATATGATCTGGAAAATCTCAGGATGCAAATTCAGGTCTATCCTGTTGATAGTGACAACTATACTTCACTTCAATCAGGAAATGGAAAGGTTTTCTATGTTAAAAACAAAATAGAAGGGTCTTTGAAATATTACAACCTCGGAGGAGGAGGACCCAGAAAGGGAACTCTAATGTGTTACGATCTTTCCAAGAGGGAAGAAAGAACAGTGGCAGACGGAATTACATCATTCAGTCTATCGGAGGACAGACAGAAATTACTATTGCAAAAGGGTGAAGATTATTCAATCGTTGGTATAGATTTAACACCTGAAAGCCAAAAGGATTTTAAGAAGGGGAAAATAAAACTTTCTGACATGAACATACGCATAGAAAGAGAATCTGAATTCAAGCAGATGTTCAATGAAACATGGAAATTGATGAGGGAAGGATACTGGAACAGCGAAAAACTTGCTAACTGGGACAAAATCAGAGAAAAATACGCAAAGTTGATCCATTCCATCCAAACAAGGGCAGAGCTTTCAGATATTCTCAAGAAAATGCAGGGGGAGTTGGGCACCTCCCATTCCTATGAAATCGGTGGAGATCTCACCGAGGTAAAATATTATCCTTCAGCAAGACTGGGGGCCATAACGGTTGATACGAAGAAGGGAGCTTTCATAGAAAGGATATTTTGCGGAGACCCATCCAATGAAGGTGAAAAATCCCCTCTACTGGATAGTGGATTGGAAATAAGGGAAGGAGATAGAATATTGAAAATAGATGGGGTGGAAATTAATTTAAAATACGGCGTTCTTCAGGCTTTATTGAACAAGAGGGAAGATTTGGTGAGCCTTGTCATTGAGAACCAAAAGAAAGAGGTAAAGGAATATAAGGTGAAACTAATTGGCAACCAGAGAAATCTCATCTACAGGGATTGGGTTGAGAAAAACAGACGATATGTCCATGTAAAGAGTCATGGAAGGGTGGGGTATATTCACATCCCTGACATGGGTCCATATGGTTTTTCCGAGTTTCACAGGCTTTTTTCGGAAGAAACTACGTACGAAAATCTCATAGTCGACGTTAGATACAATGGAGGAGGACATGTATCTCAATTAATCCTGGATAAATTGGGAAGAAAATACCTTGGAGAGGATATATCTAGATTTGGCGAACCTCAACCCTATCCCAATTATAGTATACGGGGAAAAATGATATGTGTAACCAATGAGTTCGCCGGATCGGATGGAGATATTTTCAGTCACGCCTTCAAACTTATGAAATTGGGAGAACTGGTGGGGACCAGGACGTGGGGTGGGGTCATTGGTATAAACCCAATGACAAAGCTCATCGATGGTACGGTTGTAACCCAGCCAGAATACGCATTCAACTTCATAGATGTTGGCTGGGGCGTTGAAAACTATGGAACAGATCCGACCATTGAGGTTGAAATCACGCCGGAAGAATTCGCTTCAGGGGCTGATCCACAGCTGGACAGAGCACTGAAGGAAGTTTCATGAAAGAACTTCCCAAATATATTCACATTGACCAGACAGATCATACAGATCTTTGAAAAAATGGGAGAAACAAAAATTTCCATGCTGAATTCCCATAACCTTTTATTGTCTTCTTTCTATTGTGCCTTTAATGATTACCTCAGAGTCCTACGAAAAAACCCTTGAAAACCTGAGGACTATACTCATATCAGAAAGACGGAGTCCAAGAACTGTCAAGCAGTATTCCTTCCTGCTTGGTGTTTTCCTTAAATATGTGGGCAAACCCATGGATAAATGTGATGCCAGGGATATTGAGAAATTCAAGTTCTATCTGGCAACAGAAAGGAAATATTCAAAGAACAGCCAGTATCTCGCAATTCAGGCAGTAAAATATGCCATGAAGGCCATGGACATTGAGGTTCCAAAAAATTTAACCCCCCCAAAGAGATCAAGAAAAATTCCCGTATTTCTCAGCTCTGAGGAATCCACAAAACTTCTGGACACAAGCAAAAAGGATCTCAGGAAATATGCAATGGTAAGCCTGCTTCTTCATTCAGGTATGAGGGTCAGTGAATTATGTAACCTTAAGGTTGTGGATACGGAACTTACTTCAGGAACCATATGGATAAAGGGTGGAAAGGGTGATAAGGAGAGGATAGTATTGATCCCACCCAATGTGGTTGAAGTCCTGAAAAAATATTATTCAATGCAGCTTGAAAAAAATGTGAAAGGACCCTACCTTTTCACGAGCAACAAAGGATCCAAGTTTCACACATCAACAGTAGAGAAAATTATAAGGAACCTGGCAGAAGAGGCCGGTATAGGGAGAAAGGTAACACCTCACACGCTCAGGCATACCTTTGCCACAAACATACTGAAAAATGGAGGGGACATAAGGTTCATTCAAACTCTTCTGGGCCATTCCAGCATAAGCACCACCGAGATTTACACCCATCTGGATAATGAAGCCATGAGGGAAATGTTCAGGAAATTTGGTCCGAAGTATAACGAAAAAAATGAATAAAAAGACAGCTCTTCTTCCCTCTGCCTGATAAGTTCAAAGGACCTGAAATTCCAATGTTTTCACTATTAAGGGAAATGCCATGGGGGTTGTCCGATACGTTTCACGCTTCAAAGTCAATAGACTGAATTTATGACGAAGTATCATCTGCCTGTGAAGCAGGGTAAATTTTACTTTCATGAAAGAATGATGACCTTCACTTTTTCAATATCTCCTTGAAACGAGGTAGTCGGCGAACCATTCCAAAAATTCCTTTTGTTCCGGATTTCCATCTATTTGTGATATATACCTCTTTCCGCTTTCGATGAACCTTTCTATCAGCCATCTTGAATAATCATAGGAATGAGTGTTCTTCACAATCTCCTTCAATCTCTCAAAATCATGATCATTAATGTCACCGGAGTCAAGGCACTTCTGGATGAACTCTTTTTCCCCTTTTTCCGCTCTCTCCATAGCCTTGATCATCAAGAGTGTTTGTTTTCCCTCATTGACGTCACTTTTTGGGGGTTTTCCAATCTCCTCCTGGGTACCAAATAAACCAATCACGTCATCGTGCAGTTGGAAGGCAAGACCCACAAGGTTTCCATAGGCTTTCAATGCATTCAGGTTTTGATCCCTTCCTGCCAGGTAGGAACCCATTAACAGAGGACCTTCCAGTGTATATTTTGCCGTCTTTCTAAGATGAAGCCTGATTAAATCGTTCATTTTCAATTTCACGCCGGCACTGGAAAACATGTCAAGACCCTCACCGTATCCAGTGACCTTGATTATTTCCACCAGTTGCTGAAGAGCCTTGAACTTAACAGTAAGGGGAAAGTTGCTCCTCGTGAGAGCATCAAAGGAGTAATCAACGGCCAGATCACCGGCTACAATTGCCAGCGACTCTGCCATATGTTCCCTGTCCTTTATATCACCCAACATCTCCTCAACTTTCCTGTGAAAGCTCTTAAAGCCTCTCCTCAGGTCGCTTCTGTCCATGATATCGTCGTGTATGAGGAAGAAAGACTGGGAAAGTTCAATGCTTATGGCAGCCCTGTATATTTCATCGCCACGCCCCCCAAACATTCTGAAGGCAGTTGCAATAAGGATAGGCCTAACTCTCTTTCCTCCATTCATGGTGTAGTTTCTTATCTCGGTGACGATCTTCTTCATTTCCCTGTCATTCACGCCGTCAATGATAACCTGAAAATAGTCCTGGAGGGATTGGTTTATTTTTAACCTTTCCACCTCCAGATATTCCTTAAATTTTCCAGACTTTTTGGGATCTGTCATGACCTCTTATTTCCTTTAACCATAAAAGTATAGAGTCTTTTATTTATAACATTTCCACATTGCTCTCCAGTATGATTCAACTTTTATGTTGCGGGCTGGATGAGGCAGGGAGAGGGCCTGTCATAGGCCCAATGGTTATGGCTCTTGTGTGCTCTGATCAGGAAACAATGTCTTTCACGGGTGCCAGAGACTCTAAAATTTTATCTCCGAGCAACAGGGAGAGAATATTCAGTGTAATAATGAAGGAAGCTAGAGGGGTCAGTTATAAAATAATTTCATCAACCACCATTAATGAAATGATGGAGCATATGACCCTTAACAGCATAGAGGAGGAATATGCGAAAATGCTCATCAGGGAATCACCCTACGAACACATTTATGTGGATGCATTTGATGTAAACGAGGAAAGGCTTTCACGCAAGCTTTCTGAATCCACGGGAAAAAAAGTTATATGCAAACACAAGGGGGATTCCCTATATCCGGTGGTTTCAGCAGCATCCATAATTGCAAAGGTTACGAGGGACAGTGAGATTGAAAAGTTAAAGAAGATTTATGGAGACTTTGGTTCGGGATATCCATCGGATCCAAAAACCATAAACTTCCTTCGTGCATCAATTGAATCCAATGTAGATATATCAAATATAGTTAGAACGGGATGGTCAACATACAGGAATATTTTATCCCAGGTAAACCAGAGGAGATTCTGAACACGCATAAAATTATCCCAAAAAATAAAACATTAGGTTAAAGTATTATTCTGAATTGTTGAAGTGTGCCAGAACAAGTAAAGAATCCAGATGAATTAAGGGACAGGGACGAGATTGCTGACGATTACAACGAGAGAGGTATTTCATTTTTTAACCTGAAAAAATACCCTGACGCCATAAAGGAGTTTACCAAGGCCATAAAGATTCTCCCACAGGACCCGGATTATCACTTCAACAGGGGGCTTGCCTATTACTCCATGAGGATGTATGAACAGGCCATCAAGGATTACAGGGATGCCATAGAAATAATACCGGATAATGCTGATTACCATAACGCATTGGGTGCAGCATTAGAGGATTCTGGAAAGGCAGAGGAGGCCGTAGAATCCTTCAACAGGGCCATAGAGAAGGAGTCAGACATTCCAGACTTCTACTATAACAGGGGAAATGCACTCTTCAAGATTGGAAAGAAGGAAGAAGCACTGGGGGATTACTCCGAGGCCATAAGGCTGAATAACATGGATCAGATATTCGTTTACAAGAGGTACGAAACTCTGATGGAAATGGGACGCTTCGAGGATGCACTCAAGGATATAGAAAAGGCCATAGAGATTTCACCTGAAAATGGAAGCTATTACCTCCTGAAGGCCGATACACTGGTTGAACTGGGGAAAAGGAATGAAGCACTTAAAACGCTGGAAGAGGCATCGAAATTCAGTGTTGACCCCGGAGAAATTGAAGAAAGGAAGCGAAAGCTTGAGTGACTGTAGATACCACTAAAGGATACGCAGAACAGAGTTATGGGACCATAAATCTGCGGAAATATCAGGTTGATGCCATAAATTTCACTCTTGAGTGCCTTATGGGGGGAAAAACCCCTATTATAGAATCCCCAACTGGATCTGGAAAGACCGTAATATCCATAATTTCATCCATCCTTTATGCAAAGAAGACTGGAAAAAGGGTGCTGTACCTGACAAGGACAAATTCACAGCAGGATCAGATCTTGAAAGAACTGAGAATACTTTCCGGACCACTGGATTTCAGGGCCATGGCTCTTCAGGGAAGATCCAATCTATGCCCTCTTTATATGGAGATCGAGGAGGAGTCCGATTTTACACTGGAATCCCTCTCAAAAATGTGTTCCTCTAAGAAGAAAAGAACAAAGGAAAAAAAGGAGGGTGGATGTTACTACTATAACGGTGGAATAAGTTCAGATGAAACCAGGTCCTATATCCTGAAAAACATGAATTCACCGGAAGAAATATTTGAAACGCTGCGTTCCAGAAAAATATGCCCCTATGAATCCCTAAAATTTGCCATGCGAGATGCTGATCTTGTTGTTATGCCCTATGCAAACTTCGTAAACTCAAACATGGCACTCACCACCCTTTACAACTGGAGAACTTCAAGGGAAAACCTGGTTATAATAATTGATGAAGCCCACAACCTTCCAGAGATTGCCAGGCAATCAAATTCCCTGGAAATCACCATGAACATGATCAACATATCAGAAAAGGAAGCTGTGAACTTCGGAGATCCGGAAATGCAAACTGGCATCCACGTTTCGGATTTTATGGAGACTGTCAGAGAATCACTCGTCGAACTGGGAAGAAACCTCAATGAAAACCAGGGAGAAAGAAGGTTGATGTTCAGGGAGATATTCGAGGAAATGTCCATATATCTCAAGAAAAGCCCGCAAGACGTGGATTACCTTGTGGATGCTCTCATTTCCTTCGGTGCCCAGGTAGAGGATCTGAAGGAGGAGAAGGGCAAGGTACCCATGTCCCACCTGAAAAGTCTGGGTGAAAAACTGAAGTTTCTGCAATATGCTGAATATGATAGATATATCTGCATCATCTCAAAGAAGGGGGAAGAATCTGTTGAGGCATACTGCCTTGATCCATCCATTGTTCTGGAGCCCCTGTTTAAATCGGCATCAATTCACGTGTCCGCCACTCTTGATCCCGTATGGCTGTATGCAAATATGACAGGTGTCCAGAATTATGAGTTCAGATCCATAAGGGATGTTTTTCCAAAGTCAAACCTGCTGGTCCTGTATTCAGGTGATCTGTCAACAAAATATACCGAATTCAATGGTGAAATGGTTCAGGCATATGCGGACAGGATTGGGGATATACTTTCTAAGAATAAAAGAAAGACAATGGTATTTTTTCCTTCCTTTAACACAATGAAGTTAATAGGGTCCAAAATGCAGGGCACCCCACACCTGATAGAATCCCAATCCATGAATCAGAGGGATTTTCAGAAACTCTTAAATGAATACAGGGAAACAGGATTACCAATCCTTGGCGTGATGGGGGGCAGACTTTCGGAAGGAATAAACATGCCGGGAAATCTCCTGGAAATTGAAGTAATTGCAGGCATACCTTTTCCCAGGCCAACCATAAAGCAGAGAGCTCTCGTTTCATATTATGATATGTTATATGGTTCGGGATGGCAGTATGCATTCCTTTTTCCAGCCATAATAAAGGTGAAGCAAACCATGGGAAGGGTTATCAGAACAGAAACCGATAGGGGGGCCGTTGTTCTCCTGGATGGGAGGGCAGAAATGCTTTTCCCATACATAGAGGCCAAACTTTCCACTGATATAAATCATGATCTCGAACTGTTTTTTAAGAATAATACATAAATGATACCCATCAGAATAATTAAATGCATTACATTTTAATATTGCATTACATTTTAATATCATGGAATTTGTAAACTCGTTTACCCTCATACCCGGAACAATGGCGAACTGCTATGATATCTCTTTTAACGGTGTCAGAATACTCATGGACGCTGGCACAAAGGGGTCAGGAAAGAAAATTATTGAATATTATGAAACCCTGAAAGCCAAACCTCAAATGGTGCTCATAACGCATTACCATCCAGATCATATAGGTGGACTTGCATTAATAAAGGAAAAGTATGATCCGCAGGTATATGTTCCAGATGGCGAAATAGAAGTTGTAAGGGGTGAAAAAAAATTGACACCTGCAGGAAGTCTCATATCCAAGTTGCTTGCAGGTATGATGAAATCCCAGCCCATAAGGAATGTAAAGAAAGTTTCAGAACTTCATATGGATGGCCTGAAGATAATAAGGACAGGAGGCCATACCCCTGATAGTACATCCTACTTTTTTAAGGACCTAAGGGCAATATTCGTGGGTGATGCGGCCATCATGGGAAAGGATGGAGTTGGTGTAAACAAAAGGTTCACACTTGATTACGAAAAGGCAATGTCTTCCATAGAAATGCTGAAAAATGAGGGAGATGCAACAATTTACCCTGGCCATGGTAAGCCATTCCAGATTAAGAAGGAAAAAGATGAGATTGTTCGGGAGGAATAATCCTAAAAAAGGATTAATAGACAGTAAGGGATTTTCCATGCAGGAAATGTTCAGTGAAGAACTTCAAAGTCACGAAATCAGGAAACTGGAACCCTCTGAAATAAAGAGGATACTGGAAATATCACAGAAGTCCTTATCTGAAAGATACTCAAAGGAGCTGATGCTTGAAATTTATCAATCATGGCCCGATGGTTTTCTTGTATATGCAACCCATAATGGAATATACGGGTTTCTGGCGGGACGAAAAATGAGTCAGAGAGAGGCAAGAATCCTCATGCTTGCAACTGATGAAAAATACAGGAGTCTTGGGATCGGCGGGGAAATAATTGAAAAGTTCATCCTCACATGCCAGATTTACGGTATAATTACGGTGAGGCTTGAGGTAAGGACAGATAATAAACGAGGTATAGAATTTTACCAGAAGCACGGATTCATGGTTACATCCATACTGCGGAATTATTACAGTGATGGATCAGATGCCTATGTCATGTGGAAGCAGCTAATCTGAAAACAATTCCAGTTTAGTAGTATGTTGAGCTTTTATTGTGATCTTTGAATCTATTTTTAATACGCTTCCTGGCACGTAGGATTCCTTTTTAGATCCGTTGATAAGCCCGTCACCCGTGAGGATTCTCATGAGGTTTCCATCTTCTGTCGTAATTTCTGCACTGTAATCCTCCTTTACAAGATATTCCCTTATCCTCATTTTTTCATTTTCAAATATTTCTTTTTTGTACCCGAATCTTGTATCTACCCTGCCTTTATATTCTGATCTGGCCTGCTCAAGTTCCTTCTCGCTGTCAATTCCAATCCACAGGGAATCCCCCTTATAGGCTCCCAGCAACCTTTTCTTTGCTATTTCCGGAAATACCGTTATTTCAACATCCTTTCCATTATAGTCATTGAAGAACATTTCCTTTATAGAATTTTTTATATAGTATAAGCCTGAATTAATGTAATGATCAAGAACAGGTTTTTCCCTGAAGGAAATGACCTGGTCCCCGTTTGTTTCCACTATTCCATAGGGGCTCTTCATCCTTGTTACCAGCATTGTCATCCCGAATCCAGAATCCTGTGAAAATTTTCTGAAATGCTCAAAATTAATATCCGTTATGGTATCCCCATTTCTCAAAATAATATCTTCATCCCTTACGGTTTCCAGAAGGTTTCTTATGGAATAGAGCGTGCCCATTGGTTTTTCCTCCTTGAGATAATGAAATCTCATGTTTTCATGATTATCTCCGTATCTTTCCTCAATCTTCTCCCCAAGGTGCCCTGATAGTACGTATACATCCTTTATTCCAAGATATTTAAAATCCAATATCTGTCTGTCCATTATGGTATAATTACTCTTAATCTCCACCAGTACCTTTGGTATTTCATCCGTAATCGGTTTCAATCTTTTCCCATATCCACCGGCTAAAATTGCACCTATCATTGATTCACTCTGCTAATCAAGTAGTGAAACAAGATATTTTATAATTTGTCAATTAGATGGCTGAAGATCATCTGTTTCATAGGTTAATGAATATTAAGTGCTTTTGTACCCCTTTCAAATGCATCCAGTGTTCTGCTCAGGTCCTCTCTTGAATGTACTGCAGAAGGCATCACCCTTATCCTAGCAAGTCCCCTTGCAACGGTCGGGAAAACTATGGGTGAAGCGAATATTCCCTCATTTTTATAAAGGTAGTTGCTCAACTCCAGGGTCTTCTTTTCTTCGCCAATTACAACAGGTGTGATGGGCGTCTTGGTCGTTGTTAGTCTGAACCCCCTATCCCTGAACCCTTTCTGGAGGAACTGTGCATTATCCCACAATTTCTTCACCAGTGAGTCATCCCTCTCCATTATCTCTATGGACTTCATAACTCCTGCAACATCTCCTGGGTTCAGTGCACTGCTGAAAAGGAATGGTCTTGCTCTCTGCCTTAAGAGGTCTATCAATTTATGACTTCCGGCAACAAATCCACCCATGGAACCCAGTGCCTTGGAAAATGTCCCCATTTCAAGTTCAACCTTTCCCTGTAGTCCAAAATGATCCACTATGCCCCTTCCATTTTTCCCTAGGACTCCCTCTCCATGGGCATCATCCACGTAAAACATGGTGTCGTATCTGTCCTTCAATTCCTGTATCTCCTTCACCGGGGCAATATCACCGTCCATACTGAACACACCATCTGTAACAACCAGGGCTCTTTTGCCCTCTTTCCTGTGTTCCTTCATCTTTGACTCCAGATCATCCATGGACATGTGTGAATACACATATTTCTTAGCTGAGCTCAGTCTCATCCCATCTATTATACTTGCATGATTCAACTCCTCACTGAATATGACGTCTTCCTTCCCCACAAGAACAGGGATCGTTCCAAGGTTGGCCAGCAACCCTCCCTGATAAACAAGTGCAGATTCCATATGCTTGAAAGAGGCAACCTTCTCCTCCAACTCCTCGTGAATTTTCATGGTTCCTGCTATGGACCTGACAGCACCTGCTCCAACTCCGTATTCCTCTATGGCATCAACAACAGCTTTCTTAATTTCAGGATTGTTTGCAAGACCCAGATAATTGTTGGAACACATGTTTAGAACTTCTCTTCCCTCAATTCTCACATGGGCGCCCTGGGAACTTTCCAGAATTCTTATGGGAATGTATCTTCCATCGTTTTTTAGTTGGTTAATCTCATCGTCTATCCAGCTCAGATCTGTCATGATTTAGAATGCTTATCTTAAAGAAAAAATTAACCCATACTTAATAGGATACCAGTGTAAAATATAATCGTTTATTTCTCTTTCCCTTATTCTCAATTTTCTGAAGGGAAATCTGGCCCAGCTCTGTGGTGTTCCTAACATGGGTACCTCCATCTGCCTGCTCATCTATGCCCACTATCTCGATGATCCGGACAACATCAAGATTATTAAGGAGTTCCCTTCCAGGAGCTGTTCTGGAAAGATTTGGTATCTTTATTGCCTCCTCTCCTGGCATGTATTTTATCTCAATGTCGTGGTCTTCCTTTATGACCTCATTGACCTTATTTATTATTTCCTGTGCTGTTTCGGTGGAAAAATTCTCCATGGAAAAGTCAACCCTAGCCCTGTCGTCATATATCTGGCTCCCCGTGATAAGACCTTCATAGTCAGGCATCTTGTTCACCATACCATCAATGAGGTGGATGGCCGTATGAAACTTCATGTGGTTATACCTTTTTTCCCAATCCAGCTGGCAGTGGCAGTGATCCCCTTCCCTCAGGTCGTCGAATTTCCCATCCATTATCTGCAGAACATCTTCATTTTCTTTCACTGTGTCCAGAACCCTGTATTCCATGTTATTCACAGTTATGATACCGGAATCTCCCGGTTGGCCCCCTCCAGAAGCATAAAAAATAGTCTTATCAAGAATTATTCCTCTTTCGGTTATCTTATTTATTCTTGCGTCACATTCCTTTACATAGGAATCATTAAAATACAGTTTTTCGGTCATTAATTTTTTCTATCTTAACATTCTATTTATTACTATCTGTACTTTCCTCATTGTTCAAGGAATTTCAGCCTTTTCAAATTGAGCGAAAGCTTCTTCAAAAATGTTAAAAGCATTAATGCAATGGGCAAAAACGAAATCTTTCTGGGATAAATCCTTCGAATATATAATGGGTATTTTTGCCTTCATTGCACCCTTAATTTCAACATACATAATTATAAGGCTTCTGGGAAGAAGTAAACTTGTCTGGGTATTCACTGCCATAAATATAGCAGTCATATCCGGAATACCTTTCATAATAGATCGATATTTTTCTCTTGGTTCCTATTTTGATATCTTAATTCTGATGGTTATTTACGCAGGGATCTTTGTGCCACTGATCACAGCAATAATGAGGCATAGAAGGAAAATGAATGGCTTTGAGGGAAAGTGGAGCGTGTGGCAGGCATTCAGTCATCATAAGACCATATATATGGCCAGTATGATATTCTATGTTTACAGTATATTTTTCATATGGGAATTGGCATTCAATCTCCCCTCATATTATAACAATATCTCATTTTATATATTCACGGCATTCCTAACCTTTTACTACATGATCCTTGGTTTTGGAATTGCAAGGGTAGGGATGGAAGAAAAGAAGAGAAGAAAGACTCAATGGGAAAAAACACAGAATTACTGAATTATCTGCAAAGTGAAAAGATATTATTGGCAAGGGAAAATTTATCAATTTTAGCAATATCAAGCATCAGCGCAAACAAGCGCTGAACATGGAATGATACTATATATCACCTATGGCGGAAATTGATGGTTGATTCTTTCAGACCTTTCTAACTGGCATTACTCAAATTTCGCAAAGCATAGGCTTTATCCATCATTTCGTTATTGTACGTATTCTCAGCCAATGAATTACTGAACTTTGTTTCTATTGCTTTATCAGCCAGATTCAGAGTGTTCTTTCCCACTTTTACTCTTATGTTTTTTTGCGGTTATTAACGTAACTGGTAATTACGTAATACATTTTGATTGCTTCTGAATCCGGTATTTTCCGTAGGAAATGAGACAAAATATAATTATAGCGTCAACTGCATATAACCGCCATAGTATATCACGAAAGATTTATTAAGGGGGGGGGAGATCTCAAAGAGTGAAAATAACAAATAAATTGATCGGAATAACAGCAATATTAATAGTGGTCCTGTTTATGGGAATGGCAATCCAGCCTTCTGCAATACATTCCCAGAATAAAAGAATGTCTCCATCTGATTTAGCCAGTCAGAGTGTTATTCATGTGAATATGGACAGAATATATGTTTCAGAAGCAACGTCCATGATGCAAAACATAACCTCACACGAAATGGGCCAAACTCATTTCAACACAGGTGTACAATCCACAATCATGTATAACTATCTCCTATGGTTCATTGAGGAAATGCACATAACAAGCATCCACCTCAATTACCAGCAATTCCACATGATGACGGAAAAAGGAATATTCCAAAAATTCCTAAGTTCCGACAAAAGTGTGAGGAATCTTTACAATGCATCGATACAGGCGCAACAGAA
>JAJYRA010000017.1 GCA_021794355.1 Thermoplasmata archaeon | reverse complement strand
GCCTTCCTCTCTTCAACAATGATCTTTCATTTGATCCATCATTCCGGTAGAAGTTGCACCTTGGTATGTGAAGAATGCTTGCAATGACACTTATTCCCAATCCCCTCTGAATATATTCATTTGCCAGGGCCATTATCTCCTCACCATCTTTTTTTTTATGGATTCACTGAGCATTGCATTCTCCAGTTCTTTCTCTGCCAGCAGTGTTTTCAGTTTCTCATTCTCCTTCATCAGTTTTCTCACTCCAGGTTCCATTCTTCTGGAATGTGGTTTAAGACCATCCAGTCCAAAGGTATCATAGGATTCCTTCCATTTGTAATACATGCCTAGATCTACAGAATATTTCCTGCATATTTCAACAACCTTGCCATTCTCCTTTATCTCTTTTATTATGGCCAGCTTCTCTTCCGCTTTCCATTTTCTCCGTTCTGTCATTGTTCCCCCCAAACCCCATTCAATTCATGTCTTAATATATATTTAATACTATAGGACAACTTTGTCTCAGTAATTAAGGGGGCAGACCATAACCTGTAACTTTACAATACCAGTTAGAGATGACAATACTTTTGCAATTCACTATAATGAATTAAATTCTAAAGAGCGTAGATTAGGATGTCTTCAGGCCATCGTTATGAAAAATTAGGTCTGTAGCTCGCAGACAGCGTAAATATGCCGCTCTGGAATTTTATTGAAACCTGAAAATGCAAAACTGTTGTCCTGACTGTTCTATAACTTATGTCATATCCCTCTTTCTGTAATTCTACCGCCAATTTTCTAAGACTCTTGCTTGTCCACAGGGCTGGTGACATTGGATCACCTCCGGTAAAAGGATCAACGATCTCCTGTAACCGCTGAGGTAAACCGGGATAAACATCAGCGGTTTTCTTTCGTCCTGCACCTTTCTCCCTGACTCTTCCATTTGATTTCCTGCCAGCATTCACTTCATCCCTACCATTGGCAACTGTGTTCCTGGCCATGCCCGTTGCCTTAGAAACGATGCCTATACCTCCGTGACCAATAGAAATGCATTCATTACCCGCCCAGAGTCTTTTCGATAGTTCATTCATCGATCCAGATATCCTGCCATATCTTTCCTTGACATCCTTTATGAGTTCCTCTTTCCTCTTTGAATCTATGCGGCCCATATTGATTCAATACATGAGAGTATAAATAATTATGTAATTAAATCACAATGCCTAAATAAGTACTCTTTTTCTAATATAGATTTTGGAAATCGATTTCCAACTAAAAAACTTAATTATTCATGTGCCATAAAGGGAAGAATGGAACTATCTGCCGAGAAAGAATATGTGGGTATAAGTGCATTATACCAGTTTCTTGGCAATGGCGTCCAGATGATTTCCGGGTCTCTGTTTTATATACTGGCCGCGCATATTTTTCCCCCTTCTGATCTTGGAATAATTGCTCTCTTCATTGCCATTGTGGGTTTATTTAGCATTGTATTTACGCTTGGCCTCAATACTGCCATAACCCATTTCATCTCATCCAATTTGAATTCCAAAGTATACTCTCCAGGGAGGGTTCTTTTTCAAATATTGAGTATTGGCACTCTAGTGGCTTTCTCTGGTCTGATCATTGTATACCTCATTTCCGGTTACATATCAATTATCTTCTTTCATACTCCGTCTGATACATATTACATAAAATTGCTCTCTATCGTTCTGTTTGGAAACATCATATTTTCTATTCTTAACGGGGCAATTATAGGTTTTGAAAGATTCAGGGCATCTGCTCTGATTTCTGTTATGATCTGGTTAATCTATTATTTCGGAGCTCTCATCCTTGCATTTGTGACTCATTCACTCATTACTATAATTTATGGATGGATTATTGGTCTCGCTATAGGGTTTATTATTGATATTATCTATCTTCTGGGCATTCTGGCAAGCGGTTACATGAGAAAGACGCACGGAGTTGTAGGAAGCAGAACCATTTTTAATTACGCTTTACCCATCCTTCTATCATCTATCCTGGGTTATGGTGCGTCATACACAGACAGATTTGTGGTCAGTTATTTGATGAGTACCTATTACCTTGGAATTTATAATTTTCCTTTACTCATTTTTTCAGGCATAAGCTTCATAGTTACACCATTCAATAATATAACATTGCCAAAGTTTTCAGAATTCTTTGGAAACGACCAGAGGAATTTCATAAGAAGTAGCGTAAGATCTTCCTCCCTACTTCTTTCTTATTTCTATATTCCAGTGGCCATGGGGATTGCTTCTTTGGCACCTGTGATCCTTTATTATATAGCTGGTCCCGTATATGTTACAGGGCAGTTTGCGTTAATCATAGTTATGTTAATTCCCACACTGTTTGTGTCGCAAAATATGCTTGTACAAGCCATATCATCTGTGAGGAAAACATCCTTTTTCCTTTACTCCAGTATTGGTTCACTCATATCCAATATTGTTCTTTCCTTTATCCTGATTCCATTTATAGGGCTTATCGGAGCGGCTTTGGGTTTCTCCTCTGTATATTTCGTTACTTTCATCATCCTTTACAGTTTAGCTAAAAGAGAGAATCTTGTTTCTTTTGATATTGCTGGGTTCTCTAAAATCTGGTTTTCTGCCATCATTATGTTTGCAGTTGTCTTCACATTGATGCATATTTCACTCATAGAAATTGGATATTCAATCATTACTCTTCCTATTCTTATAGTAATAGGTGCTCTAGTTTTCTTGTTTATTTCGAGCAGACTTAAAATATTCAGTGAAGAAGAAAAACAGTATATTTCGTCGATGTTTCCCGATAGAATGGTAACAATAAAGAAACTGATAAAATTCCTCATTTTAAGGTAAATAAATATTCAGTTTTCTATTCAAAAATAATACTTTTAGTCATCATGCAACAGGGGCAGGGAAATAAAAGAAATTTACAACCCATGTCACCTGATTATATCAACTTCGTATGGCAAAGCGTTTAAATTATTGGCTGTTGTATCAGATATTCCTGTTCATAAGGAAATCGCATTTAAGAGTGTATGTTTTTTAACCAGTTAGGTCCAAATATTATAGTAAGAACTGTTAAAGAAGCTTTGCCGTCTGAATCAGAGATTTTAAGGCATTTTGGAGGAGAGTTCAAGAAATTTTCCATTGTGAAATTCAGAACGTGAATGTTGCAATTTTACGATTCCAAAGAGAGAAGTTAAACTATTAAATTTAAGATGAAAAGTATGTGCTGGATGAGGTAAATGTGAAAAGTCTTTACCAAATGTTTCTCATGGTCCACAGAAATTCACTTTTCAGAGTGTGTAGTAACTCTGTTCTGTCTATTCTTTTTATCTAAGGAGGATTTCTAATAACCGCAAGAATGGAATCTTTCGCTTCATTGACTCTAGATGGAAAAGGCGTATCCGTCAGTGTTGGGAGAAGCCTATCAAGTTAGGGTTCTCAAGGAAACCGAGGTTTTTAGAAACCGTCTAAGGACATTTTTATGGCAGTTCCCTGAAATTCCCCTTGAAGCTTCCGAATTGTGGAAAAATTGATACTTAATGGTAATATTATTACCAGTGAAAGTTCTTTGGCTGGCACATCGAGATCCCATGAATCCGAGAGCAGGAGGCGCTGAACGCACCATCTATGAGGTATGTATGAGGCTTGGTAAAATGGAACATGAAATTACGCTTCTAGTTGGAGGATGGGAAGGTTGCAGAGCAAGAGATAATTTGGATGGAATTGCTATATTCAGATATGGGAAAAATCTTGGTCCCCATCTTGCGCTACCGATATTCTTGTTGAAGACTAAGTTTGATGTTGTTATCAATGATCTTGGGCATGCCATACCATGGTTTTTCTCAACAATGATTGGTAAAAGTAATGTTGTTTTTTTTCATCACCTTCATGCTCGTTCTCTTCCCGGACAGGTAAATCCAATTCTAGCGAAAATCATAACAGCAATTGAAAAATGCTACTTTTTAATTTACAGGAATACACCCATTGTAACAGAATCAAGTACATCGAATACCGATCTTAGGAATCTTGGAATAGATGAGGAGTCAATACATATGATACCTCCTGGTGTCAACAGTGATCTGTTTAAACCCTCTGAGAAATCGGCATTGCCAACAATGATTTATTTTGGAGGGATGAGACGATATAAAAGACCGGAAGAGAGTGTGTATCTCTTAAAAAACATGAGTTGTAAAATAGAGGATGTGAAATTAATAATTGCTGGAACGGGACCACAAAGGGCAAGTGTTGAAGACGTGGTTAAAGAACTGAAACTTCAAGATTCTGTCACCTTCACAGGAAGGTTGGGGGAAAGAGAACTTGCAGGAGTTATTGCATCTTCCTGGCTGAACATTCATACATCAATAACTGAGGGCTGGGGATATTCTATTCTGGAAGCCTCCTCTTCGGGAACACCAACTGTGGCATATAATGTACCCGGGGTCGTTGATACAATAGAAAATGGCATAAACGGGATGAGGGTGAAGGATGGTGACAGGAAGGCTCTTGAAACTTCTGCCCTTGAGATTCTAAAGAATCCCCATAAATGGTGGTCTTCATCCATAGAAGTTGCTAAGAAGTATTCATGGGATAGGACAGCTGAGCTCTGGGACGAGCTAATTCATAAAATTGTAAATAGATGATGTTCTTTGGCTTAAATTTTAATGAAATTCGTACATACAATTCTGATGATTTCTTTTGTTAAAGGGATATGAAGGCACATATGAGGATTAATCGACGAAATAGGTAAAAGGCGCCTGGATCATGCAAGTAAAATGTTGCATGGCGTAAATAACCTGTGATTAGGAGTAACTGGTCAGTCTTGAGTGCATGACACTTATTATCCTGGTTTTGGATTCTTGCCCTTTCTCACTATGACCTTTGGTGTATCCTTTATGAAACTGTTTTTCCTGAGCTTTGATGTGTAATATATGG
>JAJYRA010000066.1 GCA_021794355.1 Thermoplasmata archaeon | reverse complement strand
GGCTCACTTATTATATGGAACCGGAAACGGTTGTAAATCAAACTCTTCAAGATGGGATGACTCTCCTTGGAATCAGTTTTATGAGCAATGAAAGCAATATCTATTACCCTGAGCTTGAGGTGTCAACAGTTTTACCCCTATTGAACATTGGAAATGGTAATCTGGCATTCAGGGATTCCAGAGAATCTCTTGCCCTAATGAACGGAACGACCGGCTCAACCCACTATGTGCACTTTGCAGGTAACTTAATTTCAATTTTTGTCCACTCCTATATGGCCTGTTCAAATTCAACTATGTTACTGTATTCCTCATCTAATTTCGCAATCCCTCATGTGAATATTACGACCGAGGATCATTATCTATTTTCTCCTCTGGGATACTTCAATTTCTCAATTAAAAGTTCATTATCCTTCCTCACCACACTTTCCATCGGAAACAAATCATTCACAGGCAACAATACTGAGTCTTTCTACCTGAATATGACTGATTTCATGACCGGATCATACAACTACGTTCTACGGATCGTTACGGAGGATCTTTATTATTTCACCCATTCCGGTGTTGTTCAGATAGACAACTCTTTTCCGCACATTCATTTCAACGAAAATATCTCCTCTGGAATTTACTCCGGTGAGAAAATTTCCGCAATCTATTGTGATGGGTCAGGGATTAAGAATGTTACGGTACAGGGAATGAACTACGACGTTGAATCAGGGAGATCAACACTGATCCTCCACGCTCCAAGCAACCACAGGGGAAAAAATATTTCCTTAAGCATTTCATTCATTGATTGCTATAATGTAAAAAGGGAGATTAACCTGGAATTCAGATATTTCCTTGAGAATGAAACTGAATTTGTTTCATCCATCTTCAATGGTGAAGTTTTTAACAGTACAACAATTCCAGTATCGTTCAGTGGATCATTTCAGAATCTTTCATTCATTTTCTTACATGTGGAAAATTTAAAGGAAAATAGGGCATTCAACTTTACATTTTACAATTATTCCGGAAAAATATGTCTTCCAGAGGGAAGATACATCATGAAGGAATATGGCGTTTATAGGGCCGGCAACTCGGTCCTTCTGGAAATGGAGAATTTTACCATCCTTACCGAGAAGCTAAGCGTTAATATTAATGCTCAGGAACATAACTTTTACTCATTTACTGGAAATTCAATGAATAACACGTTCAACTATTCTCTTCAATCCAATATCAATGGGACGTGGAGTGTGAGCATGCTATTCTATTCGTCCTTGATCTATCATGAAGAGTTCCAAAATAGGTTGATTCATCTGAATGCCCGTAAACTTAAGGGCCTTTTGAAATTGAACGGTGCATATACCATATATTTTAATTTTACATCCATCAATGGATATTTTTATTCCAGTTCTTCCAAGATGAATGTAAACAATTCCATTCCATCCTATAAGGGAAGGTCCATCTTTTATATCAACAGCTCCAGTTTAAACATCTCATCCTACCTGAGCCACAGTCTGAGATACGAAATTGAAAAAAATGGGACTTATGAGAATTTTTCCGGTCTTATCCCTCTAAAACAACAGGGTACTTTTCTCTTTAACATCCTTATGTGGTCCAACTCCATGAATCATAATTCCAGCAATATCACCGTTGTTTACAGTAAGTCAAAACCCAGTATTTCCATTAATAACTGGCACAATCAGTGGAATAAATCTAGCAGGATGACCTTTACTCTGCTGTATGGCAAAACTATCAGTATCACGAAAATGAAGATAAATGGGGGTGGGAAAATTATAGGTGAAGGTCATGGAAACTACACTCTATTATTCAATGAAGATGGAATATACAATCTTACCATTGGTGAAATAGATGTCTGTGGAAACAGGAACGGAACGGAACTTCAAGTCAATGTAACCGCCTTCCCCTATGTGTATTCAATGAGTGTTTCCTACACCATTGTCTTTCAGCACTTAACCGGACGTGTGGAGGTGAAAGGATATGATCTATCTGATGTGAATACATCATGGTATTATGAAGGCAGAACAATCAGTCACGGGAAAAGTATCAACGAAGAAATCCCCATGGGCATTGATCATGTTACAGCCATTGTAAAATTCAGGAACGAATCAATTATTAGGAATATCACAGTAATTGGGTTGAGTCCCTACGTCCTATTACCACCAGCACTGTTAATTCTTTTCATAATAATTGTTAAAAACTTTCCAGTTAACAACGATTCTACAGAGATGATAAATACTATCCTGGGTAATGACGATTTTCTATTGAAGGATATAATAAGGGAACTCAGGAAAAAACATTTCACAAAAAGGAAGATAAGGATGGCTCTTGATCTTTTGGCAAGAAAAAATATGGTAAGAATCCTATCCGATCCAGATGGAAAACCAAGACTGGAGATAATTGTTAATAATAAGAAAAAGTGATATACGTCATTTCATTTATCCTCTCAGTAAGGATGAAATCGATCTATGTAGCAATGGCCGTAATAATATTCGCACTTCTGTTAACACCTTTAATTGGTGTGACCAATACATCTGGTGCAATGGAGGTGCATCATTCCAAGGGTCTCCAGGTAAACAACTATGTGAACAAGTTGAGTAATGTAACAAAGCCACCTGCAACTTTTCCAACAGTTAAATATTACTATGGAGCCAACAAATCCTGCACCATAACAACATCCAAGTGGACCACACTATTCTCAAATGTATTTGACGATAGGTCCCTCATACCATACAACTTCTCTGCCAACTCTACACAATATCTTATTGTATTTGACATAACATACACAGGTCTCAATCCATACGGCATTGAGTTCGTTAGCGCCCTATCCCACATTGGAAATCTTTCCTACGAACATGAATGGAAGGCATTCTGGGACATCGCAAACAAGAGTTCTCTGGTTAAGGGTTATACTAATTTGAAGGCTCTCCAGTCTGGAGCCTTTCCAGGATTTTCATGGTCAAGTCCAAAGATACGTCCGAATTACCTCACTGAAGAATACGTAGGTGCCATGGCTGCTGTGGTAGTTTCAATTTTCGTACTGTATTTTGTGTTCAACAGAAGAAAGTAGGAATATTTTTCATAAAAACATTTAATCTCTTTCTCAATTACAGATAGAATATCATGAAAATAGTACTGGGTGTAACAGGTGCTTCTGGGAGTATTATGGCCCAAAGATTTCTGGAGACTGCAGATGCAGAGGTCCACCTTGTAATTTCTTCAAATTCAGATCAGGTCATAGAATATGAAACAGGTCATGATTCGTCCCGATTGAAAAAGATGGCAGCCTTTGTCTATGATGATAGGGATGTAGCCGCCAGAATAAGTTCTGGAAGCTTTATTTTCAACGCCATGGTCGTGATGCCATGCTCAATGAACACTCTTGCCAAGATAGCTTCAGGGATTTCCGATTCCCTCATAACAAGGGCTGCAGCGGTGGCCTTGAAGGAAAGAAGAAGACTCATTCTTGTTCCTAGGGAAATGCCTCTCAGTGAAATAGCCCTGGAAAACATGATTAGAATAACAAGGGCAGGTGGTATAATCGCCCCCGCCATGCCAGCCTTTTACACGAAACCAAAGTCAGTAAATGACATGGTAGAATTCATGGTTGGGAGGGTAATGGATCTGTGTGGTATGGATAATAAGCTTGTGAAACGGTGGAAGGAGGAAGAGAGAGATTAAATTTCTTGCAGATAACATGCTTGGCCGACTGGCAAGATATATGCGCATAATGGGCTATGATACCATGTACCCAAATCTCGAAATATCTGATACTGAGCTCATAGAAATATGCCAGAGTGAAGAGCGTTTCCTCCTATCAAGGGACAGGCAGATATGCAGGAGATATAAAAGATCAATGTACATGGAATCTGACAGGATTGAAGAACAGATTATGCAGGTTGTCAGCTTGGAAAAACCCCAGAGAAGTAGGTTGTTCACAAGGTGTACCAGGTGCAACGGCATTCTTGAAAAGGGGAGCTTAAATTGCAGGGAGGAATTTGATCCAAGGAAACTGGACACAGTTTACCACTGTCCCATCTGCGGAAGATGTTATTGGGACGGAACCCACTCAGATAATATATTATCCAAATTGAACTCTCTCGGTGTATACAATGAAGATCAGGGAAAATGAAGAAGGATGGAAAGAAATACTCATAGAGAACATGGATGATCTGTGGTATCTCAAAAACATCATTGATAAAAATACAATTCTGAGAAAGACGGTGATGAGAAGAGAGGAGAGGAGTGATGATATGGAACGAAGCAAGGAAACCTCGAGAAAACCCGTTTTAATGGAGATTGTGCCGGAGGAGGTTAACTTTCAGCCCTTCACGGACAGGTTGAGAATTCAGGGCGTTATCTCAAAGGGGCCGGAGGGAACTCCAGGACAGCATCAGGCCATTTACGTTTCAGAGGGTGAGAATATAGAAATTTTCAAGGAAAAGTGGGATAACACATCAACAGATCTTTTCAGGGATGCCCTCCTCAAATCAACAAACAATGGCCTGTTCATAGTAATGGACGATGAGTCCGCAACTTTTTGTCTCCTGAGGGAATATGGATTACAGGTGCAAGCCAAAATTTTTTCCGGGAAGTCGGGAAAGGAATATGCAAGCAACTATTCCAGGAAATCCTACTTTGATGAGATCAAGAAAAACCTAAAGTCCATAAAATTCAGGGGTAACGTGATCATAACGGGGCCAGGATTTGAGGGTGAGAATTTCAAGAATTACCTTGACGAAGATAGCACTTCAGAAATGAAGATTTATTTTGTTCCATCCACAAGGGAGGATGAAAATGCAGTTTTTGAAATCATAAACACGGATGCCGTGAGAAAAATTCTCGGGGACTCCAGAGCATCCAGAGAAAGAAGATATATGGAACGGTTTTTGGAAGGACTTGCAAAAAATTCCATGGTTGCCTATGGAAAGAATGAAATAAGGAAGGTGGGGGAAATGGGTGCCATCTCAAATTTACTTGTTCTGGAAGACAGTTTGAGAAAAGAGGGAACCGAAGAATTAATGAATCTGGTGAGATCATCGGGTGGGGAAGTGGTGATAATCAGTGCAGAGGGTGAATATGGTGACACGTTGAAGAATTTCGGTGGTATTGTTGCCCTCCTGCGATATAACATTTAGAACTTGAGTTTCGCAAAAATTACAGGAACAAAATTCATGCTGAAGCCGACAGATCCGTGATTTATGTCTATTCTTAATCTGATTTTGGTAGTGCACCAACCAGTATTTGATCCTGTTGCTTTTTCCC